>CBDATE010000029.1:0-3198 GCA_965199815.1 Pseudomonadales bacterium
CCGCGCAGCAGGTCGGCGACCATGCGAGGCTCGGAGAACAGCAGCTTGTAGGCCGGGTCGTGCATGGGAGAGAAGGATAGGCGGACGATTGCCCGCAGGGGGATGGCACTGCGACGCGAAGGCAGTAGGCGAACGGAGTGGTCGCTGTCGGAGGAGCACTCGGGAGGTGTGCGCCGGGTGCGTGGACCACGGAACGCCTTGGCGAACCCGGAGAGGATCTATCCCCGTGTGGACGGGAGCGGGGATGCTGATTCCGTACCCGATGCCCAATCCCTTCATGTCGTCCGACCATCATTTGCAAATCGTAGCGAAAACATGGCATCCCTCAGCTCCTCACAAATCTGACGTGCACCCCTCGACCGCGGCAAATTGCGGTGTGTGTCTGGCTGCTCTATTCTGCCCTCATGGCGCGATGTTCAGGATTCACTCGCAGGCAGGAATCAGCCATTCAGTCGGACCGTTCGTCCTGTGCATCGCTTGTTGCTCCCGCCAAGCGGAACTCTGTCCACGTCTATTCAGGGGCGCAACGGGCAACCGAGGTGTCCTTCGACGTGGGACGGACGGTGCAATTCGACCCGGCGCGGAATTCGCTCGAGGGCGCAGTGGGTTGGATTCAGCCAGGTGCGCAGAGGCGGTAGTGAGTATCGAGCAGCGCTTCAATGTTCCCCTGATCGCCGCCATGGCGCTTCGAGAGAAGCAGACCCAGCAGAACTACCGCCCGATCATCAGCGTTCACAAGTGGTTCGCCCGCCGTCCCGGAACCTTGTTCCGCGGCCTTCTGCTCGCGGAATTCGGTCGAGGCCGACTGGAGGATCTCTTTTTTCGAGCGCACGACTTTCCCGGACTCCGGGTCGCGGACCCCTTCATGGGAGGGGGGACGCCACTCATCGAAGCGAATCGCGTCGGATGCGACGTGGATGGATTCGACATCAATCCGATGTCCGCCTGGATTGTGCGAGAGGAGCTCGAGCATGTCGACTTGGTGGCCTACGAGCGGGCCGCCCGCGCGCTCATCGACGCGTTGCGCTCCGAAATCGGCCGCTACTACCGGACCTACTGCCCACGCTACGGCGACCCCGATGTGCCCGTGAAATCCTTTCTGTGGGTCAAGGTGCTCGACTGCGAAGCCTGCGGGACGCCTGTCGATCTGTTTCCGGGCTATCTGCTCGCAGAGAACCGGCGCCACCCGAAGAACGTCCTGGTCTGCCCCGCGTGCGGCGATCTCAACGAGGTCGATAATCGCAAACGGCCCGGGAGTTGCGCGTCCTGCGCGGCCGCGCTTCGTCAGGTCGGACCCGCGGGGCGCGGGCGGTGCGAATGCCCGCATTGCGGACATGACAACGCCTACCCCGGAATCACCGGCCATCCGCTCGCACACCGCCTGTTCGCCATTGAATATTTCAATCCGGCTCGCAAGGCACAGCACCGGGGTCGCTTCTTCAAAAAACCTGACGCCGAGGATTTGGCCCGCGCGGCAGACGCCTTCCAGCGATGGGAGCAGCTCTCGCCTCGTTTCGTCCCAGGCGAGCCCATTCCTCCCGGTGACGAGACCGACCGGCTTCACCGGTGGGGCTATACCCGCTACCGGGAGCTGTTCAATCCGCGCCAGCTCCTCGGTCTGGAGTTGAGCTGTCGCCTGATTACCGATACCGAAGACCCACGCATCCGTCATGCGCTCGCGACGAATCTCTCCGACCTGCTGCGCTACCAGAACATGCTGTGCCGCTACGACACGATGGCGCTCAAGGCGCTGGACATCTTCTCCGTGCACGGCTTCCCGGTCGGACTGGTGCAGTGCGAATCGAACTTCACGGGTATCGTCAACGGCACCGGAACGAATGTCGGATCGGGAGGCTGGTCGAACATCGTGGACAAGTACATCAAGGCGAAGCGCTACTGCGAATCGCCCTACGAGGTACGGCGCAGTGGTTCGCGCAACGTCCGGGTTCCCATCGCGGGGGAACGGATCGGCGAGATGCGTGAAGAACGGAGGTGTCGGATTGCCATCCGCTGCAGGAGTGCGACCGAGAGCGACTTGGCCCCCGACAGCCTCGATGCCGTGTTCACGGACCCGCCGTACTTCGGTAACGTGCAGTACGGCGAGTTGATGGATTTCTGCTACGTGTGGCTGAGACGCCTCGCCGGCAATGAGGCGGAAGGCTTCGGCCGGCCGTCCACTCGCTCGCCGCAGGAGCTGACGGGCAACGTCACCCAGAACCGAGGTCTGGAGCATTTCACCGAAGGCTTGTCCACGGTCTATTCGCGCATGGCCCGCGCCTTGAAGCCGGGCGCACCGCTGGCATTCACCTACCATCACAACAAGCTCGACGCCTATTGCGCGGTCGGTGCCGCCATTCTGGACGCCGGCTTGGTGTGCTCCGCGTCGCTGCCTTGTCCCGCAGAGATGGGGGGCTCCATCCACATTCACGGCACGAGCTCGTCGATCATCGACACCGTATTCGTATGCCGGAGCTCCGGTACCGCGCCGGAGACGTGGCTGTTCGACACGTCCGAGCGGCTTGTCGAGATTGTCGGCGAGGACTTGGCCAATTTAGCGAGCACCGGCAGAACGCCCACCTTCGGCGACACGAGATGCATCGTCTTCGGTCACCTGGCGCGGATGGCAGTCTGGGAGCTTCGAGATTGCTGGGACTGCGCTCTGCCGACGGCGAAGAAGCTCGCCACCGTACGTGATCGGATGACCAGTTACGAAGACCCCGATGAGCTTGTGCGACGGGCGGCGTCTGCCGATCCGCTGGCCGGCTTGCCGTTGTTCTTGCACCGCACGATCGGTGCCGACAACGAGGTGCACGGTGCCGTTTCCTTTTGAGGTCGGGTTTGGCGAGGTCCAGGCAAATCTCGACGCATACGTCGATGCCGTCTTCGGGTGTCTCGAATCCGAGTTTCCGATCATGCCCAAGGGCGACGGGTTCGTGGAGTTTCCTGCTTTCGAGGACGGTTGCGAAGCCTTGAAGCGGGCCACCGGGAGCTTCCGGGAAGTCACTCCGGACACGATCGCCCCTGTCGTCTTCGAGACGCCCATTGCGCTGATCGTCCTTCGCTGCATGCTCGGGTTCACACCGTCGGAGTGGGCCTACCATGCGAGCCAGCATACCGGGGTCGACATCACCCGGAGTGCGGCACGCACGATCGATCGAAGCATCCGCATGAAGCCTGATTCGGCCTTGTCCAGCAGAG
>CBDATE010000030.1:0-13181 GCA_965199815.1 Pseudomonadales bacterium
GACGCTCACTTTTAGCGTGACGGTGGGCAAGGGGACACTGGCGAAGCCGACGAATCTGGCGGTGGAGGCCAACAGCAACACGCGCACCGGCTTCACGGTGACCTGGGATGCGGTACCCAACGCCGCGGGCTATACGGCGACGGCCACGCCGAGCGGTGGGTCTGCGGTGACCGGCACGGTGAGCACACCGAGCAGCGGCCCGGAGGCGGCGTTCGTCGGCCTGATGGCGAATACCACCTACACAGTGACGGTGACGGCCACCGGCGATGCCAACTATTCAATGAGCGAGGCATCGGACGGGTTCGATGTGACCACGCTGGCCAATCAGGTTCCGACCGTGGGCACCGCGATTCCCGACCAGACGGCGACGGTGGATACGGCGTTCGAGTACAGCTTCCCGGCAGGCACCTTCAGCGATGCGGACAGCGACAGCCTCACCTACACGGCGACCAGATCGGACGACAGCGCGCTGCCGACTTGGCTGACCTTCACCGCCAGCGAGCGCAAGCTCGCGGGCACACCGCAATCCGGCGACACAGGTACGCTGTCGGTGAAAGTGACGGCGAGCGACGGCATGGGCGGGTCGGTGAGCGACACCTTCGACATCGTGGTGTCCGCAGCGGCCGTGCCGAGCCTCACCTATCCGGCACTGCCGACGGTCCTGCGCGCAGGCGTGGAGTTCGAGACGCTGACACCTGCCTCGCCCGCCAACTTCGCAGCAGGCTCGACTTTCACCTATGCGGTGACGGTAGGGGACCTGCCGTCGGGGCTGGAGATTAATGCCAACACCGGCACCATCTCCGGTACGCCGGACACACCGAAGGATACCCGCACATCGGTGACGGTGACAGTGACCGGCACCACGGGCACTGGGATGAGCATGCAGACCGAGACGGCAACGGCGACACTGGACTTCCCGCGCATATTCCGCTTCCAACTGCCGGCACCGACGGTGACGCTGGCGGTGGGGAGCGGTCAGTTGACGGCCACCTGGGGAGGAATAGCGAACGCGGCGAGTTACGAGGTTGAGTACAAGCAGAGCACATCGGAGACCTGGCTGGGCAATGACGACGATACATCGCCGGCGGAGATTGACAGTCTGATCAATGGCACGGAATACGATGTGCGTGTGCGCTCCAAGGCGGCCTCGGATTCGACGACGCACATTGACAGTGATTGGTCGGATGTTGTGAAGGCTACGCCGCTCGAGGCGGATGAGGCACCGAGCTTCGGCAGCGGGACTGTTGCGGCGCAGACCTGGACGGTGGGTACGGAGGTTGATGTGACGCTACCGGCGGCGACAGGTGGTAATGGCACCGTCAGCTATGCGTTGACTCCGGCGCTGCCGAACGGGGTGAGCCTGGATGCGACAACGCGCAAGGTGAGTGGTACGCCCACAGCAGTAGCGAGTGCAGCCACCTACACCTGGCGGGCTTCGGACAGTGATTCGAACACCGCGAACACGGATACGGCGGCGCTCACCTTTAGCGTGACGGTAGGCAAGGGGACACTGGCGAAGCCGACGAATCTGGCGCTGAAGGCGAACAGCAACACGCGCACTGGTTTCACGGTGACCTGGGATGCGGTGCCCAACGCCGCGGGATATACGGCGACGGCTGTGCAGGGGAGCAACTCCTTCACCGGCACGGTGAGTGTGCCGAGCAGCGGCCCGGAGGCGGCGTTCACCGGCTTGACGGAGAACACCACCTACACAGTGACGGTGACGGCCACCGGCGATGCCAACTATTCAATGAGCGAGGCATCGGATGAGTTTGATGTGACCACTGCGGCCAATCAGGTTCCGACAGTGGGTACCGCGATTCCCGACCAGGCGGCGACGGTGGATACGGCCTTCGAGTACAGCTTCCCGGTCGGCACCTTCAGCGATGCGGACAGCGACAGCCTCACCTACACGGCGACCAGATCGGACGACAGCGCGCTGCCGACCTGGCTGACCTTCACCGCCAGCGAGCGCAAGCTCGCTGGCACACCGCAATCCGGCGACACAGGTACGCTGATGGTGAAGGTGACGGCGAGCGACGGCACGGATTCGGTGAGCGATACCTTCGATATTGTGGTGTCGGTGGCGGACACCGCCCCCGCCTTCGCGGACAGCGCGACCATCGCAGACAAGACCTTCACGGTGGATACCGAGATAACCGCCTTCACCCTGCCGGAGGCGACCGGCGGCAACGGCACTATCGGCTATGCGCTGACCCCCGACCTGCCGACGGGGTTGAGCGTGGATACATCCACGCGCGAGGTGAGCGGTACGCCGACGGCAGCAGCGGTTGCGGCGACCTACACCTGGCGGGCATCCGACGGAGACGCGAACACCGCGAACAGCGACAGCAGCACCCTGACCTTCATGTTGACGGTGAACAAGGCCACGCTGGCGACACCGGTGGTGACGGTTTCGGCGCAGGACGGCAAGCTGACCGCGAGTTGGGCGGATGTGACAAACGCGGCAAGTTACGAGGTTGAGTACAAGCAGAGCACATCGGAGACCTGGCTGGGCAATGACGACGACACATCGCCGGCGGAGATTGACAGTCTGACCAATGGCACGGAATACGATGTGCGTGTGCGGGCGAAGGTGGCATCAAGTTCGACGACCTATGAGGACAGTGCGTGGTCGGAGATTGTGAAGGCTACGCCGGTCGAGACGGATGTGGCACCGAGCTTCGGCAGCGAGACCATTGCGGCGCAGACCTGGACGGTGGGTACGGAGGTTGATGTGACGCTACCGGCGGCGACGGGAGGTAACGGTACTATCAGTTACGCGTTGACACCGGCGCTGCCGAACGGAGTGACGCTGGATGCGACAACGCGCGAGGTGAGCGGTACGCCGACGGCAGCAGCGACTGCGACCACCTACACTTGGCGGGCTTCGGACAGTGACTCGAACACCGCGAACACGGATACGGTGACGCTCACCTTTCAAGTGACGGTGGGCAAGGGGACACTGGCGAAGCCGACGAATCTGGGGCTCAAGCCCAACAGCAACACGCGCACCGGCTTCACGGTGACCTGGGGTGCGGTGCCCAACGCCGCGGGATATACGGCGACGGCCACCCCGAGCGGCGGGACTGCGGTGAACGGCACGGTGAGCGTACCGAGTAGCGGCCCGGAGGCGGCGTTCACCGACCTGACGGCAAACACCACCTACACAGTGACGGTGACGGCCACCGGTGATGCCAACTACTCGGTGAGCGAGGCATCGGACGGGTTCGATGTGGCCACGGTGGCCAATCAGGTTCCGACCGTGGGTACCGCGATTCCCGATCAGACGGCGACGGTGGATACGGCCTTCGAGTACAGCTTCCCGGCGGGCACCTTCAGCGATGCGGACAGCGACAGCCTCACCTACACGGCCCAGCAGACGGACGGCACCACGGATAGCGCGCTGCCGACCTGGCTGAGCTTCACCGCCAGCGAGCGCAAGCTCGCGGGCACACCGCAATCCGGCGACACCGGTACGCTGATGGTGAAAGTGACGGCGAGCGATGGCATGGGCGGGTCGGTGAGCGATACGTTCGATGTTGTGGTGTCGGTGGCGGACACCGCCCCCGCCTTCGCGAGTAGCGCGACCATCGCCGACAAGACCTTCACGGTGGATGCCGAAATCACCGCCTTCACCCTGCCGGAGGCGACAGGCGGCAACGGGACCATCGGCTACGCGCTGACCCCCGACCTGCCGACGGGGCTGAGCGTAGATACCTCCACGCGCGAGGTGAGCGGTACGCCGACGGCAGCAGCGGCCGAGGCCACCTACACCTGGCGGGCTTCGGACAGTGATTCGAACACCGCGAACAGCGACACGGCGGCGCTGACCTTTCAAGTGACGGTGGTGGACGCGGTACCGATCATCACGCCGACGCAGGTGAGCAACCTGCAGGTGAGTGCGGGTGACGGGTCGCTCGAGGTGAGCTGGACGGCGGCGAGCGTGGCTCCGAACGGTTACAGCGTACGCTGGCGGGAGCGAGGGCCGGGCAATACGCTCACGCCGGTCAACGAGGTGGACGGTACCTCGTTCACCATTCCCGATCTGATCAATGGTCAGGAGTATGTGGTGCGTGTGGAGACGCGCACGGCGGCGGATGACGGCGTACAGGGTGGCACAGTGGTGACGACCACGGGAACGCCTGTGGGAGAGGAGTCGGTCGTCCTGCCGACGCAGGTGAGTAATCTGCAGGTGAGCGCAGGTGACGGGTCGCTCGATATGAGCTGGACGGCGGCGAGCGTGGCTCCGAACGGCTACAGCGTACGCTGGCGGGAGAAAGGGCCGGGCAATACGCTCACGCCGGTGAACAGGGTGACGGGTACCTCCTTCACGATTCCCGATCTCACCAACGATCAGGAGTACGTGGTACGTATCGAGACGCGCACCGCGGCGGATGATGGCGTACAGGGAGGCACAGTGGTGACGGCCACGGGAACGCCTGTGGAAGACGAGGTCGCGCCGCCGCCGCCTCCGCCCACGCCCACACCTCCGACTGTTGACGAGCGGGGCTTGCCGACAGTGAGCATTGAAGATGCGTCAGCCATGGAGGGGGATGAGCTGGAGTTCCGAGTGACGCTCTCGGAGGCAGTGCGGTATCGGGTGAAGGTGTACTGGGCGACACGGCCGGGAACGGCGCGGGCGAATCGGGACTATAAGTCAGCGGCTGGTGCGGTGGTGTTCAGGCCGGGCGTGACGGAGCGCAGGATTCGTGTGCGGACGATGGAAGACAGCCACGATGACCCGGACGAGACGATGCAGGTACGCCTGTCGAGTCCGCGCGGGGTGTTGATAGAGGATGGCATAGCGACTGGCAGGATAAACAACTGGGATGCGCTGCCGGTGGCGTGGCTGGCGCGCTTTGGGCGAGCGGTGACGGAGCAGGCGCTCGATGGTGTCGAGCAACGCCTGACGGCTCCGCGGGAAGCGGGGACGCGGGGTACTCTGGCCGGGATGACGCTTGCCGGATTGACCACGAGCAACTTCACGCACACGGGCGCGATGGATGCAGCCGGTGGCAGCCTTGCCTTCTGGGGTCGGGGTGCGCGCGCGGACTTCCGCGGACTCGACGGTATGGTGCACCTCGATGGTCAGACAGAAACCGTCACTCTGGGTGCGGACTACGCCAGAGATGAGTGGCTGACCGGTGTCATGCTGACGAGCAGCCGCGGCACTGGCGGGTATCAGGGCGTGGCGAGCGGGGAGGTCGAAGTCTCTCTGAACGCAGCGATACCCTATGGGTCGTACCGGTTCTCGGAGCGGCTGGATGTGTGGGGCGCTGTCGGGCGTGGTACGGGTGCACTGACGCTCACGCCGGAGGGTGAGGGCAGCATCGAGGCTGACCTCGACTGGAGCATGGTGTCGGCTGGGCTGCGCGGCGGGCTGTTCGGGGCGGTGGGACATGGTCCAGCCATGACGCTGGTGTCGGATGTGCTCTGGTCGCGCACTGGGTCGGGTCGGGTGGAAGCCGGTGAGGAGCATTCGAGCCTGGCCTCGTCCGAGGCAGATACTTCGCGGCTGCGGCTGGGCCTTGAGGGGAGCTGGGCGGTGACGCTGGGGAATGTTGGTGCGATGACATCGAAGCTGGAAGCGGGAGTGCGCCATGACGACGGCGATGCCGAGCAAGGCTTCGGAGTGGAAGTCGGTGGCGGTCTGGCGTGGACGCTGCCTGCACTTGGGGTGACACTTGATGTGTCCGGTCGCACCTTGGTGACGCATGATGATGCCGGGCAGCAGGCGCACGGGTTCTCGGCGGCGCTGAACTTTGATCCGAGCGCGGCGAGTACGCGCGGCTTCACGCTGAACCTGCGTCAGGACATCGGCGGGCCGTCGAGTGGCGGTGTACAGGCGCTGTTCGCCTCGGAGCTTCCCGGCATGGGCGGCGGATCAATGGGTTCAAGTGCTGGCAGTCGCTGGACGCTGGAGACGGCCTATGGGCTGGCGGCCTACGATGACAGGTTCACGCTGAGTCCGACCTTCGGCCTGGCTACTTCCGATACCTCGGTTGACTTTCACCTCGGCTGGCAACTGATGCCGGAGCTCAGTGAAGACGCGCTGGATCTCTCGCTGATGTTCAAGGTCACGCGCCGCGAGCTGCTCGATGTGGGGACTGTCAACAGCATCGGCAGCATCGGCACACTGGAGCAAGGCCCCGAACACGGAGTACACATGGAGGTAAGCGCTCGCTGGTAGGCACAGCAGGTACGCCCCTCACCGAAAGTCTTTCCTCCATCCCTCAAGGTCAGGAGCACGGGAAACTGATAAGATGCCCGCCCTGATGAGCACCGCAACCCGAGCGCTGAAACCGTGAAAGCTGACATTCATCCCGACTATCATGAGCTGGTCGCCACATGCAGTTGTGGCAACGTCATCAAGACGCGCTCGACGCTTGGCAAGGCGCTGCATCTTGACGTATGTTCAAGCTGCCATCCTTTCTATACCGGCAAGCAGAAGATCGTTGATACCGGAGGCCGGGTAGAGCGATTCAATCGCCGCTTTGGCGGTAGCGCATCGGTCAAGGCGGATTGACGAGCGAGCGCGAAATCAGCGCCCTTGATGCCTTGCCGCAAAATCCCTGCGTCGCCCGACGAGCACAGATACGCGGGCGGGCATTGTGTTGTCCGAGACATGCGAAGCGGCCATCTTCATGAGCATACAAACGACAGACGCACCCCGGCTTGTCGTACACTCTTGAGACTGTATCAATTTCATCTCTCGTGATGGCCCGATTGCACGGTCACATCCGCAGACTCCGCCTGACATTGCCCTTGGGTGCCTTGTTGCTGAGCTCGGTGCTGAGCGCCGGCCCGGGCAAGGACATGTACGACGAGTTCGAAGAAAACGGTGCTATCTACCCGGATCAGGCGTGGCAGGAATATGTGCAGCGCCTGGGCGAAAAGCTGCTCGCCCACACCGAGCACAAGGGTCGCGACTACAGGTTCACGGTGCTCGATGAGTCCAGTGTGAACGCCTTTGCCCTGCCCGACGGCTACATCTTCCTGCATACGGGGCTGATAGCCCACATGCAGAATGAAGATCAACTCGCATCGGTGATTGCCCATGAGATTGCGCACGTCACCCGTCGGCACGCGGTGCGCCGCAATACACGCGCAGGCATCGGCAATATCGCCGGGTTTGTCGCCGCCGTACTCACTGGCAGCGGCGCTCTCTACAGCGCCTCACAGGCGGCGATGGCGCACTACATCTCTGGCTACGGGCGCGAAATGGAACTCGAGGCCGACACCTATGGCGCGCACTATCTCGCCAAGGCTGGCTATTCGCCGCAAGCGCACCTTGAAATGCTGTCGCTGCTCAAGGATCAGAGCATCTTCAACTCCAGGGTTGCCAAAAAACCGCGCGCCTATCACGGCGTGTTTTCCTCGCACCCGAAGAGCGACCGTCGCCTGCACTACGCCATCGAGCAGGCGGAAGGAGAATATCAGTGGGAGCAAAGCGAGGTGGTGGGAAACTTCCTCGAGATGATCGACGGCATGACTTACGGTGAGCACAATGCCGAAGGCCGGATAGTAGATAACCTGTGGTTGCAGGGTCGCTTGAGACTCGCGGTCGAGTTTCCGCCCGGCTGGACGGTCGGCACCATGTCCGGCAAGACCTCTGCACAAGCACCGGGCGGAGCTGCCGATGCACATATCAGTGTCTCCGAGGGAGCGTACAAGGAACGCATCCAACCGGTGGATTACATCAAGCAGGTGCTGGGCCGCGAGGACGAAGTATCTGGCGAGGCCATCAAGACCGAGCGCATCACGGGCTACCTGGCGCAGATGTCCACGCAGGACAGTGATGCCGGGGCTATCCTGATTGGGGTGGCATACATTGGTACCACGGCGCTGGTGTTCAATGGAGAGCTTGCGCCCGATGGTGATCTGCCTGCCTTTCTGGATGATTTTCGGCGCAGCATCAAATCTGTGCGTCGCCTTGAAGAGGCAGACCTTGTCCATCTCGGCAGGCCGCGCATCAAGATCATCCATGCCAACCCGGGCATGACCTATGAGGAATTGGCGCGTACCAGCGAGATTCGCAGCTACCCGGAGGAGACACTTCGCCTCATCAACGGTGATTATCCCTACGGAGAGCCGCGCGCGGGCAATCCCATCAAGATCGTGCAGTAACCACAGGGCACCATTCTCTTGAATGACCGGGCCAACGGCTGCAACGCGCTGGCGTTTGAACGTCAGACGCTGCTCGCCCTCGGGCAAGCGCTGGCCGAAGGCCGCATGAGCAGTCAGGAACTCGCGGGTGAATACCTTGGACGCATCAAGGAACCTGCATCTGAAGGCGCGCGCACCTACATCCGGCTCAATCCTCACCTGATGGCGGATGCCGCGCGGGCCGATGCCGCGCGTTCGCGTGGCGGCAAGCAGCGCAGTGAGCAGATATCGCCCTTGCAGGGCATTCCCGTGTCGGTCAAGGATCTGTTCGACATTGCCGGTGAAGTGACCACAGCCGGTTCGCGGGTACTCGCAGCTGCACCCGCAGCGCGCCGCGACAGCGCGGTGGTGGCACGCCTCAAGGCAGCCGGTATGCTGATCGTGGGCACTACCAACATGACCGAATTCGCCTATTCGGGGCTTGGTCTCAATCCGCATTACGGGACACCGCGCAATCCCTTTGACCGCGCTGTTGGCAGGATTCCCGGAGGGTCATCCTCGGGTGCCGCGGTATCGGTTGCCGATGCCTGCGCCGCCGTGGCCATAGGGACGGATACCAGTGGTTCCTGCCGCATTCCCGCGGCTCTGTGTGGCCTGGTGGGGTTCAAGCCCACGGCCAGGCGGGTACCGAAGTCTGGCGTGATACCGCTTTCGCCAAGTCTCGATGCCGTCGGGCCGCTCGCGCGCAGTGTTGCCTGCTGTGCCTTGATCGATGCCGTGCTTGCGACCGATGCCGACACGGCGGGTAGCACCAGTGGTACCAATCACGCCGAGCTACTTGCCCGCGCCGTGCCGCAAGCAGCCAGACTGGCCGATGTGCGTATCGGGCGCCTGGTGAACCATGTCGAGACCGAGGTCGAGCCAGCCGTGGCCTGCGCCTACGAAGCAGGGCTCGCACGGCTCGAATCCGCCGGTGCACAGATTGTCGATGTCACGTTGACGGCGCTCGACCTGATGCCCGAACTGCTCACAAACGGCGGCTTGGCGGCGGCCGAAGCCTATGCCTGGCACAAGCACCTGATTGAAGATTCGCAGGCACAGTACGACCCGCGTGTCGCACGGCGCATCCTCATGGGGGCGAGTCAGGGAGATGCCGCATACAGACGCAAACTTCAGCTGCGCGGTGAGATCATCGAACGCGCGAATCTCGCTACACGGGAGCTGGACTGCCTGTGTCTGCCGAGCGTCGCCATGACCGCGCCGCGCATCGATGCCTTGCAGGAGGAAGATGTCTATGTGCACACCAACCTCCTCATGCTGAGGAACCCGGGCGTGGCGAATGTGCTTGACCGGCCCGCCATCTCGCTTCCCATCGCGGACGCGAGCCCCTTGCCGGTGGGATTGACGCTCATGGGCGAAACCATGCGTGACCGCCGTCTGCTGGCAATCGCGCTGGCCGCAGAGTCTGCGCTGACCATGTGACCATGTGATGCCTTGGCTGCGACGGGGCGATTCCCGCGCCGAATCCGTGGCATCAGAACACATCCTCCAAAGCTGCTCGCCCACACCGAGCACAAGGGTCGCGACTACAGGTTCACGGTGCTTGATGAGTCCAGTGTGAATGCCTTTGCCCTGCCCGACGGCTACATCTTTCTGCATACGGGGCTGATAGCCCACATGCAGAATGAAGATCAACTCGCATCGGTGATTGCCCACGAGATTGCGCATGTCACCCGTCGGCACGCGGTGCGCCGCAATACACGCGCCGGCATCGGCAATATCGCCGGGTTTGTCGCCGCCGTACTCACTGGCAGCGGCGCTCTCTACAGCGCCTCACAGGCGGCGATGGCGCACTACATCTCTGGCTACGGGCGCGAAATGGAACTCGAGGCCGACACCTATGTATGTTCTGATCAAGTCCATCCATGGACTTGATCAGATTCGCAAATCAGAAGTGCGCTGCAGCGGGCACATCCATGTGCCCGCCCCTTCGGGCGGCTGCGCCGTGCATTTTTGCTGTCCTGCAAAAATGTTCTGATTTGCTCGCAGATTCAATGCCTTACGGCACTGAATCTGGCGGCACATCCGTGTGCCGCACGGGAAACTCTGTTATTCAGAGTTTCCCTATGGCGCGCACTATCTCGCCAAGGCTGGCTATTCGCCGCAAGCGCACCTTGAAATGCTGTCGCTGCTCAAGGATCAGAGCATCTTCAACTCCAGGGTTGCCAAAAAACCGCGCGCCTATCACGGCGTGTTTTCCTCGCACCCGAAGAGCGACCGTCGCCTGCACTACGCCATCGAGCAGGCGGAAGGAGAATATCAGTGGGAGCAAAGCGAGGTGGTGGGAAACTTCCTCGAGATGATCGACGGCATGACTTACGGTGAGCACAATGCCGAAGGCCGGATAGTAGATAACCTGTGGTTGCAGGGTCGCTTGAGACTCGCGGTCGAGTTTCCGCCCGGCTGGACGGTCGGCACCATGTCCGGCAAGACCTCTGCACAAGCACCGGGCGGAGCTGCCGATGCACATATCAGTGTCTCCGAGGGAGCGTACAAGGAACGCATCCAACCGGTGGATTACATCAAGCAGGTGCTGGGCCGCGAGGACGAAGTATCTGGCGAGGCCATCAAGACCGAGCGCATCACGGGCTACCTGGCGCAGATGTCCACGCAGGACAGTGATGCCGGGGCTATCCTGATTGGGGTGGCATACATTGGTACCACGGCGCTGGTGTTCAATGGGGAACTTGCGTCCGATGGCGACCTGCCTGCCTTTCTGGATGATTTTCGGCGCAGCATCAAATCTGTGCGTCGCCTTGAAGAGGCAGACCTTGTCCATCTCGGCAGGCCGCGCATCAAGATCATCCATGCCAACCCGGGCATGACCTATGAGGAATTGGCGCGTACCAGCGAGATTCGCAGCTACCCGGAGGAGACACTTCGCCTCATCAACGGTGATTATCCCTACGGAGAGCCGCGCGCGGGCAATCCCATCAAGATCGTGCAGTAACCACAGGGCGCCATTCTCTTGAATGACCGGGCCAACGGCTGCAACGCGCTGGCGTTTGAACGTCAGACGCTGCTCGCCCTCGGGCAAGCGCTGGCCGAAGGCCGCATGAGCAGTCAGGAACTCGCGGGTGAATACCTTGGACGCATCAAGGAACCTGCATCTGAAGGCGCGCGCACCTACATCCGGCTCAATCCTCACCTGATGGCGGATGCCGCGCGGGCCGATGCCGCGCGTTCGC
This sequence comes from Pseudomonadales bacterium, assembly GCA_965199815.1. Taxonomy (GTDB): domain Bacteria; phylum Pseudomonadota; class Gammaproteobacteria; order Pseudomonadales; family Azotimanducaceae; genus Azotimanducus. Next base: position 11,358 of record CBDATE010000030.1, read on the forward strand.
GTGGCGGCAAGCAGCGCAGTGAGCAGATATCGCCCTTGCAGGGCATTCCCGTGTCGGTCAAGGATCTGTTCGACATTGCCGGTGAAGTGACCACAGCCGGTTCGCGGGTACTCGCAGCTGCACCCGCAGCGCGCCGCGACAGCGCGGTGGTGGCACGCCTCAAGGCAGCCGGTATGCTGATCGTGGGCACTACCAACATGACCGAATTCGCCTATTCGGGGCTTGGTCTCAATCCGCATTACGGGACACCGCGCAATCCCTTTGACCGCGCTGTTGGCAGGATTCCCGGAGGGTCATCCTCGGGTGCCGCGGTATCGGTTGCCGATGCCTGCGCCGCCGTGGCCATAGGGACGGATACCAGTGGTTCCTGCCGCATTCCCGCGGCTCTGTGTGGCCTGGTGGGGTTCAAGCCCACGGCCAGGCGGGTACCGAAGTCTGGCGTGATACCGCTTTCGCCAAGTCTCGATGCCGTCGGGCCGCTCGCGCGCAGTGTTGCCTGCTGTGCCTTGATCGATGCCGTGCTTGCGACCGATGCCGACACGGCGGGTAGCACCAGTGGTACCAATCACGCCGAGCTACTTGCCCGCGCCGTGCCGCAAGCAGCCAGACTGGCCGATGTGCGTATCGGGCGCCTGGTGAACCATGTCGAGACCGAGGTCGAGCCAGCCGTGGCCTGCGCCTACGAAGCAGGGCTCGCACGGCTCGAATCCGCCGGTGCACAGATTGTCGATGTCACGTTGACGGCGCTCGACCTGATGCCCGAACTGCTCACAAACGGCGGCTTGGCGGCGGCCGAAGCCTATGCCTGGCACAAGCACCTGATTGAAGATTCGCAGGCACAGTACGACCCGCGTGTCGCACGGCGCATCCTCATGGGGGCGAGTCAGGGAGATGCCGCATACAGACGCAAACTTCAGCTGCGCGGTGAGATCATCGAACGCGCGAATCTCGCTACACGGGAGCTGGACTGCCTGTGTCTGCCGAGCGTCGCCATGACCGCGCCGCGCATCGATGCCTTGCAGGAGGAAGATGTCTATGTACGCACCAACCTCCTCATGCTGAGGAACCCGGGCGTGGCGAATGTGCTTGACCGGCCCGCCATCTCGCTTCCCATCGCGGACGCGAGCCCCTTGCCGGTGGGATTGACGCTCATGGGCGAAACCATGCGTGACCGCCGTCTGCTGGCAATCGCGCTGGCCGCAGAGTCTGCGCTGACCATGTGATGCCCTGGCTGCGACGGGGCGATTCCCGCGCCGAATCCGTGGCATCAGAACACATCCTCCACCGCATCCGACTGTCCGCCTTCATCCGCAGCCTCGAAGCCGGGTGAGGTTTCCTCGAAGAAGTACTCGAAAACAGCATCTTCGTCGCCCGGCGCGGCGGCTTCGCCAGTACGCTTGTTGATGCGCACGGAGACCACGCCATCCGGTTGCTCCAGTGGCGCTTCCGGCGTTTCTGACAGGGCCGTGCGCATGAAATCAATCCATACCGGCAGCGGCAGGCTCGAACCGGTTTCGCTCTGTCCGAGCGGCGAGTTGTCGCTGAAGCCCATCCACACGACACCCACCAGATTCGGATGGAAGCCGTTGAACCAGGCATCGGCCTCGTTGGTGGTGCCGGTCTTGCCGGAGAGGTCTGCGCGACCGAGCGCGAGGGCGCGGCGACCCGTGCCGAGGCGTATCACGTCCTGCAGCATGGAGCGCATGATGAATGCGTTGCGCTCGTCGAGTACGCGCGGCGCGGGCAGCGCATAGCCGTCCTCGGATGCACATACTTCGCAGGCGCGTCTGAACACGGGGCGTTCGAGTACGCGACCGTTGGTAC
>CBDATE010000031.1:0-17870 GCA_965199815.1 Pseudomonadales bacterium
AGCGCGCGGCCGATGGTCTCGAACCCCTGTCAACCGCCGATTTCATGCGCGAGGCACGTCGGCAGGCAGAGCGACTGGCACTCGATGCGGAGTTCTTGCGCCGCGGTGTCAGCGAGGGCTTTTCCGGTGGAGAGAAGAAGCGCAACGAGCTCATGCAAATGCTCATGCTCGACCCGCACCTCGCGCTCCTCGACGAAACCGACTCGGGCCTGGATATAGATGCGTTACAGGTGGCGGCAAACGCCATCAACGCCTTTCGCGCAGCGGACAAGGCACTGGTACTGGTCACCCACTACAGTCGGATTCTGCGCTATGTGAAGCCGGATCATGTACACGTGATGAAGGCTGGCAAGATTCTGCATTCCGGTGGCGCCGAGCTCGCCGAAAAGCTCGAAGCGAAGGGCTATGGCTGGATCGATTGAATGGCTTGCCGGGGAGAAACTGGCCGCCGCACACAGGTTTTCCGCGGGCGAAGATGCATGGCGACTGGATCCGGAAGCGTGGAAATACACGCGCATCAAGGACTTCCTGCCGAGCAGTGCAGCGCACGAGCCTGTGCTCACACATGCCGGAGGGGCGCACCGGGCAGGGCATTTCGCTTGTCTTGATACGCAGCGGCAAGCGCTGGTCAAGGCGCACCTCGAACGAGCCGCACATCCACTCGCCGACCTGAATCTCGCACGCCTCGATGAGGGGCATCTGGTGTGTGTGCCTGCGGGCGAACGCAAGCGCGTACTGCTTGATCTGGCAAGCGGGCAGTCAGATGCCGGGTACCAGCGCATCATCCTGTACGCACAGGCGAACAGCCACATCGAATGCGTCGAGACCAGCGCCTCGGGGCAGTCGATGCGGAATCTCGTCATACAGGTGCGCCTCGAACCCGGCGCGTCCATCACCCACTATCGAGCGTCGAGCCGCGCACAGTGTGCCTGGACGCTGATCGAGGCCCGGATTGAACGGGACGCGAACTACACCCTGTCCGAACTCGTTTTCGGAGCACCCCGGGAGCGCGTTGAATGCCGCCTCGATCTGGTGGGCACAGGCGCGAGTGTCAACACACGTCACCTGCTGCTTGGCCAGGCATCCGAGCGAAGCGACCTGCAATTGAGTGTGCGCCACGCGGCAGCACAAACGAAGAGCAACCACATGCTCAGGACGATAGCCTCGGAGCGTGCACAACTGACGCTGCGTGGACGGGTACTCATTGACCGCGAGTGCCCCGGTTCGGATGCCGAGCTCGGTATTCGCAACCTCGTGCTTGGCACAGACAGCCGCATCAACGCCAAGCCGGAGCTCGAGATCTATACGGATGATGTGCGCTGTTCACACGGCGCGACCTTTGCCGAGCTGGACGCAGAACAGCTTTTCTACCTGGCATCTCGCGGCATTCCGCACGACAAAGCGAGTACGCTGCTGCTCGAGGCATTCGCTCGGGATTGTCTGTTGCCGGGTCAGGATGCCTCGGAAGAGGCGCTCCCCACCCTGGACAGCCTCAATCAGGCAGCGCATGTACGCATTGCCGAGTTGGCTTCGAGGCTCGGCGAGGAGCGCGTGAGCGCATGAACACCGGCAAGCAACCCGAGGCAATCCGCGCGGATTTTCCGCTGTTCGAACAGCACCCGCAGCTCGTGTACCTCGACAACGCCGCCACCACGCACAAGCCACACAGTGTGCTGGAAGCGCTTCATGCCTACTACGTACAAGAAAACTCGAATGTGCATCGCGCGGCACACCGACTTGCCGATCAAGCCACTGCGCACTTCGAATCGGCGCGCGATACCCTGTGCCGGTTTGTGGGCGCGGCCAGCAGGTGCGAGATCATCTGGACGCGAGGCGCAACCGAGGCGATCAATCTGGTGGCGGCGGTGCTGCGCGACCTGCCCTCGACGCGGCGGGAAATTCTCATTACGGAACTCGAGCACCACTCGAACATCGTCCCCTGGCAGCAGCTCGCCACCCACATCGACGGATCGCTCGAGGTGGTGCGCATTACCGATGAAGGCGCTGTTGATCTCGCAGACCTTGCCGCAAAACTTGGCGAACAGACGCTGATCATCGCTTTCACCCACATCTCCAACGCGCTCGGCACGGTGAATCCGGTCGCCGACATCTGCGCAATGGCGAGTGCTTGCGGTGCGCTGTCGCTTGTGGACGGGGCGCAGGCAGCGGGGCATCTGCCGATCAATGTGCAGGACCTTGGCTGCGATTTTTATGTCGTATCCGGGCACAAGATGTTCGCGCCGACCGGCATGGGAGTACTGTATGGCCGCGAGGCGCTGCTGGAAACGCTGCCGGTGTGGCAAAGTGGCGGCGAGATGATCGAGACGGTCAGCTTCGAATCCACGAGCTTCAACCGACTGCCCTACAGGTTCGAGGCCGGCACACCAAACATCGCCGGTGCCATAGGTCTCGAGGCTGCCGTCGAGTACATCGACTCACTCGACCGCTCAGCCGCAATCGCGCATGAGCAGGAACTGCTCTCCATGGCCCGCTCCGGTTTGCAGGAAATTGACGGCGTACGCCTGATGGCACCGGATGTGCATCGTTCGGGCGTGGTGTCATTCGTGGTGGAAAATGTGCATCATCAGGATCTGGGCACCCTGCTGAACGCACAGGACATCGCACTGCGTACCGGCCATCACTGCGCCATGCCGCTCATGGAACGCCTTGGTGTCGCCGGTGTATCGCGCGTCTCGGTCGCCCCCTACAATTCGCAAGAGGATATTTCGCGGTTGCTGGCAGCCATCCACAAGGCACGTGAGCTGCTGGTGTGAGACGGCACATCGCCTGACTCACGCGGATTCGTACAGCACAAGTTCACTATAATTGCTCGTGATGACTCAGGTTGCCGTTCACATCCCTTCAAGCCCGCTCCAACTCAGCGAGACGGCCTTGGCACATCTGCGCAACCGACTCGCCCAGGCCACGGGCACCACAGGACTCAGGCTCTCGCTGACGGAAAGCGGCTGCTCGGGCTATATGTACGAACTCGAATACCTGACCGAGGCGCAACAGGCGCAACAGGTATCAGACCTCGTACCGGCAAGTGAGCAGTTGCCCCTGTACGTACCGCGCAACCAGCTACATCTCATCCAGGGCACTCGCGTGGACTATGTAACCGCAGGCTTGAACGCCGCGCTACGCTTCGAAAATCCGAATTCGCAAGCCAGTTGCGGCTGCGGCGAGAGCTTTTCCTTTTCCACAGACGAGTCGCCATCATCGAGCGCAGACTGATTGAAGTACACAGGGACTGCGCGGCACGCCTTGTCCCCACGGGAGACCCGGCACAGCTTGCCAAGGGCACCTTCGTGACCCTGGTGCAATCCATGGGGGGTTCATACACGATCGTGTCCGGCGGCAACATGATGCGCATCGATCCCTTCAATGCCGATGCGCTCGGCTTCGAGGCCGAGGACATACGGCTCGAGACCAACGAGGACGGCAGCTTCGGTGTCGAGCAGGTTGAAGCGCTCCTGCGCACCATCTATGACCCGGAAATTCCGGTCAACATCCTTGATCTGGGGCTCATCTACGACTGCCGGATTCGTGACCGCGACATCCACATCCGGATGACTCTCACCGCGCCCGGCTGCGGCATGGGGCCAGTACTGGTTGACGACATCGTCTCGCGCCTGAAGCGCTGCGAGTCTGTCGGAGAAGTGACGGTTGACCTCGTATTCGATCCGCCCTGGACACGCGAGCACATGAGTGAGGAAGCCCAGTTGCAGCTGGGTCTGTATTGATTCCGTGTCGATTATCTGTTGATTGACGGACAGAACAGCAGATGCCCCCCGAGAGCAGCACAGCACCGGCGCTGACTCGAATTCGCGAAGACTTCCTGTATCTCGATCATTGGGAAGATCGATACAGGTATCTCATCGAACTCGGCGATGCCCTGCCGCCTATGGAGGAGCACCTCAAGACACCGGCAAACCTGGTGCACGGATGCATGAGCAATGCCTGGATTCTGGCGACCTGCGATGACGGGCGACTCAGTCTTCAACTCGACAGTGAAGCACGCATTGTTCGCGGGCTGATCGCCATCCTCCTGTCGGCAGCAGACACCGCCGAACTTGCCGAGGTCGTGCAACAGGATTTTGAGGCGCTGTTCAATGAACTCGACCTGGTTGCGCATCTCAGCCCGTCGCGAGGCAACGGGCTGCGCGCCCTGGTCGAGCGCATCAAGACGGAAGCAAATCGCCTGATGCGTACATCCTGATCAGCACATTCCGAGAGACTGCCAGCGCGCCAGATCAGCCGCAGTATCCACATCCCAGAGCGTCTTCATCGTCCGCACCCCGAGATTGAGCGCTTCCGCTTTCGCGAGCGTCCCGGCACAGACATGTGCAGCACCCCAGGCGATGCCCTCGAAGAGTGCTGGATGCGGCTCTTTCATGGCAATCAGACAATAACCGCCATCCTCGGTCGGGCCGAGCACCAGATCAGCCTCCCGGAGCAGCGCAAAGGCCTCACTCACGTAGTCGGCATCAAGGAGCGGAATATCCACGCCGACCAGGGCGACCCGTGAATCTGCCTGCAGGAGCTCCTGCATGGCGTTGGCCATACGCATGCCGAGCTGCGAGCCGTGCTGCCGCCTCGAGGTCATGCCGAAGCGTCGCGCCAGCGCTTCGAGGCCGGGAGCATCTGCAAACAGCGAGGCGCGCCATTGCCGGGGCTGCAATGCCACGAGCGCGTACTCCAGCAAGCGTCGATACGCCTCCAGCGCCGCCGCCTCACCAATCTCGCGGGCAAGCCTGGTCTTGACGCGCCCGAGCACCGGTACGCGCGCAAACACGGCCAGATGCTCGCCAGTGTGCTGTTGCATTCAATCGTAGCGCCGCGCCAGGGTTTCCGCGGAGGCACCGAACGCATAGGCGAGCCGCAGACAGAACATCCTGAAAACCACGCGCACCAGCCCGCCGGCATGCCAGCGCCTGGGCGAGGTTTGCAGGCACGCAGCGAGACACACGGGCGGCGCAAGGTGTCTCAGCGCACGCGAGAGTTCAATGTCTTCCATGAGCGGTTGCTCGGGCACACCACCTGCTTCCTCCAGCAACGCGCGCGCGGCGAAGATACCTTGATCGCCGGTTGCGATACAGGTGAGGCGCGAGCGCAGATTCATCATCCGGGCAATGAGACGAAGCCCGGGTGCCACCGGCTCATCGCCCAGACGCACATCAAAACGCCCCCAGACGCGCTCGCCGATGAGCGGCTGAAGCGCCCGCCAGACATCGGCATCCACGCGCGAGTCGGCATGCAGGAACCACACTGTCTGTCCGCGACCAGCCAGCAAACCAGCCTGAAGCTGTCCGCCTCGACCTGGGCGCGTGGCCAGCCATCGGCCACCCCAGGCCTCGGTGAGGCTGCGCGTCTCGTCGCAGTTGCTCCCATCCACCACAATAACCTTCAGGTTGACCCGGGCATCCCGGTTGATGCGGCGCAAATCGTCAAGCAGCACAGACAGACTGCGCGCATCGTTGAGGACCGGGATGACGATGTCGAGATCCACGGGGTTGCTCATGCTCTGGCACACGCTCGCCGGATGAACACGCAATCAGCGTTGCCGGAGGGGGTCAGTTGCACACTCCGGTGTGCTCAGACGCGCCCCTTCAAATTCCACATCCACGGCAACTCGATGAATTCGCAGTGGCCGCACTGTGTCGGATCCTGCCAGGTAGATTGGGTGGGCGGTGTATGCATCAAGCGCCTGTCTGTCTGCGACCACAGCCTGAAGCACTATATCGAAATCTTCTGCCAGAGTCCCGATTTTCAGATTCTTCGACACGCTGAACTCAATCAATCCCGGTATGTTCCGGTATTCCTCGAGTGTGTCGATAATCTTGTCGACATTTTCGGGACATGCAGAGAACAGCACTATGTGACGTATCATCAATTACCTTCTGTTCATCTCACTTTGGCAGAACCCCGGGCAAGTATTCTGGCGCCCCCGAGAGGATTCGAACCTCTGGCCTGTCGCTTAGGAGGCGACCGCTCTATCCTGCTGAGCTACGGGGGCACAGGTGTTTATCATAGGCGAAGCGCCGGTGTCCTGTCGGATTGTCCCGGCCCGGTGCTACCCCAACCCGCCCACATAGGCGATCATGATGCCGGCCGCCGTCGCCGACCCGATAACGCCAGCGACATTCGGCCCCATGGCATGCATGAGCAGGATGTTCTCCGGGTTGGCTTCAATGCCGAGCCGATTGGAAACGCGCGCCGCCATGGGCACCGCGGACACGCCAGCCGCGCCGATAATCGGGTTTACCTTGTCCTTGATGAAGAGATTCATGAACTTGGCCATGAGCACACCGCCGGCGGTGCCAAGCGCAAAGGCCACCATGCCGAGCACGAGTATGCCGAGCGTTGTCCATTCGAGGAAGTACTCCGCGCCCAGCTTCGAGCCGACAGCCAGGCCGAGCAGTATGGTGACGATGTTGATGAGCGCGTTCTGCGCCGTGTCCGAAAGCCGCTCCACTACACCGCACTCACGCATGAGATTGCCGAAACAGAGCATGCCGAGCAGCGGCGCGGCGGACGGCAACAGCAGCGCGGTGAGCAGCAGCAACACCAGCGGAAAGAGAATCTTTTCGGCTCTGGTTACCTCGCGTGTTTGCGCCATGACGATCTTGCGCTCATCAAGGCTGGTCAAGGCGCGCACGATAGGTGGCTGAATGAGTGGTACCAGCGCCATGTAGGAATAGGCGGCTACGGCGATGGGCCCGAGCAGGTCGGGCGCGAGCTTGCCCGCCACATAGATGGCGGTCGGCCCGTCGGCACCGCCGATGATGCCTGTGGCGGCCGCCTCGGCGATGCTGAAATCCATCAAACCGGCCACCGAGAGCGCGAGCGCGCCGAGCACGGTGACGAAGATGCCGATCTGCGCCGCCGCGCCGAGCAGGATGGTCTTGGGGTTGGCCAGCACCGGCCCGAAGTCGGTGAGCGCGCCCACACCCATGAAGATCAGCAACGGAAATATGCTGGTCTCGAGCCCGCCCTGATAGAGCAGGTACAGCAAGCCGTCGCCGGTGGCGATATCCACCCCCGGAATGTTGGCGAGAATACCGCCGAAGCCGATGGGCACCAACAGCAATGGCTCGAACTTGCGCACCACGGCCAGGTAGAGGAGTGCCAGACCGATGAGAATCATCACTACCTGACCGGCAGTGATCTGGGCAAACCCGGTTTCGCTCAGAATGACGGAGAGGACACCCATGCCAGCGTACGAACGCCGCAGCGCTCAGGTGAAGCTCACCAGCGGGTCTTCCACGCTCACCTTGTCGCCTTCCTGCACATGCACCTGCGAGACCGTGCCGGGCTGTGCACACACGATTTCCGTTTCCATCTTCATGGCTTCCAGTACCAGCAGCACATCCCCGGTATTCACCTGATCGCCCGGAGTCACCAGTACCTTGAACACGTTGCCGGCCAGGGCGGCCCGCAGCACACGGCCAGCTTGCCCACCGACAGATGCGCTCGGCAGCGGATGCCCGGCATCGGCCACCGGTTCGACCTGCGCCAGCTCCCCACCCGCCGACACCTGCACCTGATAGGTGCGCCCGTCCACGCGCACCGAGTACTGTTCGACGCGCCCGGATTGAGCGGATTGCATCTTGTCTTGCGCCTCGTCTTGCGCCTCGTCTTGTGGATCAGGGTGGCTGGCAGGCGCGGGTGCTCCGACGGCTTCGTTTGCGGATGCCGCTTCGCCCGGCGGCGGTTCGAAGGCGGACGGGTTATCGCGCTCCCTCAGAAACCTGAGACCTGTCTGACCAAAGAGCGCATAGGTCAGCACATCATCGATCTCATGCTCCGCCAGACGAATGCTGTCACTCTCCGCGAGCGATTCGAGTTCGTCTCGTATCCGCTCGAGTTCCGGCTCGAGCAGGTCGGCGGGGCGACAGGTCACCGGCTCTGCGCCGGCAAGCACCCTCGCTTGCAGTTCGGCGTTCACCGGGGCAGGTGTCGCACCATATTCGCCCTTGAGCACACCCGCAGCCTCGCGCGTAATGGTCTTGTAGCGCTCGCCGGTGACTACATTGATAACCGCCTGGGTACCGACAATCTGCGAAGTGGGCGTGACCAGCGGGATGACTCCAAGTTCTTCGCGCACACGCGGGATTTCCTCGAGCACCTCGTCGAGGCGATGCAGCGCGTTCTGTTCGCCGAGCTGGCTCTCCAGATTGGTGAGCATCCCGCCCGGCACCTGAGCGACGAGAATGCGCGAATCCACCCCTCTGAGAGAGCCCTCGAAGGCCGCATACTTCTTGCGCACCTGACGAAAATAGGCAGCCACCTCCTCGATACGCGAAATATCAAGACCCGTATCCCGCTCGGTGCCCTGCAAAATGGCGACCAGAGATTCGGTAGGCGAATGACCGTAGGTCATGCTCATGGAGGAAATCGCTGTATCGAGATTGTCGATACCCGCCTCGATGGATTTGAGATAGGTGGCCGTGGACATGCCAGTGGTGGCATGGCTTTGCATGTGAATCGGTATGTCCAGCGCCTCCTTGAGGCGACTGACCAGCTCGAATGCGACATAGGGCTTGAGCAGACCCGCCATGTCCTTGATGCACAGGGAATCCGCCTGCATATCCTGAATCCGGCGACCGAGATCGACCCAGAGTTCCATGGTGTGCAGGTGGCTGACGGTGTAGGAAATCGTGCCCTGGGCATGTTTGCCCTGCTTGCGCACCGCCGCGATGGCCGTACCCAGATTACGCATGTCGTTGAGGGCATCGAACACGCGAAAGACATCCACGCCGTTCTCTGCCGCGCGCTCGACAAAGCAGTTCACCAGATCGTCGGCATAGTGGCGATAACCGAGCAGGTTCTGCCCGCGCAGCAGCATCTGCTGGCGCGTCCCGGGCATGGCCGCCTTCAGCTTGCGGATGCGTTCCCACGGGTCTTCGCCGAGATAGCGGATGCACGCATCGAAGGTGGCCCCGCCCCAGGATTCCACTGCCCACAGGCCGAGTTCATCGAGCTGCGGGGCAATCGGCAACATGTCCTCGATACGCATGCGCGTGGCGAGCAGGCTCTGGTGGGCATCACGCAGGATGACATCGGTGATGGCAAGTGGTCGAACGCCACCTGAAGGTGCGGCCTGCATCATCTGGCTGAGCCCCCGGATGTTGTTTGCTGCATGGAGAGTGTGCGGGCTTTTCTGTGATCTTTCCTGAATTGGGCGACCGCAGCCGCCACTGCCGCCAGATGCCCTTCGGGAATATCGTCGGCATTCTCTGTAGCCTCTGTAGCGGGCACAGGCGCGGGGGTGGGAGAGAATCGCACCGCACCCCAGGACATGACACGGGTAGCGAACACCAGCATTACCAGAAACACGAAAACGGAGCCGATGCCCGCGAGCATCAACTCCACGCCCTGATACAGCAGTGTCTCCCCCGAATCCATGTCAGTATTTTAGTTTATGTTCCCGGCTATTCATACACATCAATAATACCGGCCAGGAAGAGCCAATCAACCACGGCGCTGACCGACGCGATGCCTACAACCACCAGCGCCAACACACCGACCAGTTTCCAGCCGAGAAACCGGTTTCTGTATCCAGCCTCTTCAGGTGCCGCTTGCCTGTCCCTTGATTCCGTCATAACGAGGATGCCCTGATGCTCAAAAACCCTGTACAGGTTGATAGTATGACTCACCACAGCATCGCCGCGCGCAAGCGTATGCAATTCCAACATATAATGTCTGCCGTGTCGCGTCCGTAGCTCAGCAGGACAGAGCACCAGGCTACGAACCTGGGGGCCAGGGGTTCGAATCCTCTCGGACGCGCCAACAGTTCCTCTTTCAGTGCCTGAGCGGCAGGGGCCAATGAGTTCATGGCAGTTTCCGGAAGCCTCTGGCTACAGCCAGACTGCGAGCCGGTACATGTGGGAGATGTCGCAGGAAATGTCACAGGAAATGCCGCAACTGCCCGCGCCCACTGCCTCCCTGCCCGCGGCTGCACCCCTGCCCGCCCCTGCCCGCGGTGGCACCCCTGCCCGCGGTGGCACCCGACGCTTGCCTGTTCGATGGCACCAGTTAAATGGTTAAGTTAACGCCAGTGCCCCTGCACACAGTGGCATCCCTGCACACGCCGGTGCCCCTGCACACGCAGGCATCCCTGCCTGCGGTGGCACCCCTGCCGCATCTCGGTGCCTGGACGCTGGCTGGCAGGGGCGCACGCAGCTTCCTGCAAGGCTATGTGACCTCGGAACTCGGCGACACGCAGCCTGATGCATGGCGCGCCACGGCCTTTTGCACCATCAAGGGGCGGACGCTCGCCACCGCACTGGTGTGCGGCAATAGCGAGCAGATCACCTTCATCATGCTGCGAGAGATGATCGACCCGGTACTGGACTCGCTGCAGAAATACCTGGCCTTTGCCCGCGGCTGCACCCTGCATCGCAACGCATCACACATCTTCGGCTGCATGGGGCAGTTCGCGGCGGACGCGGGTGCTGCCCGCTTGTCCTTCTGCACTGACCAGCCGCTGGCGATACGGTTATCGACATCAGACGAGGCCGAAGCCGACTGGCGCGCGCTGTGTGAACTGGCCACGCCCGCCGATGCCCGCCTGTGGGCATGGCACGAGGTGCTGAACGGGTTCGTGCATGTCACGCCGCCGATTCGCGAGGCGTTTCTGCCGCAGGTGATCGGCCTCGATGTCCTGAGCGGCGTGAGCTATACCAAGGGCTGCTATCTGGGGCAGGAAATCATCGTGCGCGCAGCCCATCGCGGCAAGGTGAAACGCAGACTGGTGGCAATCGAGTGGCGAGACGAGACGCACACGGACATTCATGTCGGCGACAGGCTGGTCAATGCCCAGGGACGCGACGCGGGTGTGCTGGTTGCTTTCGCCGCCTCGCCCATGCACTTGCATCGCTCGCAGCGCGAATCCCGCGAACAACCCGCAAGCGCATCCCTGTACAGGGGGCTGGCGGTGGTGGGCGGCGAGCCTGAACAGGAGCTGCATCTTGCAAACAGGGCAGTCACGCTGCTCGGCGAGCCCGTCGCACCCGCGCCCTGACCCCCTCCCACTCCGTGCCCTGATCTCTCACTCCGCGCCCCGACCCCCTATAATCTGCCCATGTCTCAGCTTCCTGTCATCGTCGGTTTTGGTGGTGTCAATCCCGCCGGTCGCCTGTCGATGCATCATGCCTACCGGCGCCTGGTGCTCGAGCATCTGCCGCAAGACAAACAGCAATCCACCTATGCATCACTGGCCGGCCTCATGGGGCTTGCCGAGCCGGTCGAGTCAGCGTCCGCGCGTACTTACATGCGCGAGCACACGCTGATCCGCAAGATCGAACACTTTGATCCCGACGCGGTCTATTGCCACCGGCATATGCGCCTCACGCCGGAAGAAGCGAGAGAGACCAGATTCACCACTCGTCGCAAACTGCTGCCGCGAGACATCCCGCCCAACTGGACGCTTCGAACGCTGGAGAAGGGACAGGTTGAGGTGACCATATCCGGCGATCTGGAGTCGCTGATTCCGGATCAGCAATCGCTCGGCGTGTCCTCTGCGGGGCAACTGCCGACGGGATTCAACCCGGCCGCTCACTATCAATCGCGCAATCATCCTCTCGGACTGCAACTCTCGGTCTTCGGTGCCTCTGATGCGCTCCATTCCATGGGCCTTGACATGCGGCGTGTGCACGCAAGAATTCGCCCGGATCAGACCGGCGTGTTTGCCGGAAGTTGCCTGAGCCAGCTCGATGTCAACGGCACTGGCGGCATGCTCAGGGCACCCCTGCTCGGTCAGCGCACTTCGGCGAAGCAACTTGCGCTGGGTCTGGTGGACATGCCGGGTGCCTTTGTCAACGCGTATGTGCTCGGCAGCGTGGGATTGACGGGTGCCAGCGTGGGTGCCTGCGCGACGTATCTGTTCAATCTCCAGCAGGCCGTATCGGCCATTCGCGAAGGCCGTTGTCGCATGGCCATCGCCGGCGGTGCGGAAGCCCCGCTGCTGCCTGAAGTGATAGAAGGCTTTCGCGTCATGGGCGCACTCGGCAGCGACCAGGAACTGCTCGCCCTCGATGGCCACCCGGATGAACCTGACTACCGGCGCGCCTGCCGACCCTTCTCCGATAATGTCGGATTCACGCTTGCCGAGGCATCGGTATTTTCCATCCTCATGGACGACAGCCTGGCGCTCGAACTCGGCCTGCCGATTCATGGCGCGGTGGCCGGCATCTACTGCAACGCGGACGGATTCAAACATTCGATTCCAGGCCCCGGGGTCGGCAATTACCTGACACTGGGGAAGGCCATGTCGCTGGCGCGCTCCATGCTCGGTGAACAGAGCCTCCGGGAACGCAGCTTCATTCATGCCCACGGCACCGGTACGCCACAGAACCGCGTTTCCGAATCGCACATCCTGAGCCATCTGGCCGCGGCATTCGGCATCGGGGCGTGGCCGGTATCGGCAGTCAAATCCATGCTTGGCCACAGCCTGGCGTGCGCTTCGGGTGATCAGATTGCCGCCTCGCTCGGCACCTGGGCGGACGGCATCATTCCCGGCATTCCCACCATCACCCACATTGCCGAAGATGTTCACCAGGCCAACTTGCGCTTCGCCTTGCAACCGATGGAGGTGGGCAGAGAAGCCATGGACATGGCCTTCGTCAATTCCAAGGGCTTTGGTGGCAACAACGCCACGGCACTGGTGCTGGCACCACACATCGCGCGCCGGTTGCTGCGCAGCAAGCACGGCGACAAGGCCATGCGCGACTATTCCGGTCGGCTTGATACCGCCCTCGAGGCGCGTGAAGCCTATGACCAGAGTGCCTCCCGGGGCGAGTTCCGTACCATCTACAAGTTTGGCGAGGATGTCATCAATGGCGAGGACCTCGAGCTTGGCGACGAATCCATCGTTCTGCCGGGATTCGAGAACGCCGTCCCTCTTGACGAAGGCAATCCATACCCGGAGTATTTTTCCGGCACTTGAGGCGCTTCACCTGAAGCCATCGCCTCTGTGCGCTGCTACTGTTCAACCGCCACGTGATAGATCAGGGCATCTTCCTGCCCGGCTCCGGAACGATAGTAACCGCGACGAACGCCCACCTGGCTGAAGCCGAGCTTCCGGTAGAAGGCTCTGGCAGCATGATTCGAAGGCCGCACTTCCAGATAGGCCGAAACCGCCTTCCGGCTGCTGGCTTCATCGAGCAGTTTGTTCACCAGCAGGCGACCGAGGCCGCGCCGCTGGCGGTCCTCGGCGACCGAGATGTTGCAGATGTGGGCCCGCGGCTTGTCCAGATCCACAATGCCATAGGCGCTCACCCGCTCACGACCGTACGCGCCGCGTTCACAGACGAGCAGACAGCAGTAGCCGGAGCGCAGGCACTTCTCGAAAGTGCGTCGTGGCCAGGGAAATTCGTAAATCTGCCGCTCAATCCCGAGCACTTCACCGAAATCGGAAGCGTACATGGTGCGAATGATCGGTGTCGGTGTCTCATCACCCGCGGCGCACCGCCGGAGATACCGTCGAATGCGCCACCACACCCGGCCAATCATGCGCTGGCTCGATGTCCAATCGCTTCCCAGAGCACACGCCGTACCCCGGCGGATTTGAGATCAACATCCGAGCCAAAGACCCACACATCGGCATTGGCGAGCCTGTGCGTGTGCGGAAACGACTGCCAGCCGTCGGCACCGAAAACGAGATTGGCCAGGCTGTCGCCACGCAGGCAGACAAAGCGCTCCTGATGCAGGAATCCGAGCAGCGCCTTCTGCGCCGCATCGCGACTCGCATCCAGGAGGCCCGGCAGCGGCCAGTCGAAACGCTTGCGAATCTCCCGGCGGGCTGACGCATCGGCACGAAAGCCACGCAGAGAGCGGAGAAAGTCCAGCCAGAAGGCCACTTCGGCATGTACGGCATCGTCGATGAGCACATGGCAATCGCTGGAGCCGAGACTCAAGGCCTGAAACCTGATGTCGGGGCCGGATGCCCGCGGTGCCGCGGATGCCCGGGACACATCGGATTCAACAGTCTGCCGGGGCAGTTTCCCGACTTTCGACAGCGGGGGCGGCGGCCGTATCTCGGGCGTTCCGGCGACCTTCGACCGTACAGGCGGCTGTGCGGAAGGAGCGAGCGGCCCGTCCACCGGAAACCTGCGACGCGGGGTCCACACACTGATATCCATGGCCGCCAGTGCGCGTAATTGATGCGCGCTCAACCCGACCGATGCGAGGGGCGATGCAGGCGCTTGCCGATGTCCTTTCGCGACATCACTCATCGGCAACCCGCTCGTCAGCATTCGGTGCACGAATGCGCTCCACAAGTTCGGCGACCTCTGCAGGCGGTTTGCCGGTGAATGCCGAGACGCTGCTCGCCACGGCAAAATTGAGCAGCATCCCCACGACCCCTATACCCTCCGGCGAGATGCCGAACAACCAGTGTGCGGGCGAGTCCGGTAGCCAGGGCGAGATGCCGCCTATGCCGCGAAACGCCACTATGTACAGGGAGGTAAACAGCAGACCGGTGAGCATGCCCGATACGGCACCCTGCTTGTTCATGCGTCGCGAGAAGATGCCCATGACGATGGGCGGAAACAGCGATGCAGCCGCCAGACCGAAGGCGAAGGCCACCACCTGGGCCACGAATCCGGGCGGATTGAACCCGAGGTACCCGGCAAGCAGAATCGCGCAGGCAGCGCTCAAGCGACCGGCGAGCAGTTCGCCTTTCTCCGACAGGTCGGGGCGAATCCGGCGCTTGATCAAATCGTGCGAGACCGCGGCGGAGATGACCAGAAGCAACCCGGCGGCGGTTGACAGCGCGGCGGCAATACCGCCCGCCGCCACCAGCGCAATGACCCAAGCGGGAAGCCGGGCAATTTCGGGATTCGCAAGCACCACGATGTCGCGGTCCACGCGCAGCTCGTTCCCCTGCCAGCCGTAGGCATCTGCCTGTGCATTGAACTCCATATTCCGGTCGTTGTAGTACTGCACACGACCGTCCCCGTTCCTGTCCTCGAACTCGAGAAGCCCGGTCTGCTCCCAGCGACGAAACCAGCCAGGACGCTCTTCATAGATGAGGTTCCCTTGCGGGTGCCCGACCGGGCCGGGCTGAATCGTCTCGGTGAGGTTGTATCTCGCCAGCGCTGCCACCGCCGGGGCCGTGGTGTAGAGAATGGCAATGAATATGAGCGCCCAGACGGCGGAAACTCTGGCATCGGACACCTTGCGCACGGTAAAGAAACGCACCAGCACATGCGGCAGCCCGGCGGTGCCTGCCATGAGCGCGGCGGTGATGAAGAAGAGGTCAACACGCGAGCGACTGCCATCCGTATAGCTCGCGAATCCGAGTTCCTGCACCAGAGTATCAAGCCGCGCCAGCAGGCTTGCGGAGCCATCCGCGAGACTGCCGCCAAAGGCCATTTGCGGAATGGCCATGCCGGTGACCTGCAAGGAAATAAACACCGCCGGCACGGTGTAGGCAAAGATGAGTACGCAGTATTGCGCGACCTGGGTGTACGTGATGCCGCGCATGCCGCCGAGCACGGCATAGAGGAATACCACGCCCATTCCGAGCAGCAGACCCTGGCCGATTTCGAGTTCGAGAAACCTGGAAAAAACAATGCCGACACCGCGCATCTGCCCGGCGATGTAGGTGAAGGAGACCATGATCAGGCAGATCACAGCCACCGTCGATGCGGCCTTCGAGGCGTAGCGCTCGCCAATGAACTCGGGCACGGTGAACTTGCCGAAGCGTCGCAGATAGGGCGCAAGCAGCAGCGCCAGCAGCACGTATCCGCCCGTCCAGCCCATGAGATATACCGACCCGTCGTAGCCGAGAAAGGCAATCAGCCCGGCCATGGAAATGAACGAGGCGGCAGACATCCAGTCCGCGGCAGTGGCCATGCCGTTTGCCAGTGGATGCACCGACTTGCCCGCCACATAGAAATCGCCTGTCGTGCGCACCTTGGACCAGATGGCGATGCCTATGTAGAGGGCAAAGCTCGCCCCGACCACCAACAGGGTCAACCAGCGCAGTTCAGTATCTTCAGTCACTGTTCTCGGCCACTGCCGTCAGTCGCCAGAAATCCTGGTGGCAAGGTATTCGCCATCAAGGCGCTGCATGCGCCAGGCATAGTAGATGAGCACCAGCACGAAGCAATAGATGCTGCCCTGCTGGGCGAACCAGAAGCCGAGCTTGAAGCCGCCCAGATACAACTGATTGAGCCACTCCACCCACAGCAGGCCGCACCCGAAGGAGACGAGAAACCAGACCAGCAGGCAGCCAGCGATCAGGCGCAGATTGGCCATCCAGTAGTCTCGTGGGCTCATGTCGGAAATATCCTGTGCTTCACCGCCTGACAGACCGCCTGATGCGCTGGTAGATTCGCTCGGCGAACAGCAACACGGCAAGCGAACCATAGAGGAAGGCATCAACATAACTGACCTTGGCCAGCCATGCAATGTGCACGACAGCCAGTACCAAGGCCGGGTAGATCAGCTTGTGCAAGCGCGCCCAGTTGCGCCGCAGCCTGCGCTGCGCCGCGCGCGTGGAGGTGGCAGCCAGGGGAATGAGCAGCAGAAAGGCCGCGCCACCGGCGATGATGTAGGGGCGCTTGGTGAAATCGGCCAGCACCTGCGTGAAGTCTGCGCCCGCAAGCAATCCGAGATAGGCCGCGAAATGTACGCTGAGGTAGGCGAACGCGAACAGACCCAGCAGTCGGCGATAGCGAATCAGGCCCGGCTTGCCGGCGAATCTCGACAGGCTGGAGATTGCCAGAGTGAGTACCAGCAGCCGAATCCCCCATGTGCCCATGCGGTGCACGATCTCTTCCCCCGGGTCGGCACCGAGGGCGGTGAAATCTCCCGCCAGGGCGCGGACGACATCAACGAGCAACAGTATGAACGGCAGGGCGCAGGCAAGGCATACCAGCGTCTTTGACCAGAAGATGGACATGATCGGCAGCTTGTGTACGAGTTCCGATGAGGTGTGGCGAGGAGCGGCGGGTCTGGCAGGCGCGACAGAGTGCGTGACGGCCGAATCACCCGAATCAGTAGTAGCGGCGCAGATTCATGTTTGCGTAGAGCGATGCCACCTCGTCCGCATAGCCATTGAACATGCGCGTTTCGATGCGCCTGCTGAAAAAGGACGCGCCGACCTTGCGCTCGCTTGCCTGGCTCCAGCGCGGATGGTCAACCTGCGGGTTGACGTTGGCGTAGAAACCGTACTCCCGTGGAGCCGAGAGATTCCAGGTGGTATCCGGCTGTGTGGACGTGAGGCGAATCCTGACGATGCCCTTGATGCTCTTGAAGCCGTACTTCCACGGAACGACGAGGCGCAGGGGCGCTCCGTTCTGGCTGGGCAGGGTGCGGCCATACATGCCAGTTGCGAGCAGCGTGAGCGGGTGCATGGCTTCATCAATACGCAATCCTTCCACGTAGGGAAAATCAATCGAACTCAGAAACCCGAGCGCCCTTTGTCCCGGCATCTCTGCGGGCCGATAGAGGGTGGTGAACTCGACATAGCGGGCATCGCTCGTGGGTTCGAAACGGCGCAACAGGTCGGCCAGTGGGAAGCCTATCCAGGGAATGACCATGGACCAGGCCTCGACACAGCGCAATCTATAGACGCGCTCCTCGAAATCGTGCGGAGCCAGGATGTCTTCCAGGCCGTAGATTCCGGGTTTCGCGACCTCTCCGGCGATTTCGACGCTCCAGGGGTGGATGGTGAGTTGATGCGCGTACCTGGCGGGGTCTGACTTGTCCGTTCCGAATTCGTAGTAGTTGTTGTAGCCGGTAACCAGTTCGAAGGGGGTGATGGGTTCATCGAATGATGGATTGCCCGCGCCCGCGGGAATGCGCGATTGCAGCCATTCGGTGAGGTGGTCGGGGTTGGCACGGGCGCGCATGGGGAG
>CBDATE010000032.1:0-3107 GCA_965199815.1 Pseudomonadales bacterium
TGATGCGGATGAGAGTCTGCCGACGCTGAATTTCGTGAGGGACTTCAGTAGCGTTGAAGGCAACACCGGCACGAACACCCTGGAATTCGTGGTGAGGCGAAGCACCAGTTCTGGAGAGGCGACGGTGGGGTACATCACCGTGGATGGCAGTGCCAAAGCAGGTGAGGACTACACGGCTGTCAGCGGCACCCTGACGTTTGCCAATCGGGCGAACAGCGACACCATCCGGGTGCCGATCATCGGGGATTCTGTTGAGGAAGAGACTGAGACCTTCACGGTGGTTCTGACCAATCCGGTGGGAGCGAGGCTGACGGACAGGACGGCGACGGGCACCATCACCGATGATGACGCCTCGCCGATCACCATCACCTCCATTGAAGATTTCACCGAGCGTCCTCCTCGCATCCGGCGCGTTGCTGTCAGTGCAACCCATTCTGATTCGACCCAACAGTCGCGGTTGCAGTACCGGGTGGAGACGATCGGGAGTGTGCCGCGCTTCGTAACTGTGGCCCCGAGTGAGCTTACGGACTTGGCGGGCGGGACGAGCGTGGTGACGATAAGGAACCCGAGGCTGTTGCGAGGGGTCGTGTGGGTTCGGGTGATCGTGACGGATGGCACCGACACGACGGAGGAACAGTTCAGGGCGCATTTCAGTCTGGTGGTGGCGGCGCCTGCGCCTGAGGATCTGGTGGCGTATTCGGGCAATCAAGCGGCCGAGTTGAGTTGGGTGCCCGGAGGCGATCAGTTGGTGCGGGTGACGGGCTATGAGTATGAGCAGGACGGCGGGGCGTGGAAGGCGATCCCGAACAGCGGCATCAGTACGGTCAGTCATGTGGTGTCAGGGCTGAGCAACAGCCAGACGTATACGTTCCGGGTGCGGTCGAGGAATGAGTCGGGCCCGGGGACGCCTTCGGCGATGGTGACGGTGACCCCGGCGGCACTGTCGGGGACGCCGGCGGCGGTGTCGGGTCTGAAAGCGGCGGTGGATCGGAATCAGGTGCAGTTGTCGTGGACGCGCTCCTCAGTCGGAGTTGGGGCGGATCTGAGTTATGTGTATCAGGTGGGCGGCGGGTCCGATATGCCTGTAGCGGGCAGCGATGCGGCGACGACGTCCTTCACTGTGGGTCTGCCTGCGGGGACACACACGATAGCGGTGTGGGCGAAGGACAGCAACAACGCGGACGGTGCACGAAGCACGGTGACGGCGACGGTGATGGGGCCGGCGGCGCCGGCGGATCTGAGCGCCGAGTCGGGAGACGGTGAGGTGACATTGCGCTGGACGGGGACAACGGATACTCGGGTGGTGGCCTACGAGTACCGAGTGGACGACGGGCAGTGGTCGTTGGCGGACGGGGTCAACAGATTCGTGACGGAGTTCCGGATTACGGGACTGACGAACGCACAGGAATACACTTTCGGGTTGCGGGCAATGGGCGCCGCCGAGTCCGATGATCAGTACGGCTATGGGCCGCATGCGGAGGCGGAGGCGACGCCGAATCCGCCGTTGCCGGCTATGAGCATTGCGGATGCGCGTGTGGATGAGGGCGACACCGACATGGTTGACATGGTGTTTACGGTGACGCTGAATGAGGGGAGCAGTGAGGCGGTGACGGTGGACTACGCCACCACAGATGGTACGGCCACGGTGGCGGACTCGGACTACACGGCGACCAGCGGCATGCTGACGTTTGCGGCGAGCGCGACGGTGCAAACCATCACCGTGCAGGTCACTGGGGATGATGCCATTGAAAGTGACGAGACCTTCACGGTGACCCTCAGCAATCCGTCCGGTGTGACGTTGCAAGATGGCGAGGCGACCGGCACGATTACGAATGATGATGTGGTTCTGCCGACTCTGAGCATCGCGCCGAGCACCGTGTCTGTGGCCGAAGGTGCCAGCGGTTCTACTGCGGAGAGCATCTTCACGGTGACGCTGAGCCCGGTGAGCGATCAGGCGGTGACCGTTTTCTATGCCACCGAGGAGGGCACGGCCACCGAGGGAGAGGATTACACGATCGCCATTGGCCGCCTGACGATTGCGATGGGCGACACCAGCCAGACACTCACCGTGCGGGTCACTGGGGATGATGCCGCTGAAAAGAATGAGACTTTCACGGTGGCCTTGCTCAATGTAATCACCTCCAATGCAGAGATCTCCACGACGGCCGGGACGGCCACGGTCACGATTGTGGATGATGAGTCGCCGACCCTGAGCCTCGCGCCGAGCCGCGTGTTTGTGGGCGAAGGCGACAGCGGGCCGACTGACCAGATATTTACGGTGGTGCTGAATCGTGCGGGCAGTCAGGAAGTGACGGTGGAGTACGCCACCGCCAATGGCACCGGCGCGAACCCGGCCATGGCGGGTACGGACTACGCGGAGGCGACCGGCACCCTAACGTTTGCAGCGAGCACGACCACGCTGACGCAAACCTTCACTGTGCAGGTCACCGGAGATATGGACTCCGAACTGGATAAGACCTTCACGGTGGCTCTGAGGAATCCGTCCGAGGGCGCCAGCATTTCCGCGACGGCGGGGACGTCCACGGTCACGATTGCGGATGATGATGCGGATCAAAGTCTGCCGACGCTGAGCATTGCGCCGAGTAGCCTAACTGAAGGTAGCAGCGGCACATACGACATGGAGTTCACGGTGAGCTTGAGCGAGACACCTCGCGGAGGAGTGACGGTGGATTACGTCACGATAGATGGCAGTGCCACCGCAGGTGAGGACTACACGGCGGCCAGTGGCACGCTGGTGTATACGTGGCACAGGCTTGGCGGCACTGATGTTGCTCGCGTCTTTGTGCCGATCATCGGAGATGAGGTCAAGGAAGGTGCCGAAACCTTCACCGTGCATTTGTTCAATCCGCGCGGAGCAAGGCCGGTGTCAAGGAGTGCGACCGGCACGATCATCGGTGATGACACCTCGCCGATCAGAATCAGTGCGATTGAGAATTTCAGAGCAATTCCTTCTCGTATCGCCCGGCGCATTGCCGTCAGGGCGACCCACGATGATGGCAAGGCGTTGCAGTACAAAGCAGAGACCATCGGAAGTGTGCCGCGCCAACTCACCGTGGGACCGCGTGAGTTTACGGACATGACGAATG
>CBDATE010000033.1:0-483611 GCA_965199815.1 Pseudomonadales bacterium
CCTCTTCAAGCGCCAATTCCATACAGGTTGTCGTGGTGGAGTCGGCAAATTGTGGATACATGGGTACCAGCAGGACGCGCCGTGCGCCTGCTTGCGAGAGCGACTCGAATCCGGCTTCAATGGACGGCGACCCGTAGCGCATGGCGACTGCCACCGGCAGGTCAAGCGCTTCTGCGAGTGCGCTTGCAAGGTTCTGACTGTGCATCATGAGCGGCGAACCTGCGCGCGTCCATATCTTTGCATAGGCTTCGGCTGTACGTGCCGGACGCAACGGGAGGATGACGAGATTCACCAGAATCCATCGCAACGGCCTGGGGATCTGTAGCACCCAGGGATCCATCAGGAACTCGCGCAGGTAGCGACGCACATCCGTGACTGCCGGAGAGTCGGGCGAACCGAGGTTGCATATGAGTACGCCGTCACACATGTTCATGGCTGTCATCTTACCCAAACCATCGGCAGATGTTGACGCGCTGAACATCGCCCCGGTGAACGAGCACAGTTTTTGACGGAATCCCGGAAAGTGGGCTACTATTCAAGTTTATTCTTCCGGTATATCTGTATCCATGATAGCGACAGGCAGCAGTGAAGTGCACTCATCGGGCTTGGCCCGTCAGGGGCTTACCCAAGGCCGGACTTTGCAAGGACGGCCCTTGAAGTCCGTGGCCATCCGTGGATGTCATAGTCTCTACCCCCCCCCCCCCCCCCCTCACCGGGCTTGGTCCGTCGGGGGCTTGCTCAGGGGCTGCTGCTGGCCATCCTGGTCATGGGACTCCTGCCGGGCACCGCTGCCGCGCAGAGCCCTATACTCAGTAGTTCTGTCCTCTCGGTTCCGATGTCCAACGAGACCTATGGGTTCGGCGAAACAGTTCTCATTTCAGTCACATTCAACTCGGTAGTTTCAGTCACCGGTAGTCCGAGACTCCGCCTGACGGTCGGCGACAAGACCCGCTACGCGGAATCAGAGTCCTTTGCTAATCTTATATTCTTTAGCTACACGGTTCAGGCCGACGACCGTGACACGAACGGCATCAGCATCCCAGCCAACCCCATCGAGCTGAACGGCGGTACCATCAAGAGTGCTAGTTTCGGTACTAATCTCAATCTGAGCTATGCGGGACTGTCAGATCAATCAGGGCACAAGGTAGATGGCAGCAAGGGGGAGGGCCTGATCTACTCGTCACTGCCGAGTACGCTGGCCGTCGGTACCACCATCACCCCGCTGACGGCGATGCCGGTCAACTTCGCGGAGGGTGCCACCTTCACCTATGCGGTGACCACCGGAACCCTGCCACCGGGTCTCACGCTGAACACCTCCACCGGTGCCATCACCGGTGCCCCGACCACGGTGAGCGCGAGCACGGCCACCGTTACGATAACCGTCACAGCGGGCACGGGCATGGATCCGCCAACAGCAACCCGCGATATCGTCTTCCCGGCCGTGTCCGGTGCGCTGGTGTTCGACCCCACCGCGTTGATGGTGAACGAAGGTTCGAGCGGCACCTACACGGTGAAGCTTGCATCGCAACCGAGCGCCAGCGTGACGGTGGCGGTGACCGGAGCGGTGGGCGAGGTGACGGTGAACCCCACCTCCCTCACCTTCATGTCCACCACCTGGAACAGCGCGCAGACGGTGACGGTGACGGCGGGGCAGGACACCGACGCAAGCGACGATTCGGCCACTCTTGTCCACACCGCTACGGGCGGGGACTACGCTGGCGTGACCGGCAGCGTGGTGGTGACGGTGGATGACGATGAAATACCGAACACGGCACCGAGCATCACCGACATCACCGACAAGACCGCGACCTTCGGCACGAACCTGCTGGTGGATGTGGATGCAACGGACGCAGACGCGGGCAATACCCTGGAATACAAGGCGGCATCCGGGGACGCGACGGTGGCGACGGTGACTCCGACCACGCTGAGCGCCCACGATGCCAACAGCCAGGTGACGGTGACTCCCGTGGGCGAAGGCACGGCGACCATCACGGTGACCGTGAACGACGGCACGGTCGATGCGACGGACACCTTTGTGGTGACGGTGAACAAGGCGATATTGGCGAAGCCGGTGGTGACGGTGACGGCTCAGGACGGCCAGCTGACCGCGAGTTGGGCGGACGTGACGAACGCGGCGAGCTACGAGGTTGAATACAAGGAGAGCGACGACACCACCTGGCTGGACAGTTCGGACGATACTTCGCCTGCCGAGATCACCGGCCTCGGTAACGGCCAGGAACACGATGTGCGGGTGCGGGCCAAGGCGGCCTCCACCTCGAGGACCTATGCGGACAGCGACTGGTCGGATGTCAAGAAGGGCACGCCGGTTGAGGCGGATGTGGCGCCGAGCTTCGGCAGCGAAACTATTGCGGCGCAGACATGGACGGTGGGTACGGAGGTTGATGTGACCCTACCGGCGGCGACAGGTGGTAATGGCACCGTCAGCTACGCGTTGACTCCGGCGCTGCCGAACGGCGTGAGCCTGGATGCGACAACGCGCAAGGTGAGTGGCACGCCCACGGCAGTAGCGAGTGCAGCCACCTACACCTGGCGGGCTTCGGATAGCGATTCGAACACGGCGGATACGGACACGGCGACGCTCACTTTTAGCGTGACGGTGGGCAAGGGGACACTGGCGAAGCCGACGAATCTGGCGGTGAAGGCGAACAGCAACACGCGCACTGGTTTCACGGTGACCTGGGATGCGGTACCCAACGCCGCGGGTTACACGGCGACGGCAACGCCGAGCGGTGGGTCTGCGGTGACCGGCACGGTGAGCGTACCGAGCAGCGGCCCGGAGGCGGCGTTCAGCGGCCTGACGGCGAACACCACCTACACAGTGACGGTGACGGCCACCGGCGATGCCAACTATTCAATGAGCGAGGCATCGGATGAGTTCGATGTGACCACGGCGGCCAATCAGGTTCCGACCGTGGGTACCGCGATTTCCGACCAGACGGCGACGGTGGATACGGCCTTCGAGTACATCTTCCCGGCGGGTACCTTCAGTGATGCGGACAGCGACAGCCTCACCTACACGGCGACCAGATCGGACGACAGCGCGCTGCCGACTTGGCTGACCTTCACCGCCAGCGAACGCAAGCTCGCGGGCACACCGCAATCCGGCGACACCGGTACGCTGATGGTGAAGGTGACGGCGAGTGACGGCATGGGCGGGTCGGTGAGCGACACCTTCGACATTGTGGTGTCCGCAGCGGTTGTGCCGAGCCTCACCTATCCGGCACTGCCGACGGTTCTGCGCGCAGGCGTGGAGTTCGAGACGCTGACACCTGCCTCGCCCGCCAACTTCGCAGCAGGCTCGACTTTCACCTATGCGGTGACGGTAGGGGACCTGCCGTCGGGGCTGGAGATCAATACCAACACCGGTGCCATCTCCGGTACGCCGGATACACCGAAGAATACCCGCACATCTGTCACGGTGACAGTGACCGGCACCACGGGCACTGGGATGAGCATGCAGACCGAGACGGCAACGGCGACACTGGACTTCCCGCGCATCTTCCGCTTCAGACTGTCGGCACCGACGGTGACGCTGGCGGTGGGGAGCGGTCAGTTGACGGCCACCTGGGGAGGAATAGCGAACGCGGCGAGTTACGAGGTTGAGTACAAGCAGAGCACATCGGAGACCTGGCTGGGCAATGACGACGATACATCGCCGGCGGAGATTGACAGTCTGACCAATGGCACGGAATACGATGTGCGTGTGCGCTCCAAGGCGGCCTCGGATTCGACGACGCACATTGACAGTGATTGGTCGGAGGTTGTGAAGGCTACGCCGCTCGAGGCGGATGTGGCACCGAGCTTCGGCAGCGGGACTATTGCGGCGCAGACATGGACGGTGGGTACGGAGGTTGATGTGACGCTACCGGCGGCGACGGGAGGTAACGGTACTATCAGTTACGCGTTGACACCGGCGCTGCCGAACGGAGTGACGCTGGATGCGACAACGCGCGAGGTGAGCGGTACGCCGACGGCAGCAGCGACTGCGACCACCTACACTTGGCGGGCTTCGGACAGTGACAGCAACACGGCAGATGCGGACACGGCGGCACTGACCTTTGAAGTGACGGTAGGCAAGGGGACACTGGCGAAGCCGACGAACCTGGCGGTGAAGGCCAACAGCAACACGCGCACCGGCTTCACGGTGACCTGGGGTGCGGTGCCCAACGCCGCGGGATATACGGCGACGGCCACCCCGAGCGGCGGGACTGCGGTGAACGGCACGGTGAGCGTACCGAGTAGCGGCCCGGAGGCGGCGTTCACCGACCTGACGGCAAACACCACCTACACAGTGACGGTGACGGCCACCGGTGATGCCAACTACTCGGTGAGCGAGGCATCGGACGGGTTCGATGTGGCCACTGCGGCCAATCAGGTTCCGACAGTGGGCACCGCGATTCCCGACCAGGCGGCGACGGTGGATACGGCCTTCGAGTACAGCTTCCCGGCGGGCACCTTCAGCGATGCGGACAGCGACAGCCTCACCTACACGGCGACCAGATCGGACGACAGCGCGCTGCCGACCTGGCTGACCTTCACCGCCAGCGAGCGCAAGCTCGCTGGCACACCGCAATCCGGCGACACAGGTACGCTGATGGTGAAGGTGACGGCGAGCGACGGCACGGATTCGGTGAGCGATACCTTCGATATTGTGGTGTCGGTGGCGGACACCGCCCCCGCCTTCGCGAGTAGCGCGACCATCGCCGACAAGACCTTCACGGTGGATGCCGAGATAACCGCCTTCACCCTGCCGGAGGCGATAGGCGGCAACGGGACTATCGGCTATGCGCTGACCCCCGACCTGCCGACGGGGTTGAGCGTGGATACATCCACGCGCGAGGTGAGCGGTACGCCGACGGCAGCAGCGGTTGCGGCCACCTACATCTGGCGGGCATCCGACGGCGACGCGAACACCGCGAACAGCGACAGCAGCGCTCTGACCTTCATGTTGACGGTGAACAAGGCCACGCTGGCGACACCGGTGGTGACGGTTTCGGCGCAGGATGGGAAGTTGACGGCCAGTTGGGGAGGAATAACGAACGCGGCAAGTTACGAGGTTGAGTACAAGCAGAGCACATCGGAGACCTGGCTGGGCAATGACGACGACACATCGCCGGCGGAGATTGACAGTCTGACCAATGGCACGGAATACGATGTGCGTGTGCGGGCGAAGGTGGCATCAAGTTCGACGAACTATGAGGACAGTGCGTGGTCGGAGGTTGTGAAGGCTACGCCGGTCGAGACGGATGTGGCACCGAGCTTCGGCAGCGAGACCATTGCGGCGCAGACCTGGACGGTGGGTACGGAGGTTGATGTGACGCTACCGGCGGCGACGGGAGGTAACGGTACTATCAGTTACGCGTTGACACCGGCGCTGCCGAACGGAGTGACGCTGGATGCGACAACGCGCGAGGTGAGCGGTACGCCGACGGCAGCAGCGACTGCGACCACCTACACTTGGCGGGCTTCGGACAGTGACTCGAACACCGCGAACACGGATACGGTGACGCTCACCTTTCAAGTGACGGTGGGCAAGGGGACACTGGCGAAGCCGACGAATCTGGGGCTCAAGCCCAACAGCAACACGCGCACCGGCTTCACGGTGACCTGGGGTGCGGTGCCCAACGCCGCGGGATATACGGCGACGGCCACCCCGAGCGGCGGGACTGCGGTGAACGGCACGGTGAGCGTACCGAGTAGCGGCCCGGAGGCGGCGTTCACCGACCTGACGGCAAACACCACCTACACAGTGACGGTGACGGCCACCGGTGATGCCAACTACTCGGTGAGCGAGGCATCGGACGGGTTCGATGTGACTACGCTGGCCAATCAGGTTCCGACCGTGGGTACCGCGATTCCCGATCAGACGGCGACGGTGGATACGGCCTTCGAGTACAGCTTCCCGGCTGGCACCTTCAGCGATGCGGACAGCGACAGCCTCACCTACACGGCCCAGCAGACGGACGGCACCACGGATAGCGCGCTGCCGACCTGGCTGAGCTTCACCGCCAGCGAGCGCAAGCTCGCGGGCACACCGCAATCCGGCGACACCGGTACGCTGATGGTGAAAGTGACGGCGAGCGATGGCATGGGCGGGTCGGTGAGCGATACGTTCGATGTTGTGGTGTCGGTGGCGGACACCGCCCCCGCCTTCGCGAGTAGCGCGACCATCGCCGACAAGACCTTCACGGTGGATGCCGAAATCACCGCCTTCACCCTGCCGGAGGCGACAGGCGGCAACGGGACCATCGGCTACGCGCTGACCCCCGACCTGCCGACGGGGCTGAGCGTAGATACCTCCACGCGCGAGGTGAGCGGTACGCCGACGGCAGCAGCGGCCGAGGCCACCTACACCTGGCGGGCTTCGGACAGTGATTCGAACACCGCGAACAGCGACACGGCGGCGCTGACCTTTCAAGTGACGGTGGTGGACGCGGTACCGATCATCACGCCGACGCAGGTGAGCAACCTGCAGGTGAGTGCGGGTGACGGGTCGCTCGAGGTGAGCTGGACGGCGGCGAGCGTGGCTCCGAACGGTTACAGCGTCCGCTGGCGGGAGCGAGGGCCGGGCAACATGCTCACACCGGTGAACGAAGTGGACGGTACCTCGTTCACCATCTCCGATCTGATCAACGATCAGGAGTATGTGGTGCGCGTGGAGACGCGCAGCGCGGCGGATGACGGCGTACAGGGTGGCACAGTGGTGACGACCACGGGAACGCCTGTGGGAGAGGAGTCGGTCGTCCTGCCGACGCAGGTGAGCAACCTGCAGGTGAGCGCGGGTGACGGGTCGCTCGAGGTGAGTTGGACGGCGGCGATTGTGGCTCCAAACGGCTACAGCGTCCGCTGGCGGGAGAAAGGGCCGGGCAACGCGCTGACACCGGTGAACAGGGTGACGGGTACCTCCTTCACGATTTCCGATCTGAGCAACGGTCAGGAGTATGTGGTGCGTATCGAGACGCGCACCGCGGCGGATGATGGCGTACAGGGAGGCACAGTGGTGACGGCCACGGGAACGCCTGTGGAAGACGAGGTCGCGCCGCCGCCGCCTCCGCCCACGCCCACACCTCCGACTGTTGACGAGCGGGGCTTGCCGACAGTGAGCATTGAAGATGCGTCAGCCATGGAGGGGGATGAGCTGGAGTTCCGAGTGACGCTCTCGGAGGCAGTGCGGTATCGGGTGAAGGTGTACTGGGCGACACGGCCGGGAACGGCGCGGGCGAATCGGGACTATAAGTCAGCGGCTGGTGCGGTGGTGTTCAGGCCGGGCGTGACGGAGCGCAGGATTCGTGTGCGGACGATGGAAGACAGCCACGATGACCCGGACGAGACGATGCAGGTACGCCTGTCGAGTCCGCGCGGGGTGTTGATAGAGGATGGCATAGCGACTGGCAGGATAAACAACTGGGATGCGCTGCCGGTGGCGTGGCTGGCGCGCTTTGGGCGAGCGGTGACGGAGCAGGCGCTCGATGGTGTCGAGCAACGCCTGACGGCTCCGCGGGAAGCGGGGACGCGGGGTACTCTGGCCGGGATGACGCTTGCCGGATTGACCACGAGCAACTTCACGCACACGGGCGCGATGGATGCAGCCGGTGGCAGCCTTGCCTTCTGGGGTCGGGGTGCGCGCGCGGACTTCCGCGGACTCGACGGTGTGGTGCACCTCGATGGTCAGACAGAAACCGTCACTCTGGGTGCGGACTACGCCAGAGATGAGTGGCTGACCGGTGTCATGCTGACGAGCAGCCGCGGCACTGGCGGGTATCAGGGCGTGGCGAGCGGGGAGGTCGAAGTCTCTCTGAACGCAGCGATACCCTATGGGTCGTACCGGTTCTCGGAGCGGCTGGATGTGTGGGGCGCTGTCGGGCGTGGTACGGGTGCACTGACGCTCACGCCGGAGGGTGAGGGCAGCATCGAGGCTGATCTCGACTGGAGCATGGTGTCGGCTGGGCTGCGCGGCGGGCTGTTCGGGGCGGTGGGACATGGTCCAGCCATGACGCTGGTGTCGGATGTGCTCTGGTCGCGCACTGGGTCGGGTCGGGTGGAAGCCGGTGAGGAGCATTCGAGCCTGGCCTCGTCCGAGGCAGATACTTCGCGGCTGCGGCTGGGCCTTGAGGGGAGCTGGGCGGTGACGCTGGGGAATGTCGGTGCGGTGACACCGAAGCTGGAAGCGGGAGTGCGCCATGACGACGGCGATGCCGAGCAAGGCTTCGGAGTGGAAGTCGGTGGCGGTCTGGCGTGGACGCTGCCTGCACTTGGGGTGACCCTTGATGTGTCCGGTCGCACCTTGGTGACGCATGATGATGCCGGGCAGCAGGCGCACGGGTTCTCGGCGGCGCTGAACTTTGATCCGAGCGCGGCGAGTACGCGCGGCTTCACGCTGAACCTGCGTCAGGACATCGGCGGGCCGTCGAGTGGCGGTGTACAGGCGCTGTTCGCCTCGGAGCTTCCCGGCATGGGCGGCGGATCAATGGGTGCGAGTGCTGGCAGTCGCTGGACGCTGGAGACGGCCTACGGACTGGCGGCCTACGGCGACAAGTTCACGCTGAGTCCGAGCTTCGGCCTGGCTGCTTCCGATACCTCGGTTGACTTTCACCTCGGCTGGCAACTGATGCCGGAGCTCAGTGAAGACGCGCTGGATCTCTCGCTGATGTTCAAGGTCACGCGCCGCGAGCTGCTTGATGTGGGGACTGTCAACAGCATCGGCAGCATCGGCACACTGGAGCAAGGCCCCGAACACGGAGTACACATGGAGGTAAGCGCTCGCTGGTAGGCACAGCAGGTACGCCCCTCGGTCTCATATCGGGGTGAACGAGCACAGTTACGAGCACCTGAACAGGTACAATTCACCCTGACGCGAGATAGCAACCGGCATTGACCACAGTCATCATCGATTACGACGCAGGCAATCTGCGCAGCGTCGCGCGCGCCTGCGCCGAGGTGGGTCTTGTCGCGCAGATATCGAGTGATGCGGCGCGCATCGTCAAGGCGAGTCGCATTATTTTTCCCGGCGTGGGCGCGGCCGGCAGCGCCATGCACAGCCTCAGGAACACGGGAATTGATCGCGCGCTGTTTGCCGCCTGTGCGGCCGGTGTACCGACGCTCGGCATTTGCCTGGGTTTGCAGATATCTCTCACACATTCGGAAGAGGGCGACACCGCCACGCTTGGTCTCATCGAGGGCCAGACGCGCCGCTTTCAATTTGCTGATCCGAGCCTCAAGGTGCCACATATGGGTTGGAACGGGATACGCACTCTGCGCCCGCATCCGCTGCTGGCAGGAATTGCCCCGCAAGATGAGTTCTACTTCGTGCACAGCTACTTCCCGGAGGTGCGCGACCGGCACCTCGTGTATGCCGAGGCCGAGTACGAGCGTCGCTTCTGCTGTGCGCTTGGCGCGCGCAACTTCTTCGGTGTCCAGTTTCATCCGGAGAAGAGTGGCCGTGTCGGGTTGCAGCTTCTGGCGCGTTTTGCGGCCTGGGACGGCGGCGAATGCTGAGCAAGCGCCTCATCGCCTGTCTTGATGTGCGCGACGGCAAGCTCGCGAAGAGCGTCAGGTTTGTGGACACCCGCGATATTGGCGACCCGGTCGAGAAGGCGCGTACATACTATGCAGACGGGTTGGACGAACTGGTGTTCTACGATATCACCGCGTCGAGTGAACGGCGTCGCATCCTGCTTGATGTGGTTGAAGCCGTGGCCGCCGAGGTCTTCATCCCACTCTCGGTGGGCGGGGGCATCCGCAGTGTGGCTGATGCCGCCGACCTGCGTCTCGCCGGGGCCGAGAAAATCAACGTCAACTCGTCGGCGGTGCTGCGTCCGGCGCTGGTTGCGGAATGCGCTGAGGCCATAGGGTCGCAGAATCTGGTGCTGTCCATGGATGTGCGTCGCGCGCCCGGGAACGCGCAGTGTCCCTGTGGCTACGAGATAGTAATCGACGGTGGGCGCAGACCCATGAATCTGGATGCTCTGGAGTGGGCGCTGACCGGCGAGCGGCTTGGTGCCGGAGAGTTGGTGGTGAATTCCATCGATGCCGACGGTACGCGCGCTGGATACGACATCACGCTCACGCGCATGCTGTCCGAGGCGGTGCGTGTGCCGGTGATTGCCTCCGGCGGTGCCGGTCGCCCGGAACACCTGCTGGAGGTGCTTGATGCGGGCAAGGCCGACGCGGTGCTGGTAGCCTCCATGGTGCATTATGGCGACTACCGCGTGAGCGAACTCAAGATGTGGCTGCACCGGCAGGGCGTGAAGATGCGCATGTCCTGGTAGCCGCTTCCTGGTAGCCACTGTGCAATACTGCTGAAACATGAAAGCCATCGTCATTGAAAATCCGGGTCCCGAGGTGCGTCTGTGCTGGCAGACGGTGGCAGATGTGCAGCCGCGCGATGACGAGATTCTTGTGCGCGTGGCAGCCGCCGGTGTCAATCGGGCGGATCTCCTGCAATGCGCCGGTCACTATGCGCCGCCGCCTGGCGCGAGTTCCGTTCCCGGGCTCGAGTGCGCCGGAAAGGTGGTCGCCATGGGTCGTCACTGCCGCAAGTTCGCTGCCGGTGATGCCGTCTGCGCGCTCTTGACGGGTGGAGGCTATGCAGAATTGGTGGCGGTGCCGGAAGCACAGGCGGCGAAGATTCCCGAGGGCATTTCCCTGACACAAGCGGCAAGCATCCCGGAAGTGTTTGCCACCGCCTGGGCGAATCTCTACATGGAAGCTTCGGCGCAGCCGGGTGAGACATTGCTGGTACACGCTGGCGGCAGTGGCGTGGGCACGGCAGCCATCAGTCTGGCAAAACTCATGGGGAATGACTGCTATGTCACTGTGCGGGCACATTCCGGCGACAAGGCCGAACGCTGCCTCAATCTCGGTGCCACAGATGTATGTGATCAGGGGTCGCAGGCGTTTGTCGAGGCGGTCGCGCGCTGGACTGGAGGGCGCGGTGTGGATGTCATCCTGGATCCGGTGGGCGCGGACTATCTGAACGACAATCTGACCGCCCTGGCCATGGATGGCAGGCTGGTGTTGATCGGCCTCATGAGCGGACACAGGATTCAGGCGAGTCTCGCGCCCGTGCTTGCCAGGAGGCTGCGCATTCTGGGTTCGACGCTGCGTAACCGCTCTGTCGGGTACAAGGCGCGGGTCATGGATGCCTTGCAGCAGCGCCTCTGGCCGGCGCTCGAGACGGGCGATGTGACACCATCAATAGACAGCGTGTATCCCGTCACCGAGGTCGCCGAGGCGCATCAGCACATGCGAGCGAACGGCAACTTCGGGAAAATAGTCTTGACGCTGTAGGGCAACGGGGTTGTTATCCCAGACTCGCGCGCGCCTCGGCGAGCTTCTGCGCGCGCGTTTCGAGCGCCTGGCGTTTCTCGCGTTCTCCTGACACCACTTCCTCGGGTGCGCGCTCGACAAACCCAGAATTATCGAGTTTCGACAGAACACGCGCAAGTTCGGCGCGGTTCTTGTGAATTGCCTGCTCGAGGCGCGTCCGTTCAAGGTCGATATCCACCACGCCGGCCAGCGGCACCATGACCTTGAGCTCGTCAATGAATTCGAAGGCGCAGGCTGGTGCCGACTCACCCTTGACGAGGAAGCCGAGGCTGTCAATGCGTCCCAGATGGCGCAACATCGTTTCGCTCACGGCGAGTCGCGCCCTGGCCTGACGCATGCTGCACTCGCTGCCTTGCATCAAGACATCGACCGGCGTGTTGGGCGGCAATCCGCGTTCACTGCGCAGCTTGCGTACAAACCCGATGAGGTGCCGCATCCAGTCGAAATCAGACTCGGCTTGCGTATCTCTGTCGCCCTCTTCTGCACACGGATAAGGCTGCAGCATGATGCTGTCGCCCTTGATGCCAAGGCGCGTCGCCACCGGGTACCAGAGAGCTTCGGTAATAAACGGCATAAGCGGATGCAGGGCTCTCAGCAGAACCTCCAGAACCTCGAGCAGACAGGTCAGCGTCGGCGAATGTTGGCTATCGCCCTGAGTGGTGTGCAGGTCGGGTTTCGCGGCTTCAAGGTACCAGTCGCAGTATTCGTGCCATACGAACTCGTACAGACTCTCTGCCAGCAGGTCGAATCTGCGGGCTTCCAGTGCGCGCTGCCAATCCCGAATACGCCAGGCGAGCCGACTCCTGATCCAGCGCTCGGCAAGCCCCGCTGTACGCTTCGTGCCCGTCGCAGACGCGTTGCCATCAGCGCCATGCTGCGCGTCGATGTTGCCGGTGTTCATGAGCACGAACCGCGCCGCATTCCACAGCTTGTTGCAAAAGTGACGATAGCCTTCCACACGCTGCAGATCGAAACGCACATCGCGTCCGGTAGATGCCAGCGCGGCGAAGGTGAAGCGCACGGCATCCACGCCGTGTGCGGCAATGCCATCGGGAAAGTCGCGGCGCGTCGCCCGTTCGATTGCCGGGGCGAGCTGCGGCTGCATGAGATGGCTGGTACGCTTGGCGAGCAGGGCATCAAGCTTGATGCCGTCCACCAGATCCAGCGGGTCCAGGCCATTGCCGCGTGATTTGGACATCTTCTGGCCCTGGGCATCACGCACCAGTCCGTGAATATAGACCTGATGAAAGGGTGTCTGTTCGAGCAGCCCGAGCGACATCATCATCATGCGCGCGACCCAGAAGAAGATGATGTCGTGTCCGGTAACCAGCACACTGGTCGGATGAAAGCACTCGAGGTGCTCGGTATCAGTCGGCCAGCCAAGGGTTGCGAAGCTCCACAGGGAAGAAGAGAACCAGGTTTCCAGTACGTCTGTTTCCTGTCTGAGCGCGAGGTCGCCCAGACCGTATTTCTGCCGCACCTCGGCTTCGTCGCGTCCTACATGGATGTTGCCGGCCTCGTCGTACCAGGCGGGAATGCGATGCCCCCACCAGAGTTGCCGACTGATACACCAGTCGCGTATATCACGCATCCAGGCGTTGAAGAGATTGGCATAGTGGCCGGGTACGAATTCAACGCGTCCGCTGGCGACGGCATCCACGGCCAGGTCGCGCAACGAATCCATACGCATGAACCACTGATCGGTCAGCAGTGGCTCGATGACGGCACCTGACCTGTCTCCGCGCGGTATCTGTACGACATGATCCTGCCTGCCAGCGAGCAGTTTCTGCTGTTCGAGTATTTCCACCACCCGCTTGCGCGCATCCGTGCGCTGCAGACCGCGCAGCTCGGCAGGAACCTGATCGTTCAGTCGCGCCGACTTGTCGAGGATATTGATTTCGGGCAGGCCGTGGCGCTTGCCGATGTCGTAGTCATTGAAGTCATGCGCCGGCGTAACCTTGAGGCAGCCAGTGCCGAACTCCATGCTCACGTGACGGTCACCGATGATCGGTACTTCGCGGTTGACGATGGGCACACGAACGCGCTTGCCAACAAGATGGGAAAAGCGCGCATCTTCAGGATGTACCGCGACCGCCGTGTCGCCGAGCAGGGTTTCCGGGCGCGTGGTAGCGACGGTCACGAACTCACCGGGATGATCTGCGAGCGGGTAGCGGATATGCACAAGCGAGCCTGATTCCTCCCGATTCTCCACTTCGAGGTCCGAGATCGCGGTGTGCAGCACCGGGTCCCAGTTCACCAGCTTCTTGCCTCGATATACATATCCGGCTTCGTGACAGCGCACAAAGGCTTCACGAACGGCACCGGCATACTCGGTGTCCATAGTGAAGCACTCGCGGGACCAGTCGAGCGAAGAGCCCATACGCCGCAACTGCTGACAGATCTCGCCGCCCGATTGCGCTCGCCATTGCCAGACTCGTCGTACGAACTCATCCCGGCCCAGGGTGGCCTTGTCGAGGTTCTCTTGTGCGAGCTGACGTTCCACCACCATTTGCGTTGCGATGCCGGCATGGTCGGTGCCCATTTGCCAGAGGGTGCGCTTGCCTTGCATGCGTGCATGGCGAATCAGCGTATCCATGAGCGTGTGCTGGAAGGCATGCCCCATATGCAGGGTGCCAGTCACGTTCGGTGGCGGAATCATGATGCAGTAGGGCTCGCCGACATGATCGGCATCACCGGCAGCAAAAAAACCCGATGCCTCCCACCAGGCATACAGCGAGGCTTCTATGGCGGCAGGAGCAAATCCGCGGTCGAGCAGACGCTCGTCGAATTCGGGGCGCGGTGGCTTCGCGGCAGGCATCAGGCTTCCCAGTCATCGAGCCGGTGATGATGCAACGCCTGTACCTGTTTCTGGTAGTAGCGGTATTTGCGCCGCGAGGCATCTCTTGTACAGGCGACAACGATTTCGGCAACGCGGGAAAATTGCTGCCAGTTGCCGGGAGGTGTGCTCGTCAGGTTGATCAGAAGCCCGGGTTCTCCGCGCTCATCCTCTTCACCGGGGGCATCCTGCGGGTGCTGCGTGTCTTCATCAGGGGCTGGTGCCTGCACCAGAATCTGCACCCGCGCACGTGTGTCTGCTTCCGAACCTGAGCCGTGTGGCAGAAATCGCTCTCTCGGATAGTGCCACATGAGGTCATCAAGGTCTTTGGCCCCGGCAGCATCACTGACCAGCAGGTGCACTGGCAGGCCCGCATCCCGGCCCTTGAGGGCCAGGCGGCAGGCAAAGCGGGCGCGAGCTTCCTCCCCCTGATCAGGGAGCTCGTAGAAATCGACGCGCGTCAATTGGCTGTGGACTGCGATTGTGACAGGAGATATTCGAACAGGACACCTACGCCCGCGCCCGTGGCACCTTTCTCCTTGCCGGCTTTCCAGGCGGTACCGGCGATGTCGAGATGCGCCCAGGAGAGCCCTTCGGTGAAGGTGGAGAGAAACGCAGCCGCAGTGATGGCGCCTGCCCCGAATCCACCGATATTGGCAAGGTCGGCCACCGGTGTCTCGAGTTGCTTGCGATAGGACTTCCAGACGGGAAGTCGCCATACGCGATCAGCCGACAATTCTCCTGCATCGATGAGCGCCTCGGCGAGCTCATCATCGGGCGTGAACAGTCCCGATGTCTGATCGCCCAACGCGACAACGCAGGCACCGGTGAGTGTTGCCAGATCAATCACCGTTCGCGGCTCGAGCTCTCGTGCGTAGGTGAGGGTATCGCACAGCACCAGCCGACCCTCGGCATCTGTATTCAGGATTTCCACTGTCGTCCCCGACATGGTGGTTACCACATCCCCGGGGCGCGATGCCCTGCCGCTCGGCATATTCTCCGCCGCCGCGGCAATGGCGACGATGTTGAGCGGCAGCCTGGCCGTAGCGGCTGCGTGTATGGCACCGAATACAGCCGCCGCGCCGCACATGTCGAACTTCATCTCGTCCATGGCTTCGGGTTTTTTCAGGCTGATACCGCCGGTGTCAAAGGTGATGCCCTTGCCGACCAGCACGATGGGAGCGGCTTCGGAATCCGGTGCCCCCTGATAATCAAGGCGAATCAGGCGTCCCTCCCGCGCGCTGCCTCGAGAGACGGACAGGAAGGCACCCATACCGAGCTGTTCCATATCTGATTCGTCGAGTGAGGTGAGGACGAGGCCGTGTGTCTCGGACAGGCGAGTCGCCTCCTCGAGGAGGTAATCCGGCGTACATTCATTGCCGGGCAGGTTGCCGAGTTCGCGTGCCAGACTCTGTCCGGCCATGAAGGCACTCGTCAGTTTGCGCGCCTCGTCATGGCCATCTGCGGCGCACAGCGTGAGCGATGACACCTCCGGTTTCTCGCGTACTTCCTTCTTGTGCTTGCGAAAGCTGTAGAGCTGGTGAGACACACTGCTCAGGAGGGCTCTCACCGCCTGTTCAGCATCCACTCCGGTCACCTCGAGCCCCTCGATGGACAGGCAGGCATCCGTAACTTCACTGGCCACGATGCCCTTGCCGATGGCTTCTCCGACCTTGCGCAAGTCCGTCAGGGTGGTGACTTCGCCGAGCCCGTAGGCGATTAGCTGCTTGCATCCGACATCATCGGGCATGGCGATGCGCGTGACCTCTCCGGCTTCGTCCCTGGCATGACGGAGCGCTGCGTGCAAATAGCCCGAGGGCGCAAGCTGTGCATCCAGTGCGCGGGCGGTGCCGAGTGGCAGTGCAAGGCACGGGGTTTCGAGTTCGGTCAGCGGTGCCTGGTTTGATTCAAATCGCATGAGAAGTTTCCAAGTTCAGGGGGGATGATTGTAGAAGGATATGCAGCCGGAAGTAGGTGTATATATTCATCTGGTCAGGCGCACGGGCTAAACCGAGGCGAACTCGTGCCCTCGCCAGCGTATCTCCTGACCGCAAAACTCTCCGTCCAGCATGGCTTCGAGCTCCTGATGGTCGCTTGTCTTGCCGAGCACACGCTGTCCCTCCGGTGTCAGGCAGGTGACAAAGCCGGTTTCGGGTTCACCGTTACCGGAATACATTACCGTATAGCCTTCCACGGCAAGTCGGCCATCCCAGGATTCGAGCACCTCGCGCC
Source organism: Pseudomonadales bacterium (assembly GCA_965199815.1). GTDB lineage: Bacteria > Pseudomonadota > Gammaproteobacteria > Pseudomonadales > Azotimanducaceae > Azotimanducus. The sequence goes on from CBDATE010000033.1 coordinate 16,418, forward strand.
GCGGCAGGGCATCGACCGCAGCTTGCAGGTTTTCGTGTCGGAATGGATGCTTGCCGGGTTCGCCCGAATACACAGTGAACGAGTGCTTGGCCAGACTGCCACCATTGGCGGTGCACAGGGCGCGTTGATGTGGCGCTTCACGAAGCAGCTCGACGCTCCGCGCCACCGAGTGCATCACGTAGTTGTTCAGTGGCCCGCCATGGAATGTGAGGCCGCCGGTGAGTGTCAGGTCGCGCGTTTCATCAAGCCCGAGTTCTCTGGCGGCAATCTGAACGGCGACCGGGAAGCAACTGTACAAATCCACCAGTTCAAGATCGTCCGCTGCAAGCCCGGCGAGTTCCAGGCACCGGTGTCCGGCCAGGCGGATAGCGGGAGAGGCGCACAGGTCCTGGCGCGAAGAGACGAACAGGGCATCATTCGCATCGCTTCCGGCAAGCGGATACACCCACTTGGATTCGGGAATCTTCATGCTTCGTGCGAATTCGGCAGAGCACAGTATCAGAGCCGCCGCCTGATCGACGTTGTTGTTGGAATTCAGGAGCTTGAGATATGGAAACGAGACGCGCCTGTTGGTCGCAGACGGGGTGCGAATCGCCTCGGCTGTCGGTGCGCTGCGGATCCAGGCATGTGGATTGTCGGCAGCTATGCGGGCAAAGCGCGCCCACAGGGTCGAGATGCGTGTCATGTGTGCATCAATACTCTCACCGCGTTGGTAGCGAAGGGCGTTTTCGAGCAGTGAATAGGTTTGAATCGGATGCACGAAGCCGATTTTGCGTTCGATGAGGTGCGCCATGTACTGGTGCTGGCCATATGCGATATCCGGCTCGCCTGTGACACGCATGTATTCCGGTTCACGGCCCGCGCGTGCGAATCGTGACAGGCTGCGACCCCACTCGGCCCCGGTGAAGGCGACAGCCTCGAGCTTGCCGCGGGTGATGGCGAGCGCCATCTGATTCAGGGCGAACTGTACAAAATTGCCGCCCCACCAGGTGCGGGCGCTTTGTGCCCGGTGCGCGCCAACAGCACTCGCCACGGCGCGCGCCGGATCCGAATAGCTCCACACGCCCTGATTCACGCACACCTGATCAAGCGCTTTCAGGAGGTGTGGCGCTTCAGCGTCTTCGGCTGCTGCCTTGACGGCGCGAATCATGAGCGCGAGCGGCTCCTCGCAGTGCGCCAGGTTGTCCTGATGCTGCTGAATCTGGGCAACGCCCACCAGTACGGGAGTCTTCGCAGGAGTCGGAGTCATGAGGTTCTTCACGGTGGGTTCAGGCACATGAAGGTGCGATTTTAGGGGCATTCGCAGGTATTTGCGGGAATACGCGGCGATTTCTCACAGGGTGTCGGGCAGACAGTAGGTATGGACGAGTTGACGCACTTGGCACATTGATGCTGTCGCGAAGTGATGTTCGCGTCATCAATGTATTCATTCACAAACTTAATATGACAAGAGGTACGTACTCATGATTAGAGAACTCGATTCACAACAGATTGTCGCGGTGAGCGGAGGCTTCAGCCTCTTCAAATCCTTCAAGAACAACACCATTGCCACTTTGTCGGGGGCAGTCGGCGGCAAGGGCGCGCAGGCTGCCGCCCTGCGTATCGGCCTCTCGGCGGCCAGAGGCGCTGCGGTGGGCGGTGCTGCCGGAATCGTCATCGGAATAGCCGTCGGTGTCGGTCTGGAATACATGTCGAGCAGAGGTGGCGGCGACGAATGCGAACCCGGATAAGCCGGGACAGACCGCTGAAAATCGCTGCAACGCCATTGAACGGCATGAGGGGAACTCCGAATAACAGAGGGAAACTCTGAATAACAGAGTTCCCCTGCGGCACACGGATGTGTCCGCTGCTTCAGTGCCGTAAGGCATTGAATCTGCGAGCAAATCAGCGCAAATCTGATTTGCAGGTCTGATCAAGTCCACGGATGGACTTGATCAGAACACATCAATGTATTCATTCACAAACTCAACAAGAGGTATGCACTCATGATCAGAGAACTCGATTCACATCAGCTTGTCGCGGTGTCGGGGGGACAATCCAGGCGGCGTGGGCTGTCTTTCCGCAACAGTCTCATTACCGGGGCGGCGGCAACGCTCAGCGCAAGCGCCACGAGGCGCATCGCCATACGTGTCGGCATGTCGGCGGCCAGGGGGGCACTGATGGGCGGTATCGTCGGTGTGGCGGTTGGCGTCGCTGTCGCCATTGCTCTGGAAGTCGGAACGGAATCAAGCGATAGCGAAGACTCATAGCCTGGCGAAGACATCGCGGTCACTCGATGCCATTGAACGGTATGATGGTCAGATAACCACATAGTTCTGCCACGAGCGCGGGCCTTCCGAGGATGGTGGGCCCGCCTCATGTATTCGCGAGCATATTCGTGATATTCGGGGAGTGCGAACCCATGCAACCTTGCCTGCACACATCAGGATCATTGCGCGCCAGCAAGCTGGCGGACGCAAGCGAACTGATGAAATCCTGTGCCCGGACCTGTGCCGTGAAGCGCGCCGATGGGTGGCGCGTTGCCGCACCGCAGGCATCAGCGGGATGATGCCCGGACAAACCCCTGACCATGCCAGCACCCGCCGCACAGGCCGTTCCGGCTTGTCCAATCTGATCTCGACAGCCACGCTCGAAGCCGAGCTCGGTTCGTCGCAATTGGTCGTATTCGATGCCTCCTGGCACCTGCCGGTCGCGAGCCAGCCAGCGCGTGACGCGCGCGCAGAATATCTGCTCGGCCATATCCCCTCGGCGCGATTCGTTGATATTGACGCGATTTCGGACCAGCACACCAACCTGCCACACATGCTCGCGAGCCCGGCCGAGTTTCAGGCAAGCATGCGTACGCTGGGGTTGAACAGGCAGTCGGATGTGGTTGTGTACGACACCTCGGGGCTTCTCAGTGCGCCACGACTCTGGTGGATGCTCAAAGCCTGCGGACACGAGCAGGTGCGCGTACTTGATGGCGGCCTGCCCAAGTGGCGCGCGGAAGGGCGACCTCTGGCGCGCGGTGAATTTACCTGCAGCCCGGGAGATTTCGAGGCGAGTCCCGAGCTATTCGGCGTGGCATCGCTCGAGGCAACGCGGTCGGCATCTCTCGTGCTCGATGCGCGCTCGGCACAGAGATTTCACGCGCAAGCACCGGAGCCGCGCCCCGGCATCCCGTCCGGGCATATGCCCAACGCACGTAACCTGCCTTTTGACCGTCTGCTTCGGGATGGGCAGCTGCGCTCCCGAGCCGAGCTTGAGGCCGAGTTCGAAATGCTTGGTGTTCACGAGGATACCCCCGTGGTCACGAGCTGCGGCTCAGGCATGACCGCGGCGATCATCAGTCTTGCGCTGGCGGAAATCGGACACACAGCCCACGCCCTGTATGACGGCTCCTGGACGGAATATGCACAGCGCTGTCCGGAAGATGTGATCACCGGTGAGGCGGCGCTACCCAACCGACAATTCGACCGCGCCACACGCGGCGAATTCACCGGCAATCCGTGATGGGCATGATCTTCCTTCTGCAGCAGGGTCAATTTGCGTTGTTCGGCGTAATTGTGGTCACGCTCATCATTTCCCTTACCGTCCACGAATTCGGACATGCGGCCGTGGCCAAGGCGTTCGGGGACGATACCGCCGAGCGCGCCGGTCGATTGACGCTCAGTCCTTTCGCGCACATCGATCTGTTCGGCTTGCTGCTGGTGATCATTGTCGGCTTCGGCTATGCCAAGCCCGTGCCCACCAATCCTCGCAATTTCTCCACGCCGAGCGCAGATCTGTGGGTGGCGGCGGCCGGGCCGCTGATGAACCTGCTGCTGGCCATTGTCGTGTGGAACCTGTACCTGAGCCTCGGGGCATCAGGTAACCCGCTGTTCATGGACCGCAATGTCCAGTTCTTCTGCCTCCTGATTGCCCAGATCAACCTCTTGTTGATGCTGTTCAATCTGATTCCCATTGCGCCGCTTGATGGTCACTACATCCTTCCCTGGCTCTTGCCGCGAGACCTGCGCCCGAGAGTGAACGATTTCAATCGGCGTTTCGGCCCCTGGTTGCTCCTGTCGCTGGTGGTGCTGAGCCTCGCGGGGGTGCCCATATTCTCTGCCTTGATGAATTTCGCCCGCGCCTTGCTGCCCTTGATCAGTTGGGTGGGGTAGATCTGCGAGAGCGTCCAATGCGATCCAGGAAGCCGGTGAGGAGTGCTGCAGGAAGGATGAGGCACAGCATCAGCAGCCAACCCGAGGTGTAACTGCCCGAGGCATCTCGCATTGCCCCCACGACGACGGGTGCGAAACCTGCCGTGGCGTTGAACGGGCCGAGCATGCCAACCACTCGTCCGAAGGCGTGGGTGCCGAAGCGCGGGCTTACCAGATTGCCCATGAGCGGCAGCATGCTCCCGCCTGCCATTCCCAGGAACAGACAGGCCAGCGCCAGCAGCGCAAAGCTGTCCGCGACCAGCAGGAGCGACACGCTGATGCCGAGGCAGGTCAGAGCGCCCCACAGAAGCAGGCGGCCGTCGAGTCGGTCTGACAGCAGCCCGAAGAGAATCTTGGCGGGTATCATGGCAGCGGCGTAAAGCGAGACGAGTACGCCATGCTGCGCCTTGGGAATGCCGAGGTCGCTGGCAAGCGGCCCGAGATGCAGGGAGGCGGCGGAAAAACCGCAGGTGATGAGAAACAACACGCCACAGATGACCCAGAAATTCGGCTCGGTCAATATCTGTCGGGTGCTCCAGGAGTGCGGATTGCCGGACATTCCCCGAGGCGCGGGGATGCGCCCGGTCGCGCCCGGCGGGTCCGGGCGCACACCGACTTCTGTCGGCGTATTGCGAATGAACAACAGAGCGGCCGGTACAACGAGTACAAACACCGTGGCAGCGATGTAGAGATGCGCCGTTCGCCAGCCGATCTCGGAAAACAGGATGCCGATGATGACGGGGATGACGAACCCGCCAATGGAAGTGCCAGTAGTGGCGATGCCCATGGCGGTTCCCCGTCGCCCGTCAAACCACTTGGCGACCAGCGTTTGCGCCGAGAGTGGGCCGGACAGCACGATGCCGAACGACAGCAGACAGCCGTAGATGGCAATGATTTGCCAGAAGTTGGTTGCCAGTGAGACCAGCACGAATCCGATGGAGGTTATCGCCGCTCCGGTACACACGAGCCAGCGAATGGAAAGCCGGTCGAGTGCTCGACCTATGGCCGGAGAGACGATTCCAGCCACGAGCGTAAGCAAGGTGTTGCCGAGCATGACTCTGGCCGTTGAAACCTGCATTGACGGATCGGCGAGCCATTCACTTGCATACAGCGTGAAGCTGTAGAAGGTGACACCAAAGAGCATGCCCTGAAACAGCATGCATACGGCGACGACCGTCCAGCCGTAATACCAGTTCCCGATTTTCGGCGGCATACCGGGTATATTCCGATCAAGTCCGTCCGTGGACTTGATCAGAACATGCCTTGTGCACAGGCATGGATCAGAACTGCGCTTCTTCGGTCGAGCCGGTCAGTGCGGCGATGGACGATGATCCGCCCTGAACTACCCGCGCTACCTCGTCAAAGTACCCGGTGCCGACTTCCTGCTGATGGCTGACGAAGGTATAGCCATCCCTGGCGGCGGCGAATTCCTGCTCCTGCAGTGCCACATAAGCGGTCATCTGCTGCTCGACATAGCCTTTGGTCAGGCTGAACATGTTGTACCACATGCTGTGGATGCCGGCCAGGGTGATGAACTGGAATTTGTAGCCCATGGCGGCGAGTTCCCGCTGGAACCTGCCAATGGTGGCATCGTCGAGGTGGGCTTTCCAGTTGAAAGAGGGTGAGCAGTTGTAGGCCAGCATCTTGGACGGATGATGCTGATGAATCGCTTCGGCAAAGCGCCTGGCTTCGCCGAGGTCTGGCACAGCGGTCTCGCACCAGAGCAGATCCGAATAGGGTGCGTAGGCGAGGCCGCGGGCGATGGCCTGATCGAGACCGGCGCGAGTGCGATAAAAGCCCTCCGATGTGCGTTCTCCGGTCAGGAAGCGCGCGTCGTATTCGTCCACATCCGAGGTCAGCATGTCGGCGGCATTGGCATCCGTGCGCGCAAGCAGCAAGGTGGGGACATCGCAGACATCGGCCGCCAGGCGCGCCGCGATCAGTTTCTGGATGGCCTCGGAGGTCGGCACCAGCACCTTGCCTCCCATGTGGCCACACTTCTTCACGGATGCCAGCTGATCCTCGAAGTGTACGCCCGAGGCACCGGCGGAGATCATGGCTTTCATGAGTTCAAAGGCGCTGAGTACACCTCCGAATCCTGCCTCGGCATCGGCCACGATGGGCACATAGAAGTCGGTGCCGTCGTCAATGCCCTTGTTCCACTGGATCTCGTCAGCGCGCCTGAAGGCGTTGTTGATGCGGTTCACCACCGAGGGGACGGAATTGACCGCATACAGAGATTGATCCGGGTACATGGTTTCCGATGTGTTGTTGTCGGCGGCGACTTGCCAGCCAGACACATAAATTGCCCTGATGCCGGCCTTCACCTGCTGCATGGCCTGACCGCCGGTGAGAGCGCCGAGTGCATTGATGAAGTCGGTGTCCCTGAGAGATGTCCAGAGCTTGTCGGCTCCGTGTGCGGCCAGCAGACTGCGGTGCGGGATGGTGCCGCGCAGATTGACGACATCTTCGGCGGAGTAGCCGCGTTTGACATCGCTCCATCTCGGGTTGGTGCGCCATTCCTCGGCAAGTTCCTGCACTTGTGCAGCGCGTGATTTTCCTGGCATGAAGTGCAATGCCATGTTGGGTTCTCTCCTGATGTGTTGGTGGATTGTGTGGCCAGACGGTGGTTGTCAGGCGCAAGGCGTGACGTACAGTCAATTGTACTGCCTACGCGCCGCAATTCGTGCCGAAGACGGGATGCAGTACCTGATCACCGGCGCGGATATTCAATCGGCGAGTGGTGCCTGCAGGCACCTCCAATACCCCCCGCACCGGCCCGCCGGCATCAATCGAGCGCAGGGATTCCGGCCTGGTGTTGCGTTCTATTCTCAGGATGCGACCGGAGGCCTTGATGAACAGCATGTCGAGCGACAGCGGAGTGTTCTTCATCCACATGCTGATCGGTTGTTCACGTTCAAAGTCGAACAACATACCGGCGTTGTCGGCGAGCGAGGTGCGGTGCATGAGGCCGCGTTGGCGCACTTCCGGGGTGGCCGCCAGTTCAACCTGAAAGGCATGGGTTTCGCCATCGAGGGTTTGGATGCACAGGGATTCATGTGCTGCACTGGCGCAGGCAGTGCAAGCCATCAGCACCATGGCGCTCAGCCAGAGCACACGCCTGCGGTCCGGTTTCGACAAGGTTGATTCCTCGAGTCAGAACGAAGTGGTATTCTGAACGACTGACGAGCGTAGTTGTTGCCAAGACACAGGAGTTATCAGATATGGGTTGGGATTTCGAGACAGATCCGGACTTTCAGAAGACACTTGACTGGATGGATGAATTCGTCACTGAAGAAGTGGAGCCGCTGCAGTTCGTGCTCGGCAGCCCCTCCGATATGCAGGATCCGAATCGCGAACGTCTCGTCCGGCCCCTGCAGCGCGAGGTGCAGCGTCGTGGGTTGTGGGCTTGCCATCTGGGTCCCGAGCTTGGCGGGCAAGGGTTTGGGCAGCTCAAGCTGGCCTTGATGAACGAGATTATCGGTCGTTCGCCACATGCGCCCACGGTATTCGGCTGTCAGGCACCCGATTCCGGCAACGCCGAGATTCTCGCCCATTACGGCACCGCGGAGCAAAAGCAACGCTACCTCGAACCGCTGCTGAGTAACGACATAGTGTCAGCGTATTCCATGACCGAACCCCAGGGCGGAGCAGATCCCAAGGTGTTCACCTGCCGTGCGGAACGGGTTGGTGATGAATGGGTGTTGAACGGCGAGAAGTGGTTCACCTCCAACGCCCGCTATGCGTCCTTCCTCATCGTCATGGCGGTCACCGACCCGGAGGCACCGCCCTATCAGCGCCTGTCCATGTTTATCGTGCCGAGCGAAACCCCCGGCATCGAGATTCTGCGCAATGTGGGCCTGGGCGTTGCCGAGGAGGATGGCAACCACGGCTATGTGCGCTATCAGGATGTGCGTATTCCCGCGGATCATCTGCTCGGAGAGCCGGGGCAGGGATTTCTGGTGGCGCAGACGCGACTCGGCGGTGGACGCATCCATCACGCCATGCGCACGGTTGGCAAAGTGCGCGCAGCCTTCGATCAGATGTGTGAACGAGTGCTGTCGCGGGAAACTCAGGGTGAAGTGCTTGCCCGCAAGCAGATGGTGCAGGAGAAGGTGGCGGATTCCTGGCTACAGATCGAGCAGTTCAGGCTGCTTGTCCTGCGCACGGCCTGGCGGATTGATCGCTACAAGGATTATCGTCGGGTGCGCAAGGATATTTCGGCGGTGAAGGCGCTCATGCCCGCCGTCTATCACGATGTCTATGCGCGTGCATTGCAATTGCACGGCTCGCTGGGTGCTTCCAACGAGATGCCATTTGCGGCCGGGGTGATCGATTCGTTTCACATGGCGCTGGCGGATGGGCCGACGGAAGTGCACAAGATCGCGGTGGCCCGCCAGGTGCTCGGCGAGTATCGCGGCACCGACGATCTGTTCCCGACCACGCATCTGCCGAAGCTGCGTGAGGCGGCCATCAGGAAGTTTGCTGATGTCATCGAGCGAGATGTAGCCGCTGCTGCCTGAGAAGCAGCGGGTTCTTCTTGGCCGGGAACCATGCGCCCACAGGGTGCAGTGTGCGCGAATGCTGGTGCCTGGGGAGAGACTCGAACTCTCACTCGGTTGCCCGAACCAGATTTTGAGTCTGGCGCGTCTGCCAATTTCGCCACCCAGGCCTGTCAGGTGCGCTGCCCCGTAACGCAGCGCCCCGTAACGCAACACCTTAGCCTACCACGAAGGTCCGCCACCGGGAAAGCATGCGGTCAAGCGCTCTGTCAGATCTCGACTACGAGTTGCCACCACACCTGATTGCCGAGAGGCCGACCGGGGAGCGAAGCGCGAGTCGCTTGCTGGTCGTTGTCGGGAACAGCCGTGCAGACCGTGTGTTTTGCAACTTGACCGACTATCTGCACACGGGCGACCTGCTGGTGGTCAACGACACCAGGGTCGTTCCAGCGCGAATCCCGGCCATGAAGGAAACAGGCGGGGCGGCGGAGTTGCTCCTCGAACGCGTACTTGATGAACGTCGCGCCCTGTTTCAGATAGGTGCGAGTCGCACACCGCGCATCGGAACCACCTTGCGGTTGCAGCCGGGAAGCGCGAAGGCGCATGTGCTGGCGAGAAAGGACGGGTTCTTCGAGGTCGAGTTTGAAGCCAGTGTCTCCGAGGTGCTGTCGCAACTTGGCGAAATACCCCTGCCGACATACCTCCGGCGAGCGCCCGAACCCCTTGATGAGCATCGCTATCAGACGGTTTATGCCGAGCGAGCCGGGGCGGTAGCGGCACCTACCGCCGGGCTCCACTTTGATCAGTCGTTGCTGGACAGGTTGCGCGGCCAAGGTGTGCGGCTCGCGAAGCTCACCCTGCATATAGGTGCCGGAACCTTCATGCCGCTCAGAAACGAGCGCCTCGCCGAGAACCGCCTGCATTCGGAATGGATGTCGGTATCGACCGATACCATGCGTACGGTACGCGAAACACGCGCATCGGGGGGGCGGGTGGTGGCAGTGGGCACTACAGTCACACGCGCACTTGAAACCGCCTGTGCCAGGCAGGCAGAGCGTGGTTACGAAGGCGAGACCGAGCTCTTCATTCGTCCCGGGTTTCAGTTTCGCGCCATTGATCTTCTGGTGACCAACTTTCACCTGCCACGCTCGTCCCTGCTGGCACTTGTGTATGCCTTTGGCGGTATTGATCGCATGCGCGCCGCCTATCAACACGCAATTGACCGAGAATATCGTTTTTTCAGCTATGGAGACGCCATGCTCGTCTCGCGCCGTGACGCTTGAATACCGGCTCATCGCCGAGGACGGCGCTGCGCGCGCAGGCGAGGTGGAAGTGCGCGGCAAGCGGTTTCACACGCCGGCGTTCATGCCGGTGGGCACCTACGGGACGGTGAAATCACTCACGCCCGCGCAGCTGCGAGAAGTCGGCACCCAGGTACTGGTAGCCAACACCTTCCATCTGATGCAACGACCGGGGGCCGACATTCTGCGTGAACTCGGAGGTTTGCACGGCTTCATGGGGTTTGACGGTGCCACACTGACGGATTCGGGTGGCTTTCAGGTGTGGAGTCTTGGCACCTTGCGCAAGCTCAGCGAGCAGGGCGTTGAATTTCGTGCGCCGGTGGATGGCTCTCTGGTGCAGCTCACGCCGGAGTCTGCCGCGGCCGTGCAGGAGGCACTGGGTGCCGACATTCACATGGTGCTTGACGAGTGCACCGAGTATCCGGCCAGCCGCGAGCGCGCCAGGACATCGCTTGAACTCACGAGTCGCTGGGCGCAGCGCGCCAAGCGGGCACACCAGGCGAGCGAGTCGGCGCAGTTCGCGATTGTTCAGGGTGGTATGTACGAGGATCTGCGTCGCGCCTCTCTGGAGTCATTGGTGGATATCGGGTTTGATGGCTACGCTCTGGGCGGGCTGTCGGTCGGCGAGCCGAAGGCGGCCATGTGGCCGGTGGTGTCGCACCTCGCGCCCTTGATGCCGAGGACTCAGCCGCGCTATCTCATGGGCGTGGGTACGCCTCACGACCTGATACAGGCCATTGGACTCGGTGTCGATATGTTTGACTGCGTACTGCCTACCAGAAATGCGCGCAACGGGTATCTTTTCACCGGCACGGGTGTCGTCAAGCTGGGGAACGCCGCGCATCGCCGTGACGAGCGGGCGCTTGATACCGACTGCGCCTGCTACACCTGCACGAACTTTTCGCGCGGCTATCTGCATCACCTCTATGCCTGCAAGGAAATCCTCGCATCGGTTCTCGGTACCCTGCATAACCTGCACTATTATCAGCGTCTGGTGGCGGGCGCGCGCCAGGCCATTATCGAAAGTCGATTCGCCGCCTTTGCCGCCGCACACCGCCTGCCCGGAGACGACGCATGAAGTCCATGGGCGCACGTCTCGTGCGGGTTGAAGAGCATGCAGGACAACGCCTCGACAACTTCCTGCTCAGGCTGCTGAAGGGGGTGCCGAGACGTCGCGTCTATCAGATGGTGCGACGCGGGGAGGTGCGCATCAACGGTGCCCGGGCTGCGCCGCATACGCGCCTCTCGCGAGGCGATGAACTGCGCGTACCGCCAGCCTTCGTCGGTGCCACGCGCGCGGCGCAGGCCAGCGAGCGTTTTCTGGAGCGACTGCGCGCCTCGATACTGCATCTGGATCGCGATCTCATCTGTCTTGACAAGCCGCACGGCATGGCGGTGCATGGTGGCAGCGGAGTGCATTCCGGTGTCATCGAGGGCTTGCGCCTGATTGATCCCGAGTGCAAGCAACTCGAACTTGGCCACCGGCTGGATCGGGACACATCGGGCATCCTGCTGGTGGCGAGGAACCGACGCACTCTGCTGGCGCTGCACCAGGCATTTCGCCGTGCAGAGGTCGAGAAAACCTACGACCTGCTCGTCTATGGATGCTGGCCGCAGAAGGATACGCAGGTTGAACTGTCGCTTGCGCGCCGCGACCGGCCGAGTCGTGGACGGCTGGTGGTGGCGGATGCGCTTGGCAAGCCGGCCTCGACTCGCTTCAGGCGCATCCGGCAAGGGACGAGGTGCAGCTGGCTCGAAGCGGCACCGAAGACCGGTCGTACTCACCAGATTCGTGTGCACTGCTCGGCTTCAGGCCATGCAGTTCTGGGAGATGTGCGCTACGCCACGCGCGCTCAGCTCGCCATGAGCGATTCGCTCGAGCCGCGGCGGCTGTGGCTGCACGCACGCCGCCTGAGCCTGGATCTTGCCGGCGAACGGGTGAGCTTCGAGGCTTCGGCCGAGCGCGCGTTTGCCGCCGCATTTGATGCGTTTGATGCCTGAAGCTGCATTTGGGAACCGACCGGGTCAGGGGATGTTCATGCCCTCGGCGCGCAAGAACTCGACGAGACGAATCAGTGGCAAGCCGACGAGCGCCGTGGGGTCAGAGCCAACAAACTGCTCGAAGAGACTGATCCCCAGCGATTCGGACTTGAAGGCACCAACCTGTGCGAAGGGGCGTTCTCGCTCGACATAACGAGCTATGTCGCTTTCAGACAGCGGGCGAAAGACGACGCTACAGGGCTCGACCGCGACCCGTAGCGATTGCGTACCGACATTGAAAAGCGCAATGCCCGTGTGGAAGCGCATTTCCTGGCCGGAAGCGCGCGCAAGCTGTGCACTGGCGGTGCGCGCATCGCCCGGCTTGCGCAGCAGCTTGCCGTCGAGCTCCGCCGTCTGGTCGGAACCAATGACCAGCACCCGGTGCCCCGTTCCGCGAGCATTTGCCGTGCGTGTTGCTCCGTCAAGGCGCTGCACACTGTCAAGATTGTCCGCGCCCCACAATGCCTTGGCTTCCGCGAGCCGCCCGGCAAGGCTGGCCGGCGACTCGTTACGCCTTGCGCGCTCGCCGAGCTTCGGTGGCAGGGTTGTGAAGGGCACCCCCAGGCGTTCGAGCAACGCACACCGGGAGGGCGATTTGCTTGCCAGAATCAGTTGAAAAACGGCACTCTCCCGAATCTCCAAATCAGCTGTGAATGGCAAGCATACCCAAAGCAGCGGGCCGTGAATACCGGCGAGCGGCTCGAGACAGGTTACAGACTCTCCAGAGGATCGACATCGATCATCCAGCGCACTCCGCTCGGACGCCTTGATGGCAGATTGGCTTCAACATGGGAAAGCGCGGTGTGCAGGGCATGTCTGTGCCGAGCGAGCAGTACGCACGAGAATCTGTAGCGATTGGCGCGCTTGGGCACGGGCGCAGGCAGGGGGCCAAGCACATCGAGCTCACGCGTCGGGCGAATCAGACCGGCCAGTTCTGTCAGCCACTCCCTGGCGGCGGCCTCTTGCAGGCTATCGGCACGAATGAGCGCCAGCTTGCCAAAGGGCGGTAGTTCTGCCGTTCGGCGCTCGCCCAGAAGACGGTTCGCAAAGTCTTCATAGCCGCGCTCGGCGAGGAGATTCAGGGCCGGGTGCGCCGGATGCAGGGTTTGAATCAGGACTTCCCCCGGTAACTCGGCGCGCCCCGCGCGGCCAGCGACCTGCAGGATAATCTGTGCGGTGTGTTCAGGTGCGCGGAAGTCCGGGCTCACGAACCCCCAATCTGCACCAAGCACCCCGACCAGCGTGATATCGGGAAAGTGGTGCCCCTTCGCCATCATCTGCGTACCGACCAGAATGGCTGATTGCCCTTGCGGGATCTCGGACAGTTTTTGTGCAATCTGCCTGCCACGCACGGCATCGCGGTCAATGCGTATCACCGGCACATGCGGAAAGCGCTGGCTGACATATTCAGCCACCCGCTGGGTGCCCGCGCCAAAGGGCAGCAGATCACTTTCACCACATTCGGGACAGTGCGGGACGCGCTGACTGGTGTGGCCGCAGTGGTGGCAACGCAGGGATTCCGGCATCCGGTGCAGCGTCATGGGCCAGTTACAGGCCGGGCATTCGGCTTTCCATCCGCATCTCGCACACTGAAGGACAGGTGCGAAGCCGCGCCTGTTGAGAAACAGCAAAACCTGCTGGCCGCGAGCGAGATGCGCCTGCATGTGTTGAAGAAGTTCGGAGCCTATGCCAGCGCGCTCTCTGGCGAGCCGCTCGCCGCGGATGTCAGCGAGCTCGAGCGTTGGCAGCCTGGCACCGGCTGTGCGCTGTGCAAGGCGCAGCAGCTTGTAGCGTCCGCTGTGGGCGTTGGCGAGTGATTCAAGCGAGGGCGTGGCGGAACCGAGAACAAGCGGAATGCCGAGTGCCTGCGCGCGCTTTACCGCAAAGTCTCGTGCCGAATAGGCGAAACCGCTCATTTGCTTGTAGGAGGCATCGTGTTCTTCATCAACCACGATGAGTCCGAGGCGCGCAAACGGCGTGAACACGGCTGATCTTGTGCCGATGAGCACCTGGGCTTGCCCGGATTGCGAACGCGCCCAGGCATCCTCGCGCATGCGTTCGGAGCGTTCCGAATGGCTTACGGCTACATGCTGAAAGCGGCGTTCGAAGCGTCTCACCGACTGCGGGGTGAGACCGATCTCCGGTACCAGTACGAGCGCCTGCTGCCCTCGCTTCAGCACTTCACTGATCGCTTGCAGATACACCTCGGTCTTGCCACTGCCCGTGACTCCCATGAGCAGAAAGCTCACAAAACCCGATGCCCGCTGGATTTCACGAAGCGCTGCGGCCTGTTCGCTGTTGGGCACGTAGCCGGGCTCGGCTTGCCAACTGGTTTCGTCGGGTTGGGCTGTTCTCAACAAGCCCTTGTCTGCGAGTGCGCGTTCGATGACCGGCGAGATGCCCAGACTCCGGAGTTCTGTCCGGGTCGCCCGGTGCATTCCCTGAAGCGCCCGGGCGGCTTCGCGCTGGCGCGGTGCGCGTTCGAGTTGCTGTTGTACGGAGGCAGAGTCCTGTACTGTGTAGAGCGGTTCGGCGGCAATGGTTTGGGCGCGCTTGCCACGCTTGAGGCTTGGCGGCAAGGCACCAAAGAGGACCTCTCCGATTGGATGGTGGTAGTAATCAGCCGCCCAGCACAACAAGGCAAGCAGTTCCGGGGGCAGCACGGGATATTCGCCCAGAACTTCATGGATCGACTTGAGCTCGGGGTGAACCCCGTCCGCCGCTGGCGGGGCCAGACAAATGCCGAGCGTTTGCGAGTTTGCGAAGGGAATGCGCACCATCGAGCCGGGCGCAGGCCGGGGTATGTGCGCGGGAACCAGATAATCGAATGATCTGCGCAGCGGCCGATTCACGGCGACTCGCACGATAGCTGCTTCACCGCGAGGTGGCGGCAGCTGCGAGTCCGGTGCGCCAGGCGGGGCATCTGCCATCGCACTAATCAGACAGTACGCTTGCGAAGTCAAAGGGCATGGGGCGCTGGCGCGGCTCGGAGAGGCCAGGACCGACATCGAAACTGAACACATAGTCCGGCTCGATGCCCATGCGCAGGTCTGAATAGATAATCCGCGTACCCTCCTTGTGTACCGAGAAGAAGCCTCTGGAAAACCACTTGAGTCTCTCTATGTCGGCTTGTGCGGGGAGTCCGTCGAGATATTCCGGTTGCGAGGGGAATGACTCGAATCGCATGTCGCCGCCGAGGCGATGGAGACCCTGTAGATAGCCGTCCCGTGTCATGGCCACCAGCCGCCAGTTGCTTGTGCCGAAGGGCAGGGGCGTACTCAGCAGACGCGCATACTCGATGCCTCGTGCGGCAAGTATGTCGCGTGCGGTCTGCTCGACGCTTTGCTTGATCGCAACGCTCACACCCAGATAGGCGACAGCCAGGATGATGCCGACAAGATTGATCGTGTCGGCATGGCGTGTCCGGTAGCGGTGCGCGATGCGCGCGCCGATGATGCCTGCCAGCAAGGGCGTGGTCACCAGAGGGTCGATAATGAACAGCGTTGACCAGGCCACGGGAGGCACTGGCAGTGGCCAGAAAAGCTGTGTGCCATAGACGGTGAAGGCATCAAGCAGCGGGTGGGTGAGGAGCGCGAGAAACACCAGAAGTCGCCAGTCTCTGGCCGTACCCCTGTTGGTGACGGGAAGTTTCTGTAGCAGCCAGGCCAGCAGGGGCGCACAGAGCGCCAATACGAACAGAGAGTGGCTGACACCCCTGTGCCAGGTGAACGCCGAGACATCACTGGCGTAGGGATAGAGGACATCAAGGTCTGGCACACTGGCCAGCATGCCGCCGATCAGGGCAGCACGTACGCCAGCCTTCCTGCCGAGAACTGATTCGCCAATAGCGGCACCCAACGCGAACTGGGTAACAGAATCCATCAGGGAATCTCGCGCCGGGCGCGCTCAGGGGCCGGTTGGCCGTTCATGCTCCGTGTCGCTGTTCGGGCTGTGTCCGGGTTCACAACTCGAACAGCGACAGCTGGCCGCCCACTGTCGGTTTGCGAAAACGGGAGCAGTCAAGACCTGCATGTGCCGTGTCGAAACCGAGTTCGCGCCGGGCGATGGTGAAGCGCTGCCTGACAAGCGCGGCAATCGGGCCTTGCCCACGCATACGTGTACCGAAGCGCGCATCATAGGCTTCGCCGCCATGACACTGGCGAATCAGCGACATCACATGCGCTGCCCGTTGTGGCAGGTGGGTCTCCAGCCACTCCTCGAACAGCGGCTTGACTTCGTTCGGCAACCGGATGAGCACGTAACCGGCGCGAGTGGCACCGACTTCGCGGCAGGCTTTCAGGATGGATTCGATTTCCTGTTCGTTGATGGCCGGAATGATTGGTGCCACCAACACTCCGGTGTCTATGCCGGCATCGCGCAGCGCGGCGATAGTGCGGATGCGGCGGTGCCCGGATGGGGTACGCGGCTCCAGAATGCGCTTCAGGTCGTTATCCAGAGTGGTGACGCTGATCATGACCGATACCAGCTGCTTGCTGGCCAGGGAGGCAAGCAGCTCGATGTCGCGCTCAATCAGGGTGCTCTTGGTGACGACAGTCAGTGGGTGGTTGGTGTCATTGAAGACTTCGAGCAATGAGCGCGTGATCTTCAGGTCGCGTTCGATGGGCTGATAGGGGTCAGTGTTGGAGCCGAGCGCGATGGGCGATGGTTTGTATGACGGCTTGGCCAGTTCGGCTTTGAGTAACTCGGCAGCATCGGGTTTGTAGAAGAGCTTGGTCTCGAAGTCAAGTCCGGGCGAGAGATTGAGATAGGCATGCGCCGGTCGCGCGTAGCAGTAGATGCATCCGTGTTCGCAGCCTCTGTAGGCATTGATGGATTGTTCGAAGCCGATGTCGGGCGAGGAGTTGCGCGAGATGATCGAGCGTGCGCGCTCCTCGAAAAGTGTCGTCTCGACTTCTGGCAGAGCCTCGTCCTGATTGAAATCAGGCGCATCAAGGGTATGGCGGGTCTCGAATCGCCCTTCGATATTTGACAGTGCGCCCCGGCCCTTCTCCGGAGCTGTCAGCTTGCGGCCCATACAAGCGCGTGGTGTGCTCGCGTATGATGCCTAGTGTCGCACGATTCTCCGGCCAGGTTGCGGTCAGATTTGCCCGCGGGCAAACAAGGGAAACTCTGAATAACAGAGTTTCCCGTGCGGCACATGGATGTGCCGCCAGATTCAGTGCCGTAAGGCATTGAATCTGCGAGCAAATCAGCACATTTTTGCAGGACAGCAAAAATGCACGGCGCAGCCGCCCGAAGGGGCGGGCACATGGATGTGCCCGCTGACATTTTTGCAGGACAGCAAAAATGCACGGCGCAGCCGCCCGAAGGGGCGGGCACATGGATGTGCCCGCTGACATTTTTGCAGGACAGCAAAAATGCACGGCGCAGCCGCCCGAAGGGGCGGGCACAAGGAAGTGCCCGCTGACATTTTTGCAGGACAGCAAAAATGCACGGCGCAGCCGCCCGAAGGGGCGGGCACAAGGAAGTGCCCGCTGACATTTTTGCAGGACAGCAAAAATGCACGGCGCAGCCGCCCGAAGGGGCGGGCACAAGGAAGTGCCCGCTGACATTTTTGCAGGACAGCAAAAATGCACGGCGCAGCCGCCCGAAGGGGCGGGCACAAGGAAGTGCCCGCTGACATTTTTGCAGGACAGCAAAAATGCACGGCGCAGCCGCCCGAAGGGGCGGGCACAAGGAAGTGCCCGCTGACATTTTTGCAGGACAGCAAAAATGCACGGCGCAGCCGCCCGAAGGGGCGGGCACAAGGAAGTGCCCGCTGACATTTTTGCAGGACAGCAAAAATGCACGGCGCAGCCGCCCGAAGGGGCGGGCACAAGGAAGTGCCCGCTGTATCGCATTTCTGATTTGCGAATCTGATCAAGTCCACGGATGGACTTGATCAGAACATACCAAGGTCCGGATATGCGCATCTCGGTGTCCTGTTCCAGTGATTCCTGTACGCAATGCTTGAACTCCTGATTTCCGGCGGCCTGCTGATGGTGCCTATCGGGGTCTGCTCGGTGGGTGCGCTCGCCATCATTATCGAGCGCTCAATCAGCCTTTCCGCGTCGCGCGTGATGCCCATCGGGGTATTGTCCAGGGCGATACGCACACTCGATGCGGGCAGTTCGGTCGATCTGGGCACAAGTGAACTTGCGCGTGTGCTGAGTGCCGGTCTGAAGGCGGTCGCTCAGGGCCGCAGCACGGAGCAGGTGCGCGAAGTGCTCGCCGAAGCCATGGAAGCATCCATGTTGCGGCTCGAGCATTCGCTTGCCTGGCTGGCATCGATTGCTGCCATCTCGCCGCTGCTTGGGCTGCTTGGTACGGTGCTCGGCATGATCGAGGTGTTTGCAGAGCTCATGAGCGCGAGCGGCACCGAAGTCTCGTCGCTCGCGGGAGGTATTTCCGAGGCGCTGGTGACCACGGCGGCAGGACTCACGGTGGCCATTCCGTCGCTGCTTTTCTCGAACCATTTCGAGCGCTGCGTGTCGCGGTTCGCGAGTGAAATGCAATCCGCGGCGCGTGAACTTGTGCGATCCGTAACGTGAATCACAGGCAGACACGCCGTCGTCCGGTGCGCATCGAACTGACCGCGCTGGTAGATGTGGTGCTTCTGTTGTTGATCTTCTTCATGGTCAGCGCGCGCCTGGCTCCTGAATATGGGTTCGAGTTTCAATTGCCGCGAACGCAGAATCCTGAACCACTGGTCGATGCCAGAGATGAGGTGCGCGTGATGGTGGATGCGCGCGGGAGATATTTCCTTCACGGCGAGCCGGTTTCAGCGAGCGAGCTCGGGCAGCGACTCTCCGGTGTGTCGAGCGAGACGACAGTGCTGCTCGAAGCCGATGAAGCCGCGAGCCATGGTGCCGTCATGGAGGTCATTGATGCCGCCAATCGCGCTGGCGTACAAACCCTGACGCTGGCATCCGAGCGCACTCCGCAGTCCTGAGCATATGCGTCATCCCGATTTCACAGTCGTTATCCCGGTGCGCTATGGCTCAACGCGCCTGCCCGCCAAGGCGCTGGCCGAGATTGCCGGTGTGCCCATGGTATGTCACGTTGCCGGGCGCGCCATCGCATCCGGCGCTACCCGGGTGCTCGTCGCCTGTGACGATGTGCGCATTGTCGATGCCTGTCGCACCCATGACGTGCCTGTCGAACTCACTTCCCGAGAGCATGCTTCCGGCACTGATCGCGTATTGGAGGTGGTGCACAGACTCGGTCTCGATGGTGAGGAGACGGTGATCAACCTGCAAGGCGATGAGCCCTGTATGCCGAGCACGGTCATCAGATTCCTGGCCGAGCGCATTCGGGACGAGCGCCTTGCGGTGGCGACGCTCATGCAACAGTTGCAAGACGGGGATTTGCTCAACCCGAACGTGGTCAAGGTGGTGGTCAACCGCCGCCACCAGGCCATGTACTTCTCTCGTGCCCCCATCCCGCACCAGCGCGACTCGGCACCAGATGGGTTCAGGCGCTGGCGGCACATTGGCATCTACGGGTTTCGCGTTGCCGCCCTCGAGGATTTCGTCGCTTTGCCGTCGAGCGCCCTGGAGCAACTCGAGGCGCTCGAGCAGCTGCGCCTTATCGAGAACGGGCGCGATATACATGTCTTCGAGTCTCCCGAACCCGTTCCGCCCGGCGTTGATACGCCGGCGGATTTGCACGCGGTGCGCAGGCTTTTTGCGCAGGATTCAGGCTGATTCGGGCTGACTCGCCGCCAGGCCGACTCCGTGCCTGTTCACCCGCCGGGAATGCCGGGGTACTTCTGGGACATGCTACTTCGGAGACATGCGGATGCCGCCGTCGAGCCGGATGGTTTCGCCGTTCAGATAGGGGTTTTCGATGATTTGTCGGCACAGCAGCGCGAACTCCGGCGGTTCACCAAGGCGGTGAGGAAACTGCACTGCGTCAATGAGCGGTTGCTTGACCCGATCCGGTGCGCCCATCATGAGCGGTGTCTCGAATATCCCCGGCGCAATGGTGCAGACGCGAACGCCGACACGCGCCAGATCGCGCGCGATGGGCAAGGTCATGCCGACCACGCCGCCCTTGCTTGCGCTGTAGGCGGCCTGTCCAATCTGCCCATCAAAGGCAGCGACGGATGCCGTGTTGATAATCACGCCACGCTCGGCATCATCGCCAATGGGGTCGTTCTTCGCCATGGCCGCCGCACACAGCCGCAGGCTGTTGAAGGTGCCGATGAGATTGACGTTGATGATGAACTCGAAGTTCCCGAGCGGCATGGGGCCGTCGCGTCCGAGGGTGCGAATGGCCGCGCCCAGCCCGGCGCAATTGACGTTGATGTGAATGGCACCGAAGGCTTGCAGAGCGCCGTCAATGGCCGCCTGCACCGAGGCTTCTTCGCGTACATCGGCGGCAAAGGCGATAGCTCCTTCGCCCAGTTCCCTTGCGCTGGCTTCGGCCAGTTCGCCGTTGAGATCGACCAGAACGACACATCCGCCCTGATCAACAATCGTTCTGGCGGTGGCCTTGCCGAGCCCGGAGGCACCGCCGGTGATGAACGCAACCTTGTCTTCGATCTGCATTATTCTGGCTCTCCAGTGAGAAAAGGAACCATGGTGTGTGAGATGCCGAAAAAACGCAAGCAGTGCAGTGTGCCGAACGTGATGAAGGCGTGATGGCAAACACCCGCACATCGCTCGATTCGGCAAATGCCCTCGGGTTGCGCTCACGCGCCTCGCAGGTGCTGGAAATCCTGGATCTGCCTTCCTTGCATGAGGCGCTACAGACCGCGCGCGATACCGGGCGATCGCCCGTGGTGCTGGGAGATGGCACAAATGTGGTGTTGGGGCCGCAACTCGGCGGCCCGGTGCTCTTGATGCGCAGTCGGGGGCTGTCCATGCACCGGGAAGGCGATGCCTGTCTGCTGACGGCCGCCGCTGGCGAGAATTGGCACGCTCTGGTGCGCTTCAGCCTGGCGCAGGGGCTTTGTGGGCTGGAGAACCTGGCGTTGATTCCGGGCCGCCTCGGGGCCGCGCCGATTCAGAACATAGGTGCCTATGGCGTGGAATTGTCTCAGGTGTTCGAGCGGCTTGAAGCGGTCCACAGGGAAACGGGTGAGTGCCGGGTGTTTGATCGTGCGGCCTGCAGGTTCGGGTATCGCACCAGTATCTTCAAGTGTGGCGCGGCCAACCCCTGGATTATCTGGCGCGTGACACTGCGTCTGAACCGAACGCCTCGCTTGTGCCTGCATTACCGGGATGTCTCTGATGAACTTGAACGGCTGGGAGTGTCGAGTCCGTCTGCACTTGATGTGGCCGAGGCGGTGGTGCGCATCCGCAGGCGCAAGTTGCCGGATGTGCGCGCCATGCCCAATGTCGGCAGCTTTTTCAAGAATCCGCTGGTGCCCCGGGACGAAATGCAGCGACTTCGGGCGCGTCTTCCCGATCTCGTGGTCTGGCCCGTGCAGGATGGCGTGAGTTGCAAGCTGTCTGCCGCGCAGCTCATTGATCGCGCTGGCCTCAAGGGCATCGGGATGCAGGGTGCGAGGGTGTGGTTTCGTCAGCCTCTGGTGCTGGTCAACGAAAGTGCCGCTGAGCGCGATGTGTTTCTGGTGCTGGCAGAACGTGTGCGGATGCTGGTGGCTGAGCGTTGGGGCGTGACGCTCGAATACGAGCCGGACTTCTACCCGGCGCTTGCCTGACGCGGGGCTGGCGTATTGGCCCGGATACATCTGGGTATGTTCTGATCAAGGTATGTTCTGATCAAGTCCATCCGTGGACTTGATCAGATTCGCAAATCAGAAATGCGATTCTGATTTGCTCGCAGATTCAATGCCTTACGGCACTGAATCTGGCGGCACATCCGTGTGCCGCACGGGAAACTCTGTTATTCAGAGTTTCCCAAGTGGCACTTTTCGAGCTGGCACGGGTTCGCTGCGGGTTCTCATGTATGCTGGGCGATTCAGTCGTGTCTTCGGTTGATTGTTGCAACATTCGGATTTCACCGGGTTTTTCACCGCGCTCTGGGGTGCTGACAGGCCTCCGTTCGCGTGGCAATCCGAACTGGCGAAGAGGGTGCTGAGCAGTTCTCCCGGTCTTGATTCGCAAGCTTCCGCAGGCTCGTCTCGAGGCGGTGAACAGGTGCATTCCTGGCCGGATGCGATTGCGCTGCCAACCGGCTCTGGCAAGACCGCCTGCATTGACATTGCCGTATTCGCCCTGGCTGCCAGCGCCGAGTGCGCATTGCAGGGTGGTCGCCGGGCAGTGAGCGCGCCGCGGCGCATCTTCTTCGTGGTGGACCGACGCATCATCGTGGATGAGGCCCATGAACGTGCGCATCGTCTGGCCTGCAAGCTGAAGTGCGCACAGGATGGCATCCTGAAGACAGTGGCGGACCGCTTGCGGGGCCTTGCCGGCAACGGGACGATCGATACCGGCCGCGAGCACCCGCTTGCGGTACATTCCCTGCGCGGCGGCATGTATCGCTCCGAAGCATGGGCGCGAAACCCGTTGCAGCCGACTGTCGTGGTATCCACCGTCGATCAGATCGGCTCGCGCCTGCTCTTTCGGGCTTACGGCAGGTCGTCCGGAACCTGGCCGGTGTATGCCGGTCTCGTCGCCAACGACAGCCTCATCCTGCTGGATGAGGCGCACTGTGCACGGCCTTTCTTGCAGACGCTGCAGGCGGTTCGCAAGTATCGGCAGTGGGCCGATGAGCCTCTTGGTCAGTGCTTCCACCCGGTGGTGATGTCGGCGACACCACCCTCTGATGCCGGACATGTCTTTCGTGACAATTCCGATCAGAAGCATGATGCGAGCCACCCGCTCGGGAAGCGTCAACTGGCACCAAAACCGGCCGAGTTGACGGAGCTTGACAAGATCGGAGAATCCGATTGCGGTACGGAACAACTGGCGAAGGCGTTGGCTTGTGCTGCCAGAAAGTTTTCGAAGGAACAGCGCCGCGCCATTGTCGTCTTTGCCAATCGGGTTGCGACGGCTCGCCGAACCCGTGAATTGCTGAGATTGGACCCGGAGGTGGAGACCGTCTTGCTCACGGGTCGGATGCGTTCGGTGGACAGGAAGGCCGTCAGCGATCGGTTGCGTCGTTTCCAGTTGCATTCGGATCAATCCAGTACGCGGGCTCTGGAGAAGCCGGTTGTAGTTGTCGCTACCCAGACGCTGGAAGTGGGCGCGGACCTTGATTTCGACGCGCTGGTGACCGAGTGCGCCAGCCTTGATGCGCTGCGACAGCGCTTCGGGCGGTTGAACCGCATGGGACGAGGCATTGATTGCCGGGCCGCGATATTCATTCGCGCTGAACAGGCCAGTTTGAGACGAGGCGACAAGGGCGACCCGATCTATGGCGCGGCCCTGACCAAGACCTGGAAGTGGCTGAAAGAGGGTGCCAAGGATGCCGAAGGTAGGGTGGATTTCGGTATCAACGCTATGGAAGCGCGGGTGGCGACGCTGGATGAGGGTGCGCTTGCCGACTTGAACGCGCCAGCGAAATATGCGCCGGTGATGTTGCCTGCACATATCGACTGCTGGGCGCAAACTGCGCCCCAACCCAAGCCATCGCCGGATGTGGGAGTCTTTCTGCGTGGTCCGCAGCAGGGCACTCCGGATGTGCAGGTGTGCTGGCGCGCGGATATCGATCTTTCCAGCGACGATGGAAAGCAAGCCGCCAATGATGGAAAGCAAGCCGCTCTTGAATCTCTGAGTCTGTGCCCGCCGAGCAGCGGCGAGACGCTCCCGGTGCCTGTCGGCGTGTTCAAGCGCTGGTTGGCTGGTGACGGTGATACAGAAGATGCGACGGCCGATGTGCCCTCTGCTCACGACGAGCGAGACGAGGCGAGGGTGGAGGGGGCGGCAGGCGCGGTTGAGCGCAAACCGGACAAGCAGGCTGACCGAGCGGTCGTGCGCTGGCGTGGATGGCAGACCAGTGAGAATGACATCACTTCTGACGTACACGATATTCGCCCGGGTGATGTGGTTGTCATACCAACCAGTGTCATGCCAACCAATCCCCCCGGCTCCTGGAACGCACTTGGTGATCTTGATCTTGCTCGCGACGCGCCTCCGGCTTGCCTGGATGTTGGCGACTCCGCACACAGAATCGCCCGCGCCAAGCCTGTCCTGCGGCTGCACAAGGCGCTCGTATCCCTGTGGCCGGATAGCTTGCCCGCCAAGGCAGTGGCACTGATGCTGCTCGAGAATCCGGGGCCGCGGTATGAGGAGGAGCCTGACGAAGTCATTTCGGATCTGCACGGGCTTCTCCATTCGCTGGCGGATTCCGAGGTGCCCGACGACTGGAACTGGTTGAAGGAAACCGCCTGCGATCTTGTCCGGGAATTTCGGGTTGCTCGCAGGCTCGAAAGCGCATTCCACTTGATTGGAGGTTCGTGCCTGATGCTTGTCGGGTGCCGCCGCGTTGCAGGACTGGCCGGTGAGAGTGAGGACGATGTTTTCAGTGATGAAGATGACGCTTCGGCATCCGGTACCTCGTATCAGGACGGTGCACCTGTGCCACTGCGTACGCATCTGCCGGGAGTGGAGAAGTTCGCACGGCGACATGCCCTCGGGTGCGGCTTGCCGGAGCGGCTGGTGGATGCAGTCGCGCTTGCCGGATTGCTGCATGATGTGGGCAAGGCTGATCCTCGATTTCAGTCACTGCTGCGCGGTGGAAATTACCAGTGGAGCGCGGCTTCCATGGGATCATCGGAAACCTTGGCGAAGTCTGCACACCTGCCCGAAACTCGCGCCGCGTACAACCGCGCACGCGAGTCCGCGGGCTATCCCAAAGGCGGCAGGCATGAACTCTTGTCGGTGCGTATGGCCGAATCGGCATCGGGGCTATTGCCTGGAGAAGATGACCTGCGTGATTTGGTGTTGCATCTTGTGGCCAGCCATCACGGACATTGCCGCCCGTTTGCCCCGGTCGTATTTGATGATGATGCTCCGCAGGTCGAGTATCAGCTTGATGGGCATCACATGATCTGGTGCGGCCCGACCGGTCTCGAACGGCTGGATTCCGGCATCGCGGAGCGATATTGGCGACTGACTCGGCGCTACGGCTGGTGGGGACTGGCATGGCTCGAAGCGCTGTTGCGCCTGGCCGACTGGCGGCGCAGCGAATGGGAGGAGGCGAACGATGCCGAGGAATGAGGGTGAAGGAGTCTTGCTGAGCGGCCTGGACGGCGGAAATCCGCTGGGCTTCCTGGCCGCGGTGGGGACTTTACTGATTCTTGGTGATAGCCGTGATTGTCCGGAGGGCATGGTGCGTTTGGGGTGGAGAAATACTCCGGAAGGCTGGTATCCCATGCTTGCGGGTTGCGGAGATAATGAGGAGGATGTTTGCACTACCTTGGTTGCAGCCATGGGGGCTTCGTCAGATGGAATTCTGGATATCGGAAAAAGGAAGGAAAACAATAAAGAGCTCAATAAGTTTCCATTTCCGACCAACAGCTTTGCAACCGTGCTCAGTGAATGGGCTGACTGCAGCCGCGGTCGTCGTCGCAATGTCGATCTTCTCGCTGGGGTTGGCACCGAGATTCACACGAATGGAGAAGAGGAATTTCAGTGCACCAGTTTCAAGATGGTCCGAAGCGGAGACTCGAAAAGGCAAGGTATGTTGCATTACGTCAAGATGAGCCGAAGCGGGATTGATGAGCATCGAACGAAGCACACACTGTTTGAACGCTGGGACTACAGGGACGACAATTTCGGTCTGCGCTGGGACCCGATTGAAAATCGGTCGCATGCACTGCAATGGGGAGACCCCACCAAGTCAAGCAAGGGCACCATGAATGTGGCGAATAGTCTGGCATTCGAGGCACTGCGGCTATTGCCGTGTGTGCCGGGCGAGACCCAGGTTCAGACTACGGGATTTCAGGAGGTTGAACGAAGGAGAAGATTTGTCTGGCCTATCTGGGTGCACAATTTGGACGCTGATAGTGTGCGCTCCTTGCTATCCCTTCGAGACCTGCACGATATTCCGTTGAAGCGCGCCTCTCTTGATGCCCGAGGTATTCAAGAGGTTTACGGAGCATGGGTGGTTCACCCGAACCAGTATTACAGTAACTTCGCACCCGCGGCACCCATCTCGTGATGCGAGATGCCGTGACAGACACAACTCGGAGGACACATGAAGATTGATTTGCAGACTTTGCGCGATGCCGTCGCCGGAAGGGCGGCCGCTTTTCGCTGTGTGACAGGCTATCAACCGGTAGGTGGTCCCGGAGACAAGGTGTTTCCCCCGACCTATGAGGGTGGCAAGTACGCCACCGAGAAGCGCGTTGATCCGAAGACCGGTGAGTTACGTGAGTGCGTACTCCTTGATTCCGTACAGTCCCAAGCCAACCGGATGGAGTTGGCGTTGCTTGAAGCGTATCGCGCGAACAAGGTGGCTCTTCCACTTCTGCGAGTGCGCTTCGATCAGGAAGAGCTACCCAAGCCATTCACCGTGAACAGTTTGGAGGCCCCGCACCGCATCGCCGATGCCTTGTTTCGCGACAGTCTGCTTGGTAACAAAATGTTCCGAAAATCTCCCCAAGGCTGCATGCTTGACACCGCCGACATCCGCAACGCCACTGGGCTGTTCGGCCTGTGCCCCACCGCACTGGTGTTCGGTTTGTGGGATTCGACGGGGCCGCGTGGCGGCTTGGGAGCCAAGTTTCAACGCGCGCTGGTATCGGAAATCGTTGGTTACGATGCAGTGCCCGGAGTCAAGACATCGAGTCGTATTGACCCGGCAGCTATACAGAAAGGCGCTGGTACGCTGTATCGGCAGGAACCTGCCAATGACGATACCCCACACTGGACTCTGGAAGAAGGTTCGGTAAAGTTGGGCAGCGGAGCAAATCCGACTGGAAAACCATCGGAGGCGAACCACGGAAACGTGAAACCAAGCATCAGCGACGGCGGGTTCACCATATCGCGAGCCGTGCAAACGACTACTCTGTCGCTGGCTGTGTTGCGTCGCTTGCGCTTCCCGCTTGATGGTGCCTCGGACTCCGAATACCAGGTGGATCTTGCTGCACGCACCGCGCTCGCCGCACTGGGTCTGGCAGCGGGAACTCTGGCTCGCGAGGATGTGGATCTTCGCTCCCGCTGCCATTTGTTCGCCGAAGGACCATCTGCCTGGCAGTTGCTCGACCGGCCCGGAGAGATACCGCCGGAGTCCGCGCTTGACGCGGACGCTGCACTGGAACTGCTGGACGCGGCCATCAAGGAAGCCAGAGGTGCCGGGTTGCCGTGGGAGGGCGTTATTGATCTGAAACCCTCTCTGGAACTCGTCCAACTCGTATTGCGCAGCCAGGAGTTGGCGAGTGGAGCCGGGGCCGAGGCAGACTGATGTTCGCCCTCGGCCTTTCCTATCTGAACGGGTGGTCGATGGCCGCGGACGATGGTCCGCGCAAGGAGCATGCCGAATGGCCGCCGCATCCGGACCGGGTTTTCATGGCTTTGGCAGCGGCCTGGTTCGAGACCGGCGAAGATGCCGGGGAAGGTGACGCCTTGCAATGGCTGGAAGGGTTGGAACCCCCCGCAATCGCGGCTTCCGATGCCTGCCAACGCACCTCGGTGGTCAGTTACGTACCAGTGAATGACAGCTCCTCAGGCAACCTTCCAAGCATCTCCAGTATCAAGGGATTCAAGAAAAAACACAATAAACTTCAGGAAGCCGGACTGGCACTGTTGCCTGAACATCGAACGCGCAAGGGACGCGGCTTTCCGGTGGCCATTCCCCATGACCCGACCGTGCGCTTCATCTGGCGGGAACCTCTGGGCCAACACGCAGAAGCTCTGGGCAGCATCGCCTCCAAGGTCACGCATGTGGGGCACTCCGCATCCTTCGTGCAGGCATGGGTCGAGAAGGGCTGTAGTGCTCGGCCCACCTGGGTTCCAGCAGCAAGTGTCGGCGCCAGGCATTTCAGAGTGCCTTTCTCCGGACGGCTGGAACTGCTCGCTGAGCCCCATCAGCAAGCGCAGCGCAAGTATCGTGAACACTGTGACAAGATAGAACAGGATGAAGCCACTCGCAAAGCTGCGGTGCTGCCACCGAGGCGGACTTGGCGGCACGGATTTCCCGATGCTGTTCTGTTGGCCAGCGAATCGGAGGTCAAGAAACATTCGTGCTACCTCGCGGCCAAGTCAGGTGATGATGTGGCTGCCACAGAGTTGGTCCATTCGCTGGTTGGTCCGAACGGTATTGTTCAGGTACGCCGCCTGCTCGAATTTGTAGGTGATCAGGAATGCAGTCTCGTGTGCGCCCACGCATACGAACAGGAAGGCATCAACGCTATTCCAGCCGCCTTGTCCGAGCACTTGAGCGCTCTGCTGAATGTCCCGTACTTTCCGAATATCGTGCAATCCAATGTCGTTGCCCACACGGGCGCTGATGGTTATGGTCGCCTCGCCCGACAGGCACGATTCGAGGGCGAAGTTGAAGCCGAACGATGCTACCTGATGGTGGATGATTTTATCGGGCAGGGCGGTACATTGGCGAATTTGCGCGGCTGGGTTGAAAACAATGGCGGAATTGTTATCGGCGCAATCGCGTTGACCGGCAAGCCTTACTCTGCCAAATTGAGCATTACAGGGGAGCAACTGCATGAACTCAGACAAAAACACGGTCGAAATCTCGAGAACTGGTGGCGAAACCGGTTCGGTCACGCCTTCGACTGCCTTACTCAATCGGAGGCTCGGTACCTCGCCCGCTCCCCGGATGTTGACACGATCCGAGATCGAATTACTGCGGCAGAGTGCCCGAGAGATAGCGAAGTCCGTTCGCTCGGCGCACCGACGCAGAGAGGGCGCGCCAGGAGATTGAAGCCATGTGTCCCGGGCACACCTGAGCGCCCCAGGCCCGGCAAATGGCAGGCGTATTCAAGAGTGAACCCACGCGGGACAGCACCGGAAACCGAGCTCCACTCCATCTTTCACCCGCGCATTATCGTCCTTGCCATCAGTGGCCGCCGCGTGTCCTTGCCGACCACGCTCAAGCTGACGGCGGCGCTGCGCGGCTTGCTGATGCGCGAATGCCCCGTGCAGCCACCTCCGGAGTGGTTCAGCGGTCATGGTAAAGACGGCCGCGCCACGACCAGGCCGCATTTGGCCTTGGCACCGCTGCCCTTCGTCGGTGCCGAACACGCCGATGGACGCATCATGGGGATGGCGATGATTTTGCCGCGTGAGCGCGCCGATGAGGATGCCGGAAGCCTGCTCGGCCCCGTCTTGCATTCGGCGGATACTGGTCTGCTTCGCGAACATCGTCTGTTCGATGGCGATTGGTTCGAGTGCAGGCTGGAACTTGATACACGCGAGAGCTCCCCCTTCAATCTCCGACCCGGCACATGGACGAGACCATCACGTGTCTGGGCAAGCGTGACTCCGGTGGTGCTCAACCGGCATTTTGACGGACCGCAAAGATGGGAGCTGGCGGCGGAGAGTGTGAAGGATGCCTGCGAGCACATCGGCCTCCCGCGCCCCGGCGAAGTGCTGTTGCACCCGGTTTCTCTGGTGGAAGGCGTTCCGCATGCCCGCGAGTTCCCTCCACTCGGACGCAAGGGCGATGGCGGGCAGCGTAATCACGCGCACGCAGTGATGATGTTCGAGCAGCCTGTCTTGGGCCCGGTGCTGGTCGGTGCCGGACGCTTTCGAGGTTACGGACTCTGTCGTCCGATAGGCCACGATGGATGACGCAGCCCTGGCATGTTCTGATCAAGTCCATCCGTGGACTTGATCAGATTCGCAAATCAGAAGTGCGCTGCAGCGGGCACATCCATGTGCCCGCCCCTTCGGGCGGCTGCGCCGTGCATGTTTGCCGGTATGGGTCGGGCCTGTGAGATGAATGCCGCACCGGCCTGCTGAAACCATGAAATATCGGTGACTGCTACCGAAATTTCATGGTATATTCATGGCCGTGATTGCTCGCAGTCAACAAGTTGATGTCGTTCTTGGGCGGTTGAAGTCGTTCCCGGCGGTAGCGATTCTCGGGCCGCGTCAGATCGGTAAAACCACCTTGGCGCGGCAAGTGGCACAGCGGGCTGCACACCCGGTGCACTGGCTTGATCTCGAGAATCCGGCCGACCTCAATCGGCTGATCGACGATCCGTTGCTGGTGCTTGATGAATTGCGCGGTCTGGTGGTCATTGACGAAGTGCAGCGTCGGCCCGATCTGTTTCCCGTTCTGCGTGTGCTGGCCGACCGCCGCCCCCGGCGCACACGGTTCCTGATCCTCGGTAGCGCATCGCCGGACATGATTCGACAGTCCTCCGAATCCCTTGCTGGCCGCATCAGCTACCATGAATTGGGTGGCTTGCAGCTTGGGGAAGTGGGTAGCCAGCGACTCAACCGCCGCTGGCTGCGTGGCGGCTTTCCCGAGGCCTGGCTCGCGCGCTCCAACGAAGCTGCGTCGCTCTGGACCGAGAGTTTCGTGAGAACCTTCCTGGAACGCGACCTGCCGGAACTCGGTTTGCGCGTTCCGAGCGTGGCGCTGCGCCGTTTCTGGACCATGCTGGCGCACTGGCACGGCCAGGTCTGGAATGCCTCCGAGTTTGGCCGCTCCTTTGGCGTGGCCGATACCACCGTGCGTCGCTATCTGGATGTTCTCACCGGTGCCTTGGTGGTGCGGCAACTGCCGCCTTGGCACGAGAACATCGCCAAGCGGCAAGTGAAGTCACCGAAGGTGTATTTGCGTGACTCCGGCGTGTTGCACACCTTGCTGGGCATCGGCGACATGCGCGCGCTGAACTCCCACCCAAAGTCCGGCGCATCCTGGGAAGGTTTCATGCTCGAGAGCGTCATTGAACACCTGCGCCTGTCCAGCCAGCAGGTGTTCTTCTGGGCCGTGCACACCGGAGCGGAGCTCGACCTGATGGTGTCACGGGGGAATCACCGAGTCGGTATCGAGATCAAGCGCACCGCCGCGCCCAAAGCTACCCGCTCCATGCATACGGCGATTGACCTGCTCAATCTGAAGGAAGTGGTGGTCATTCACGCCGGGCGCGAGTCCTACCGTTTGGCCGCGAGGGTGCGCGCGGTGGCAGCAAGCCGCCTTGATGCCGATCTGGGGCTGTAGCAGCTGATCAGCTGGCATCACCGGTGCACGGGAGCTTCAGGATTCTTCGAGTTCGAATGCCGGAGAGTCGTCGCTCGGCTTTGTTTGCCTGGGGTCGTTGGTCAGGCGAATCGATGAGGAGCCTGAGGGTGCCGTCGGTGCGCGTGGAGGCGCTTCGTGGGCAGGCGCGGGGCGTTCGGTCTCGCTGATTTCTATCTCGAATGATGCGGGGGCGGCCGAGATTTTCACTGGCGGGCGCCGGGTGCGAGTGGCACGTGACGGTTTCTTTTCGACCTGTGCATCAGGAGCTTCTGGCGTTGAGGGTGCTGCCTCGATATCCTCGACAGCGGTGTTCGCTTCGGCCGGGGTGGATTCAACAGGCGCACTCGGTGCGCTTGATTCGACGGGTGCGCTCGGTACGCTCGCCGCGCCAGATGCACCGGATGCGACAGGCACATCTTCGGGCGACTCCTGCGGTGTTTCGATTACCTCCGCGTTGGCCTTCGGCGCGCGCTCAGCCGATTTCGTCCTGCCGGACCGTGAGCGTCGCGGCTTGCGCTTGGTTTCGCCGTCCGCCGGCGGAGTGAAGTGCTGTACCTCTGCATCCTGATGTGCGGCCTTGTCGGCAGACTCGGCTTGCTGCTTCTCCGCGTTCGGCTTGGCGCGCGGCCTCCTGGAAGCCTTGGGCTGACTCGCAGCCTTGGGTTGATCCCGAGTTTGTCCCTGGTCCTGACGCTCCTGGCGGCGAGGAGCGCGACGTTCCTTCGCCCCGGCCTGGTTCTGAGTACGCTCTCCCTTGTCACCTCTGCCGCTACTGTCGCGCGTATTTCGCGACGCTTTCTTGCCAGTTTTCTGGCCGTCTTCAGCTGCCTTTGAAGCAGGCTGTTGCCTGGTGCTTCCAGTCGCAGCTGTAGCTGCGGGTTCGCGTCGCGCCCGTTGGCGCTGCGGCTTTCCGGAGCGACTTCGTGGCTTGGGCCTGGGCTCTGCTTCAGCAACTTGCGGTTCGCTGTCCGAGGCACTAAAGAGTGATGTCCAACTCTTGCGCAGGACAGTCAGCAGCCCGGCAGCATTGCCATTGGCTTCCTCTGCGGAGGCAGTTTTGCCCCGTGCGGGAGGCATCGCAGGGCTTGGCTCGCGCTGCGAGGGGACAACGGCAGGCTGGGTTGGGCGCTTGTCGCGGCGTGTTTCGCTCCTGCCACTTGCGGGCGGAGTGGACGGCGGTTCCACGAGTTCATAGCTCGGTACATCGCCGACACCGGCGGCATCAGACTCACGAATTCTCTCGATCTCGAAATGAGGCGTTTCCAGGTGTGGTGTCGGGATGATGACCAGATGCGTACCCGTGGCCTGTTCAATCTCGGCGAGGTCGCTACGCTTTTCGTTCAGCAGGAAGGATGCGACTTCCAGCGGCACACGTGCGCGCACCATGGAGCTTTCGCGCTTGAGCGCCTGCTCTTCCGACAACCTGAGGATGGACAGGGCCGTGGAGGGCACATCGCGAATACGGCCCTGACCGGAACAGCGCGGACAGAGTTGCGTACTCGTTTCCTCGAGCGAGGCTCCAAGGCGTTCGCGGGTCATCTCCAGCAGTCCGAATCTGGAAATACGCTGAACCTGAGTTCTGGCGCGATCATTTGTCAGTGCTTCTTCCATGGCCTGTTCGACTCGCCGACGGTGGCGTGACGAGGCCATATCAATCAAATCAAGCACTATGAGGCCACCTATGTCTCGCAGACGCAATTGTCTGGATGCTTCGATAACGGCTTCCATGTTGGTGCTGAGCGCTGTTTCTTCAATATCTGCTCCGGCAGTCGAGCGACCGGAGTTGACATCAATAGCCACCAATGCCTCCGTTCGTTCGATGACAACACTGCCGCCAGAGGGAAGCGACACGCGGTGGCGGTAAGCGGACTCGATCTGGCTTTCGATCTGAAAGGAGCTGAACAGTGGAACCTTTTGTGAATAATGCTTGACGCAGCTCACCAGATTGGGGCTCATTTGCGCCACGAAGTCGCGCGCATCCTTGAATGCCTGTTCGTCGTCAACCAGTATCTCGCCGATATCCGGGCTCAGGTAGTCTCGTATGGCGCGGCTCATCAGGTCGCTGTCAGTGAACAGAAGCGCCGGGGCAGTGCGTTGCTCGGCGGCGCTCCTGACAGACTCCCAGAGTCTGAGCAGGTGATCAAGGTCCCATTGCAGCTCTTCCACACTGCGTCCGACACCGCTGGTGCGGATGATGACACCCATACCGTTCGGCAAATCGAGTTGGCTGAGCTGTTCGCGCGTGACCTCTCGCTCTTCGCCTTCGATGCGACGTGAAACCCCGCCAGCGCGCGGGTTGTTCGGCATCAGGACGATGTACCGCCCGGCGATGGAGACATAACTGGTGACCGCGGCACCCTTGTTGCCACGCTCTTCCTTCTCGACCTGAATGATGAGCTCCTGGCCTGCCTTGAGGATGGAGTTGATGTGTCGTTTTTCCTGGTCAAGCGCCAGCTGCTCGGGCTTCAGGTACTCGGGAGAAATTGCCTTGAGAGGCAAAAATGCCTGCCGACCTTCACCGATTTCAACGAAAGCTGCTTGCAGGCTCGGCTCGACCTTGGCGATGCGACCCTTGTAGATGCTGTCCTTGAGGCGTTCTCTTTGTCTGGGTTCTATGTCGAGATCATAGAGTTGTTGCCCATCGACGAGTGCGACCCGGATTTCTTCCTGCTGAGTCGCGTTGATTAACATGCGTTTCATATGACTTTGCCTTGTGTGTGTTGCCCGGTCCAATGAGCATGGCATCGCCGCGTCTGACACTTGATGGAAATGCTGTCCGGCGAGGATTCGGGAGAAGTCCTCGACCTGAGCCGCCTTGAACGGGGTTCCTCAACCCGCAACAGCGACCCCGAGATGCGCAATGTATGTGAGCGAAATGCTCAGCCACAAGCGTCACTCATGATGAGTTGAACTTTTTCCATAGTTTGCGGAACCAGGGCGACCCGGCCACATTGGCCTGTCGAGTCGATTGGTTCCTTGATAATTCGTGCGCCTGGCGAATGAATTTCCAAGCAGACCGGGAGAGTGTATTTGGTGATCTTGATGTATTGATCTGCCGTGCTTGTGTTACCGCTCGCTCGGCAGAACCGGTAAGCGAGCAACCGAATGTGTCTGATTGCTTCAAGGGAGGTCGCCGACTGCCTGTTTCGGGCTGTTTCAAGCCGGTTGACTATTATCCCCGAGTCACCTCATGGAAGCTTCGAGCTTCCACCTTCCGATGCATGCACCGGAGGGCTTTGTGGGAAGACTCGAGCAATTCAGGTGCGTGATTATAGCCGAATCGGGGAATTGGCGTATTCTTGTGCAGGAGTGTGCAGGAGCAGGATTCGGGTCGGCCTTGTGTCAGGCTGCCAGACCGGCCTGTGGTACATTGCTATGCTCACTTCTCATATTACCGACCGGGAACCTGAGCATGTCCTTTCCGAGTGATCATTTATTCACTGAATCCGCGCCATTCGAGATGTATGTCATGCAGGCGGCACCTGCCGGCGGGAATCCGATTTTTACTTTCGGGTTTCTGGGGCTCATGATCGTGGTGTTCTATTTCCTGCTTATCCGACCGCAACAGAAGCGTCGCAAGGAGCATGCCGCGCTGGTTTCATCGCTGTCGGCGGGTGACGAAGTGGTCACTGTGGGCGGTGTCATCGGCCGGGTGACCAAGGTCGAGGACGAACACTACGTGCGCTTGCAGGTGGCCAGAAACATCGAGTTCAGGGTGCAGAAGCACGCGGTGAATGCCACCTTGCCGCAGGGGACGATCAAGTCTCTGGACGGGGGCAAACCCGCGAATGAAGGCAAATCCTCGGGTGGGGGAAAATCCTCGAATGAGGGCAAATCGAACGGCGGATAAGCTCGGGGGCAGCTCTTGTCTCCGGCTCAGTGCACAGCCTGACAGGTGCGTTCATGCGCCGGACATCAGGGTAAACCCGGTCGTCGGTGACATCAAGCACAAGCTCATCTGGAGGATTTGACATCAACCTTCTCGGCAACATCATGAGTGACCGGCTGATTCGCATGGGCAGGGAGACTGCGCCCGAGGCGCAGGAGGATTTTCGCCTCAGAATTCTCCTGCTGGTGGTCGCCATCGCTCTTGGGGCTATTTATGCGGTACCAAACCTCTTCACGCCGGACTTCGCCTTGCAGGTGCGTTCGGTGAATTCCGATGGTCGCCTGGCACCGCAGCTCGCACCGCGCGTAGTCGAAGTGCTGGAGGGGCGCGGCCTTGCCGTCAAATCCTCGCAGTTCTCACCGGAACGGCTGCTGATTCGCTTCGAGTCGGGAGAAGATCAGTTGCGCGCCAAGGCGATCATGGAAGCCTGGCTCAACCGCGGCGAAACGCGCTACGTCATCGCCCTGAACCTCGCTTCCACGACACCTGCCTGGTTGCAACAGCTCGGTGGCAAGCCCATGTCGCTGGGTCTCGACCTTTCCGGGGGCATTCACTTTCTGCTCGAAGTGGACCTTGAAACGGCTGTGCGCGACCGGCTCGAAGCGGATGCCGAGAACTTTCGCCGCCTGCTGCGAGAGGAACGTTTGCGCTATCAGCGTTCCGAAAACTGGGTAGTCGGTACGCGCCTGGAAGTGCCGTTTGCCGATGAGGCCACGCGCGATGCGGCTGAGCAGGTATTCGAGGGGTCCGTGACCGAGTACGAGGTGCAGGCCGAGTCGGTGGCTGGCCTGCCCGGGCTGGTGCTCAGCTTGCGCGAGGAAGAGCTTGACGAGATTCGGCAATATGCCATGTCGCAAAACCTTTCGAGCCTGCGCAATCGAGTCAATGAACTCGGCGTATCGGAACCTCTGGTGCAAGCCGTTGGCGGATCGCGAATCATCGTCGATTTGCCGGGGGTTCAGGACAGTGCCGATGCAAAACGCATTCTCAACAAGTTTGCAAATCTGGAGTTCAGGTTGGTGGCTGCGCCCGATGCCAGCCTGGCGCGCAGCGAGCGGTACGAATACGAAGGTCGGCAGGTATTGCTCGAGCGCAACAGCATCGTCACTGGCGACCGGGTTATCAATGCGGTGCAGAATTTCGATCCTGAAACCAGCTTGCCGCAGGTCTCGATTGAT
This sequence comes from Pseudomonadales bacterium, assembly GCA_965199815.1. Classification (GTDB taxonomy): domain Bacteria; phylum Pseudomonadota; class Gammaproteobacteria; order Pseudomonadales; family Azotimanducaceae; genus Azotimanducus. Next base: position 52,577 of record CBDATE010000033.1, read on the forward strand.
CTTGACGGTGTGGGCGGAGAATTGATGAACCAGGTCACGCGCGATAACGTCGGCAACCAGATGGGCATTATCTTCATCGAGCGGGTGCCGGAAGTGGTGCGGACTCTGGTCGATGGCGAGGAACAGATCGAATACCGGAATGTCGAGCAGCGGCGCGTGATCAATGTGGCCACCATTCAGTCCGCGCTCGGCTACAGGTTTCGCATTACCGGCCTTGGTCTTGGCGAGGCGCGCGACCTCGCGCTCCTGCTGCGCGCCGGCGCTCTGGCGGTGCCCATGTACATCGTCGAAGAGCGAACGGTGGGGGCGAGCCTCGGACAGGAGAATATAGAGCGTGGTGCCCTGTCCATGCTCATCGGCATGGGGCTGGTGGTTGTCTTCATGATTGGTTTCTACAAGGTGTTTGGCCTGGCGGCGGTAGTTGCCCTGAGCGTCAATCTCATGCTGCTGACGGCCATCATGTCCGTGCTCGGAGCCACGCTCACCCTGCCGGGCATCGCCGGTATCGTGCTCACCGTGGGCATGGCCGTGGATGCCAACGTGCTGATCTTTTCGCGCATCAAGGAAGAGCTGGCGAGAAGCCCCCCGCAAGTGGCGATTCGCGCCGGTTTCGAGCGCGCATTTCTCACCATCCTCGATGCCAACGTGACTACCTTCTTCGTTGCGATCATTCTGCTTACCATAGGCAGCGGCCCGGTGAAAGGGTTCGCGGTGACGCTGTCGATTGGCATAGTTACTTCGGTGTTTACTGCGGTGGTTGGTACCAGATCCCTGATTCACCTGATGTATGGGCGACGCTCTGTACGCTCGCTGGCCATCTGACCGCGCAGGAATGAGCAGGAGATCAGGATGATATTGAAGGTGGCAAGCTGATGCGCATTCCACGCATAGACTTCATGGGGCAGAGGCGTCCGGCCATGGTGCTGTCGGTGGTGCTGGTCGTGGTTGGCCTTGCGGCCATTGTGCTGCGAGGCCTGTCGCTCGGTCTCGACTTTACCGGCGGCGTACTGGTCGAAGTCGGATTCGAGCAGGAGATTCAGCCCGAGACGGTACGCCAGGAGCTTGCCGCAGCCGGTTACGAGGAGTCCGTGGTGCAGAACTTTGGCAACGCGACGACCCTGCTCATCCGCATGCCGATGCAGCTCGACCGCGACCAGGCCACGCTCGGCGACAGCCTCATTGCGCTGATACGGGAGCAGCATGAGAGTGCGGATTTGCGTCGCGTGGATTTCATTGGGCCGGTGGTCGGTGAGGAGCTGCGAGAGCAGGGTGGTCTGGCGGTGCTGGTTGCGCTGGCAGTGGTCATGCTCTACATCATGTTTCGCTTTACCGGCAAGTTCTCGGTGGGCGCGGTCGTGGCCCTGATTCACGATGTCGTCATCGCCGTGGGCGCGTTCGCGATCTTTGGCTGGTCGTTCGACCTCTCGGTGCTCGCCGCCATGCTTGCGGTGATTGGCTACTCGCTGAACGATACCATCGTGGTGTCCGACCGCATCCGCGAGAACTTTCGCCTGATGCGGCGAAGCTCACCCGTTGAAGTCATCAATGCGTCCCTGAATCAGACCCTCGGGCGTACGCTCGTCACCTCTCTGACCACCCTGCTGGTGTTGCTCTCCCTGTTGCTGGTCGGTGGCGAGCAACTGCGCGGCTTCGCAAGCGCGCTCACCATAGGTGTGGTCGTCGGAAGCTATTCGTCGATTTACGTCGCGGCGGCGACGCTGCTCCTGCTCAAGGTGGACCGTTCGAGTCTGGTGACACCGGAGAAGGAAGCCACGCAGAACTGAGATTCGAGCCTTCGTTGTCCTGTTGGCACACGTGGTGCCCGGATGACGAGGGCGACTGCAAACCAGGGCTATCCGGCGGACAATTCCTGTGACAGGTTCGGATGCAGGGCTTTCAGCATGGGCTTGAAGCAGGCGCTGTTGGTCGCCAGCAGATTGCCGGTTTCGAGAAATCTCTCGCCACCCGCAACATCCGACACCATGCCGCCGGCCTCTCGCACCAGAACCACGCCAGCTACCTGATCGAAGGGCTTGAGTCCAAGCTGCCAGTAGCCGTCGATGCGCCCGGCGGCGATATAGGCGAGGTCGAGTGCTGCCGAACCACTGCGCCGTTCGCTGCGAATATGGGGTGCGAGCTGTGCCTGCATCTTCAGGTAGCTGCCCCAATGACGACGGATGCCGTGATGCGGCGAGCCGGAGGCGATGACTGCCTGTGCCAGCCTGCCACAGGTCGAAACTCGTATGCGCCGACTGTTGAGGTATGCGCCGTGACCTCGGCTGGCATGAAACTCCTCGCCCCGAATCGGGTCGATGATGGCACCGTGGGTGGGTACGCCACGCTCCAATACGCCGACCGAGACGCAAAAGTGCGGCAAGCCGGAGAGGTAGTTGAGGGTTCCGTCGAGGGGGTCTATGTACCACACATACTCGCTGCTGCCGGGGTCGCCTCCGAACTCTTCTCCGAGTACGCCGTGTTGCGGGTAGGCTTCCGCAAGCGCTGTGGCGATGATCTCTTCCGCCCATCGATCAACTTCCGAGACTTCCTCATATCCTTGCTTGCGCTCAATCGTGAGTTGATGTACCCGCTCGACATGATTGAGCAGCACACGCGCACCAAGACGGGCAGCGCGCAAGGCAATATTGGCCATGGGTTGTATGGACATGGGATGAGGGTCACAGGTGAGTCGCTATGGTACAGGCAAGCGCTGTGGCCACAGATGAATTCAGGCGCACGGTCGGTGTGGAGGCAATGCGTGGTGGCCAACCTGCGCGTGAGGTTACGGCTCGATATGGAATGAATCCACCAATTTCCATCGGAGTGGTCGGCGCGCTCCCGCCTCCCTTGCTCGGGAGATTCGGCGCGGTGTGCGACTGGCCATGAGCGACTCGGTGCCGAAGGCGACTACCCGACAGGGTGAGTTTCCTGTTGCGAGACTGCCCATTCGAATGCACCTGGGTCCAGCGCCGGTGTGCCGCCATAGCGTCCATGCAGGTAGCGCCGATCAATCGCCTCGTCTTTTCGACCACGGAAATCGGATAGCGGATACAGGGTACTGGCACCATCGCCATCCTTTTCCGTGAACCAGATTTGGTCGCGACCAAGGGCAAGGGAGCGACGCTGATCCAGAATTGATGGATTGTGGGCATTGAAGATCAGTTGCGCTCCTCTCGGATTGGTTCCGGGGTTTTGGAACAATTCGACCAGTCGCTCGACAAGCGCTGGATGCAGGCTTGCGTCGAGTTCATCCACGAGTATGACGACACCCTTGTCCAGGCAATGAAGAAGCGGACCGAGCAAGCCAATCCAGGCTTTCGTTCCTCCGGATTCGTGCTCCGGATCCAATGCCACATCGCCAATGGCCGCGCGATGAGCCAAGCGCAGGGTGCGAAATTCCGATGGGTTTTCGATTTGAATACCTTGGTCCTGCAACACCCTTCGAATACGTTCAAATTGTTCTTTCTCTTCCACATCGGCTTCGACCACTTCAAGGCGACTCAACCCCAGGTCCGCTGCCATGAGCAGGTCACGCATCCGCTGCCACTCTGCCGGATCTTGCGCACGCTCAGCGCTGTAGCCGATACGCGCAAGCTGGTTGCCAGGCTCCGCCAGCTGATTGTTGCGCAACCACCATTTGAACAGTTTCTGCATGGGATGGTCCGCGAGAGCGCCGACCACGGAGAGCGCCAACGCGTTCGGTCTGACAAGCCGCGTCAGCAGGCGACCGTCGCGACGCTGGGAAGAACCGAACTTCAGGTTCTCCCTGTTCCTTTCAAACAGCAGGGCTTCCCTGCCTCGAGGGTAATGCGAGGCAAACTCGTGTACGACTTCATGGTCGTTCACCGTGAAGCCGTAGCGCCAGCGTTCGTTGCCAATGATCAATTCGACTTCAAACTCCGAGTCTTCGTTCATGCCCGGCTCGCCGAGGAGAAAATGCTGTCGATTCAAGTTGCCTGTCGCTTCTTCATCGCCATCCCGGGGCTTGTGCGAACCGCCTCGGAACGAGCCAAGAATCAGGCTGCGCATATCGGAAATGGCCTTGAGCAGCGCGGACTTGCCTGACGCATTTGCACCAAAAACGCCAATTACCGGCAGCAATCTGTCCGGGCGGGCAGATGTGGTTTTTACCTCGCGCACCACTTCCTGATTCGCCAGGCGAGTGGCGTTGGTGGTGAGAACCACCTCGTCCCGGTAGCAGCGGACATTGCGGGCGCGAAACGCGACAAGCGCGTTGGTGGGATTGCTGGAGTCTGAAAGGGGCATGGTTGTTTCCAGCGGTGATTCCGGATATGAGGGTAATAATCGCGTTTTTTGCGTCCAAAAGTCAATTGGCGAGATTTTTTCTCGAAAAACCCTCTATTTTGACATGAGAAATGCCCCTGCTCGGATGGAGCCTTTTTGCCAATCATCCGGTTAGCCATGGCAGATTCCCTGGAAGTTGCCTTGCCCAAGGTAATCACGGGAAGTTGATATTCTCGGAAAGATCTCAGGCTCTGCTCGCGAAATTTCAGGAAATCTCCGGACAATGCTTCCGCTGGCACTGAGATGAATGCGTCTTCAATTTGTCCTTCCTGCAACGCCTTTCCGAATCGGCCCCGCACCAACCCACCCCGACACATAGCGGATAATAGCGCCTGGCCTGTGACTTGAGGCACCGTCTCGTGGGCGAAGAAATCCGCACACGCAACTTCACGCAAGCAGACTTCCGGACATTTCGTGAACGCCTTGTGGAGGAAACCTCCCTGCTGCGTTCTCTGGTCGAGAATCGCGGCTTGAGCCAGCAGGAATTCGTCGCCGGGTTTGAACTCGAAGCCTGGCTGCTTGATGCCGAGGGCAGGGCGCATCCCGGCAACGAGGCCTTCCTGAAGCGCGTCAACCACGGTCTGGTAGTGCCGGAGTTGGCCAGATTCAATGTCGAGATCAACGGCTCGCCGACAAGTCTGCAAGGCAAGGCATTCTCCAGATTGCACGACGAGCTCGGCGCTACCTGGCGCAAGTGCGTGAGCTGTGCACACACGCTCGGACAGCGCCTGTTGCAGATCGGCATACTGCCCACCATCACTGCCGAAGACCTTCATGCCGGCAACATGTCTGGCATGACCCGCTTCGCCGCGCTCAATGAACAGGCTCTGTTACGACGAAACGGGCAGCCCTTTCACATAGACATCAGTGGCGATGAGCATCTGCGGCGCACACACCCAAGTGTGCTCATGGAGGCCGCGGCCACTTCCTTTCAGGTGCACTTGCAGGTGCAGCCGGATACGGCGGTCGCGCTCTACAACGCGGCGGTGCTCGCTTCTGCCGCCTGTGTGGGCATCTCCACCAATTCGCCGGTCTTCCTCGGCAAGCGATTGTGGATGGAGACGCGCATTCCGGTCTTCGAGCAATCGGTGGATGTGGGCGAGCCGCCCTTCAAGCACGTGACCTTCGGCTCCGGGTATGTGCGCGACTCGCTGCTCGAGGTGTACGACGAAAACCTCACGCGCTATCAGCCACTCATCCCGCAGGTGGTCGATCTGCCGCCTGGCCGCTTCGCCCACCTGCGCCTGCACAACGGCACCATCTGGCGCTGGAACAGGCCGCTCGTGGGTTTTGATCACGACGGCGTACCGCATCTCAGACTGGAGCACCGGGCCATTCCTGCCGGGCCGAGTCTCATCGACAACATCGCCAACGCCGCATTCTTCTATGGCCTGGTGTTCAGCTTCGCGGGCGACATCGATTCTCTGGCCGAGGAAATCTCCTTTGACAAGGCGCGACGAAACTTCCTGAGCGCGGCACGTCACGGCCTGAACGCGCGAGTACACTGGCGTGGCGGGCGCACTCCGGTGCTGAGAGACCTGCTGCTTTCGGAACTCCTGCCCCGCGCGCGACTTGGGCTGCTCAAGCAGAGAATCCCCGAATCAGAAGTGCACGAATTCCTGAACATCGTGCTGAAGCGCGTGGAGCGTTGGCAGACGGGAGCGCACTGGATGCGAGCGTGGCTGGCAAAGTATGGCACCGACTATCAGGCGTTGGTGCTCGCCTACATGGAGCGCCAGTCGGAAGGCAGTCCGGTGGCCGAATGGTCGTTATGACGATGCACTTGTTGCTTGCCAGCGCACCTGCGTTCGAGCCCCGTCACGTTCTTTTGCCGTGAGGAAGTCGCGCTTGACCGATCGCTTGCAGATAGCGCATGAACTCCCCGAGGGCATCGAGAGTCTGCCCGCCGAGGCGTTGTACAAGGTGCTCGCCGGTCCCACGCTGTTCGAGATGCGCGGGCAGCGTGACCCCGCGCTCTTCGTTTCCGTGCTTCTGCATGGGGATGAAGTGGGCGGCTGGGAAGCTGTTCGCCGTCTGATAAAGCGTCTGCGAGGCAGTCCGCCGGCGCGTTCGCTGAACCTCTTTGTTGGCAATGTGCGTGCCGCGCGGGCCAGCGTGCGTCACCTGCCCGATCAACCGGATTTCAACAGGGTGTGGGACGGCCGCATCGATCACCCACTGGCCGAGACGGCGCGTCTCGTCACCGGGCACATGCGTGCGCGCGGCTGTTTCGCGGGTCTCGATCTGCACAACAACAGCGGTGTCAACCCATGCCACGTATGCATCGCCAAGCGTGACTCGCACACGCTGCGGCTCGGTTCCCTGTTCTCGCCACTGACCGTTCTGGTGGATTTCCCGAGAAGCATTCAGTCGGCGGCCTTTGCCGATTTCTGTCCATCTGTGACGCTGGAAGCGGGACGTACCGGCGACCTGCAGGGCGTTTCACGCATTCTCGATACGCTCGAATCCCTGCTGCCACTCGAATCGCTTGATGACATTGCGATGCCCGATGAGGTCAGTGCTTCGCTCTACGCCACGGTGGCCAGAATCGAGCTCGACAAGCAGGCCAGCTTCGCGTTCGAGGGCAGGGCGCACTCGGGTACTTCGCCGGACATGGTCTTGAGTGCACATCTGGAGTCACGCAACTTCGAGACCTTGCCCAAAGGCACCCTGTTCGCGCGGCTGTCACGCACCGGCGAACCGCCACTGGTCATCACCAGTCAGCACGGTCGCCTGAACATGCGAGACTGGTTCGAGGTGCGCGAGGATGCGCTGGTGCTGGCCCGAGACCTCGTTTTCTCCATGTACACCACCAACCGTGAAAGTGTACGGCAGGACTGCCTCTGTTACGTGATGCAGCCGCTCCCGCTTGCGGCGGCACCGTGAACTCACACCCCCAGGCACTCCAGCAACTGCGGCCATTCCAGCTTGAGCCAAGGCGTGAAGATATTCGGGTGTCGCTCGATTTCCGCGCTCAGCGCCTGCGTTGAAATCCACCGCCACGCCTGTACTTCCGCATCATCAACCCGTGGCATGTCGAGTGTTCGGGCTATGAACACATGACAGAGTTCGTGCTCGCTTCCGAATTCGGCGAAGTGCGCCTGATATTCGAACTTGAAAACGAATTCGGGCGATACCTGCAAGCCCAGTTCCTGCTGTATACGGCGTTTTACCGCATCGCACATCCGCTCACCCGCCCGAGGGTGTGAGCAGCAGGAGTTCGCCCAATAGCCGGGCCAGAGTCGCTTCGCCTGACTGCGCTGCTGAAGCAGCAATTCACCCTGCGCATTGAATATGAACGCAGAGAAGGCGCGGTGCAGGCGGCCTTCGCCGTCGTGGCAGGCATCCTTGCCAAGCACCCCGATTTCCCGATCAAGCGAATCGACCAGTACGAGCAGTTCAGTTCCCGTGGAGGCATCGGCTTGGTTCGGCCGCGAAGCGAGTGTGCATATCACTGAATGTCGAGTGTCCTGTGTGATGCTATGCAATATCAAGGCTCAGGGTTTCGTACCCGAGCTGTTCGAGCGCGCTGCTCACTTCGTCCTGACGACCGGGGGCGAGCGCGATCATGGAGCCACCGCCGCCGCCACCGGTCACCTTGGCACCCAGAGCACCGGCTTTGCGCGCGCTGTGCACCATGCGTTCGATCTCGGGTGAGGACACCTGCAGGCCGTTCAAGAGCCCGTGACAGAGATTCATCGAATCACCGAGGGAGGCAAAGTCTCCATGGGTGACTGCGCTCACCGCACTCATGGTGAGCAATTCCATCTGATCAAAGACGCGCTCGAATGCCGCCAGATTCCTGTCTCGCGCCGAGGCCACCCCGGATACCATGCGCGCCGTAAGGCTCTCTCGCCCGGACATGCCAATCACCAGTGGAATCGGCACCGCCGGAGTGATCTGCGAGTATTGCGGCAAGCCGTCCTGTGTCTTGAACAGCAGGGTCTGGCCGTATGTGGCGACCGTGTTATCGATTCCTGACGGCTTTCCATGAGCGGCCGTTTCGCACTCGAACGCCAGTTCATTGATACGCGTATCTTCCAGACCGAGAGAGAAATGCTGGTCAAGAGCACGGATGACCGCCACCGCGAGGGCTGCCGAACCGCCAAGCCCCATGGCCTTGGGCACGGAGGGAAACACCTCGATGATCATGGGCCTGGATTCGAGCCGCAGTTGACGCAACACGAGCGCGAGAATGCCGATGGTGCCCTGTGGGTGCTCGCCCTGCGACGGCACACGCTGCTCTATGTTCCAGCGTGGAATCAATAGCTGCGTACCATGTGCAGTATCCTTGATGCGCGCTTCCACTGCGAGCGGTATGGGAGCCGCCAGCGCGTGGCGGCCATAGACCACCGCGTGTTCACCCATGAGCACAATCTTGCCGCAGGCGTGACTGCGCGGTTCCTGATGTGCGCCCTCCAATGCGCCAGAGCCCTGCCCGGCGGCGGCCCGCACGGGCGCTTTCGCTTTCAGCGAGGTGAGAATTTCCTGTGCCTTCCACACCTTGATCTCGTCACTCTCGATGAGTTCATCGACCACCTGATCGAAGTGTTCGGTCGGAACGCCGGCGCTCAAGGCGACGCTGCGTGCGTGCAGCGTCATGTGCCCTTGCTGAATGCCAACCGTGGAAAGTGCGCGCAGCGCCGCGAAGTTCTGCGCGAGCCCGACCACGCCCATGATTTCTGCCAGGACGCGCGCATTCGGGGAGCCGAGCAGTCGATGGCACAGCTTGATTGTGGGGTTCGATTCGAGCGAGCCGCCGATGGTGCCGACCTTCATGGGCATACAGAGCTCGCCTGCCAGATCACCTTCCGGTGTCTTCTGCCATCTGGTCAGCGCCCGGTAGCGTCCGTCACGCGCGGCATAGGCATGCGCTGCTGCCTCGATGGCGCGCCAGTCATTGCCGGTGGCGATGGCGATGGCATCCACGCCGTTCATGATGCCCTTGTTGTGCGTGGTGGCGCGGTAGGGGTCGGTCAGCGCCAGGTCGTTACTGAGGATGATGCCATCGCGCACTTCGGCACCGCTATAGCCCTTGCCTTCAAGATTTTTCTCGCTGATCAGCGCATGTGCGCGAACCAGCGCCCGGTCAGCGAGATTCGACAGGATGCGCAGAAAGACTCGTCCGCCGGTGATGGATTCGATCAGCGATGCCACTCCTTCGCACATGGTATTCACCAGATTGGCACCCATGGCTTCGCGCGTATCGACAATGAGATGCACGACCAGCATGTCCCCCGAATCGGTTGTGTGCTGGTGAATCTCGACTTCCCGTGCGCCGCCGCCTCTGGCGAGCATCTTCGGATGCAGACTGTTGGCCAGTGCGATGATCTCCCGAGTGTGCCCGGCAAGCTGCGCGCGCGCCTTCTCGATATCGGGTATCTCGACCACCTGTACCTGGCCGATTAACAGGGGGTCGGAAGCCTCGGCCGTGAAGCCGCCCGAGAGCCTTGCGATGCGCGCCGCCGAGCTCAACCCCGCGACAATGGATGGCTCTTCCACCACCAGTGGCACGACGCGGTCAACACCGTTGATGAGGAAGTTGAGGCCGAGCCCGAGCGGCAGCCCGAACACGCCGATGACGTTCTCGATCATGCCATCGGCGCGACCTACCCCGAGGCCGGCATCGGCGAGCAGCGCCAGGTCTTCGTCAGACAGGTGGCCAAGCGCTGCGAGCGCCTGCGTACGCTGTGTCACCGAGAGCTTGAAGAAATCGGGAATGCGCGATGATGGCGGCCGTGCGGCCGCGACCTGATCATTCATGAACGACACCCTGCATGTCCATAGCGAGTTCGAGAGGGGTGGGTGGAAGACGCAACGAAGATTGTACGGTAATGTCCCACAGGGCTTGCAGAGCATCGCGTGAGGTGGACAAGGCGATACTGATGTCGCCGCCGCCGGCACCTGCCTGCTTGAACAGGATGGGTGCTCCGTACTCCACGCCCACTCCCCTGGCCTGCTCCGCCAGTAGCTGTTGTTCGGGCGTGACGATGCCGAGCCGGTGTGCGCGATCAATTTCCATCAATCTGCACTGAAACTCCTCGATGCAGGCGAGCAGGCTGTCGGCCCCTGCACGAGCCGAATCCGGAAGCCTTGATGCTGTTTCGATCAGAGCCTGCCGGTTGTGCACAGTCCGCCAACGCCGGATGGCGTGCGGTGAGCTTGCGGCGCGCGGCCAGGCAAAGGCTTGCCAGTACAGGCCCTCCGGCAGTTTGATGCCGGTCGGTGCCTGACCCTGAACATGGACAAGCGCGCCACCGCAGGTCGAGGCCGCCACATCGAAGCCGCTGCCAAGCCCGGACTGAAAGCGCCTGTGGGCATCAATGGCCAGCGCACAGATGCGCTCCTTGTTGGTGCAGTCGCCGATGATGGCAGCGATTGCGGCCACGCAGGCGGCAGCGCTTGAACCAAGCCCGAGTTTGCGCGTCCCCTCGAAGAGGTCGCTGGTGTCGATTTCGAGTTGCTGTAACAGCTCTCTGTCGCGTGTCCGTATATCGAGCCCGAGAACCTCTGCGATTGCCAGATGCAGCCGACTCGGCTCGCCCGCTCGTCGAGAAGTCCCGCCGCAGCGCGCGTGAGCGTATCTGTTGATGGCAATCACCAGCGCCGGGGCACCCTCCAGAACGGCATACTCGCCGGCGAGCAGCAGCTTGCCCGGCGCGCGCGCCGCCTGCCCGGGGGATTCCCTGTCGTTCGCAGGTTCACGCTTCATGCTGGCTCTGCTTCTGCGCTTTCAGGGACAGGCACGAAGCACCTCGAGTACGCCCGCAACCCGCTCGATGCGAGACCTCACAAGCGCTTCATTTTCGGGCGGATACACGCATTTCACCTGCGCTCCGGCATCGCAGGTGAAAAACACCGGAACACCAGCCTCCTGCAATTCTCCGACCGCCTCGATTACCGCACATGAAGCCCGATTCAGGTAGCACAGTGCGGGGGTGCTTGATTGCATCACCGACAGCATGGCGAAGAAGCTCCAGCGCGCCGCTTGCGCCAGTGCGTCGAAATCCCGTTCTCGGACGGCATCGGTGGCCTGTGCGAAGAGCTGTCGATTGCAGCGGGTCCAGGAGCCAAAGAGTGGCGAGGTTTCGCGCCCGAGGCGCATGCCTGCGGATGAAGATACGTGTTTGTTCTCGCGTGAACACAGCACAACAGACACGCCGAGCGGCCAGGCGCTCCAGTCGAGCAGTTTTCGCGCGTACCAGGACTCATGTGTGCCGGTCTCACCGGCAAGCACCATGAAGTCGTCGCGTACAGAGCGGGCGGCGGAGGCTGACCCGATCCGGGCAAGCAGGCTTTGTCCGGCTTCGTCAAGTTCAAGTTCGAGTAGCCGGTCGAGTGCTCTGGTGAGCGCGGCGAACCCCGAAGCTGAAGATGCCAGGCCGCTTGATGCGGGGAAGTTGCTGTGAGAACTGATGCACAGCGGTGGGATATCCAGCCTGAAATCGCGCCGCAGGGTGGCTAGCCAGTGTTCGATACGCCCGCTCGTGTCGGGTTGGCCGGAGATGATGACCCGGTCGGCTGGCCCCTCGGCTCGCTCCACAGAGGTGCGGGTTTCGAATGCGAGCAGCGGGATGGACAGTGAGGGCGTGGCAGGAATGCGCAGCGCGTCATCCTGCTTGCCCCAGTACTTGATGAGCGCGACATTGGGACGCGCAGTCGCGACGATCAAGGATCCGGATATCCAGTGGGGGGCGTGAAGGCAAAGCCTTCGCTTTCCAGCAGGCGGGCCACCCCGATGGTAACGAGGTCGCCATACTCCGGGCCGATAATCTGAATCCCGATGGGCAGGCCCTGATCGTTGAGGCCGGTCGGCACGACCGTGGAAGGCAGGCAGGCGACACCGGAAATGCCTGCCCAGAATATCTGGTCGAAGTAGGGCATGGCCTTGCCATCAACCTCGATGCTGCGTTCGGCGAAGGGTCGATGATCGTGCTTGAACGCCGGGGTGGGAATGACCGGTTGCAGGATGATGTCGAAATCCTTGAAAAACTCGTGGTACGACCAGCGCAGATGTGCGCGCCGATTGTTGTGACGCAGCCAGTCGTAATGCGACATGGTCAAGGTGCGCAGGGTCATGGCGGCATCACTTTCGGTGTCTTCACCAAGCTCGACGACTGCTCGTTTTCTGGAGTCATACACCGCTCTCGGCACTGACCCGCCGAGAAAGGCGTTGAGCAGGCTCCGGTAGTGACGCCAGAGGGCCTCGGCTCCCACCTTCGGACGCGCTTCATGGTTGACTTCGGCACCGGCAGACCGCATGACTTCGGCTACTTGATGCACACGCGCCTCGATCTCGGTGCTGACCGGACACAAATCATCGTTTGCCCAGACTGCGACGCGCAGATCCTTCAGTCGGCGTTCTCCCAGGGTCGGGAGCGCGTAGCGGACACCGCGCGCGAGCTCGTCAGGAGCGGCAAGCAGTTGCAGTGCGAGTTCGAGGTCCTCGGCGCTGCGTGCGAGTGGCCCAACGACTGCGATGTCCGGGGGTGCCATCACGCCCGGCAGTGCGTGTCCGCGCGTGGGAATGAGCTCCCAGGTGGGTTTGTGACCAAACACGCCGCAGCAATGCGCCGGATTGCGAATGGAGCCGCCGATGTCCGAGCCCATTTCCAGTGCCGAGAAGCCCGTCGCCAAGGCGGCAGCGCTGCCGCCGGAGGAGCCTCCCGGAGTGCGCTCGGGATCGTAGGGATTGTTTGATGTGCCGTAGATGTCGTTATAGCTTTGCAGATCGCCAAGGTCGATTGGCACGTTGGTCTTGCCGAAGATTGCTGCGCCCGCCTTGCGCAGGCGCGCCACGGCTACAGCATCTTCGGGAGTGATGTTGTTCCTGAATGCCGGGATGCCCCAGGTGGTTGGCGTACCGGCCATCTGATAGCCTTCCTTGACGGTCATGGGCAGGCCGACAAGTTCACCCTGTGGCGAAGATGCGGCCTCTCTGGCGGGCTCGATGTCAAGATGGACGACCGCGTTGATGTCCTCGTTGTAGGTGTCGATACGCTCGAGGAAATACGTCAGGAGTTCACTTGCGCTGATTTCCCGGTTCTTCAGTCGGCGCAGCAGGGAGGTTGCAGATTCGTAGGCAAGCATAATAGGTTGGCTGCTCTTGAGAGAGAGCGTTAGTGTAGCTGCATGGAGGGGGTGTGTGGGTTCGTTGGGGTTGACGGACAGGATAGCGTTGCTCGGCGAGCGTCGCTCGGCGATGAATTCTTGTTTCCGCAAGTGTGGTATATTCGGGCGCAAGTGCGAACCGGCCCGGGGCCGCGAGGCTTTCAGTCGCTCGCGATTCTCCTTCTTGTTGTCATATGCGAGGGAATAGACAATGGCAGAGAAAGTAATAGTTGGTCTGATTGTTCTTGCGGCGCTTGTCGATGCTCTGGTGCCTCAGGCTCCCACCGAATTTCTGATGCTGGCTCTGGTGGTGCTCGGTATCGTACATGGGTACCTGAATGTGGATGCCAGTGAACCGACCGCGTATCTGGTGTTCGCAGTGGCGGCCGCGGCTGCCGGGGGCGGGGATGTGCTCGCGCATATTCACTATGCGGGCACCTATCTTGATGGCATTCTTGATGGCCTCGTCGTTGCCCTGCTTGGCGGAGTGGTGAGCGTGGTGGTCGTGAGGGCTATCAACGTTTTCCAGGACGACTGAGGCTCCCGGACATCTGCTCCCGAGTCAGGCGGCCTCGGCCGCCTGGCTGCCTCGCGCATGGATGTGCCGCCAGATTCAGTGTCGCGTTTCTGATTTGCGAATCTGGTCAAGTCCACGCTTGATCAGGACATGCCATGTTTTGACGGAATCCCGGAAAGTGGGCTACTATTCAAGTTTATTCTTCCGGTATATCTATATCCATGATAGCGACAGGCAGCAGTGAAGTGCACTCACCGGGCTTGGCCCGTCAGGGGCTTACTCGAGGTCAGATCTTGCAAGGCTTGCAAGGACAGCCCTTGAAGTCCGTGGATATCATACCCCCCCCCCCCCCCCCCCCCCCCCCTCTCACAGGGCTTGGTCCGTCGGGGGCTTGCTCAGGGGCTGCTGCTGGCCATTCTGGTCATGGGACTCCTGCCGGGCACCGCTTCCGCACAGAGCGCTATAATTACCATAAATATCCTCGCCGGGACTGTATCCAACGAGACCTATGAGTTCGGCGAAACAGTTTTCATTCAAGCCACATTCAACGCGCGAGCTTCAGTCACCGGTAGTCCGAGAATCCGCCTGACGATCGGCGACGAGACCCACTATGCGGAATTCTCAGAGTCCGGTGGTAATCTTATTTTCTTTTCGTACACGGTTCAGGCCGACGACCGTGACACGAACGGCATCAGCATCCCGGCCAACCCCATCGAGCTGAACGGCGGTACCATCAAGAGTGCGAGTTTAGGTACTGACCTCAATCTGAGCTATGCGGGGCTTTCAGATCAATCAGGGCACAAGGTAGATGGCAGCAAGGGGGAGGGCCTGATCTACTCGTCAGAGCCGAGTACGCTGGCCGTCGGCACCACCATTACCCCACTGACGGCGACGCCGGTCAACTTCGCAGCAGGCTCCACCTTCACCTATGCGGTGACCACCGGAACCCTGCCGCCGGGTCTCACGCTGAACACCTCCACCGGTGCCATCACCGGTGCCCCGACCACGGTGAGCGCGAGCACGGTCACCGTCACGATAACCGTCACAGCGGGCACGGGCATGGATCCGCCAACGGCAACCCGCGATATCGTCTTCCCGGCCGTGTCCGGTGCGCTGGTGTTCGACCCCGCCGCGTTGATGGTGAACGAAGGTTCGAGCGGCACCTACAGGGTGAAGCTTGCATCGCAGCCGAGCGCTGGCGTGACGGTGGCGGTGACCGGAGCGGTGGGCGAGGTGACGGTGAACCCCACCTCCCTCACCTTCACGTCCACCACCTGGAACAGCGCACAGACGGTGACGGTGACGGCGGGGCAGGACACCGACGCAAGCGACGATGCGGCCACTCTTGTCCACACTGCTACGGGCGGGGACTACGCTGGCGTGACCGGCAGCGTGGCGGTGATGGTGGATGACGATGACATACCGAACACGGCACCGAGCATCACCGACATCACCGACAAGACCGCGACCTTCGGCACGAACCTGCTGGTGGATGTGGATGCAACGGACGCAGACGCGGGCAATACCCTGGAATACAAGGCGGCATCCGGGGACGCGACGGTGGCGACGGTGACTCCGACCACGCTGAGCGCCCACGATGCCAACAGCCAGGTGACGGTGACTCCCGTGGGCGAAGGCACGGCAACCATCACGGTGACTGTGAACGACGGCACGGTCGATGCGACGGACACCTTTGTGGTGACGGTGAACAAGGCGGTATTGGCGAAGCCGGTGGTGACGGTGACGGCTCAGGACGGCCAGCTGACCGCGAGTTGGGCGGACGTGACGAACGCGGCGAGCTACGAGGTTCAATACAAGGAGAGCGACGACACCACATGGGTGGACAGTTCGGACGATACTTCGCCTGCCGAGATAACCGGCCTCGGTAACGGCCAGGAACACGATGTGCGGGTGCGGGCCAAGGCGGCCTCGGCCTCGAAGACCTATGCGGACAGCGAGTGGTCGGATGTTGCGAAGGGTACGCCGGTCGAGGCGGATGTGGCACCGAGCTTCGGGAGCGAAACTGTTGCGGCGCAGACATGGACGGTGGGTACGGATGTTGATGTGACGCTACCGGCGGCGACGGGAGGTAACGGTACTGTCAGCTACGCGTTGACACCGGCGCTGCCGAACGGGATGAGCCTGGATGCGACAACGCGCAAGGTGCGTGGTACGCCCACGGCAGTAGCGAGTGCAGCCACCTACACCTGGCGGGCTTCGGACAGCGACAGTAACACCGCGAACACGGATACGGCGGCGCTCACTTTTAGCGTGACGGTGGGCAAGGGGACACTGGCGAAGCCGACTGGTTTGGCGCTGAAGACGGACAGCAAGACGCGCACCGGCTTCACGGTGACCTGGGATGCGGTGCCCAACGCCGCGGGTTACACGGCGACAGCTGTGCAGGGGAGCAACTCCTTCACCGGCGCGGTGAGTGTGCCGAGCAGCGGCCCGGAGGCGGCGTTCAGCGGCTTGACGGCGAACACCACCTACACAGTGACGGTGACGGCCACCGGCGATGCCAACTACGTGATGAGCGAGGCATCGGATGAGATCAATGTGACCACGGTGGCCAATCAGGTTCCGACCGTAGGCACCGCGATTCCCGACCAGACGGCGACGGTGGATACGGTCTTCGAGTACAGCTTCCCGGCCGGCACCTTCAGCGATGCGGACAGCGACAACCTCACCTACACAGCCACCAGATCGGACGACAGCATGCTGCCCACCTGGCTGACCTTCACCGCCAGCGAACGCAAGCTCGCGGGTACGCCACAATCCGGCGACACCGGCACACTGATGGTGAAGGTGACGGCAAGTGACGGCATGGGCGGGTCGGTGAGTGACACCTTCGACATTGTGGTGTCCGCAGCGGCCGTGCCGAGCCTCACCTATCCGGCACTGCCGACGACTCTGCGCGCAGGAGTACAGTTCGCGGCGCTGACACCCGCCTCGCCCGCCAACTTCGCAGCGGGTTCCACCTTCACCTATGCGGTGACCGCGGGTGACCTGCCGTCGGGGCTGGAGATTAATGCCAACACTGGTGCCATCTCCGGTACGCCGGACACACCGAAGAATACCCGCACATCTGTCACGGTGACAGTGACCGGCACCACGGGCACGGGGATGAGCATGCAGACCGAGACGGCAACGGCGACACTGGACTTCCCGCGCATATTCCGCTTCCGGCTGCCGGTGCCGACGGTGACGCTGTCGGTGGGGAGCGGGCAGTTGACGGCCAGCTGGGGAGGAATAGCGAACGCGGATACGTACGCGTTGCAGTGGAAGGCATCGTCAGTCACGTCCTGGACAGCGGCGACGGGTGTGACCACGGTTGATCCGGCAACGCCGGGGACGGTGATCAGCGGTCTCACCAACGGGGCTACCTACGATGTGCGTGTGCGCTCCAAGGCGGCCTCGGATTCGACGACCCATATTGACGGCGATTGGTCGAGCCCCGTGCAGGGTGCGCCAATGGCTGACCCCACCTTCAGCGTGAGTGGTCCGACGACGGTTGCCGAGGATGCGGGTACAGCCACCTTCACAGTGACGCTGAGCGCACAGCCCGCGGCGAGCGTGACGGTGGATTACGCCACGGCGGACGGCACGGCGACGGCAGGCTCGGACTACACGGCGGCGAGCGGCACACTCACCTTCACGACGGGGAACTGGGATACGGCGCAGACGGTGAATGTCACCATCACGGACGATGCGGTGGATGATGACGACGAGACCTTCACCTTCACGTTGAGCAATGCGGGCACTGGCGCGGTGCTGTCGTCCACTGCGTCGTCGCAGAGCACCACCATCACGGACGACGACACGCTTGGGCTGACCTACACGGCACCGACGACCTTGACGGTGGACACGCCCATCACGGCGCTGACGGCAACGGCGGCGGGCTTCGGCAGCGTGACGGTCACCTACTCGGTGACGGCAGGTACGCTGCCCGCCGGGCTGGATATCAATACGGGCTCGGGTGCCATCTCAGGTACGCCGACGGCGGCGAGCACCAGCACGACGACGGTGACAGTAACGGCAACTGCGGGCAGCGGCATGGACACGCAGACAGCGACGGCGAGCATCACCTTCCCGGCGGTGAACAAAGCTACGCTGGCGAAGCCGACGAACCTGGCGGTGAAGGCGAACAGCAACACGCGCACTGGTTTCACGGTGACCTGGGATGCGGTGCCCAACGCCGCGGGCTACACGGCGACGGCAACGCCGAGCGGTGGGTCTGCGGTGACCGGCACGGTGAGTGTACCGAGCAGCGGCCCGGAGGCGGCGTTCAGCGGCTTGACGGCGAACACCACCTACACAGTGACGGTGACGGCCACCGGCGATGCCAACTACTCGGCGAGCGAGGCATCGGATGGGTTCGATGTGACCACGCTGGCCAATCAGGTTCCGACCGTGGGAACAGTGATTCCCGACCAGACGGCGACGGTGGATACGGCGTTCGAGTACAGCTTCCCGGCGGGCACCTTCAGCGATGCGGACAGCGACAGTCTCACCTACACGGCTCAGCAGACAGACGGCACCACAGACAGCGCACTCCCGACCTGGCTGACCTTCACCGCCAGCGAGCGCAAGCTCGCGGGCACACCGCAATCCGGCGACACAGGTACGCTGATGGTGAAGGTGACGGCGAGCGACGGTATGGGCGGGTCGGTGAGTGATACGTTCGATATTGTGGTGTCGGTGGCGGACACCGCCCCCGCCTTCGCGAGTAGCGAGACCATTGCGGCGCAGACCTGGACGGTGGGTACGGAGGTTGATGTGACGCTACCGGCGGCGACGGGAGGTAACGGTACTATCAGTTACGCGTTGACACCGGCGCTGCCGAACGGAGTGACGCTGGATGCGACAACGCGCAAGGTAAGTGGTACGCCGACGGCAGTAGCGAGTGCAGCGACCTACACCTGGAGGGCTTCGGACAGTGACAGCAACACGGCAGATGCGGACACGGCGGCACTGACCTTTGAAGTGACGGTAGGCAAGGGGACACTGGCGAAGCCGACGAATCTGGCGGTGAAGACGGACAGCAAAACGCGCACTGGTTTCACGGTGACCTGGGATGCGGTGGAGGAAGCCGCGGGCTACACGGCGACGGCAACGCCGGGCGGTGGGACTGCGGTGAACGGCACGGTGAGTGTGCCGAGCAGCGGTCCTGAGGCAGCGTTCACCGGCCTGACGGCGAACACCACCTACACAGTGGCGGTGACGGCCACCGGCGATGCCAACTACTTGGCGAGCGAGGCATCAGACGGGTTCGATGTGACCACGGTGGCCAACTCGGTTCCGACCGTGGGAACAGTGATTCCCGACCAGACGGCGACGGTGGATACGGCCTTCGAGTACAGCTTCCCGACTGGCACCTTCAGCGATGCGGACAGCGACAGCCTCACCTACACGGCGACCAGATCGGACGACAGTGCGCTGCCGACCTGGCTGAGCTTCACCGCCAGCGAGCGCAAGCTCGCGGGCACACCGCAATCCGGCGACACCGGCACACTGATGGTGAAGGTGACGGCAAGCGACGGCATGGGTGGGTCGGTCAGTGATACCTTCGATATTGTGGTGTCGGCGGCGGACACCGCCCCCGCCTTCGCGAGTAGCACGACCATCGCGGACAAGACCTTCACGGTGGATACCGAAATCACCGCCTTCACCCTGCCGGAGGCGACCGGCGGTAACGGCACTATCAGCTACGCGCTGACCCCCGACCTGCCGACGGGGCTGAGTGTGGATACATCCACGCGCGAGGTGAGCGGTACACCGACGGCAGCAGTGGCCGAGGCCACCTACACCTGGCGGGCTTCGGACAGCGACAGCAACACGGCGGATGCGGACACGGCGGCACTGACCTTTCAAGTGACGGTGGTGGACGCGGTACCGATCATCACGCCGACGCAGGTGAGCAACCTGCAGGTGAGTGCGGGTGACGGCTCGCTCGAGGTGAGCTGGACGGCGGCGAGCGTGACTCCGAACGGCTACAGCGTCCGCTGGCGGGAGCGAGGGCCGGGCAACATGCTCACACCGGTGAACACAGTGACGGGTACTTCCTTCACGATTCCCGATCTGATCAATGGTCAGGAGTATGTGGTGCGTGTCGAGACGCGCAACGCAGCGGATGACGGTGTACAGGGAGGCACAGTGGTGACGGCCACCGGAACACCCGTGGGAGATGAGTCGGTCGTCACACCGACGCAGGTGAGCAATCTGCTGGTGAGTGCGGGTGACGGGTCGCTTGATGTGAGCTGGACGGCGGCGAGTGTGGCTCCGAACGGCTACAGCGTACGCTGGCGGGAGAAAGGGCCGGGCAATACGCTCACGCCGGTGAACAGGGTGACGGGTACCTCCTTCACGATTCCCGATCTCACCAACGATCAGGAGTACGTGGTACGTATCGAGACGCGCAACGCAGCGGATGACGGCGTACAGGGTGGCACAGTGGTGACAGCCACGGGAACGCCTGTGGAAGACGAGGTCGCGCCGCCACCGCCTCCGCCCACGCCCACACCTCCGGCTGTTGACGAGCGGGTCTTGCCGACAGTGAGCATTGAAGATGCGTCGGCCATGGAGGGGGATGATCTGGAGTTCCGTGTGACGCTCTCGGAGGCAGTGCGGTATCGGGTGAAGGTGTACTGGGCGACGCGGCCGGGGACGGCAACGGCGAATCGGGACTATAAGTCAGCGGCTGGTGCGGTGGTGTTCAGGCCGGGCGTGACGGAGCGCAGGGTTCGTGTGCGGACGATGGAAGACAGCCACAACGACCCGGACGAGACCATGCAGGTACGCCTGTCGAGTCCGCGCGGGGTGTTGATAGAGGATGGTATAGCGACTGGCATGATCAACAACTGGGATGCGCTGCCGGTGGCGTGGCTGGCGCGCTTCGGGCGAGCGGTGACGGAGCAGGCGCTCGAGGGTATCGAGCAACGCCTGACGGCTCCGCGGGAAGCGGGGACGCGGGGTACTCTGGCCGGGATAATGCTCGCTGGATTGACCACGAGCAACTTCACGCACACGGGCGCGATGGATGAATCCGGTGGTAGCCTCGCCTTCTGGGGTCGGGGTGCCCGCGCGGACTTCCGCGGACTCGACGGTGTGGTGCACCTCGATGGTCAGACAGAAACCGTCACTCTGGGAGCGGACTACGCAAGAGATGAGTGGCTGACCGGTGTCATGCTGACGAGCAGCCGCGGGACTGGCGGGTATCAGGGCGTGGCGAGCGGGGAGGTCGAAGTCTCCCTGAACGCAGCGATACCCTATGGGTCGTACCGGTTCTCGGAGCGGCTGGATGTGTGGGGCGCTGTCGGGCGCGGCACGGGGGCACTGACGCTCACGCCGGAGGGCGAGGGCAGCATCGAGGCTGATCTTGACTGGAGCATGGTGTCGGCTGGGCTGCGCGGCGGGTTGTTCGGGGCGGCGGGACATGGTCCGGCCATGACGCTGGTATCGGATGTGTTCTGGTCGCGCACTGGGTCGGGTCGAGTGGAAGCCGGTGAGGAGTATTCGAGCCTGGCCTCGTCCGAAGCGGATACTTCGCGGCTGCGGCTGGGTCTCGAGGGGAGCTGGGCGGTGACGCTGGGGAATGTCGGAGCGGTGACACCGAAGCTGGAAGCGGGAGTGCGTCATGACGACGGCGATGCCGAGCAAGGCTTCGGAGTGGAAGTCGGTGGCGGTCTGGTGTGGACGCTGCCTGCACTTGGGGTGACCCTTGATGTGTCCGGTCGCACCTTGGTGACGCATGATGATGCCGGGCAGCAGGCGCACGGGTTCTCGGCGGCGCTGAACTTTGATCCGAGCGCGGCGAGTACGCGCGGCTTCACGCTGAACCTGCGTCAGGACATCGGCGGGCCGTCGAGTGGCGGGGTACAGGCGCTGTTCGCCTCGGAGCTTCCCGGCGTTGGCAGCACAGGCATGGGCGGCGGCTCAACAGGTTCAAGTGCTGGCACTCGCTGGATACTGGAGACGGCCTACGGACTGGCGGCCTGTGATGACAGGTTCACGCTGAGTCCGAGCTTCGGCCTGGCTGCTTCCGATACCTCGGTTGACTTTCACCTCGGCTGGCAACTGATGCCGGAGCTCAGTGAAGACGCGCTGGATCTCTCGCTGACGTTCAAGGTCACGCGCCGCGAGCTGCTTGATGTGGGTACTGTCAACAGTATTGACAGCATCGGCACACTGGAACAGGGCCCCGAACACGGAGTGCACATGGAGGTGAGTGCTCGCTGGTAGGCACAAGCAGGTACGCCCCTCGGTCTCATATCCGGTGAACGAACAAAACCACTTGCGACAGGCCCCCATTGTCGCTATCCTGATTTTCCATCTTGGCGCGACCAATGGGTGGCATGGAACAACCTCGAGATGGATTCATCCCAGCGTCGCACAATGACCTCGCATGAGGTGCCGAGAGAAACTCCGACGGATGTCAGATTTGTCTTTGTGACCGGCGGCGTGGTTTCTTCCCTCGGCAAGGGCGTGGTTACCGCATCGCTTGCTTCAATTCTCGAAGCTCGTCAGCTGTCGATCAATGTGCTGAAGATGGACCCCTACATCAATGTGGACCCGGGCACCATGAGTCCATTTCAGCACGGTGAGGTGTTCGTCACGGCTGATGGCGCGGAAACCGACCTGGACCTTGGGCATTACGAGCGCTTTATGCGTGTGCGCATGTCCCGGCAGAACAACCTGACCGCCGGCGGCATCTACGAAACCGTTTTGCGCCGGGAACGGCGAGGCGATTTTCTCGGTGCCACCGTACAGGTAATCCCGCACATCACCGACGAGATCAAGAGCCGCATTCAGGCGGTCGGCAAGGGCCGCGATGTCGCCATCATCGAAATCGGTGGCACGGTCGGCGACATAGAATCACTGCCATTTCTCGAGGCGGCGCGACAGATTCGCCTTGATGTGGGTGCCGAGCGGTGCCTGTTCATACACCTGACGCTGGTGCCTTATATCGCGACGGCGGGCGAGACCAAGACCAAGCCGACGCAGCACTCGGTGAAGGAGCTGCGCTCGATTGGTCTCATGCCGGATATCCTCGTGTGCCGCTCGGAGGCACCCCTGAGTGACCAGGCGCGCGAAAAGATCGCGCTCTTCTGCAATGTCGAGAAATCGGCCGTTATCTCCTTGCCGGATATGGACAGTATTTATCAAGTCCCGCTCAAGCTCGGCAAGGAAGGTCTCGACGATCTTGTCGCCAGGAAACTGCGTATCGAGGGCGCGCCTGCGGACCTGTCTGACTGGGTGCATGTAGTGCAGGCTGAACAGACGAGCGATTGCGAGGTCACGGTTGCCATGGTCGGCAAGTATCTGGATCTGCCCGATGCCTACAAATCGCTGATGGAGGCCTTGCAACACGCCGGTATTCACACGCGCGCCAGGGTGAGCGTCATGTCCGTGGACAGCGAAACCATCGAGCAGGAGGGCTGTGAGTGCCTGCATCAGGCCGATGCCATTCTGGTGCCCGGCGGGTTTGGAGGCAGGGGCTTTGAAGGCAAGATCATGGCCGCTGGCTATGCCCGCGAGACGGGTGTACCCTATCTGGGCATCTGTTACGGATTGCATGCCGCCATCGTTGAGTTCGCACGCAATGTCGTCGGTCTTGTCGAGGCGCATTCTCAGGAACTCGCTCCCGATACACCGGAACCGGTGATTGGTCTGGTGGAGAGCTGGCATGACGGTAGTGCCGAAGAGGTGCGAGATGGCAGCGAGGACCGAGGTGGAAGCATGCGGCTTGGCGAGCAACCCTGCGAGCTGACCCGAGGCTCTCTGATTCACAGTGCCTATGGTCGGGATGTGCTGCGTGAGCGCTACCGACACAGATTCATGGTCAACGAAGCCTATGTGTCGCGCTTCGAGGAGTTGGGTATGCGTGTTGGTGGACGCTCACAGAAGGACGGGCTGGTGGAAGCCATAGAATTTGCTGATCACAACTGGTTCGTGGCCTGCCAGTTTCATCCCGAATTCACCTCGTCGCCACGCGCCGGTCACCCCCTGTTCAGCGGGTTCGTGCAGGCAGCGCGTGAGCGGATTGAATCCGCGCGCCATCGCGCCAGTTTGAGCAGGGTTCATTGACATGCAACTGTGTGGATTTCATGTCGCCGAAGACGCGCCCTTCTTTCTCATCGCCGGCCCCTGCGTCATCGAGAGCCATGATCTCGCCATGCGGACCTCGTCCGAGCTCAAGCGCATCACCGACAAGCTCGCCATTCCGCTCATCTACAAGAGCTCGTTTGACAAGGCCAATCGCTCGTCTCACAACAGCTATCGAGGCCCGGGCATTGATGAGGGCTTGCGCATTCTGGAAGCTGTTGCGCGCCGGAATCAGGTGCCGGTGCTGACCGATGTACACGAGGACACGCCACTTGATGCCGTTTGCGAGGTGGTGTCGGTGCTGCAAACGCCGGCCTTCCTGTGTCGCCAGACCAACTACATCCAGCGCGTCTGTTCACAGGGGCTGCCAGTCAACATCAAGAAAGGACAGTTTCTGGCACCCGACGACATGCGGCACGTGGTGGCCAAGGCCAGGGCCACCGGCAACGATCAGATCATGGTGTGCGAACGCGGTGTGAGTTTTGGCTACAGGATGCTGGTGTCGGATATGCGCGCTCTGGCCATCATGCGCGATACCGGATGCCCGGTAGTGTTTGATGCCACGCACTCGGTGCAGATGCCCGGCGGGCTTGGAGATCGTTCCGGCGGTCAGCGCGAGATGGTGCCGGTGCTCGCGCGCGCTGCCGTTGCCGCCGGTATCTCGGGTCTGTTCATGGAAACCCACCCCAACCCGGACGAGGCCTTGTCTGACGGTCCCAATGCCTTTCCCATGGGGCTTCTCGAAACCTTCCTGCCCATGCTGAAAGAAATCGACCAGGCCGTGAAGGCGAGTCCCTGGCTGGAATCGACACAGGCGATGCGTGGTGACTGATCGCTCCATCCGCATTCTCGATGTCCGGGCGCGCGAAGTTCTGGATTCGCGCGGCAACCCGACGCTGGAGACTGATGTCATGGTGCAGGGGCCTGATGGCCGCGAACGGCGTGGCTCCGCCATGGTGCCTTCGGGTGCCTCCACAGGTTCCCGTGAGGCACACGAGTTACGCGATCAGGACACCCGTCGCTATCTTGGCAAGGGTGTGACGCGCGCTATCGCCAATGTGCATGACCAACTCCTGCCGCGCATCCGCGGCATGGATGCGACGGATCAGGCGCAGATTGACGAAGCGATGATTTCTCTCGATGGCACTCCGCTCAAGTCGAGGCTCGGTGCCAACGCCATTCTCGGCATCTCGCTCGCCTGTGCGCGCGCTGCCGCGCTGGCGCGGGAGGTGGAACTGTATGAGCATCTCGCCGACCTGCATGGCCGTGAACCGGCGAGCACCCTGCCTCTGCCGATGATGAATATCCTCAACGGCGGCGCACATGCCAACAACAATGTTGATGTGCAGGAGTTCATGATCCTTCCCGTGGGCGCGCGTTCGCTGGCTGAGGCGGTGCGCATGGGGGCGGAAGTCTTTCAGCACCTCAAGCTGATCCTGAACGCACGCGCCCTGTCCACGGGTCTTGGCGACGAAGGTGGCTTTGCGCCTGATCTCGCGGGCAGCCGCGAGGCGCTTGATCTCATTGGCGAAGCGGTGGATGCGGCTGGGTATCGACTCGGCGAGGACATCAAGCTCGGTCTTGATTGTGCGGCGAGCGAGTTTCTTGAAGATGATATCTATCACCTTGAAGGCAAGTCCCTGAGCGCCGAGGATCTGGGCCTCTGGTTACAAGGCCTCGCGGACGAATATCCCATTGTTTCCATTGAGGATGGCATGGCGGAAGACGACTGGGGCGGTTGGCGGTCGCTCTCGCACACCTTGGCTGACAGGCTGCAACTGGTGGGTGATGATCTCTTTGTCACCCATGCAGAAACGCTTCAGCGAGGTATCGAGCAGGGCATCGCCAACGCCATTCTCGTCAAGGTCAATCAGGCCGGTACCCTGACCGAGACGCTGCGCACCATTCAACTGGCGCAGGAGCACGGCTACGGCGTGGTCATATCACATCGTTCCGGGGAAACTGAAGACACCTGTATCGCCGATCTTGCGGTGGCCACCAACGCGGGTCAGATCAAGACGGGCTCGCTCAGCCGCTCGGAGCGCACCGCAAAGTACAATCGGCTCATTCGTATCGAGGAAGCACTCGGTGCCAGAGCCAGGTTTCACACCTCTCCAGGAGCGTACCCATGATGGAGCAAGACCCCGCAGCAGCGGAGCAGCCCGATGTTCAGCAGCATCCGTCGCGCGCGCGCAAGGTCTGGTGCGCGGTCGGTTATACGGTCGGCGTGGTTTTGTTACTCGCCTTGCAGTACCGTTTGTGGTTCAGCGATGTGGGCTATCTCGCGCAACGGGAAATGCGTGAAGAGATTCGTCGCACCCAAGTGCGAAATGCCAAGCTCGAAGCGCGCAATCGCGAGGTGGCGAGAGAAATTGCGGGGCTTTCCGGCGACCTGACGCAAATCGAGTCGCAGGTGCGCGAAGAACTCGGCATGGTGGGTGAGAACGAGACCCTGTACAGGCTGCGTCCACAAGCAGATCCCGAGAGTCGCGACTAGTGCCTGTCGGTCAATTCCGGACAGACTATTGGCCGGTCGCGTCCACAAGCAGACCGTGAGGGTCGCGACCAGTGCGCCGCACCGTCTGAAAGTTCTTTTGCGCGGTGCAACTGGCAGGCTGTCGCTTGTCGGCAAGGGTGCACTCATTGGCTGTGCTGAACTGATTCCGAGCGTCTCCGGCGGCACTGTTGCCCTGATGACTGGTATCTGGACGCAGATTATCCTTGCGCTTGGGCGGTTTCGCCGTGACTCGCTCGCGATGCTCGTACGCGGCGATTGGCGCTGCTTGTGGCGAACACACAATCTGGAGATGCTCAGTCTCGTGCTTGTTGGCAGCCTGATCGGCCTCTTCGCATTGGCTCGCCCGGTACACTGGCTGCTCGAACATCAGCCGCACATGCTGATGGCGCTCATCTTCGGGGTGATTGTCGGTTCCACGCCGCGCATGTTGGCCTCGTTGCGCCTTTCCACCCCGTTGCGTCACTTGCCGCTCTTGCTGCTCGGTGTCGCCATGGGGCTATTCATCGGGTTGTTGCCGCCAGGCAGTACGCCTGCAAGCCTGCCGATGATCTTTGTGAGCGCCATGATCGCGAGTTGCGCGGCCTTGCTGCCCGGCCTGTCGGGTGCCTATATATTGCTCATTGCTGGCGTGTATGACGAGGCTGTGCGCGCGGTGGCGGAGTTTGACCCGAGTATTCTGGCGACGCTGGCCGCCGGGGTAAGCTGTGGCGTATTTGCTTTCGCTCGCGTGATCAGCAGGCTCTTGGCATGGCGTTCCATTTCCATTATGTTGCTACTCGTTGGGATGGTCGTTGGAAGTCTCTGGAAGGTGGCCCCCAGGAACATGGATTTTTCACAGCCGTGGGGTTTCTCGCAGGCCGCCGAGGGTGGCTTGCCGGTGGGTACCGGTCTCGTGCTGGTGGCCCTTGGGCTGGTCGCCGGACATCTGCTTGCGAGAGGCTTGCCGGGTGTCAATGAGGTGAGGACGGCGCAGCCATGAGATTTGTGACGCAGCACACTCGTTTGCGTCTGGCGGTACTTGCCCTGACTCTGTCGAGCCTGCTGCCCGGGTGCGCTGGCCCCAACAAGGGCGTACGCATCAGCCAACCGCCGAAGCCGCCGACTTTCGAGTATCGAGTGCAGTCTGGCGATACTCTCTACTCGATTGCCTGGCGGCACGAGATGAACTACGTGGAACTGGCGCGTATGAACAACATCGCTCATCCTTACACCATCTATCCCAATCAAGTGCTCGAGGTGACTCGGGCACTGGTGTCAGCGCACACCGAGACAGCGCCAGAGACAGCGCCAGAGCCAGAGACAGCGCAACAGCCGATACCCGAGGTGCAGAAACCGGTGATGGAACCAGCGCCAGTGCCGACATCGCCGACACCAGTGCCAGTAACGCCGCCGGTTGCGCCACAACCCGCGCCTCGTATGGCGGCATCCGGCTGGTCCTGGCCAACGAGCGGCGAGATGAGCAAGACCTTTGGTCCCGACAACAAGGGCATCAACTTCAAACTGGGGCGAGGCAGCGAGATCCATGCCGCCGGCAATGGCAGAGTGGTGTACGCCAGCACTGGCATTGGCGGATACAGAAGCCTCGTGATCATCCGTCATAGCGAGCGATATCTGAGCGCCTACAGTCTCGATCAGGGCATGCTTGTCGAGGAGAATCAGCTTGTGCGTTCGGGTGAAGTCATTGCGCGCGTCGCCGATGACTCGGGCAAGGACCTGCACTTCGAGGTTCGTGACCGAGGCCAGCCGATTGATCCCCTGAAAGTGCTCGATGCCGAGTAGGGAAACTCTGAATAGCAGAGTTCCCCTATAATTTCCGGTAACGACAACTGATTCACGGACTATCAGACATGACGCAGATTCGTGCTCGCCATATCACGCTTGAATACGACACATTCGGCAGCCCGTATGACCGACCGCTGCTCCTCGTTATGGGGCTCGGCGCACAAATGATTGCCTGGAATGAAGACTTCTGCGAGCAGCTCGCGCGCGCCGGTCATTATGTCATCCGCTTCGATAACCGCGATTGTGGTTTGTCAGAGAAGTTCGAGCAGCTGGGTATTCCCAATGTCGCCGAGGTGCAGATGGCCTATGCGCGTGGGGAAGCCCCGCCGGTTCCCTATCTGCTCACCGATATGGCCAGGGATAGCCTGGCCTTGCTTGATGCTCTGGGCATGGATCGGGTGCATGTCTGCGGTGCGTCCATGGGCGGCATGATCGCGCAGACCATGGCCATTATGAACGAATACATGGTGCTGTCGCTCACTTCCATCATGTCTGGTACGGGCAATCCGCAGGTTCGGATGAGCGAGCCCGAGGCGCTCGCGGCGATCATGTCGCCACCGGGGAAAACTCGTGATGAGGCGATTCAGCGATCACTCGAAGTGAGCGAGGCCATCGGCAGCCCGTCGCTTATGGATGACCATGCAGACCGGGTCGCCCGCGCCGAGCGCGCCTATGACCGCAGTTTCTATCCGCAAGGTGTCTCTCGCCAGATGTGCGCCATTACCGCCAGTGGCAGCAGACATGCGGCGCTCGGGAAACTGACACTGCCGACGCTCGTTATCCACGGTGAAGAAGACAAGCTGGTGCTGCCTGCCTGTGCCCGAGATACGCACGAGGCGATTTTCGGGTCGCGTCTGCTTATGCTCGAGCGCATGGGTCATGACCTGCCGACTCCTCTCTGGCCAGTGATTATCGAAGCGATCAGCGAACTGACGAGTTCGGTATGAGAGTGTGCCACGAGACGCGACGGGCTCTGGAGATATGTGCGCTGAATGCCAGCGAATTCATGACGTAACTCACCGGGATACCATGAGCGCATGATGTTGCGTCTTCTACTCATCCTGCTCGCCTCGCCTCTGGTTCTGACCCATGCCTGGGGGACATTCGCACCTGAAGTGACGCGCGTGTACGTGCACACGAATGCTTCTGGCGGTCTCGGGTTCAGCGATTCTCCGAGAACTGCCGATGCACGAGAGCACAGCCTCGGTGCCGTGCCCGGCTTCTCGCTGCCAGCCGATGAAGAACGCGAATCGAGCGAGCAGCAACCCGCAGCGGGAGAGCACTTTGTCAGCATCAGTTCGCCCTCGTCAGACGAGGCCGTGCGCAGCAACGATGGCAGCCTGTCAGTGCTCGTGGAGCATTCGATGATGGCTTCCGGGGAGTATCGGATTGCACTCATGCTCGACGGCGAGTTGGTCGCTGTACGCAGCGATGGCACCTTCCATATCGAGCAGATTGACCGAGGCAGCCACAGGTTGCAAGCGCGCCTGCACAGCCGTCAGGGCGAACTGCTGGCGCAAAGTGAGGAATTCGAGTTTCATCTGCTCAGATACGTCATTCCTCGTTAGCGCATGTCGCACCTTGCCAGGCCGAACAGGGCACCATCCTTGACGACGATGCAGCCGTCGAGCTTCCCTGTCGGCATGTTCGCTGACACGGTGATCGATCAGATGCGCACGCCGCTCATGGTGCTCGATTCGGCATTTCGTGTGATCCATGTCAATCAGGCAGCCGAACAGCTCATTTCCATCACCCGCTCACATATCTGCGAACGGTCTGTATTTGACTGGATTCAGGTGCAGGAAGTGTCTCTGAAGTCGCAACTCGAACAGGCGCTTGCCGGGCATCCACTGTTTCATCGACGCGCCTCCCTGTGTATTGCCAATCACAAACAGGTCGTCGGTGATTATTCCATCACCACCTGCGAAGATACCGCCGGAGATGAGTATCTACTGCTGGAGATACTGCCTCTCGACCGATTCGCGCGCATTGAACAAAGCAATCAGGGACGCCACCGGACGGATCAGATGCACGAGCTCGTCAAGAGTGTGGCGCATGAAATCAAGAATCCGCTGGGCGGCATTCTCGGTGCGGCGCAGCTGCTCGAACGCGAGCTCAGGCGCGATGAACAGAGGGACTACACCGGCATCATTATTGATGAGGTGCAAAGGCTCAAACGCATGGTGGATCAGATGCTGCTGCCGGGCAGCCTGCCGAGATTCGAGCATACCAACATCCACGAAGTGCTGGAACACAGTCTGCGTATCGTCGGGCTTGCAGATACCGAGGATGTCGATTTTCGGCGCGACTATGATCCGAGCTTGCCGGGTATCCTTGCCGACCGGGAAATGCTGATTCAGGCGGTGTTGAACATACTGCGCAACGCCATGCAGGCGGTCGCGTCGTGCGTGGCACCGCGCATCTGTGTACGAACCTGTATCACGTCCAAGATGACCATAGATTCGTGCATGCATCGGCAGGTTATCAGTATCCTGATTCAGGACAACGGCCGCGGTGTGCCTGCACAATTGCATGATTCCCTGTTCCTGCCGCTCATCAAGGGGCACCACGAAGGCACGGGTCTCGGGCTCTCCATTGCCCATCAGATGGTCTCCATTCACGGCGGTATCATCGAGTTTCGCAGCGTACGCGGCGACACCTGCTTCACTCTGCACCTGCCGCTCAGCAAGGCTTCAGACCATGGCGCGTGAGACTGTGTGGGTCGTTGAAGACGATGCCTCGATACGCAAGGTGCTGCATCGCGCCATGTCGCAGGAGCAGCTCGGGACGCGCATATTCTCGACCGCGGAGGACGCTCTGAATGCGCTGGAATCGGAGGCACCGGATGTCATTCTCAGTGACCTCAGATTGCCGAGCATGGACGGGCAGAGGCTGTTGCGCGAAGTGCACCGGCTGCATCCCGATTTGCCGGTCATCATCATGACCGCCTACTCGGACCTGCAGAGTGCGGTGACCTCCTACCAGTCGGGTGCGTTCGAGTACCTGCCCAAGCCGTTTGATCTTGATCAGGCTGTGGCCACCGTCAAGCGCGCCATAGATATTCGGCGTACAGACCAGGCCGGGACAGCGAGTGCACCCGATCTTGTGCGCGACACGGCCATGTCCGGCATTATCGGACAGGCACCTGCCATGCAACAGGTCTTTCGCGCCATAGGGCGGCTGTCGCATTCCAATGTCACCGTACTTATCACCGGCGAGTCCGGCACTGGCAAGGAGTTGGTCGCGCGCGCGCTGCATACCTACAGCCCCAGATCCGGCGGCCCCTTTGTTGCGCTCAATATGGCCGCCATTCCCAAGGATCTGGTAGAGGCGGAGCTCTTCGGGCACGAGCGGGGTGCCTTTACCGGTGCCAGCCAACGACGGGCGGGAAGGTTCGAGCAAGCCGACGGGGGTACGCTGTTTCTTGACGAGATTGGCGACATGCAGGCGGAGAGCCAGACGCGACTGCTGCGTGTGCTTGCCGAGGGCGAATTCTATCGTGTTGGCGGCAGTCAGTCCATCAAGACAGATTTGCGCGTGATTGCCGCGAGTCATCAAGATCTTTGGCATCTGGTCGAAAATGGACAGTTTCGCGAAGATCTGTTTCATCGCCTGAATGTGATTCGCCTGCGCTTGCCATGTCTTTCCGAGCGCGCGGAAGACATTCCCGAGTTGGCTCGTCATTTCCTCAATCAGGCGGCTGACGAGCTTGATGTCGAGGCGAAAATGCTGACCGCGGAGACAACTCGCTACCTGCAGGGGTTCGACTGGCAGGGTAATGTGCGCGAGCTTGAAAATCTGTGCCGATGGCTCACGGTGATGGCCACCGGGCGCGAGATTCATCTGCAGGATCTACCGCCCGAGATGGTCGCCGGGCAGGCTCGGGAGACAGGTGTGCGCTGGGAGCATTCGCTCAGGCAGTCGCTGAGAACCCTGCTGGCGGGGCAGCGTCCGAGTCAGGAAAACCTGCTGGATCAGGTGCGCCCGATATTCGAGCGCACGGTGATTGAAGTGGCACTGGAGCAGTGTGAAGGGCGTCGCGGGCAAGCGGCTGAGCTTCTCGGCTGGGGGCGAAACACCCTGACGCGCAAAATGAAGCTGCTCGGCATGGATGTTGATGCGCCGAGTGAAGATACAGCGCAAGCGGGAAATTGAGCAGGCGGGCAGAGATTCGTCGCGCGCTATCGTCTCGTCCGACTTCGAGCCTGCATGTGGATTGGTGATGCATGCCGCCACCTTTCATATCGCCTTGCTCGCGCCCGAGATTCCGTCCAATACCGGTGCCATCATCCGCCTGTGCGCGAACACCGGTGCCCACTTGCATTTGATCGAACCGCTGGGGTTCGACCTCTCCGAGAAATCGCTCAAGCGGGCTGGCCTCGACTATCACGAGTTGACGACTGTGCAGGTTCACGAATCTCTCGGAGACTGTCTCGACTCGCTTGCCGGGGCGAGGGTGTTTGCCTTCTCGAAGCGTGCTCAACGCCTGTACACGAGAGTTGCCTTCGAGATTGGGGATATTCTCCTGTTTGGCTGCGAGTCCGCCGGGCTGCCGCAGGCGGTGCTCGAGGCCTTGCCACAGGACAGGTGTCTTCGTATTCCCATGGCCAGAGGCCGTAGCCTCAATCTCGCCAACGCGGCGAGCGTCGCGGTCTATGAAGCCTGGCGGCAACAGGGGTTTGTGCAGGCTGCACAGCGTTCGCCAGGGTGCGGCGCGTGAGTTCTTTTTCAGGCGCTCGGCGGGTTGCCTTGCTTGTAACCCACCAGAATACAATTGGGTGCCTGCTGCCACAGGCACTCGGCACGAAATCCGGCCTGGCTCATCAGATCGAGTTCAACATCAAGCGGCAGGTATGTGTCTTCCTGTGACCATTCGTGGAAGTGCTCGAAGGCGCGCGCTCTGCTGATCCCGTTTGCCACCAGATGATCCGCCCAGCGCTCGAAGCTGGCGCGGCGCGTGTCTGCCTCGGCGCTCATGGTGACATCCACATTCACCATCAGGCCCGCGGGGCGGAGCGCCGCATATATGTGCCGATAGAGCGCGAGTTTCTCGTCCGGAGTGGGCAGGTGGTGCAAGGCCAGTGAGGCGGTGACGGCATCACACGCGGGCAGGGGGTCGAGAAAGCTGCGATGGGAAAAGGATACGCACGGTGCGAAGGCTTGCAGTCTCAGGCGCGCCTTGTCGAGCATTTCCGCGTCGAGGTCGATGGCGTGGAGTCGTCCACCGGGCAGGCGCTTCAGTATGGCTTCGGAAAGTGCCCCGGTGCCAGCACCCAGATCGAGCACCAGATCCGGGCATCTGCTTGCGACCAGTTCGGCGGCGTATGTCAGGCCGACTTCGTATCCGGGAATGAACTTGCGTATGGTGTCGTCGTAGCTGTCAATCTCCAGCCGCAGGTGACTGCGAACAGAGTGTGTCGGGGCATGGCTTGATGTGTGCGCCGAGTCAGCCATCTTCAGCGCAGGCTCACTTCTTCACCAGCGGCAGGTTCTGTGCGCGCCATTCGGCCATGCCACCGGTCAGTCGGCGCACATCAGTGAAGCCGTTCTTGCGTAACGTGACACCCGCGGCCCCCGAATGCTGGCCCATCTTGCAGGTGAGAATAACCGGGGAATTCCTGTTTTTCGCGAGTTGATTGATCTGTCCTGCGAGTTTGGTGTGCGGGATATTGATGGCACCGGAAATGTGCCCGGCACCGAATTCCTTGCCGTCGCGAAGATCAACCACCATCGCGCCTTCCTTGTTGACCAGATGCACGAGCTGCTGCGTGGTGAGTCCGGCACCGCCACGCATGACTTCATTCTTGACGAACAGCACCAGCAGGATCAGGAAGGCACCCACCAGAACCGGGTGATTACCTATGAATTCAATCGCTTGTTCCATGATTCGGGAGGCACCTTCAGAAGCCTCGGATTATACCGGCAGGGACTGGCAGAGTGCTTTGCGGGGCAGCATCCCAAGGGAACTCTGTTATTCGGAGTTCCCCTGAAAGAATGCTTTTCCTACTTGTCTCGCGATAGCTGATGCGAACACTGGAGGAACTGCGTTTCCTACTTGCGTAAACTGGCGTGCAATAGAGCCGACAAACTCGAAGTCGTCGGGGAATGTCTGCAATCTCGCGCATTCCCTCACCGTAAGGGTTCGAGGGATTTCAGGGTGCAGATGAGATCGTCCTCCGCCCCTGGTTCCACCTGCTATGACTGTCTTGGAAGGCCGCATCGGATCAAGTCGATCTACTCTTCCCAGGTGGTCTCGACGGCCATAATCAAGCCGCATGTATCTCAACACAGACTGTACTTTGTGATTTCTTGTTGTGTGGTTCAGAAGTCCGTGTGTGCAAGTTCGTGTCAGTACGCTGCCACAGCCAATCTGCGGCATTCCCGGCATCTTTGGATACGTACCGCGCACTCGGCTACCAACGACGATCATGCGTCGTCGCACCTGTGGAATCCCATGCAATGAGGTGTCATAAATTCTTCCGTCAACTATTTCGTAGCCTTCCTTGCGGACGATATTGATGGCAGCAGACAATTGAGAGCCACCGTCCACATCACGAAGCCCGGGTACGTTTTCGATAACAAAAACTGCGGGTCGAAATTCGATTACCTGTCTGATGTAATCGAAAAGCAGAGAGCCATTTTTGTGATGATTGAATCCGACGCGCTTGAAGTTGGTGCCTGATTTGGAGAATCTCTGGTTTGCAGCAATTGAAAACGGCTGGCATGGAGGACCGCCGATGAAAACACCTTCGAATGGCACTTTGATATGTTCGGATAGCGTATTGGCGATGGTGTCGAAATCTGATACATCTCCGCTGTGTGAAGGGGGGCCGAAGACCCTCCAGTTGGGGCGATTGAGTCTCAGCGTACTGCAGAAGGTTTCGGAGTGCTCAAACGCCGCGGTGTGTTGGAAGCCCATGGCTTCGAATCCGAGGTCCATTCCACCGCAGCCGGTGAAGAAGCTCACGAGGGGAACACCCGGTACACACTGTTGATGCTCCGGTATCAGTGGTGGCACCCCACCATTCCACTGAAGTATCTGCGACCTTTCATATACCAGATCGTCAAGAGTCAAGCCACTGGAAGCCAGGCATTCTTCGACCTTCTCGTCCGAGTCCGCTTCACGCAGGATGCGTTCTTGTAGGGCAAATCCGTTAATGGCGATTGCCCTGGACATCCGGGGAAAGCCCATGCTTGTGTGATGCCTTCGCGCCCGCATAGGCTGCGCGAGCCTCGTGTGCGCCCTCAAAATCCAGCCTGCCACGTTGGCGTAGCCACTGGTCGTAATATCGATGGACTGCACGATGACAACTCGGACAATTTGCAACGAGATCTTCCAGTATCGTTTCTTCAATCGAAGTTCGTGCACCGGAAGACAACGGCAACAAGTGATGTATTTCAAGCAGGTTCGTGGTCCACGGGTACGCCACATCAGTGTTGAGACCACAAAGATCACATTCCGCTACGGGAAACCGCTCGAAAAAACGCTTCCGAACAGTCCTGTTTCTCTCGGTCACCACATGGGATCTTCGAACACGATGGCCTTCCACAAGATCCTCTGCGAACCCGGCATCTCCCAAACTCGATACGAGGTTGTTGGAGGAAATCAAATGCAGCGGATCGCTTGCGGGGTGAAAAATCCTTGCTCGCCGTGCTATTTCCATTGCTCGGTCATCGAGAATTGGCCCTTCAATGGGTTGTATCCCACGGAACAATTCCCTGGCATCCGACGCGGAAAGGCTGATAGCAATGGATTCTCGCGATGCGGTCAGATAAGACAGTCCGGCAAGCACCTTGATGCTCTCTTTCGCCTGGCGAGAGGAAGCGCCTGTCTCTGCGGGTTCTGTGGAGCCTGTGAGCGAGATAAATGCGGCGAGACTTTCATCGCCACGCATGTCCTGATTTAGCCAAGCATCCAGAATACGCTGGATAGTCACATCCTGGGTGCCGATAACAGCATTTGCGAGTAAAAAGCGAAGTGAGAAGAGTAATGGGAATCTGGGTTGTGCTTCGGGATTCCAGTTGCTCAGGGCAGGCGATGGTTGGGTGGTAGCGCGTACCAGGAAATGGAGGTAATCGTCGGCAGTCACGGTTCCATCCTGAGCGAGCAATTTACCGAGCTCTGTGAGCTCGGCCCGGTTTTGTCCGGCTGGAACAGCGATCATTGCAATCTGGAAGAGACGGCCATAGGGAAACTCTGAATAACAGAGTTTCCCGTGCGGCACACGGATGTGCCGCCAGATTCAGTGCCGTAAGGCATTGAATCTGCGAGCAAATCAGAAGTACGCTTCTGATTTGCGAATCTGATCAAGTCCATGGATGGACTTGATCAGAACATACATAGTTGCGCCAAGGTCGGTATTGGGGGTCTTTTGGCAGAAAATTCAGTCCAACAGCCGAAGCAAGTTCGCCTTGCGTCGCCGTTCTCAGGTTTCCGGTGAGGCCAAATCTGGCGACCTTCTTCAACTGATCGAAGTGAAAATACTCGAGCCGACCCTGTTCCCAGTCCCACATGGAAAAGAATTGCTCTGCGAAACCGGAAATAGAGTACTCACTGTACTCCAGTTTGCTGTACCTCGGGAGCGTTGTGTGTGCGGCACACGGATGTGCTGCCAGATTCAGTGCCAAGCTGAGCGAGAGTCATTGACAACACCCAAATCGCGCGCCGCCACTCGGCGGCTACAATACCCGTTTACGCATCGACTGGTCGTGCATGAGCGACACAAAGCAGCGCGCAGCAACAGTACTCCTGATACTTGACGGCTGGGGACACGCAGCGCCCTCGCCACATAACGCCATCAGCCTCGCCAATACGCCCGTGTGGGACGCGCTCATGCGCGATTGTCCGCACAGCTTGCTGGACTGTAGCGGTGAAGCAGTAGGTCTGCCCGAAGGCCAGATGGGCAACTCCGAAGTGGGTCACATGCACATAGGGGCAGGGCGCGTCATTCATCAGGACCTGACGCGTATTCATCAGGCATTTGATGCAGGTTCCGCCGAGGTCGAGGCCCTGTCGCACACCCTGGCCGATGCCGCGCAGCACAAGGCGCGAGTACATCTTCTGGGGCTTCTGTCCGCGGGCGGTGTACACAGCCACGAACAGCACTTCCATCGCGTGATGGAACTGGCGAAACGGGCGGGAGTGCGCGAACTCTGCGTACACGCCTTTCTCGACGGGCGGGATACGCCGCCGAAGAGTGCGCTCGCCTCGCTTGAGGCCACTGCCAACATCACCTCGATGATGGGGCGCTTCTATGCCATGGATCGCGATGCCCGCTGGGAGCGCACCAGAGAGGCCTTCGAGTTGCTGGTGTCCGGTCGCTGCGGATTTGAGGCATCGACTGCCCGCATCGGGCTTGAACAGGCCTATGCCCGCGGCGAGACTGATGAGTTCCTGCGCCCCACCCGTGTGCGCGGATTCCAGCCGATTGCTGATGGCGACCTGGTCATCTTCATGAACTTTCGCGCTGACCGTGCCAGGCAATTGACGCGAGCTTTCACGCAGGCCGGATTCACGTATTTCGAGCGCAGCTACCAACCTCGATTGCATGATTTCCTCACCCTGACCCGCTATTCGGAAGACATCAAGGCAACCCCCGTGTTCGAGCGTGAGGACTTGATCAATACGCTCGGGCAGGTGGTGTCCGATGCCGGACTCACGCAGCTTCGCATTGCCGAAACCGAGAAATACGCGCACGTAACCTACTTCCTGAGCGGTGGTCGAGAACAGGCGTTTGCGCACGAAGCGCGCGTGATGGTGCCCTCGCCCAAGGTGGCGACCTACGATGTGCAACCGGAAATGAGCGCACCCGAGGTCACTGACCGGTTAGTCGCCGAGATAGCTGCCGGTAGCGCGGACTTCATCGCCTGCAACTATGCCAATGCGGACATGGTGGGGCATACCGGACAGCTCGAAGCCGCAATCAGGGCAGTAGAGTGTCTTGACGAGTGCCTGGGGCGAATCGATACGGCACTTCGGGAAGTGGGTGGGCAGATGCTCGTGACCGCAGACCATGGCAACATCGAAACCCTGCACGATGCCGGGGTCAATCAGGCGCATACGGCGCATACTACGTCGCCGGTCCCCGTACTTTACGCTGGTCCGAAGACGCTCAGCCTGGCCGAGGGCAGTCTCATTGATATAGCGCCAACCCTGCTGCACCTCATGTCCCTGTCGCAGCCGCCGGAGATGGGCGGTGAGACGCTGGTGCGCGCGTAAAGGTCAAGACTCGGACACACCATGCGTCATGTGCAAACCTCTCGGCGCTTCACGGCTCGTGCCCTGTGTGTCGCCCTGCTGATCGGTCAGCCGTATGCATCTGCAAATGAACAGGAAGATGCGGAAAAAGAACTCGAAGCCCTGAGCCGGGAGTTGAACGCGCTCGACTCATGGGTGAGTGATGCCGAGCGCGAGCGAATGCAAGAGCAGCGCGAGTTGCGACGGCTCGACAAGCGTGTGGAAGAGCTCGAGCGCACCATGAGGGCCTCTCGGCTGCTGATTCTCGATCAGGATGCGGCCATTTCCGAGCTCGAGGCCGAAAGTGCTCTGCTGCGAGCTCAGGTGCAGCGTCAGGGGGACATCCTGGCGAGGCTTGGCATGAGTTACCGGCGTCTGTCAGGGCGTCGCTATGCCATGCTGTTGTTCGAGCTCGGGAGCGCGCGCGAGGTTGATCGCGTCATGTACTACACGCAGATTTTCCGTGACCACTACCTTGAACGGCTACAGGATCAGGTGCGAACGCTTGCCGACTATCAGGACATCCGCAAGAAGCTGGAGGAAAGTCTGCTGCGCGAGGATCAGTTGCAAAGCGATTTCAACGCCCGCAAGGAAGAGGTACTGGCGGAAAAGCGCGAGCGTACGCGCTATATCGCCTCACTCGAATCCGAACTCCTGAGCCGGGAACAGCGGCGCACGGAATTGGTGCAATCTGCGCAACGCATCAAGGATTTGCTGATGCGCCTGAGGTCGCGCCTGTCCATGGGTTCCGGCGAGGATTTTGTCGAGCAACGCGGCAAGCTGCCCTGGCCAACCGGAGGTTATTTGCTGCACCGCTACGGCGCGGCGCGCGCCGACACCAACATCACCTGGCAAGGCATATTCATCGCCAGCGAGCCGCAGCAGGAGATTCGCGCCGTGCATGGCGGCATCACCATCTATCAGGACTGGCTGAACGGCCTTGGCAATGTACTGGTAGTTGCGCACGGTGACCAGCACATGAGCCTTTATGCACAAGCCGATTCCTTCTACAAGTCCGTCAACGATCCGGTGGAAGGCGGAGAGGTCGTGGGTGTGACGGGTGCCAGTGGCGGTGCGCGGCAATCGGGCGTGTACTTCGAGATTCGTGTTGATGGTCGCCCCGAAAATCCGCAACAGTGGCTTGTTGAGCGCTGATATTGTGCACAGACACACTAGGTATGTTCTGATCAAGTCCATCCGTGGACTTGATCAGGTTCGCAAATCAGAAGTACGCTTCTGATTTGCTCGCAGATTCAATGCCTTACGGCACTGAATCTGGCGGCACATCCGTGTGCCGCACGGGAAACTCTGTTATTCAGAGTTTCCCTAGTGTGGATGTGCATACAAGTTGATCAGTCGGTTTGCCCATATGCCGGGCTGAGCACTCGCTGGCCTTCCCTGAAGGCGAATTGACCTTCGTACAGAGCGCGTCCGCTGATAACGCCGAGTATCTCGGCATCCGACCGACTGGCGAGCTCGCGGATACGACCGAGGTCGGCGAGTGTGGTCACGCCGCCCGACACCACGACCGGCTTGCCGGAAAGCTCGGCGAGCCGGATTGACGTGCTCACTCCTTCGCCAACCCCGAGCATCATGCCGTCGCGAGAAATGTCCGTGTGCACGAATCCGGCCAGTGGCAGTTCGCGGATTTCAGGTACACAGGTCTCGATATCAAGCGCCAGGGTTCGCGTCCACCCGCGGACTGCGATTCTGCCAGCGCGCGTATCGAGGCCGAGCAGGCACAGGTCGGGCCATGTGTGACAGGCGTGTTCGAGAAAGTTTCTATCCTCGATCGCACGTG
The DNA here is from genome assembly GCA_965199815.1 of Pseudomonadales bacterium. Lineage (GTDB taxonomy): Bacteria > Pseudomonadota > Gammaproteobacteria > Pseudomonadales > Azotimanducaceae > Azotimanducus. The sequence continues at coordinate 92,949 of CBDATE010000033.1, forward strand.
TGCCCAGCACGAGTTGACTTGCGCCCGCCTCGAACAGCGCCGCCATGGTGTCTGACGAGCGAATGCCGCCGCCTACCTGTACCGAGATGCCTGTGAGTGCGCGACATATGCGTTTGATGAGGGCGTGATTGACCGGTGCGCCTTCGAAAGCACCGTCAAGATCGACCAGATGCAGCCGCTGGCAGCCCTGTTCGGCCCAGTCTTCGGCAACGGCCAGGGGATCGTCCGAAAACACCGAGATGGCTGACACCTCGCCTTGTCGCAGGCGCACGCAGCGACCGTCCTTGATGTCTATGGCTGGAATCAGCAGCATCCCGGCATTACGTCACGAAGTGGAGTGTCCGGCAGCGGGTCGGGCGCGCCTCAAAGCACTCCCTTGGAGGAAGGGCTGCGCCCTTGCAAGCGAGCGTCCGGTGACACGGCCATGCGCAGCGCGCGTCCAAACGCCTTGAAGATGGTTTCCGCCTGATGATGGCTGTTGCGTCCGGCGAGATTGGTGATGTGCAGCGTCATGCGGGCGTGATTGACCAGCCCCTGAAAAAATTCGCGCACCAGATCCACATCGAATTCGCCGATGCGCGGACGCGAATAACTCACCTCGTATTCCAGTCCGGGACGCCCGGACAGATCGATCACCACGCGCGACAAGGCTTCATCCAGTGGCACATAGGCATGGCCGTAGCGTGTGATGCCCTGCTTGTCGCCGAGGCTCCGGTCAAGCGCCTGACCGAGGGTAATGCCTACATCTTCCACCGTATGATGGGCATCGACTTCGAGGTCGCCGACCGCCTTGATGCTGATATCCATCAGGCCATGTACCGCGACCTGTTGCAGCATATGCTCGAAGAACGGGATGCCGGTCGAGAAGTCATGCTCGCCCTGGCCGTCGAGGTTCAGGGCAACCTCAATCCGGGTCTCTCTGGTATTGCGCCCTGCCTCGGCGCGCCGCGCGTTCATCCTGTCCGGCATTGCGTGTGATTAGAAAGTGCCAAGTATAACGAGACAGTCGTCGCTATAACCGGCTTTGCAGGCTCCCCCAAGGCAGGAATCGATTGCTGCTGTGGGCACGAATCCAGGCGATGATATCTTTCGGCAGGGCATCTCGCTGGCGTAGTTCGGCAATCAGGGCAATGACCGGAGAGCGTTCCAGCGCCTCCCATTCGGGCAATGTTTCGGCCAGCGTCAACAGGCGAACGAGACCCAGCAACTGCTCATCATCGAGCTTGCTCGCAGCCGCATGCCAATCATCCGGGTTGGCACGCATCAGGGGCGCGAGCGTGTGAATCTCGTCTGATGTGAACCCGTAATCCGGCAGGTCAAGCTGTGTGCTTGCGCGCAGGAGTCTGTCAATACGCTGTGCATCAGGCAGCATCTGTCTGGTTGGATCGAACATGTGAACGGCGGACACAGGGGCACTCCCGGGTGCTCAGGCCTGTACATTATGCGGCGTACACTGGCATCCCGGATTTTCGGAGGGTTCCGTTGGATACCTTCGCGCAAGCCATCGTCACCTACTTTGTCGCCAGGGGGCGCAAGCAGCTCCCCTGGCAGCATCCGCGTACACCCTATCGGGTGTGGGTGTCGGAAGTCATGCTGCAACAGACGCAGGTAGATCGCGTGATGCATTACTTCGAGCGTTTTGTGGGGCGCTTCCCCGATGTCGCGTCGCTGGCCGTGGCAGCAAGTGACGAGGTGATGTCATATTGGTCGGGGCTCGGCTATTACGCGCGCGGACGCAATCTGCACCAGGCCGCGAAGCTCATGGTGGAGCATCATCGCAGTCAGGTACCGAAGGATTTCGATGCCTTGCTCGCTCTGCCGGGCATCGGCAGGTCAACGGCGGGCGCGATACGCGCATCCGCCTTCGGTCTGCCGACACCCATTCTCGATGCCAACGTCAGGCGCGTACTGTCGCGCTATCACGCGCTGCGCGGTGTACGCGGTGAGTCCAGAACGGAGAAGCGTCTCTGGCAACTCGCCGAAGCCCACACGCCACGCTCGAACATCCGGGAATATACGCAGGGCATCATGGATTTCGGTGCCAATCTGTGTCGCAAGGCGAACCCGGACTGCGCGCGTTGCCCGCTGGCGGATACCTGCCGTGCTTTTGCAGAAGGCGCAGTGGACGAACTGCCTCTGTCGGCGAGGCGCGCCCAGAGGCCGTTACGGCGGGTGCGAGCCTTTGTGGTAACCAACAGGGAAGGGCACATATTGCTCGAATTGCGCCCCGAGAAGGGGGTATGGGGAGGGTTGTGGACTTTCCCCGAAAGAGGCATCGATATGCCCGTCAGTGAGTTTGTGGCCGAGCTCGACGCGCTGGCCAAGTCTTCCGTGAGCGCACAGTCGGAGGGGTTTCGGGAAGTCCCGGCATTGCCAGACCTGCGTGTGCAATTCACGCACTTTCAGCTCGAGATTCGCCCGGTTCGACTGCTCATGGATTGTCACTGGCCACGACACAAAGATGCCTCCCTGCGCTGGGTTCACCCTGCCGAGTGCGAGCGTTTGGGTATGCCGTCGGTTGCGAAGCGCCTGCTCGTTGATATCCTGCATTGATAATCTGCGCGTTACTGGCGATGGTGTCCTTTCCGGAAGGTCAGAAGGAACGCGGCATTCCCAGCACATGCTCACCAAGATAGCTCAGGATGAGGTTGGTCGAGATGGGTGCGATTTGATAGAGACGAGTCTCGCGGAGTTTACGCTCGATATGGTATTCGCTGGCAAAGCCGAACCCGCCGTGAGTTTGCAGGGCGACATCACCGGCATGCCAGGATGCTTCCGATGCGAGCAACTTGGCCATATTGGCCTCGGCGGCGCACGGCTGGCCCGCCTCGAACAGCAGCGCTGCCTTCTCCACCATGAGTGCCGCTGCTTCAACCTCCGCATAAGGGAAACTCTGTTATTCAGAGTTTCCCGTGCCAGTGAGTTCCCGTACGAACTCGGTCGGGTAGCCGCGCTCGCTGTCGAGTTCGCGCCAGTAGTTTTCGCCGAAACTGTTGCACAGGGCGCGGACTGCCAGTTTGATATCCGAAATCCCTGCCTTTCGTGCTGCATCAATCACGGGTAACCCTTTGCTGTATTCCGATCGGGTCGGGGTCTGAATTCACGGCGCACACTGTACATGTTCTGATCAGGTCCATATCCCGAGTGAGCAGTGTCGGTGCGTGTTTTCACTACCAACAGCACCTCGACCTCTGCGCTGTTGGCGCGCAGCCGTGCGTAGCGTCCGGTGGCATCGAGGTCAAGAAATTCGAGCAGCCAGTCGGCCTGACGAAAGGACGTGATAAATCCCTGCCGACTGCGCTTCAGGTCGTGAACCTCCATGTGCTCGCTCGGGCCTCCGCCAATCCAGGAAATCAGGAGCTCAATCGGCAATGCCCACCCCAGATGCGTTGCAAGCACCTCTTGCGGCGCTCCGGATACGCGTATTCTCTGATTCTCGATATGGATGCGTTGCGAGTTTCCATGCAGATGCGTGGTGCCTGCCCCCAAGGCCCCCCAAAGGTAGGCATCGAACCCGGTATCAGTCTGCGCCCAACGAATATTCGATGAAATCACCTCATCGGGCAGGGTGATCCTGAGCCGCCCTTGCAGCCAGAAGTCGGTCGGTGTCTCGGGCGCTGGCGGCAGCGTCTGACAAGCCGCAAGAGCGAGCACCGTCAGCAGGCTCGTGAGGGCTCTCATGGCCGTGCCGCAACCCTGCTTCCCCGGGATTTTGCGCACCCGCTCGCGTCGATTTCTTCGAGAGGTGTCTCTTGGGTCACTGGTATTATGCCGTGTTTGCACCAGATCTCATCGTGACGGTTCTGGCCTATGGCATCAATCATCGCAGCGCCCCCATTGCGCTGAGGGAGCGCCTTGCGTTTCCTGATGATGCCGCGTCTGCCGCCTTGCACAGCCTGCGTGGCACACTGGAGCAGATCACCGAGACAGTCATTCTTTCCACGTGTAATCGAGCCGAATTCTACGTAGCGCTCACAGATGGCCAGTTACCTGATGTGGTGTGTGCCTTGCGCGAGTGGCTGGCAGTCTATCGAAATACCACGCTGCCGAGCGAGGCCGATTACATCTTGTGGAATGAGGATGCCTTCGTGCATCTGGCGCGGGTGGCATCGGGAATCGATTCGCAGGTACTTGGCGAGACGCAGATAATGGCACAGGTGAAGGCGGCCTGGGGGCGCGCCCGCGAGGCCGGGGTTCTGGGAGCAAAACTCGAACTCATGTGCGAGACGGCGCTGGCCACGGCAAAGCGGGTGCGCAGCGAGACAGGTATCGGCCAGTGTCGCGTCTCCTACCCCTCGGTATGTCTTGATCTGGCGGCGCGTATTTTCTCGAAGCTCGCGGACATTCATGTGCTGCTCATCGGTGCCGGTCCCATGATTGAATCCTTCGCGAAGGCGATCGGCTCTCGGGGTGTCGCCGGTCTGGTGATTGCCAATCGCACACTGTTGACAGCCGAGGCCCTGACGCGCCGGGAGAACGAATCGGCCATGCCGCTGGAATCCTTGCCGGAACGCTTGCATGAATTTGATCTGGTTATCTGCTCGACGGCTGCGCGCATACCCATTGTGAGCCGCGCAATGCTTGATGCGGCAATCAGGAAGCGCAAGCGGCGTCCCATGCTGGTGGTCGATATGGCCGTGCCGCGCGATGTCGAGCCGCAAGCCGCGGATTTGAGCGATCTCTTCCTGTACGCCATAGATGATCTCACCGACATCATCGAGGAGGGTGTACAGAATCGCCGCGAGGCGGCTGCCGAAGCCGAGAATCTGTTGCGTGAGGGGGCGCATCTGTATCAGAGCAAGCTGACGGCGCTCGCGCGTGGTGACTCGGTGCGGCGTTACCGGCAGGCGATGGATGCGATCCGCGAAGCCGAGCTCGGAGCAGCCCTGTCATCGCTCGAGCGTGGTGTTGAACCCGAGGCAGCGCTTGCACATCTCAGTGCGCGGCTATCGGCGCGATTGATGCATCTGCCAACCGAAACCTTGCGTACCGGCGATCTTTCCCTGCTCGAAAGGCCGGAAGAGATGCGTCGGCACTGATCATGGCACTTTCCACATCTCTTCAGTCAAGACTCGAAGCCCTGCGTCAGCGTTACCGGGCGCTGGAAACTGCGCGCGCCAATCCGCGCATCGTCGAGAATCGTGAATCCTGGATCAAGATCGAGCGCGAATTTGGTGAAATCGAACCTGTCGTGCACAAGTTCGAGGAGTTCTCGGCGCTCGAGACGGCGCTTCTCGAAGCCAAGGAGCTCGGTGAGGATGAGGATCCCGAGGTGCGGCAGCTCGCCGCCGATGAGGCAGAGACGGTGCAAGGCAAGCTGGCCAGCTGCCTTGATGAGCTGCGTGTCCTGCTGTTGCCGAGCGACCCGAATGCCGATGCCAATGTCTTTCTCGAGGTGCGCGCCGGAACCGGCGGAGAGGAGGCGGCGCTGTTTGCCGGCGATCTCTATCGCATGTATTTTCGTTTTGCCGAACAGCAAGGCTGGCGCAGTGAAATAGTCAACGAGCGAGGCGGTGCCTACGGGGGGTTCAAGGAAGTGATCCTGCGCGTGGAAGGCAAGTCCGTGTACAGCCGACTCAAGTTTGAATCCGGTACGCATCGTGTGCAGCGTATCCCCGAGACCGAGGCGCAGGGACGTATCCATACTTCGGCCTGCACCCTGGCCGTGTTGCCCGAGGTCGAGGAAGTGGAAGAGGTTGCAATCGAGCCTTCTGATCTGCGTTTCGACACCTACCGGGCATCGGGCGCTGGCGGTCAGCACGTGAACAAGAAGGATACGGCTGTGCGTATCACGCATCTTCCTACCAACACAGTTGTCGAATGTCAGGACGAGCGTTCGCAGCTACAGAACCGACAAAGGGCGCTGGCACTTCTGCGCGCGCGGCTGCTTGATGCCGAGCGACAGAAGTCGCAACAGGCGCAAGACGAGACGCGCCGCGCCCATGTCGGTAGCGGCGACCGTTCGGAGCGCATTCGCACATACAACTTCCCGCAAAATCGCGTCACTGACCACCGTATTGGCCTGACGCTCTACCGGCTTGAAGAGGTGCTCGAGGGTCGCCTGGAACTCCTGATTGAACCCTTGCAGGCAGACCATCAAGCGCGGCTTCTGGGCGCACTCGGTGATGAATAATCCCGGGTTGCAGCGCCGGTTTGCAGGTGATGCGATCAGGCGAATGACCGCATCATGCGATGCCGTGAGCCACTCGCATCGCGACCGGCAGCTCATCAGGGCGCATTGCTTCGGCAAGCCGCTTGCCTGGGCTTTTGCCCATCCCGAGGCAGCAGCGAGCGCATCTGTGGCCAAACGCATTGCTTCGCTCGAGGCGCGGCGCGCGAACGGCGAACCCATGGCGTACTTGCTCGGAGCCAGCGAGTTTCATCGGGTTCGCTTGTGCATCACGCCGGATGTGCTGTGTCCCCGTCCGGAAACCGAAATGCTTGTGGACTGGGCGACAGGCAGGCTGCCTCGTGGCGCGCGGGTGCTCGATCTGGGCACAGGCTCCGGTGCCATCGCCATCGCCATGGCCGACGCGCGCCCGGATCTCGACATCACGGCTGCCGACATGAGCACCGCCGCCACCCTCTGTGCTCGCGAGAATGCGGCTCGCGTGGGCGTGAAGATCAATATCCTGTGTGCAGATTGGTGCCAGGGTCTTGCCGGTCGCTTCGCTGCGATCTTGAGTAATCCGCCGTATGTATGCCGGGATGATCCGAGTTTGCAGTGTGCGCCGCTGAAGTTTGAGCCGCGAGTGGCGCTTGACGGCGGGCAGGAAGGTCTGGAGGCGCTTCGCGAGGTGGTTTGGCAGTCTGTTGACTGTCTCGCTGAAGGCGGTTGGCTGGTGCTCGAACATGGGTGTGATCAGGCCGGTCGCGTACGGTGCATGCTGCGAGATGCCGGATTCACGGCGATAGACACCGAGAGAGATCTGTCTGGGCACGAGCGCATGACCTTCGGCTGCAAGGATTCGGCAGGGGGAGGGACACCGGGCTCAATGCCCGGGTAGGTGTATGCGAGACGAACAGCTGTTGCGCTATTCGCGGCACATCATGCTGCCGCAGATTGATGTTGCTGGCCAGGAGAAGCTCTTGTCCGCACGGGTGCTCATCGGCGGTCTGGGAGGTCTTGGCTGCCCGGCTGCGCTCTATCTCTCGGCAGCAGGCGTGGGAGAACTGCACCTTGCAGACGCTGACCGGGTAGAGCTTTCCAACCTGCAACGACAGATTCTCTTCACGGATCAGGATGTGGGGGCGAGCAAGGTGCTTGCCGGCGCTCATCACCTCGAGCGGCAGCACCCGAACAGCCGTGTGATCGCACACGAGTGTCGGCTTGCCGAGGCATCACTCGATGAACTGCTGGAGCAGGTGGATCTGGTGCTGGACTGCACCGATAACTTTGCTGCCAGATACGCCATCAACCGCGCCTGCGTCCTGTACCGACGGCCTCTGGTGAGCGCGGCCGCCATAGGCTTCGATGCCTGGATCAGCCTGTTCGACTTTCGCAAGTCAACCTCGCCCTGCTATGCCTGTTTCTATCCGAGCTTTGATGACGATGCCGCGGCCTGTACCGAAAATGGCGTGGCAGCGCCTCTGGTTGGCCTGATGGGCAGCCTGATGGCGCTTGAAGCCATGAAGCTCATTGCCGATGCGGGCGAACCTCTGGTCGGCAGGGTATTGCAGGTTGATGGATTGAGAGGCGAGTTTCGCTGCTTCTCATTGCAGCCACGAATCGGGTGCGATGTGTGTTCGCACAGACGAGGCAACTGAGTTCGCCGGGACTCACGGTATGTTCGGGTCAAGAGCGGTTCATCGGTTGCCCGCGAGTGACGAAGAGCAACCTGCGTTGCAGGCAAGGCCGTCTGCACAGGCGGCGGCAAGCCTGGCTTCGACTTCGGCGATGCCCGGGCAGGGATGTACGAGGTCGCGAATCTGCGTCATGCGCAAGCCGGTAAAGCCGCAGGGATGAATTCTCGAGAAGGGTTCGAGATCCATGTCAATATTCAATGACAAGCCGTGATACGAGCAGCCCCGGCGGATGCGCAGCCCGAGCGATGCAATCTTGGCATCCTCGACAAAAACGCCCGGTGCGCCTTCCCGGCAGTGTGAAGAAATGCCGTACTCGGCAAGCGTCGAGACGATCGCATCCTGTATCAGGCTGACCAATGAGCGGATAGCGAGCCCGACTCGTGGCAGGTCTATCAGCAGGTACACCACGGATTGCCCCGGCCCATGGTAAGTGACCTGACCGCCACGGTCGGTGGCAACCACAGGAATATCGCCCGGATTCAGCAAGTGCTCGGCCTGACCGGCCTGCCCCTGCGTGAATACCGGTTCGTGCTCGGTCATCCAGATTTCATCGCACAGACCGGCGCGGTTTGTGTGCCTGATGCGCTCGTCGGTAAAGTCGCGCATGGCGCGATACACCCTGGCATAGTCAGAGCGACCAAGCCAACGCCGGACGACTGTCAACTTGTCGGTGGCGGGGGTGGCGGGCAGATATTGATTCACAGCCGAGTCGCTACTCGAAAAGCCCGCGAAAGAAAAGCACTGTCCCGTCGTAGAGGCGCTGAAAGAAGCCGGATTGCTCGACATCTGCCAGGGCAATCAGCGGCAGATTGAGCACTTCCGTGTCGTCAAGTGTGAGAATCGCTCGACCCACTTCCTGATCCTGAGTGACCGGTGCCTCGAGATGCGGTGGCACGTCAAAGCTGAGGTCAATATCCTGCTTGCGTCCACGCGCAATAGTTACCAGTGGCGAGCGTGGTACGCCGAGATTGACCTGTGGTTCCAGACCGTACCAGACCTGAGCGGCCATGAGCGGAATCCTGGCATCCACAACGCGCGTGGTTTCATGAAAACTGTATCCCCAGGTCAGCAAGCTGCGCACTGCCCGTGTGCGCGCAGAAGTGCTTGCCGACTTCAGTACCACGGCAATCAGACGCATGTTGCGCTCCGTCGAGGAAGCGATCAGACAATAGCCAGCCGCCTTGGTGTAGCCAGTCTTGATGCCGTCAACGCCTCGACCCTCGTGCAGCAGAGTGTTGCGATTTGGCTGGCGAATGTCGTTGTAGGTGAATTCGGTTTCGGAGTAGTAGGCATAATGGTCAGGGAACTCCTGAATCAGATGCCGACTCAGGATGAACAGATCTCCGGCGGTGGTGTATTGCCCCGGCAGCTCCAGCCCGGTGGCATTCAGGAACTGCGTATTGTTCATCCCGATGGCCGTCGCCTTGGCGTTCATCATGTCGGCAAATGCGGATTCCGAGCCGGCGATATACTCGGCGACGGCGACGCTGGCATCGTTCCCCGACTGGATGATGACGCCTCGCAACAGGTCTTCAAGTCGCACTTCAGTGCCTTCACGTATGAACATTCGCGACCCTTCCGCCTGCCAGGCATTGACACTCACCGGTACCATATCGTCTGCGGAGAAGCGACCAAGATTGATTTGTTCGGCGGCGACTATGCCGGTCATGATCTTGGTGAGGCTGGCCGGAGAGAGGCGCTCGTCTTCGTTCAGCGAGGCGAGCACGGCACCCGAGTCGGCATCGCCGAGGAGCCAGGCACCGGCCGGTGGCTGTGGTGCTCTGGGGGTCAGGGTGCTTGCCTCGGCACTGGTCTGAAATGCCGACAAGGTGAGGATGAGTAGCATCATGGTCAACCCGGGAAGGCGCATACGGAAACCTCGCTCGAATGTTCTGTGCAGTCGGATGGAATGAGTCGGATCAGGCTTGATGACAGCCCATCAATCCGAATCGACGATGAACGCGCGGATGCCGAGCCTTTCGAGCAGACTTCGCTGCGCCGCTTCAGCTTCCTGGCGGGTCTGAAAAGGCCCCACCAGAACCCGAACGAGACGAGTAGTGTCATCAGCTCGCATCGAAATCTCGCCAAGATCCTGCTGGCGTAATTGATTGCCGAGTTGCTCGGCGTTGGCCCGGGTGGAAAACGCCCCTGCCTGGAGCAGATAGCTGTCTTGTTCACGAGTCGTCTCCGGATGGTCGCTACCGCCCGGAAACAGGCCGCTCAGCAGTGATGGCTTGTCGACGGGAATGGCCTCGACGCGCACCCGGGCAGTACCTCGGGGAAAGACACCGAGCTGTACCGCAGCTGCATAGGAGAGGTCGATAATGCGACCTGCCTTGAAGGGGCCACGATCGTTGACTCGCACCACCAGTGTTCGGCCATTCTCGAGGTTGGTGACTTGCACATAGGTGGGCAGTGGCAGGGATTTGTGCGCGGCAGTAATCTTGTACACATCGTAGGGTTCGCCGGAAGATGTCTTGCGACCGTGAAACTTGGTGCCGTACCAGGACGCGATACCAACTTCACGATAGCCTTCGGCGCTCTCCAGAACGCGATAGGTTTTTCCGAAAACCTCATAGGGGCTGTGGTTGCCCAGCCTGGATCTGGGTTCCCAGCGGGGGGTCGGCTCGGTAATCTTCATCAACTCCGAAATGGGTCGGGTGGGAATGCCATCGACCTGAGCGTCGCCCATGGACAGCAGCGAACAGCCCGTTATCAGCAGGCACAGCGGCAGAAGGGGAGCCAGTTGTCGATGCTTACAGGATGCGCGAGTCATGCGAACCCCAGTAACGATCTTTCAGCAACCTCTTGTAGAGCTTGCCGGTGGGCAGGCGCGGCAACTGCGGGTCGAAATCGATGCTCTTCGGACACTTGTAGTGCGCGAGTCGCTCGCGTACGAACTCCAGAAGCTCCTTCTCCAATGCCTCATCCGGCATCCTGCCTTGCACGACTTGCACCACCGCCTTGACCGCTTCCCCCATCTCCTCGTCGGGAACGCCGAGCACCGCGACATCGTCCACGGCGGGATGGAGAATCAGCTGGTCTTCAACTTCCTGTGGATAAATATTGACACCGCCAGATACGATCATGAAGGTGGCCCTGTCGGTGAGGAACAGGTAGTTGTCTTCATCAAGGTAGCCAACATCACCCAGGGTTGTCCAGTTTGGATGTGCCGGGTGCTGTGAATCTCTGGTCTTTTGCTCATCCTTGTAATAGCCGTAGGCCATTTCGGGCGGGAGCTCGAAATACACCAGTCCCTGCTCGCCAGCGGCGAGTTCATTGCCCTGTTCATCACAGATGTGGATTTGACCCAGCAGGGATTTGCCCACGGTACCTGGCCGTGCGAGCCATTCCTGCGGATTTGCATGTGTGAATCCGTTGGCTTCACTGCCGGCGTAATACTCGTAAATGATGGGCCCCCACCAGTCCATCATCTGACGCTTGACTTCTCGCGGACAGGGTGCCGCGGCGTGAATGGCGACCTTGTGCGAGGACAGGTCGTAGCTGTTGCGTACGGATTCGTCGAGTTTGAGCATGCGGGTAAACATGGTGGGCACCCACTGACTGTGCGTGACCTGATGTTTCTCGATGGCCGCCAGGGCATCAACGGCATCGAATCGCGGCATCACGACCACCCGCGCGCCGACTGTCTGCGTCGCTATCGAGAAAGACAGGGGCGCTGCGTGATAGAGGGGCGCGGGCGAGAGATACACGGTTGATTCATTCACTCCCCACAGGAGGGACTGCAACCCTGCGGTGGGTGAATCTGCCTCTTCGTGAATCATCTTGTCCGGTAGTGTGCGAGCAACCCCTTTGGGATGTCCTGTGGTGCCGGATGAATAAAACATGAAGGCACCTGTCGGTTGCTCCGCCAGTGGCTCTGCGGGACTTGCGTCGCGCGCGGCATCAAGGCTCTGAAAGCCGTCCGCCAGGCCGTCCACCATCATCCAGAGTGTGCATCCGGGTGCATACGCAGGCATGTTGACGGCGATGTCCGCCAGCCGCGCCGAACTGATGCAAGCCTTGGCATCACAATTATCCACTATGTAGCCCGCTTCCTCTGCGGTGAGATAACGATTCACCGGCGTGAGCCAGAGCCCTGATCTCATGGCTGCCCAGGCCACTTCGAACCAGGCGAGGTGGTTTTCCATGAAGATGGCGATGTGGTCGTCCTTGCGTAATCCCTGGCGATAGAGGTACTGGGCAATCTGATTCGAGCGGTCGTCGAGTGTCTGCCAGGTGAGGCTGGCGACTTCCACACCATCTGCACCGGTGAGGGTGACCGCTTTTTCCGCGGGTTTGATCGATGCCCAATGTCCAGGGTACATGCCAGCCTCCGAGTGCTTTCAGCGAGAGAAAACCGGGAACTAGTCGTCTTCGTGACGCTGTTCGCCGATGTCCGAGGTTTCGAGTAACAGATACACGCAGGCGCAAGCCTTGAGGGTGGCGAGCAGCAATATGAGGATTACCACCTGATTCAGGAACAGGAAGAGGGCGATGATCAGCGCAGTGATCATCGAGGATGTCCACCAGAGGCTTACGCTCCGCGCGTGGCGCTCGGCTTCATTGGCGAGAAAGGTGGCAAGCGTATGGGCGACCAGAGCGATGACCAGCAGAGCCGCCAGTATGGAAGAATTGGCAGCGGCGAGATGCGCGGCAAGGCCGGCATATACAAAGCCTTCCATCAGCGTGGTGGTGACCGGGCCTTCGATGAGTCGTGCCCGTTCGCCGGAGTCGCGCTGATATTCGCGTGCCAGGTGGCCGAGCCCGCAGGTGATGACAAAGAGGATTGCGCCCCAGGTCAACTGGCCGATAGCTACAGTGAGGCCGACGACCGCTGCTGCGATGAGGCACACCAGCGATACGTGCAGTGAACGCAGGTTGTACTTCTCGAGGAAGTCGATTGCTGCCTTCAGCAAGCGCACACGAAGGTCGTCAGCGCGGGCAAAGAGTTGCGCGACATTGGGTTCAGCCATGGGTGCCAGCCTCCTCAAGGTGAATGCACGGGCACATAGTATCTTGAAGATATGCGCCTGTCACAGGTTCAGACCAGGAATGCAGGGAATCTGCGAGATGCCGTACCATGAGTCTGCGTCACAGGAAGCAACAACCGGTCAGGGAAGCTGTCCGGTCAAGGGCAACTCCGGCAGACCATGAAATCACCTGAAGTTCGATACAACACAGATCAGAAGAACCTGCAAGACCTGCTGCTTTCGGTGGACAGGGCGGGCGATTTTTGCATCCAGGGCCGTATCTTCGCGCCCACGCCGGTACTCGAAGTCGAGAATGTCGGTGTGGTCGCCTTCCCCGTGCAGGCCGCGCAGGTCACGAGCCTGATCGCACAAGCCGTGCGAGCGCCCTATGGCAAGGGCGCGGACACAATCCTGGACACCTCGGTGCGCGATTGTTGGCAAATTGGAACCGATCATGTGTGCATTGGCGGCGTTGGTTGGAAAGACACCTTCGCGAAGATTTGCACACATGCGGCAGAGGGCCTGGGGTGCGACCCGAACCGGATTGATGCCACCTTTTACAAGATGCTGATCTATGAAGTCGGCGGCTTCTTTCAGCCGCACAGGGATTCCGAAAAAGAGGACGGCATGATCGCGACCCTCTCCATCTCGCTGCCGGTGGCCGGTGCCGGGGGCGAATTGGTCATCACGCACCGGCAACGGGAGGTGATAGCGGATGTCTCGGCGACTGAACCATCCGAACTTGCGTTTGTTGCCTTTTATGCGGATTGCCTGCACGAAACGCGCCCCGTCCGTGACGGGCATCGCATTGTCCTCGTTTTCAACCTGTGCGTGAAGCCGGACGACAAGGAGACCCCGCGTACGGCAGCGGACCACTTGCAGACAACCGGGCGGGCGACTCATCTCCTGTCTGCGTGGCGCGAGAGTGCTGTGAACACCGAGAAGCTGGTGTGGGTTCTTGAACACGAATACAGCGAGGGAGGGCTGGCATTCAATACCCTCAAAGGTGCCGATGCCGCAGTTGCCCGAATGCTCGAGAGTGCGACGGAGCAATCGGATTGCGTTTTATATGCGGCCGTCGTGCATGTCGAGGAATACGGTCTCGGTGAGCTGGAATACCATGACAGCACCGGCTGGGGCGGCTCGCAAGAGGACGACGAATGGACAATCATCGAGGTGGATGAAGCATGTCATTGGCTGGATAGCTGGGTTTCTCCGGACGGCAGCAAACCCGATATCGGCAAATTGCCCCTGCGGGCCAGTGAACTCCTCCCGGTCGGTGCACTGGATGATGCGGAACCCGACGAACACTGGGTACACGAAGCGTCCGGCAATGAAGGGGTGAGTATCGAACGTGCCTACCGGCGCGCGGTACTTGTGTTGTGGCCGCGGGAAACGACAATCACCGTGCTTGCGGCAGGTAACTTCGGCGCTGCCTTGGCTTGGGTAGCGGCAGAATCACAGCGCCTCGGCGCTGCATGGGGCAGTGCACAGTTCGCCCGGCTCCTCGATTACTGGGCAGGTGTCGCGCACGAAAGCAGCGGTCAATTGCCCCCTGAATTCAACTATGAAGATCGAATCTCGCGAAGGGATATAGTCGAAAACCTGTCAGACATGTTGCAGTTCGTCACCGTTCTCGGCGATATACCCCTCGCATTGCGCACCTTGCAACTCGCGTCTCGGGAGAAATTCGAGGGCAGCGAATCCGCAGCCTATGTCAGCGCGTTGAGGCTGATAGGCCCGAACAGGACCGCGCAATTCCTGCCACCGTTCGCAGAGGCGCATTTTCCGGATAAGCCTGCAGATGTGGTGAGACTTGTTGAATCTCTGGACAGGGATACATGCGGTGATTCAGCCTCCAACCCCGACTGGCAGAGCGCTCTGACCCAGACAGTGCACACCTGCCTGCAGACCCTTCCCGTTACGCTGGGTGCTCGCGCCTCCGGAAAGGCTACAGACAACCCCCGGGGCGGTTCCAGGACCGATGGCTTGCAAGGCGGGCTGATCCACGGCCTTCTGCGTTTGGCGTGGTGCCATGGACTGCACGAGGAAGCCGAGACCGCTGTTGATGCGTTGCTGGAGGCACCCGATGTTGTGTCACCTGACCGCGCCCTGCCTGCGGCACTGAAGAAACTTCGGGTCTCGAGCGGCCTGCGCCGGTCATCCATGTACGCAAAATTGTGGCGCGGCGCGACACAATTCCTGCTGATGCGCAGCGCAAGTGCGCCAACTCCGCCCACAGACTGGCGCATTGGTGCGGAAATCGACTGTTCCTGCGGGGATTGCCGCATTCTTGCAGCGTTTTGCCGCGATCCGGAAACACGCACCCTGCGTCTTCCGAGGCGAAAGGACCTGCGCTCCCATCTACACCAGGTTATTGACCGCAATCGCCTTGACATAACGCATGCAACGGAAAGGAAAGGCAGCCCCTATACGCTCGTGTGCACCAAAAACCACGCGACCTACGAGCGGCGGCTCGATGAGTACGCCAGCGACATGAAACAAATGCACAGCCTCGCAGAAGGGGCACCGGATGGCGAATGCGCTGCGGGTTGTGCGTCGCTTGCGGAAGAACTGCACAAGGCAATTGCAGCAGCGGGACAGGAAGTGGCTGCGTCGGCACATCCTCCGAGGCAAAAGGAACTCTGAGGAAACTCTGTTATTCAGAGTTTCCTGTGAACAACCCCAACCACCTCACAGACTTCCGGGAAGATGGACTTGATCGGAATATACCGAGTATCATGCCAGCCCTGTGCAGGGACGGTCGTTCAGTCGATTTCGGGGTATGGCGCAGTCTGGTAGCGCGCCTGCTTTGGGAGCAGGAAGTCGGGAGTTCGAATCTCTCTACCCCGACCAGATCCGAGGAAGCGCCTGTAGCTCAACTGGACAGAGCATCGGCCTTCTAAGCCGAGGGTTGAAGGTTCGAGTCCTTCCAGGCGTACCTGTGGTGGGCGTAGCTCAGTCGGTAGAGCTCCGGATTGTGGATCCGGCGGTCGTGGGTTCAAGCCCCATCGTCCACCCCAATCGCTGCAGTTAGGGAAACTCTGAATAACAGAGTTTCCCGTGCGGCACATGGATGTGCCGCCAGATTCAGTGCCGTAAGGCATTGAATCTGCGAGCAAATCAGAATCGCACTTCTGATTTGCGAATCTGATCAAGTCCACGGATGGACTTGATCAGAACATACGTAGGGATATATGAGAGATGATGAGCTGGTTCAGGAGTTTCCGTGTGCAGAAGGAGCGACGATACCAACCTGTTGAAGAAATATGAAAGTAAGTATTGAAATCAAGAGCGAGCTCGAGCGGCGTTTGTCGGTCACTGTCCCGGCTGATGAAATGGCTGTGCGCTACAGTCGAGAGCTTCGGCTTGCTGCAAGGGATATGCATCTCAAGGGCTTTCGCCCGGGGCATGTACCCACTTCCGAGATTGAGCGACGATTCGGTACGCAAGTGCGCAAGCGAGTGGCGGGTGATGTGGCGCAAAAGGTATTGCCCAAGGCGATTGAGCAGGAGGCTCTGGTACTCGCTTCCAAGGCCTGGATCGAACTTGGTGACTGGCAGGCAGGGCAGGATTTGCACTTTCATGCCAACTTCGATTGCATGCCGGATATTGAACTGGTGAACCTTGCTACGCTGACACTCGTGCGTCCGACAGTCGAGATTACTCGGAAGGAAGTTGAAGAAGCGGTGTTACGGCTGTGCAAGCAGCTTGGTCGTTGGGATGAAGTGACTGATCGAGGTGCCCGGCAAGGCGATCGGGTTGTGCTTGACATGACTCTGAAAGATGCCGTCACTGCAGAAATTGTCGAGACCCTGAAGGATGTGAAGCACATTGTTGACGATTCAACCGAGGGCCCCCTCGGTCTGCCGATTGGTGACAGGTTCAAGGATGTACGTGCCGGTCAGTTACTGGAGTGTGAGTGTGATAAGCCTCCGGACTATTACCCATCGGATGATCTGGCAGAGCATTCACTCGTGGTGGTGTGCAGTATTATCAAGGTCGAGGCAGCGGAGATGATGGCACCGGATGATCCGCAGCTCCTTTCGATGGTTCAGGTTGACAGTCCTGAAGAGCTTCGCGAATTTCTGAAGTCCGATATGGAATCCCGTCGCGATGAGCTCGTGTCTTCCTTGCTGCGCGCTCAGGGCATGGAGCGTCTTTTGTGTTCGACTGACTTCACTCTGCCGGAAAGCCTGGTGCGCGAAGAGTTGGGTCACCAGCGGGCGAGAGAGAAGGAGTGGGAGCATACGCAAAATTTGCAGAATTCTTCGCCTCGGAACGTAGCTGAAGAGAACACGCAGGCAGATGAGTTTGACGATGCCAGATTGCGCATATTCGCCAGCAGGACTGTCAAATCCAGGCTGTTGCTGCGTCAAATTGCCGAAACCCATGATGTGAAAGTCGCTGACGAGGATATCGAGGAGGAAGCGTATCGAATCGCTGCATCAAGTGACAATCCCCAAGGAAGGTTGGATGAACTGCTCGCAGATGAAGCGCAGCTGCTCGCAATCGAGCTCGCGCTGCGTGAAAGAGCGACTGTTGAATATGTGCTGAACCATGCGACCGTGACAGAGCGAGCTGTATCCTACGAGACGCTGGTCCACATGCATCCCATGGACCTCATGCCGGATCTCGAGGCTGCCGAGACAGAACCGGAAGCAGTAGCGGGTGTCGATGAGCAGGTGGTAACCGGGCAGGCGGAATCCGGGCAGGCGGAATCCGGGCAGGCGGAATCCGGGCAGGACACCAGGTGAGGATGACAATGCAATCGAAGCACGAATTCAATGAGCCGCAACGGGCACTGGGCCTGGTGCCTATGGTGCTGGAGCAATCTGCGCGTGGAGAGCGGGCATTCGACATCTATTCGCGGCTCCTGCGCGACCGCATCATCTTCGTGGTGGGGCCGGTGGACGATCAAGTGGCCAATCTGGTGGTGGCACAGCTTTTGTATCTGGAATCCGAGAACGCCGACAAGGATATCCACATGTATATCAACTCTCCCGGTGGTGCGGTCAATGCCGGTTTGTGCATTCACGACACCATGCAATTCGTGGGGTGTGATGTGAATACCATGTGTATCGGGCAGGCCGCCAGCATGGGGGCCTTTCTGCTGGCTTCCGGCACACCGGGCAAGCGGCTTGCCCTGCCAAGCGCACGTATGATGCTGCATCAACCATCGAGTCGCATGCGTGGCGTGGCAGCGGATGTCGAGATACACGCACGCGAGCTCGGTGTGTTGCGCAATACGCTCAACGAGCGATTGGCCGAGCACACCGGGCAAACTGTCGAGCGCATCAGGAAAGATACTGACCGCGACTACTGGATGAGTGCGACTGAGGCTGTGGACTACGGTCTGGTGGATTTGGTACAGCACCCGCGCGCAACCAAGGGCGGAGAGTCGAAATAGAGTCGCGTCGAAAACTCGGATAGAATCCACAAGCTGTGTGACCGGAAAGCCATCAGGGAGCACTTATGGCGAATAAGCGAGGCGGGGACAAGTCAGCCACAAGGCAGCTGTATTGTTCGTTCTGCGGAAAGAATCAGCAGGAAGTACGCAAACTCATTGCTGGCCCCTCGGTGTTCATCTGTAATGAATGCGTTGACCTGTGCAACGACATTATTCGTGAGCAACTGCAGGATGCAGACGAGGATGATGATGCCTCGCTGCCAAAGCCACAGGAAATCAACGCTATCCTTGACGAGTACGTCATAGGCCAGGAGTACGCCAAGAAAGTCCTGTCGGTTGCTGTGTACAACCACTACAAGCGCCTGCAGCAATCGCAGTTGGAAGGTGGCGGGACAGGCGGTTCGGAAGAGGATGTCGAGATTGGCAAGTCCAACATTCTTCTGATGGGGCCTACCGGCAGCGGCAAGACCCTGCTCGCGGAAACCCTGGCGCGATTGCTGAATGTGCCTTTCACCATCGCCGATGCCACCACGCTGACCGAGGCTGGCTATGTTGGCGAGGATGTTGAAAATATCATTCAGAAACTCCTGCAGAAGTGCGACTACGATGTGGAGCAAGCGCAGATTGGCATCGTCTATATCGACGAAATCGACAAGATTTCTCGCAAATCCGACAATCCATCGATCACTCGCGATGTATCAGGCGAAGGCGTTCAGCAGGCGCTGCTGAAGCTGGTTGAGGGGACAGTTGCGTCGGTGCCTCCACAGGGCGGGAGAAAGCATCCGCAACAGGAATATCTGCAGGTGAGCACTCACAATATCCTGTTCATTTGCGGGGGTGCCTTTGCCGGGCTCGAGCGCGTGATTCGAGACCGGACGGAGCAGAGTTCCATTGGCTTTGGCGGTGTCGTGTACGGAGAGAATGACACTGCACCCTTAGGTGAGATGCTGCGCCAGGTTGAGCCGGAAGATTTGATTCGTCACGGACTCATCCCCGAGTTTGTCGGGCGCCTTCCGATGGTGGCGACCCTGAATGAGCTTGATGAAGATGCCTTGATACAGATTCTCACCGAGCCACGTCATTCACTGGTCAAGCAGTACAAATACCTGTTCGAGATGGAAGGTGCCGAGCTTGATATTCGCGAGGATGCCCTGCGCGCGATTGCCAGGCAGGCAATGCGACGCAAGACCGGAGCGCGCGGGTTGCGTTCGATTATGGAGTCCATATTGCTCGATACCATGTATCGGCTGCCCTCACTTGAAGGGGTGACCAAGGTGGTGATTGACGAAAATGCTGTTGACGGCGAATCGGAGCCTATCCTGATGTATGAGAACGAGCGTCGTGGCAAGAAGCGCGCCCTGCCGAGAGCCTGACCCGGCACCAATAACCGACTCCGGAGATGGCAGAGTCCGCGCGCTCGCCCCGGTGAACGAGCACACATCTCGACTTTTATCGGATTCGGCGCTACCATTCGTTTCACAAGGCGCACCCGCTCAGGTGAGTTCATCCTTCAACGCCATCGTGCCAGGTTCCCCTGACGGACTGCGCCCCTCTTCTCCTGCCCTTCCTTGCCCTGGCAGGGAACCAGGGTCATCATTGCGAAGGTCTGTATGACAGAAAAGAGCCCCGACAAGCACAAGGCCGGGCATCGCTCGGACAAGGAGTGGCGGGCGCAGCTCGGTCCACGAGCCTATGCCATCACGCGCCGCGCGCGTACCGAGCCTGCCTTCACTGGTCAATACTGGGATGAAAAAGCGCCTGGCACGTACAAGTGCGTGTGTTGCGACGAACCCCTGTTCGATTCGGCAACCAAGTACGATTCAGGGAGTGGCTGGCCGGCCTTTTACGCCCCTGTCTCGGACGAGGTGCTGGCGACACGCGAAGACAGGTCGCACTTCATGCTGCGCACTGAAGTACTGTGTGCCAGATGCGAAGCACATCTCGGTCACGTATTTTCCGACGGGCCGGAGCCCACCGGGTTGTCCTATTGCATCAACTCGGCGGCCTTGCAGCTCGAACGAAATGGGCAGGACACCGGCTCGCAGGAAACATGACATCCAACTCCTGTTCCGCATGCCTCGTCCCGACACCCTGACCAGGCGACTCGTGTCATTTTCGCTCCTGTGCACGGGCCGCACCACGAATCCTGTGCGCTTGGGTTTCGCCCTTCTTGCGGTGATTGCCGTCCCCTTGATGATTTCGGGATGTGCGCCGAGAGATGTCGCGCCCAGAGTGCTCACCGGCACCACCATGGGAACCTCTTATCGGCTGTCCCTTGGCTGTGGGCTGGAGGTTGAACTGGCGCGCACTCTGATTGAATCGGCATTCAACGAAGTGAATCAATCAATGTCCACCTACATCTCCGAGTCCGAGCTCATGCGGTTCAATCGCAGCGAAATCGGGGATTGGGTGGCCATCAGCGAACCTTTGGCGCGGGTCATGCAGGGTGCACTCGAGTTGGCAAGGCTGAGCGACGGCGCATTCGACCCAACTCTGGGGGCGCTGGTACGTCTGTGGGGTTTTGCCGGTGGTGAGCAGCCGAGTGTGCCACCCGAGCAGCAGGTTGTGGATGATTTGCTGTCGCAATCAGGGCTTGCCCGGCTCGAGGTGTCGGATGATGGACGCGCGATGCGCAGGCATTCCCGGCTGGCACTTGATCTGTCTGCCGTTGCCAAGGGGTTTGCGGTGGACCTGGCGATTGGTGCTTTGGAGTCTCGCAACTGCCACGATTTGTTGCTCGAGGTTGGCGGCGAAGTGGGCGTTCGCGGTCTGCATCCCGACGGTCGCGCCTGGAAGGTCGGCATCGAGTCGCCCGAGCGTACCGGCAGCATGACGCGCGCTATCACTCTGGGCGATGAAGCGGTGGCGACATCGGGCGACTATCGCAATCGCCTGGTGATTGACGGTGACATCTACTCTCATACGCTCGACCCCGCCACCGGCAGACCGGTCACGCATGACCTGGCATCGGTCAGCGTCATCTCGACGAGCGTCATGCGCGCAGATGCGCTGGCGACTGCGATGAATGTCATGGGGCCGGTAACCGGTCCGGCGTTCGCTCGCCGGCACGGGATTGAAGCATTCTTTATCATTCGCGTTACGGATGGCTATCAGCTGGTCGCGACCGGGCGTTTCGATCAGGCCGACACACCACACTAGCGGCACAATACCGGAGAGCAAACAGATGCCAGGAACGCAACCAGCCAGCATGGAGATACAGCAGCCATGATGATAACCCTCGCGCTGGTGTTTTTTGCCATGCTGCTGATCCTTGGGGCCATGAGTATCGGCATCCTCGCTGGCCGCAGTCCCATCAAGGGAAGCTGCGGTGGCTTGTCCGCGAAGAACGGTCAGGGAGAATGCTCCATATGCGGACATCGTGACAACAACTGCGAACGCTGACCGCGGTACCCGCCCGCTTCGCTTGCGGGCACCGATCGCGCTGGTGATTGCCGTTCGCTATGCGCTCTCGACTGGCAGTTTTACCGCATTTGTAACCAGGGTTGCGCTCCTCGGACTTGTCTTCAGCGTAGCGATTCTGTTGCTGATCATGGCAGTCCTGAATGGCTTCGAGCGAGAACTGCTTGGACGGCTGCTTGGTGTGGCTCCCCACGCCAGCCTGCATTTTCAGCAGGCACCGGGGGACAGGCACAGCATTCACGAGTTGCTGGGTGCCGAGCGGGAAGTCACCGCCTGGGCTTCTGTGGTCAGAGGCGCGGGAATGCTGGTTGTGGGAGACAAGCTGTCGGGGGTCACTCTGGTCGGTGTCAATCCTGATACCTACACAAGGGTTTCCGCAGCACCCACACACATCACTCCACAATCACGGCAGTTTGCCTCGCTCGCACCGGGCAGGTTTGGCGCATTTCTTGGTGCGTCGCTGGCTGACTCACTTGCAGTTTCAGTTGGCGATTCCGTGCGTCTCATGCTGTCTGAAACCCTGTCCACTCCGTTCGGGGTGCTGCCGAGATCAAGACAGCTCGAGGTGCTCGGTACGCTGGAGACGGGCACCGAACTCGATAGTTACTGGATGTGGATGCACCACGACGATGCCACACGCCTGTTGCGCGCCACACCGAACGCACAGGCAATCGATCTCAGAGTCGAGCAGCCGATGCAGGCGGACGCTATCGCTTACCGACTCGCGTTGGCCACAGGTGCGCTTGATGATACCTGGAAGCGTCGCTTCGGGCCGCTCTATCAGGCCGTCATTTCCACGCGCGGGGTCATGTTTGTCCTGCTGTCCTTGCTCGTGGGCGTAGCCGCCTTCAATCTGGTATCCACACTCGTCATCGTGGTGAATCAGCGTCGCCCCGACCTCGCGATTCTCAGTACCATGGGAGCCTCCGGGCCGAGCAGGATGGCAATCGCCGCCTGGCTCGGCGTACTCATTGGCGGCTTCGGTACCGCGCTCGGACTTGCTCTGGGGTCTGTGCTGAGCCTGATGGCACCCGGATTTCATGCATGGATGGAAGCCAGCTTCGGGCTTGGGCTCATGGATCGATACTTCATTCACTACCTGCCAACCGATCTCGATTTCGCCGAAGCCGTGCGCGTCGGTGCCGTGGCACTGTCGCTCAGCCTCATCGCTACCCTGTATCCGGCGTTACGTGCACTTGCCTTGCGTCCCGCCGAGGTGCTCTCCAATGAATGAGCACACACCAACAGCCTCCCCGGCGCACCCCCCTGTTGCCCACGCCAAGGGGCTCGGCAAGCAGTACCTTCAGGGGGATTCCCGTCTCGAAGTACTGATTGACATCAATCTTGCCGTCGCCGCCGGAGAGCGAGTAGTGGTGCTTGGGCGTTCCGGTTCCGGCAAGAGCACCCTGTTGCATCTGCTTGGCGGGCTCATGGCACCTTCCTCTGGCGAGGTATGGGTGCATGGGCATTGTATGAGCCGCTTGTCGGCGAACGAAAGCGCAGCCGTTCGCCGCCGGAGCATGGGGTTCGTGTATCAGTTCCACCATCTGTTACCCGAATTCTCGGCGCTCGAAAATGTGATGATGCCCTTGAGGCTCGGTGGTTGCGGCCTGGCCGAGTGTCGTGTGCGTGCCGAAACTGCGCTGCAAGAGGTGAATCTGCATGAGCGACGCACACATCGACCGGCGGCGCTGTCCGGGGGTGAGCGTCAGCGGGTAGCCATTGCCCGCGCTCTGGTTACGCGCCCGAAGCTGTTGCTGGCCGACGAGCCGACCGGCAATCTCGACCGTGAGAACGCGCAGGAAATCTTTGCGCTTCTGAATCGGCTGATCAGCGAGACCGGCGCGGCCTGTGTGTTGGCAACGCACGATGCGCTCCTGACTCGGGATGCCACGCGCGTGGTACGCCTCGAATGCGGCAGGATGATCGATGTCTGAATACGCACATCTCGCGCGCCTCGCCCAGGTCGATGCCTGACCCCGTTCGTGCGCGTAGCGTCGCCCCCTGGGCCTGGCTGGCATATCGCTACCTGAAGGCGCGTACGCGCAGCTACAGCCGCTTCGTGGCCTGGGTGTCGGTGACCGGTCTCGGTCTCGGCGTGGCTGCCTTGATCGCCGTCATGAGCGTGATGAACGGGCTGAGCAGCGAGATCGAAGCACGCGTTCTGGGGCATGTCACTCAGGTTTTTCTCACACGCGAGGATGAAGATCTGTCAGCGGATGCCTTCGTCAGTCAGGTTGCGCAGATCAGCGCGCATCCGGCTGTCAAGGCGAGCTTCGAGTTCGTCGAGGCGGCCGGTGTGATGAGCCTCGGCTCCGGCGTTCATCCGATTCTCGTCTATGGTGTTGGCCAGCAAGCGCTTCCCTGGCTGCCTGCAAGCATGCCTGCCGGGGATTGGAGCGGGTTGGTGGTCGGTGCCTCGCTGGCGGAGTACTTTGCGGTGGCATCAGGAGATGCGCTGCGATTGGTGCTCATCGGTGCAGAAGGGCGCACACGCGCAATACGCAAGACCGTGTCCGGCATCTTCGCAACCAGATCGGAACTGGATTATTCACTGGTGTTCCTGCCCTTGAGCGACTTTGCGCGATTGCTCGATTCCGGCATCGGGCATCGGGGCTATCGTCTCGTGGTCGAAGACCCTCTGCAAACACCTGAGCTTATCGCCGAGTGGCGAAATCAGGGGGTGTTGGACGGTATCGGGATTGATGACTGGTCGCACACGCACGGCGAGCTGGTGCGCGTATTGGGTATGGAGCGCGTGATCATGTTTTCGCTGTTGTTCATGGTGGTGGGGATAGCGGCGCTCAACCTGGTCTCCGGTCAGGCCATGTTGGTGAGCGAAAAGGCAGCGGAAATCGCCATATTGCAGACCATGGGGGCGGGCAGCGACCTCATCTGGCGTACTTTCCTCGCCTATGGCGGATTTGTTGCGTTGCTCGGTACGGGTCTGGGGCTCATTCTGGGCGTGGCTCTGGCCATCTGGTCGGGTGAGTTGATTGCCGTGATTCACAGCTTGCTCGGCGTGGATATATTGGCCGGAAGCTGGTTCGACAGTTTGCCCTGCGAGATTCGCCTGACCGACCTCGTGCTGGTGGGCGCTTCGAGCCTGCTCATCAGTGGAGCCGCCTGCATCGTGCCCGCCGGGCGCGCGGCGCGGCTGCGCCCCATCGAATCGCTGGCGTAGGACGATGATGCCGACACCGGTGCGAGTCGATGTGCCCGCTGCCGTCCGGTCTCTCCGCTGGCGCAGGGCGATGATGCCGACACTCAAACCGGACAGGGCGCATCTCCTACATGGCCTCGCGCCGATGTCGCATGTGTTCGCTTGTGAAATGCGGCATAGATGCACTCATGCATTTTCATCTGTCTGGCATCGCACTCGGACTACTGGCAAGCGCGTGGCTGCCGAATTGGCTGCCGATTCCCGCGCTCATGATCGCCCTGGCTGGTCTGACGGCGCTTGCCTTCTGTGCCGCGCTCTGGTGCACACATAGATGCCGACAGGGGTATCCGCCTGCTGCGGCCAGCCTTGGTTTGAACACCTGCCTTTTGGCCGTCGCGTTCGGTGCTGGCGGCTTGTATGGACTGCACCGTATCGATGCACACCTCGAGCGGAGGCTGCCAGCAGACCTGCACGGACAGATGGTCACCGGTATTGTCGAGTTGGTATCCCTGCCGGATGTAGCGGGGTCGGCCATGCGCCCGATCATTCGCGTCGAGGCGCAGCTGCATGATCTGATAGCTGGCTGGGGGCTTGACCGGGCACCGCCGCAACGACTGCGGTTGACCTGGTTTGATGCGCCTGCCGAGGTGCGTACCGGAGACTTGTGGCGCATGCAACTCAAGCTGCGCGCGCCGGTCGGCACGTTGAACGCTACCGGATTTGACTACGAAGCGTGGCTGCTGGCGGCACATATCGATGCCCTGGCAAGCGTACAGTCGGGAACCTTGTTACGCAGCTCCGAAGGCGCATCCATTCACGCATACCGTGCCTGGTTGCGTGAGTTCTTCATGCGCCTGAACACGGCGAGCAAGGGCTCGCTGCTCGCGCTCGCCAGTGCCGATGCTTCGCTCATGAAGTCGAGCGATTGGCACGTATTTCGCAAGACCGGCACCATACACCTGATGATTATTTCCGGGCTGCACCTTGGCCTGTTGGCACTCTTCGGTGGGTTGCTCGGTCTCGGTCTGGCGCGCCTTTCGCGCAACCTGTGTGACCTCATACCGGCGCAATATGTCGCTGCCTTGTGCGGCGTGACGGTCGCCACGGGCTTTGCCACCCTGTGCGGCTGGACCCTGCCGGTGCAGCGTGCCTTCATCATGGTGAGCTGCTTCGCGCTGGCGCTCGTCACTCGACGTCATCTGCGCGGCTTTGATGCCTGGTTGATCGCCATGGCGATTGTGCTTGCCAGTAATCCCTGGGCGAGCCTGTCTGCCGGCTTCTGGCTGTCCTTCGGTGCGGTCGCCTTGCTCATGATGATCGGCTGGCGGGGCGAATCTCGCTCCTCGTCCACAGCCCCGCAGGTGGCCTCGCGCATCCCCGGTTCGCGCATGGCCGCATCCTGGATACAGACACTGATTCAAACCCAGCTTCTCCTGTCGCTCGCCATGGCACCGCTTCTTCTCATGGTCATCGGAGAATTGCCGCTGATCAGTCCACTGGCAAATCTCGTTGCGGTACCAGTGACGACGCTGGTCATTGTCCCGCTCGTGCTCTGTGCCAGCCTCGTTGCGGGCACCTCCACCGGGCTCGCAGCGACCATCCTCGAATTTGCCGGGCGCTGCTTTGACTGGCAGTTTCGTCTGCTGGAATTACTCGCGGCTGTGCCGCCACTGTACGCCGTCACCTTCAACACCCTGCTTGCCCTGGTCTGTCTGCTGTCCATATTGAGCACCTTCTATCCCTGTGTCTGGCCGCTTCGGGCACTGCTGCTCGCACCTGGCGCACTGTTGGTGATTGTGCTGGCACCGTCAGCCGAGCTCCTTCCCCACGGCGATTTCCGTGTGACGGTATTCGATGTTGGTCAGGGCCTGTCGGTGCTCATTGAAACCAGGCACAAGCGCCTGTTGTACGATGCCGGGGCGCGCTATGGAGATGACTTCGATTTCGGCGAAGCTGTCGTTCTGCCGGGGATCAGGTCGCTTGGGCATGGCGATCTGGATCGGTTGTTGCTGAGTCACTGGGACAATGACCATGCCGGCGGTGCCAGAAGCATCGCGCAGGAGCTGCGCATAGGCTCGCTCATGGCCTCGGCGGACGGAGCGCTCAGGTTTCCACTTGGAGACGCGCTGCTCAGGCATGTTTCTTTCGAGGCTTGCGAGGCCGACGACTCGTGGCATTGGGATGGTGTGCGATTTACTCTGTTGCATCCGGGCAGCGTGGGTGTTGCCCGAGCAAGCTCCAATGATCGCTCCTGTGTGCTACACATCGACAACGGGCGTTTCGCGGCGCTGTTGCCCGGTGATATATCGCAAGCGGTCGAATTCGAGATCATGCATCGTGTGCAGCCGGTTCATCTGCTACTGGCACCGCATCACGGCAGCCGCAGTTCCTCGTCAATAAGTTTTCTGCGCAGAACAGCGCCGCGTATGGTGTTCGTGAGCAGCGGATTCGCGAACAGGTTTGGGCATCCTCATGAGGACCGGGTAGCCGCTTGGCACTCGGTCGGTGCCCGTGTGCTGGAGACGGCGAAAGACGGAGGGCTTCGCTGGAGCTCGACTGAGCCGGATATCGTCAGGAGCGCCCGCGAGCAGCGCAGCGCCTATTGGCGCACAGGAAATTCTGAATAACAGAGGTTCCTCTGATAGCCCATCCGGAGCCTCCGACTTCCACTTCCCTACCTGGCTCGGATTCATACCATGCCGAGCCGCCACCTCTCATGCAGTCCGGTCACCGCGCATCGCCTCTACAACGACCTTGCGCTTGAACTCTGCTGTGAACTTCCTTCTCTTTATTGTCAGTCTCCTTGAGGTCAAAACATACCTTGGCAGACTGTCCGGATTCCCCTGACCACCTCACCCCTCCGAGGGCATCCATCTCCACTATCCCTCCCGCACCAACCCGGCACACCTGTCCTCCCTCTCATCTCGGTTGAACACGGAATTGCCTTGGGTGACGCAGCACAGGTTTTGACGGAATCCCGGAAAGTGGGCTACTATTCAAGTTTATTCTTCCGGTATATCTATATCCATGATAGCGACAGGCAGCAGTGAAGTGCACTCACCGGGCTTGGCCCGTCAGGGGCTTACTCAAGGTCGGATCTTGCAAGGCTTGCAAGGACAGCCCTTGAAGTCCGTGGATATCATACCCCCCCCCCCCCCCCCCCCCCTCACAGGGCTTGGTCCGTCGGGGGCTTGCTCAGGGGCTGCTGCTGGCCATTCTGGTCATGGGACTCCTGCCGGGCACCGCTTCCGCGCAGGGCAGTATAGGTATCCTTCCCAAGGTGGCACCTGCCGAGCCCTACGGGCTCGGCGAACGAATCACCATTCAAGTCAGATTCGACTCGATAGCTTCAGTCACCGGTAGTCCGAGAATCCGCCTGACGATCGGCGACGAGACCCGCTACGCGGCGGCAGGACCGCAGGGATTTATTAGTGCGAGTGTTTTTTTCGGCTATATCGTTCAGGCCGACGACCGTGACGCGAACGGCATCAGCATCCCGGCCAACGCCATCGAGCTGAACGGCGGTACCATCAGGTCTCGGAATTCGGGTGCCAATCTTCCTTTGACACATGCCGCGCTGTCAGATCAATCAGGGCACAAGGTGGATGGCAGCAGGGGGGCGGGCACGGCTGGTGACGATGGGGAGACCCTGACCTACTCGCCAGCCCCGCGTGTGCTGGCCGTCGGCACCACCATCACCCCGCTGACGGCGATGCCGGACGGCTTCAACATGGATGCCACCTTCACCTATGCGGTAACCGCCGGAACCCTGCCGCCGGGGCTCATGCTGAACACCTCCACCGGTGCCATCAGCGGTGCCCCGACCGTGGCGAACGCGAGCACGGCCACCGTTACGATAACCGTTACAGCGGGCACGGGCATGGATCCGCCAACGGCAACCCGCGCAATCGTCTTCCCGCCGGTGGAAGCCGGCACTCTGGTGTTCGACCCCGCCACGCTGACGGTGAATGAGGGTTCGACCGGCACCTACAGGGTGAAGCTTTCAACGCAGCCGAGCGCCAATGTGACGGTGGCGGTGACAGTGGCTGGCTCGTCGGATGTGAGCGTGGCCCCGGCATCGCTCACCTTCACGAACTCGAACTGGAGCACTGTGCAGACGGTGACAGTGACGGCGGCCGAGGACACCGATATGGTGGAAGACACAGCGACCCTGAATCACACGGCATCGGGTGGGGGCTACGACTCGGCGACGGGCAGCGTGGTGGTGACGGTGGATGACGATGACGTGATTCCGACCTTGAGCATTGCGGTGGTGGAGAAGTCCGGTGTCGCCGAGACGGCGGCTTTTATCTCCGTTAACGAAGAAGTGGGCACGTTTGAATTCACGGTCACCCTGTCCGCCGCCAGCACCGGCACGGTGACGGTGAGGTACGCCACCGAGGACATTCCCGTTGGTGCTCAGGTGCTCACGGATATTCCTGATGCGTTTCCCGCGACCGCAGGCGAGGATTACACCGCCGCCTCGGGTATGCTCATTTTTGCGCCGGGCGAGACCAGCAAGACCATTTCGGTGCAGATTATTGACGAAACGCTGTACGAGCAGGCTCAGGAGCTCTTCCGTATCGTGCTGAGCAATCCGTCCGGTGCCACCATTGCTGCCGGTCAGGGGCAATTGCTTATTGGTCTCGTCGAGGCTGATCCGGTGCCGCCTGTATCGGTCATGGCGGCGGGTCTGGCGAGCACCGGCTCGCCGGGGGCGGCAGCGAGTACTCCGGAAGGGAAGCTGAGCGTAGCCGAGGGCGACAGCGGTGAGACCGACATCACCTTCACCGTCACGCAATCCAGGGTGATCAGTTGGCAAAGCGTCCAGGTCGGTAGCTTCCGTACCCCGGCTGGCATCACCGGTACTGCCACCGCCAATACGGACTTTGAGGTCACAGCCGAAACCCTGAACTTCGCGGCAGGCACGACGCAGGCCGAGTACACGCTGAAGATCAAGGGCGACACGGATGTCGAGAGTGACGAGACCTTGTATGTTTTACTCGATCGTGGCAACGGCATTGTGACCAATTCCGGCGAAGGAACTTTTCTGATCGAGATTACCATCGTGGATGACGACGGGGTACCCTCCAAGCCGCGCGCGCCGCGCCTGACGGCCTCGGCGAGCGGCCAGTTGACGGTGAATTGGGTGGCACCGACGGACGACGGCGGCCAGCCCATTGATGACTACGATGTGCGCTACCGCGCGAAGCCGACTTCCGGGGACCCGGCCTGGACGGAAGAAGCCTCCACCGCCACTGACAGCACCGCCACCACGAGGGTTATAAGCAGCCTCACGAACGATTCCGCGTATCAGGTGCAGGTGCGCGCGGAGAACGAGAATGGCAACAGTGGCTGGTCGGATACGACGGAAGCTACGCCGGTGGCCAGCCCGAGCACATCGCCGACGGCGGAATACAATTCGGGCAGCGGAGCACTGGTCATTCGCAATGTTCCCATCAGCACGTTCACCAAGAATATCATCAACCTGAACAATGCCCAGTTTCACAACCTCGTTCTCCACATAAGCGATGGCTCCTTCGGAAGCGAGGGGGCAGGTCTCATGACCCTGATGGTGGGTAGCGTCAGCAAGCCCTATTCGCCGCGCGGGAGGCGGAACGCGAGCGACCGCACATGGGGCGCAGACAATGCTCAGGAGGTGGTTGAAGGTAGCGCCACCATCAGCACGAAAATACCAGGCGCCAGCATCACCGCGACTTCATCGATCTCCAGAGTCCAGTTCCAGTCGTTTGTCACACCTTTTACGGGGACTAGCGTTTTCGTCGCAGCCCCGATCACGCTCTTGCAAACCGCGCCCGACGCGCCGGAAAACCTGACGCTGGCGCTGCGCCCGCAGATGGCGACCTTGAGCTGGAGCAACCCGAGAGATTCCAGCATCACCGGCTACCAGTACCGCGTTGGCACGAGCGGTGTGTGGACCAACCTGCCCGGCAGCAGCGCGACCACCACCAGCTTCGATGTCTTTGACGGGCTGACCGGCGGTTCGCCGCAAACTGTTCAGTTGCGCGCCGTGAACGCCAACGGCAATGGTGCGTCCGCTTCGGTTACGAGCGCGGTGCCTGCGGCCCCGACCGGCCTGACGGCGGTGGCGCTGAGTGCATCTGCGCGCCTCGGGTGGGCCGACCCCGATGACCCCAGCATCATCAAGTACCAGTTCCGGGTTGGCACCAGCGGCACCTGGACCGACATCGCGGGCAGCAGCGCCGCGAGTGTCACCGGCATTGCTTCCGGGCTGACTAACGGCTCGGCGCAGGATGTGTTCCTGCGCGCCGTGAACCTCGCTGGCGCGAGCACGGCATCCTCGTCGGTGTCGGTGACACCGGTGCTCAACCGCGCGCCGACGCTGGTGCAGACGCATCTGGATAGCATCACACCCCTGACCGTGCCGGTAATTCCGGCGCTCACGGAGGGTGGCATACCGCATCCGCGCGCAGGCATCTACGAGGTGGTGCAGATTGACCTCTACGAGCTGTTCAACGATGTGGATAACGAGCCGGTGTTCACCGCCACCGGCACGACCAGCGATGCGCGCGTTGTCACCGTCGGGCAATCGCCGCGTGGTCAGTATCTGAACCTGTACGGGCAGAGCCGTGGTAGCGCGACTGTCACGGTGAAGGTGACCGATCAGTTCGGGGCGATGAGTCCTGTTGCGACCATCATGGTGACCACGGAGAACCAGCCACCGCGGTTGGTCGCCGAGGTCGATGATGTGAATCTGGTACGCAGCGGCACGAGCTACACATCGCAGACGCTGGACTTGTCGCGGGTGTTCAGGGATATGGATGGCGACAACCTGAGCTATACGGCCAAGCTGTTGGACGATACCGCGGATCAGATAGCGAATCTGGAGGCCCAGATTGCGGAGTTGACACGTCAAGGGCGCGTTGCCGAGACCATAGTTTTGCAACTGGTCCTGCAAGATCTCAAGTCGGGGTTGGGTTCGGCACCAGAGTCGATCACGGTGAGCCTGAGCGGTGCGATCGTCACCCTCGGTGCCACCGGTCCGGGCGTGGTTGATGTGATAGTGACGGCCAGCGACGGCCAGGGTGGCAGTGCGTCGGATACCTTCGATGTGTCCGCACCGGACCCGGATATAGCTGAGGGCGAGGGGCGCATCAGATGCGGCGACGAGCAGAGCGACCGTCTGCTGGAGATACCGGAGGGCGGTACTCTGGCGTGTCTGGTGCGCTACGACCGGACACACAGCATATACGTGGTGCCGACTTCGGGGACGGCGGGCACGAATCTCGACTTTCCCGGTTCGGACGCTGAATGCCGGGGTACCGGGGCGGACATCTACATCGAGGGTGCGAGCTTCGAGAAGGGGAGCGGTGATGCCTGTACGCTGTCGCGCACTGCGGACGGTGCAGGCAGTGATGGGCTGTCGCTGACGGTTCATGCGCCGGTCAATGGTCGGGCGGATGGTGAGCGTGCCTTTCGGGTGGAGATTCGCAGCAGCGATGGTGCCACGACGCTGCTGTCCTCGCCAGCGATCAGGATCATCGATCCGGGCTTGAGCTATGAGGTGCCGGACAGCCTGCAAGTGAAGATACCGGCGCGGGTTCTTCCGACGCGGGTTGGCTTCAGCAACCCGATCAGTTACGCGGTGACCACGGGTACGCTGCCGCCGGGTCTCAGGATTGATGCGAGCACGGGGGTTATCTCGGGGACGCCGACCACGGCGAACGCGAGCGGTGTGACGGTGACGGTGACTGCCACGGCGGGCACGGGGAGCACATTGCAGACGGCGACGGCGGACATCGCCTTGCCGGCGGTGGAAGCGGCGGCGACGGTAGCGGCGCTGGTGTTGTCGGAGACATCGCTGACGGTGGACGAGGGGGCGAGCGATACCTATACGGTGAGGCTGGCGACAGAGCCGACGGGGAATGTGGATGTTGCGGTGACAGTGGCCGGTTCGGCGGATGTGACGGTAGGTCCGGCCTCGCTGAGGTTCACGAGGTCGAACTGGAACATCGTGCAGACGGTGGCGGTGAGGGCGGCCGAGGACACCGACATGGTGGACGACACAGCGACCCTGAACCACGCGGCATCCGGCGGAGGCTACGACTCGCTGACGGGTAGTGTGGCGGTGACGGTGGACGATGATGAAGCGCCGACCCTCCCGACCCTGAGCTATCCAGCGGCCCCGAGCAGTCTGGTGGTGAATACGGTCATTACCTCGCTGACCCCGACAGTGAGCGGCTTCGACAACACGGTCAGTTACGCGGTCACCACGGGTACGCTGCCGCCGGGTCTCGAGATTGATGCGACCACGGGAGTTATATCGGGTGCGCCGACCACGGTGAACGCGAGTGGCGTGACGGTGACGGTGACCGCCAGTGCGGGCACCGGGACGACCATGCAGACGGCGACGGCGGACATCGCCTTCCCGGCGGTGGCTGCGGCGGGGACAGTCGTCAACAGCAGTCCGGTCATTACCGACATCACTGACAAGAGCGTCACCTTCGGTGCGACGCTCGAGGTGGATGTGGATGCCACGGACGCGGATACGGGCGACACGCTGGTCTTCAAGGCGGCATCAGACGACACGGGCGTGGCCACAGTGACCCCGACCGCCGATACCACTCTTGTCACCGACAGCAAGATAACGCTGACACCGGTCGCCGTCGGTACGGCCACCATTACTGTGACGGTGAGTGACGGCACGGCTAGTCCGACCGACACCTTCGAGTTGACGGTGGATGCGGCCAAGCTGGGCAAGCCGACGGGTCTCGCGCTGAAGACGGACAGCAAGAGCAAGAGTGGCTTCACGGTGACGTGGGATGCGGTGACGAATGCCGCAGGCTACACGGCGAGTGCCATGCGTTCCGACAATACCGGGACGGCGGTGACCGGCACGGTGGATACGAGCGGAACCACGCCCGAAGCGGTGTTCACCGGTCTGGCGGAGAACATTGCCTACACGGTGACGGTAACGGCCACCGGCAGCGGCAACTATGCGAACAGCGATGCCTCGGACGGGTTCGAGGTGACCACGGCGGAGAACTCGGCACCGACAGTGGCCAACGCGATTGACGATCAGGCGGCGACGGTGGATACGGCGTTCAGCTTCACCCTGCCGGCGGGCACCTTCAGCGACGTGGACAGCGACAGCCTCACCTACACGGCCCAGCAGACGGACGGCACCACGGACAGTGCGCTGCCGACCTGGCTGAGCTTCACCGCGGGCACGGGTGTCTTTTCGGGTACGCCGACATCCACGGACACCGGAACGCTGATGGTGAAGGTGACGGCGAGTGATGGCACGGCTTCGGTGAGCGACACCTTCGATATTGTGGTGTCGGCGACGGACAGCGCCCCCGCCTTCGCGAGTAGCGCGACCATCGCGGACAAGACCTTCACGGTGGATGCCGAGATAACCGCCTTCACCCTGCCGGAGGCGACCGGTGGCAATGGCACCATCAGTTACGCGCTGACCCCCGACCTGCCGGCGGGGCTGAGCCTGGATGAATCCACGCGCGAGGTGAGTGGTACGCCGACGGCGGCAGCGAGTGCAGCCACCTACACCTGGCGGGCTTCGGACAGTGATTCGAACACCGCCAACAGCGACACGGCGGCGCTCACTTTCAGCGTGACGGTAGGCAAGGCCACGCTGGCGACACCGGTGGTGACGGTTTCGGCGCAGGACGGCAAGCTGACGGCCAGCTGGGGAGGAATAGCGAACGCGGCGAGTTACGAGGTTGAGTACAAGGAGAGCACATCGGATACCTGGCTGAACAATGACGACGACACATCGCCAGCGGAGATTGACAGTCTGACCAATGGCACGGAATACGATGTGCGTGTGCGAGCGAAGGCGGCATCAGCTTCGACGAACTATGAGGACAGTGCATGGTCGGATGTTGCGAAGGGTACGCCGGTCGAGACGGATGTGGCACCGAGCTTCGGCAGCGAGACGATTGCGGCGCAGACCTGGACGGTGGGTACGGAGGTTGATGTGACGCTACCGGCGGCGACGGGAGGTAACGGGACTGTCAGTTATGCGTTGACACCGGCGCTACCGAACGGGGTGAGCCTGGATGCAACAACGCGCAAGGTGAGTGGTACACCGACGGCAGCAGCGAGTGCAGCCACCTACACCTGGCGGGCTTCGGACAGTGATTCGAACACCGCCAACAGCGACAGCAGCGCCCTGACCTTCATGTTGACGGTGAACAAGGCCACGCTGGCGACACCGGCCAACCTGGCGCTGAAAACGAACACGCGGAGCAAGACTGGCTTCACGGTGACGTGGGATGCGGTGACGAATGCGACGGGCTATACGGCGACGGCCACGCCGAGCGGTGGGACAGCGGTAACCGGCACGGTGAGCACACCGAGTAGCGGCCCGGAGGCAGTGTTCACCGGATTGACTGCGGGAACGACCTACACGGTGTCGGTGGTGGCCACGGGTAACACAGCCAATTACGAGGCCAGTACAGCCGCGACGCTGAGTCAGGCGACGGCGGCCAACTCGGCGCCGACAGTGGCCACCGAGATTCCCGATCAGACGGCGACGGTAGATACGGCATTCAGTTTCACCCTGCCGACGGGCACTTTCAGTGACGCCGACAGTGGCGACAGCCTCACCTACGCGGTCCAGCAGACGGACGGGACGACGGACAGCGCACTGCCGACCTGGCTGACCTTCACCGCGGGCACGGGTGTCTTCTCGGGTACGCCGACATCCACGGACACCGGAACGCTGTCGGTGAAGGTGACGGCGAGCGACGGCACGGCTTCGGTGAGCGACACCTTCGATATTGTGGTGAGCGCCCCTGCTCTGGTGTTCACGCCGACTGCGCTGACGGTGGGTGAAGGCGATAGCGGTACCTACACGGTGGCGCTGAACACGCAGCCGAGCGCGACGGTGACGGTAGCGGTGGCTGGTTCGGGCGATGTGAGCGTGTCTCCAACATCGCTGACCTTCACGACGGCCAACTGGGACACGGCGCAGACGGTGACGGCGAGTGCTGCCGAGGACGAAGATGCCGGGGATGACACGGCTGCGATCAGTCACACGGCCTCGGGCGGGGATTATGGTTCGGTGACGGGTAGCGTATCGGTGACGGTGGACGATGATGACACGCGCGGGGTGACGATTGACAAGACGGCGCTGACGGTATTGGAGGGTTCGAGCGGGACTTACACGGTGGTGCTTGGCACGCAGCCGACCGGCGATGTGACGGTAACCATTGGTGGCACGAGTGACACTGACGTGTCGGTAGATACGGACAGCGGCACGATGGGCAACCAGAACACGCTGACCTTCACTTCGAGTAACTGGGACACTGCACAGACAGTGACGGTGGCGGCGGCGACGGATACTGATGCCGCCAACGATGCGGTGGTGACCTTGACGCACGCTGTGAGCGGCGCGGACTATGCGTCCGAGACGGCGCCGTCGGTGGCGGTGACCATCACCGAGAAGGACACGGCCACCTTCAGTGTTACCGGTCCTTCGGATGTGGCTGAGGATGCGGGCACGGCCACCTACACGGTGTCGCTGAGCAAGCAGCCAAGCGGGAACGTGACGGTGAAGTACGCGACTTCGGACGGCACGGCGACGGCGGGTTCGGACTACACGGCGGCGAGCGGGACGCTGACCTTCACGAACATGAACTGGGATACGGCGCAGACGGTGGATGTGAGCATCACGGACGACACGGTGGATGACGACGACGAGAACTTCATCTTCACGCTGAGCGGGGCGAGCACCGGGACATCGCTGTCGGCGAGTCCGTCAGTAACCACCGGCATCACGGACAACGATGTGCCGGCGGTGACGGTGTCCTTCGGTGCGGGGACATACAGCGTGGCGGAAGGCGGGACAGCGAGTGTGACGGTGACCTTGAGCGCAGACCCGGAGCGGTCGGTGACGATTCCGCTGACGACGATGAACGGAACCGGTGCGGCTGCTGATGATTACACTGTGCCAACATCGGTGGGCTTCGCGAGTGGCGAGACCTCGAAGACGCTGACCTTCAGTGCGAGGGACGACTCGGTGGATGAGTCGGACGAGACGGTGACGCTGGGCTTCGGGGCTTCCCTGCCGACGCGGGTATCAGCGGGCACGACCTCGCAGACGGTAGTGACTAT
This sequence comes from Pseudomonadales bacterium, assembly GCA_965199815.1. Classification (GTDB taxonomy): domain Bacteria; phylum Pseudomonadota; class Gammaproteobacteria; order Pseudomonadales; family Azotimanducaceae; genus Azotimanducus. Next base: position 129,841 of record CBDATE010000033.1, read on the forward strand.
TGTGGACGATGACACGGTAGGTCTGACCTACAGCGCGGCACCCTCGACGCTGACGGTGGGCATATCCAGTACGACGCTGACAGCGACTGCAACGAGCTTCGGCAGCGCGACGGTGACCTACGCGGTGACGACAGGTACGCTGCCGGTCGGTCTGAGGCTTGATGCTGGCACAGGCGCTATTACCGGCAAACCGAGGGCGGTGAGCGACAGTGGTGTGACGGTGACGGTGTCGGCGACCTCCGGTTCGGGAGCATCAGCCAGGACGGCGACGGCGATGGTCACCTTCCCGGCGGTTGGCAAGGGGACACTGGCAACACCGAGCGGTCTGGAGGTGAAGGCGGGTACGCTCGCGCAGACCGGCTTCACGGTGACCTTTGATGTGGTGCCGTTTGCCGGCAGGTACACGGTGGCAGCCACGCCGACGGGCGGTGGGAGTGCGGTGAGTGGCACGGTGATTGCCACCACCATAGGTCTGGAAGCATCGTTCAGCGGGTTGACGGCCAGCACCACCTACACGGTCTCCATCACGGCCATCGGCAACGCCAATTACGATAACAGCCAGGCCGGGACGATCAGTGTGGTCACGCTGGAGGATCCGACACCCACGCGGGCGAGCAATGTGCAAGTGACTGCGGGTGATGGGTCGTTGACGGTGAGCTGGACGGCGGCGAGCAACGCCCCGAATGGGTACAGTGTGCGCTGGCGGGAGAGAGGGCCGGGCAACCTCCTGACATCCGCCAACGAAGTGGCCGGTACCTCGTTCACGATTTCCGGGTTGACCAACGGTCAGGAGTATGTGGTGCGAGTTGAAACGCGCAACACGGAGAACGATGATGTACAGGCAGATACGGCGGTGACGGCGACCGGTACGCCGATGGAGGCGGATAGTGTGCCCGCTTTTGCGTCCGGTAGCAGCATCTCCGATCAGCTGTGGACGGTGGGTACGGATGTTGAACTGACGCTGCCGGAGGCGACGGGAGGCAACGGCGCACTGAGTTACAGGCTGACCCCTGACCTGCCAGCGGGCGTGGAGCTAGATGACGCGACGCGCGTGGTCAGCGGGACACCGACGGCGGCGGCGAGTGCGGCGACCTACACTGGCGGGCTGCGGATAGCGATTCGAACACGGCGGACAGTGACGCGGCGGTGCTGAGCTTCCAACTGACGGTGAACGACCCCGTGCCCACGGAGGCGAGTGCCCTGCAGGTGACTGCGGGCGATGGTTCGCTCGAGGTGAGTTGGACGGCGGCGAGTGTGGCTCCGAACGGCTACAGCGTACGCTGGCGCGAGGAAGGGGTGGGCGGTGCATTTACGCCGGTGAACACCGTGAGCGGTACTTCGTTCACGATTCCCGATCTGACCAACGGGCAGGAGTATGAGGTGCGTGTGGATACGCGCAACGTGGCGGATGACGGAGTGCAGGCAGGTACGGAGGTGACCGCAACCGGAACGCCGGTGGAGATGGACAGCGCGCCTGCCTTTGCGTCCGACACCAGCATTCCCGATCAGACCTGGAGGGTGGACACGCCCGTGAGTGTCACCTTGCCGGAGGCGACGGGTGGCAACGGGACGCTGAGCTACACGCTCACCCCCGACTTGCCGGCAGGAGTGACGCTGGATACCGCGACGCGCGTGGTCAGCGGGACACCGACGGCGGCGGCGAGCGCAGGCACCTACACCTGGCGGGCTGCGGACAGTGATTCGAACACGGCGAACAGCGATACGGCGGAGCTGAACTTCCGGTTGCGGGTTGATGGGAGGAGGGATGCACGGCCAACGGTGAGCAGTTTGCCGAGGGTGAGCATTCAGGATGCGGAGGCGATGGAGGGCAGCAATCTGGAGTTCCGGGTGGTGCTCTCGGAGGCAGTGCGGTATCGGGTGAAGGTGTACTGGGCGACGCGGCCGGGAACGGCGACGGCGAATCGGGATTACAGGTCAGCGGCTGGTGCGCTGGTGTTCAGGCCGGGCGTGACGGAGCGCAGGATTCGCGTGGAGACGCTACAGGATGAGCACAACGACCCGGACGAGACGATGCAGGTACGCCTGTCGAGTCCACGCGGCATCTTGATAGGAGACGGCATAGCGACCGGCAGGATCAACAACTGGGATGCGCTGCCGGTGGCGTGGCTGGCGCGCTTCGGTCGAGCGATGACGGAGCAGGCGCTCGAGGGTGTCGAGCAGCGGTTGACGGCTCCGCGTGAAGCGGGGACGCAGGCTACTGTGGCCGGGATGACGCTTGATTCGCTCGGGCTGTTTGCTGACGGGGCGGGTGCCTGGCCGCCTGCCGGGAGGGTCTCAGAGCAAGTTTCAGGGCAAGTCTCAGGGGATGCCTCAGGGAAGACGCTCGGCGGCGTGTCCTTCGGCAGCTACTTCAACAGCACCCCGCTTGATGGCTCGCCTGTATTCGGCGGCGGTAATACGTCAACTACTCCGTCAACTTTGGGTGCATCCTTCGCAAGCTCACCCTTCGGCGGCGGTCTGCTGACCACGAGCAACTTCACGCACACGGGTGCGATGGATGAAGCCGGTGGCAGCCTCGCCTTCTGGGGTCGGGGTGCCCGCGCGAACTTCCACGGACTCGACGGTATGGTGCACCTTGATGGCCAGACAGAAACCGCCACTCTGGGAGCGGACTACGCCAGAGACCAGTGGCTGACCGGTGTCATGCTGACGAGCAGTCGCGGCACTGGCGGGTATCACGGTGTGGCGAGCGGGGAAGTCGAGGTCTCTCTGAACGCAGCGATACCCTATGGGTCGTACCGGTTCTCGGAGCGGCTGGATGTGTGGGGCGCTGTCGGGCGCGGCACGGGTGCACTGACGCTCACGCCGGAGGGCGAGGGCAGCATCGAGGCTGATCTCGACTGGAGCATGGTGTCGGCTGGGCTGCGTGGCGGGCTGTTCGGGACGGCGGGATATGGTCCGGCAGTGACAGTAGTATCGGATGTGTTCTGGTCGCGCACTGGGTCGGGTCGAGTGGAAGCCGGTGAGGAGCATTCGAGCCTGGCCTCGTCCGAAGCAGATACTTCGCGGCTGCGGCTGGGTCTCGAGGGGAGTTGGGCACTGATGCTCGGGAATGTCGGTGCGGTGACACCGAAGCTGGAAGCGGGAGTGCGTCATGACGACGGCGATGCCGAGCAAGGCTTCGGAGTGGAAGTCGGCGGCGGGCTGGCGTGGACGCTGCCTGCACTTGGGCTGACACTTGATGTGTCCGGTCGCACCTTGGTGACGCATGAGGATGCTGGGCAGCAGGCGCACGGGTTCTCGGCGGCGCTGAACTTTGATCCGAGCACGGCGAGTACGCGCGGATTCACGCTGAACCTGCGTCAGGACATCGGCGGGCCGTCGAGCGGCGGGGTACAGGCGCTGTTCGCCTCGGAGCTTCCCGGCGTTGGCGGGATGGGCATGGGCGGCGGATCAATGGGCGCGAGTGCTGGCAGTCGCTGGACGCTGGAGACGGCGTACGGGCTGGCGGCCTACGATGACAAGTTCACGTTGAGCCCGACCTTCGGCCTGGCTGCTTCCGATACCTCGGTTGACTTTCATCTCGGCTGGCAGCTGACACCGGAGCTCAGCGAAGACGCGCTGGATCTCTCGCTGACATTCAAGGCCACGCGCCGCGAGCTGCTCGATGTGGGGACCGTTGACAGCATCGGCACATTGGATCAGGGCCCCGAACACGGAGTACAGATCGAAGCGAGCGCTCGCTGGTAGGCAGTCATGCGCTCACGACTTCAGGCGGTACCTGACAGGCAGGGATTTCAGCCCGCCGACGAATGTGGATTGCATATATTCGGGTTTGCCGATCAGTTCAAAGTGCTCGACGCGCCGCAGCAGTTCCCGATACATGGCCGCGAGTTCCATGCGCGCCAGATGCTGACCAAGACACACATGTGCGCCGAAGCCGAAGGCGATATGCTTTTCGCGCCGGTCGATGGAGAAGCTGTCCGGTGCTTCGAAGACATCTTCGTCGCGATTGCCCGACAGGTACCAGAGTGCGACTGATTCGCCCGGTTGAATCCGCGTACCCTGCAGGTTGTACTCCCGGGTAGCGGTGCGCACAAACTGTCTGACCGGAGACACCCAGCGAATCGCCTCGTCCACCGCGCCCGCGACAAGACTCTCCGTGTCGGTTTGCAGCTTGTGCAGTTCTTCCGGGTTCTCGATCAGTGCCAGCAGCCCTCCCGCGAGAGATGAACTCGTGGTGTCGTGCCCGGCGGTGGCGATAATCGTGTAGTAGCCGCTCACATCCAGCGGTGGGAGCGGCTGGCCGTCAATCCGGGCATTGGCAATCACCGAGGCCACATCGTCCGTCGGATGCTTTCGCCGGTGCGCGGCGAGCTCGGCAAAATACTCCTCGAAGTCGCGCGCGACCTGCACGAAATCCTGTATCTCGAATGATCTCTGCGTATCCGGGTCGCTGCCACCGAAAAGCTCTTGTGTCAGTTTCAGCATCAGCGGCTCATCGGCTGCAGGAATGCCAAGAATCGACATGATGACTCTGAGTGGGTACCAGACGGCGACCTCCTTGACAAAATCACACTCACCACCGAGTCTGGCGAGGCGATCAACAGACTCGCTTGCCAGCACCTGCACTCTTGATTCGAGTTTGCGCAGATTCTCGCCGAGGAACCAGGCCTGCGTGAGTCTGCGGTAGCGACTGTGATCAGGATCGTCCATCTGCACCAAGGATCTGATCAGATGCTTGCGGCCGGTGGCTGCCCTGACGAAAGCATCAACCTCGACGGGGCTGAGGATGGGTCGCGGTTCATTGATGAAGACCGCTTTCTGCCCCTCTATTTCCTTGATGTCCTGATATTTCGTGATGCACCAGAAGGGGTCGAAGCCCTCCGGATGCATGCGTCTTCGTGGTTCATTGAGGCGTAGCCAGCGGAACTGCTCGTGGATGGCCTGCTCGTCGGCCCAGCTGGCCGGATTGAGCAGGGCGTTGTCGAGCGCACGGGATTCGCTGTGCAGTTGCATGGCTCAGGTCTCCTGGTTCTCTCCGGGTTGCTTCAACGGGAGTTCGACATCAATGAAGATGGAGATTTCGTCGCTCACCATGGGAATGGCGCGCGACAGATTCCAGTCCGAGCGCAGCACTTGTGCGATGGCTGTCACGCCGATGGTGGGAACAGAGAGAAAGGGATGATTGGCTGCCTTGTTGATGGTCGCGTTCAGCGTGACCGGCTTGCTGATTCCCTTGATTGTCAGGTTGCCGAAAACATCGAAGGTGTTCTCGCCGGTGGACGTAACAGCGGTGGATTCGAAGGTGATATCGGGGTGATTCGCCGTGTCGAAGTAGTTTTCGCCGTTCAGGTGCTCATCAAAGATGGCCACGCGGCTGTTGATGCTCGCTGCGTCCACGGATACCTCGAGTTGGCTGCGCGACGGGTCCTCGGCATCGGCATCAAGCACCACCTCGAAGCGGTCGAAGCCGACATGTGGATTGGAAAAACCCAGATGGCTGTAGGAGAAGGTGATGTAGCCATGGGTCTTGTCGAGACCGTATTCGCCCGAAGGCACGTCCCAGGCCAGTACGGCCTGGGGCAGAGCGAGTACCAGCAAGCCCGTCATCACTATTTTGCTCGCGTTCATCAAATACTTCCTTGTGGTGGGTCAGGTTTCACTACGTATGTTCTGATCAAGTCCATCCGTGGACTTGATCAGATTCGCAAATCAGAAGTACGCTTCTGATTTGCTCGCAGATTCAATGCCGTACGGCACTGAATCTGGCGGCACATCCATGTGCCGCACGGGAAACTCTGTTATTCAGAGTTTCCCTATGTTGACAAGCATACCCTGTCTGGCCATCAGATTACGTTGTCAACAGGGCATGTTCCCTCAGTGCCTTGATGCGGTCACGGACACCCGCTGCCTCCTCGAACTCGAGATTCTCGGCATGCGTGTGCATCCTGGCTTCGAGTGTTGCCAGCATCTTGCCAAGCGCCTTTTCGTCTGCGAGCGGCAGCTTTTTCATCTCTTCTGCAACGGCTTTGCGCGCCTCGCTCTCACTGGCCGGTGTTGCGCGTTCGATGATGTCGGCCACCTTCTTCCGGATGCCTCTGGGAGTAATGCCGTGTTCGAGATTGAAAGCGAGCTGCTTCTCGCGCCGCCGGTTCGTCTCATCCATGGCGCGCTGCATGGAGCCTGTGATGACATCTGCAAACAGGATGGCGCGACCATTGACATTGCGTGCGGCACGCCCGATGGTTTGCACGAGCGAGCGTTCGGCACGCAGGAAGCCTTCCTTGTCGGCATCAAGCACCGCTACCAGAGAGACTTCCGGCATATCGAGGCCCTCACGCAACAGGTTGATGCCCACCAGCACATCGAACTCGCCAAGCCGCAGGTCGCGCACTATCTCGGTGCGTTCCACGGTGTCTATGTCCGAGTGCATGTAGCGTACGCGCACCCCCATCTCCGCCAGATACTCGCTGAGATCTTCCGCCATGCGCTTGGTCAGGGTGGTCACCAGTACCCGCTCGTTACGCGCTACTACCTGGCGAATTTCCTCGAAAAGCTGATCCACCTGACTCGCCGCCGGACGCACGGTAACCTGCGGATCTACAAGTCCGGTGGGACGCACCACTTGTTCGACCGTCTGATCTGCGGTGTCCTGTTCAAAGGTGCCGGGTGTGGCCGAGACGAATATCGCCTGCTGGCAGAGGCGCTCCCACTCATCAAAACGAAGTGGTCGGTTATCAAGTGCTGAAGGCAGCCGAAAGCCATACTCCACCAGAGTTTCCTTGCGTGAGCGGTCGCCCTTGTACATGGCACCGAGCTGCGGAATGGTGACATGCGATTCATCCACGATGATCAGCGCATCCGGGGGCATGTAGTCAAACAGGGTGGGCGGAGGTTCCCCCGGTTCGCGCCCGGAGAGGTAGCGTGAGTAGTTCTCGATTCCCTTGCAGTAGCCGATTTCGCGAATCATCTCGAGGTCGAACCTGGTGCGTTGTTCGACGCGCTGCGCCTCGACGAGCCTGTTCTCGTTCTTGAGGTGCGCTATGCGATCTTCAAGCTCGTCGCGGATCAGATCCGCGGCTTCCAGCATGCGATCGTGCGGCGTGACGTAGTGCGTTTTGGGAAAAATGGTGTGCCTTGGCAGATACTCGGTGACTTCACCGGTGAGCGGGTCGAAATGGCTGATTCTCTCGATGGTCTCATCAAAGAGCTCGATGCGGATGGCCAGGCGCTCGGATTCGGCCGGAAAGACATCAATGACATCACCGCGCACCCGGTAGGTGCCGCGCTCGAAGCTCATGTCGTTGCGCGTGTATTGCAATTCGGCGAGACGTGTCAGGATATTGCGCTGCGAGATGGGCTCTCCGGGCACCAGATGCAGCACCATCTTGAGGTACAAGCCGGGGTCGCCGAGTCCGTAGATGGCTGATACCGAGGCGACGACGATGGTGTCGCGCCGCTCGATGACGGCTTTGGTCGCTGACAACCGCATCTGCTCTATGTGCTGATTGACCGAGGCATCTTTCTCGATGTACAGGTCGGATGCGGGCACATAGGCCTCGGGTTGGTAGTAGTCGTAATAGGACACGAAATACTCGACGGCGTTTCGCGGGAAGTAGCTGCGAAACTCGGCATAGAGCTGAGCCGCGAGTATCTTGTTGGGTGCCAGCACCATGGTGGGCCGCTGCATCTGTTCGATGACATTGGCCACAGTGAAGGTCTTGCCTGAGCCGGTGACCCCGAGCAGTGTCTGGAAGCGCAAGCCGTCCTGCAAGCCTTCGCAGAGCTGTTGGATGGCCGCCGGTTGATCGCCCGCCGGTTCATAATCGGCCTCGACCTCGAGTCGTTCGCTGCGCGCGATGTGCTCGGGTGGTGCGGCGCTTGCGTTCGGCATGGCGCTCACCATCGTTCAGTTGGACATTCGTACCTGTTGTGCGAGGTCACTGGAACCGGTGATCTCGAGCAGCTTGTGCCCGTGGTGGCTGTTGCCAAACTCATCGACCGCCATGACGGACACCAGATATGTGCCCGGCTTCAGGTCGTCCGGCAAGTCGGACACCCAGATGTGTGATGAGGGTTGCGGCTCCACCCAGGACTTGATGACCTCGGCGTGCCGCTCGGCGTATTCGAGATACACGGGGTCCGGGGACAGCTGCCGACGCATTTCTTGCCAGTCCCCGTCCGCTACCCGAAACCGCACTCTGGACCTGGGTCCGCCGTCGAACAGATTCACTACCAGGGCCGTGGCCGCCACCTGATCCTGATTGATACGCCCATCGTAGAGTTCGCCCGGACGAAAATCCCGATACCCGCCTCCCGGTCCGTGATGTGCGGCATCGAGCATGATGCGCATCTGGTAGTCGTCGGGCCGTCCGGCAGCCTTGAAGGCCACCTCGAGATCAGTGCCCCGAACCTGCATGCGGTGGTAGCCCCGCGGCGTACCGTCGCGCTGCATCGAGATGGGCAGCATGGTGTCGTCGAAGGGGCCGCTCCACCAGCTGCCCGACACGGTGGTCAGCACGTGATGATGAAAGGCTTCTTCTCCCGCATACCCGTCCTCTTCGCCTATCCGGATGTGTGCAGTGGTATGGGTGTGACCGGCCATGGTGTAGAGGTTCGGATAGTCGGCGAGCAGATCAAACAGCGCTTGACGGTCACGCACGGCATTGCGCCCGACTTGCTCGCCATGGCCGAGTTGCAGCGGGATATGCATGGCCAGTATCAGGAGCTTGTCGGACGGAACATGCTCGAGCTCCGCCTCGAGCCATTCGAGTTGCTGCTCGCCGAATGCCGCATGATAGCCCCCATAGGCGCGCAGTTCGGTCGCATCCTGGCCTTGATAATGCACATCATCGAGTACCACAAAGACGGCATCGGCATACTCGAACGCATAGTAGGGCGGGCCATACCATCCGGAGAAGGTCTCCAGCGAGTAGGCATCCGACATGGCCATGAAGTTCAGTTCGTGGTTGCCCGGCACGTTGTACCAGGGGATGCCGAGTTGCGCGATGAGGCTGTTGTAGCGCCCAAACATGGAGAGATCATCGAACAGCACATCGCCCATGGTCATGCCGAAGGCGGCTCGTGTACCGATGAGTTCGCTGATCACGCTGTCACGTATGTAATCGAGTTCCTCTTCGGTTTGCGGCTGCGTGTCGGCGAACAGGATGACCTCGAAGTCTGACGGCTCGTCCCGCTTGTGTAGCGGGAAGTCGATCTGTTTCGGCAACGGGCCGGTGGGCGCGATGCCCTGATAGCGGAGGTAGTCAGGCGAGCCTTGCGGTCGGTGCAGGTAGTAGAAGCGCGGGAGCCGGTAGGCATCCTGCGGGGTCATGTAGCCGCTCGGCTTGGTGATGAACAGGATGCGGTCGCCGTCTATTTCCAGTTGGTAGCGGCCCGAGCTGTTCGTGAGCACCACCTGATGGCCGTTTGAAACGCGCACTCCGGCGATGCCGGGTTCGCCCGCATCGGCGACGGTGTTGCGGTTGAGGTCTTCGAACACCCGCCCGGTGACGGAATCGGCCTGGCACACGAAGCTCAGGCAAAGAGCGAGAGGCAGGACGGGAATCAGGATCTTGATTGGCATGGTCGGGCCTTGTGCTGTGAGGGTGCATACACCCGCGTCATGCTACATGACTCGCATGGCGGGGATTGCTCGCCGCCGTGACGGGGACACACATCGCCGCGCATAGCGGGGACACACACCGCATCGCATCATCGACACACGACGGGGACACACATCGCATACACACCGCATCGCTGCCGTGACGGGGACACACACCATGCCGTCAAGCGTGAGCCCGGCATCTCGCATACAATGCACAGCGTTTCGACGGGAGCGGAACAGACGTGAAGATCTGTTTTGCGATGCTCGCGGCATTGGCATTGCTCGGTTGCTCAACTCTCGAACACCAGCAAATCGCTTTTGAAGGGTTGCGCCAGGAGGTGCAGGGACTCTCGGGTCATTTGCGTCAGGTCGAGCAATCCATGGCCGACATGGCGAGGGAAGTGCGCGAGTTTGAACACAGCGTGGATGGTCGCCTGGGTGAGCTTGACGAGGCGCTCGCCAGGCCCATCGAGATACCACCGCCCGTGTGTGAATTTCCGCCAGCGTCTCCGCTCGATGTGGTGGAAAGCGTCTGCGAGTCAGTCGTGGAACAGGTGGTCTCAGGTGACACCGACAAGACGGTTGTCGGTGCGGTGGAACGTATTCGTATCACGCCGCCGGGTATCGTTGTCAACGCGCGGGTCGATACCGGAGCCGACTCGAGTTCGATCAGTGCCACCAATCTCGTGTACTTTGAACGTGATGGTGACGATTGGGTGCGCTTTGACCTCACTACCGATGATGAAATTCATCGTCTGGAGCGCGAGGTGCTTCGATTCGTTCGCGTGTTTCAGCAATCGAGTGTCGAAGGCGACCGGCGCCCGATGGTGCGCTTGCGAGTGGAATTCGGCGATATTCAGGGTGATTTCGAGTTCAACCTGTCCGACCGACGCCACCTGAGACTTCCTGTTATTCTCGGACGGAATCTGCTTATGGATTTAGTGATCGTTGATGTGGCCGAGGAGTACCTGAATCCGCTACAAGAGTAGGGTGAGTTGCCGATGAGCACACAGAACTGGTCCTTCCTGCTGATTGCCGGATTGCTGGTGGTCGCCGGTGTGGGGGTCGCCATATACCGCCATATCGATACCGGCATCCCTTTTTCGTCGGACGACCAACGGCGTGTCTGGCAGGTGGAGGCCAGGATCCAGTTTCTGGCCGGTGAAGAGCCGACGGAAGCGCTGCTCACCCTGCCGCCGGCTCAGGACGGATTTCTGGTACTGAGCGAGTCAGGATCTTCGTCCGGTTACGGGTTCACCGTGGACCGTAGCGGTCCGCAACGCCGGGCGCACTGGACCAAGCGCTCCGCGAGCGGTTGGCAGGTGCTCTACTACCGCATGGCGTTGGCCGAGGAGCCGCAACACTACATCACGCCACAAGCACCGGACGCGGTGCGCCGCGTGTATTTCGACGGCCCCTACACCTCCGCCGCCTCGGAAATACTGAACGATTTTCTCCCCAGGTCAACCAGCGCGAGATCTCTTGCCGATCAACTGGTAGTAGCGGCCAACACGCGCCCGTTGAGCCAGAACATGAGTCTGTTGCGCCAGAGCTATGAACCGGCATCCCTTATCGCCGGGCTGCTGAGTCGCGCGGGCATTGCCGCCAGAACTGTCAAGGCGCTGGAGCTGGAGGATGGTCGCCGTAATCAGCCGCTGCACAACTTCGTGCAGGTCTGGGATGCTGATGAGTGGCTGCTCTATGACCCCGAGTCGGGTCGCGTGGATGATACATCCGAGTTGCTGCTCTGGCAGACAGGTACGCCATCGGTGATTGATGTGGTGGGCGGCAGGCGCAGCCAGGTCAAATTCTCCATGACCAGCCAGAGCCGCTCTTCGCTCGGAGTTTCCAGATTGCGGGACAGCCCCTTCGATCTGTCCCTGCACGAACTCCCGATCGCCGAGCAAGGCATGTTCAAACTCATCATGACCCTGCCGGTGGGAGCTTTCGTGGTGGTGTTCATGCGCCTCGTGGTGGGTGTGCGCACCTCTGGCACCTTCATGCCCGTGCTCATTGCGCTGACGCTGGTGCAGACGGAGTTGCTGGCAGGGTTGATCGGCCTGGTACTGGTGGTGAGCGCGGCATTGTTGATACGAAGTTACCTCTCCTCATTGAACCTGCTGCTGGTCGCGCGCATCGCGACCCTGGTGGTAGTGGTCATCATGCTGGTGCTGATTCTCGCCGTCGTCAGTTACAGACTGGGCCTCATCAGCGGCCTGGCCATCACCTTCTTTCCGATGATCATCCTCGCCTGGACTGTTGAACGCATGTCCATCCTGTGGGAGGAGGAGGGGCCAAGCGAGGCCATGATTCAGGGAGTCGGCAGTCTGCTGGTGGCGATTCTTGCCTATCTGGCCATGAGCCTGTCGATCGTGCGCCACCTGTCCTACAACTTTCCGGAGTTGTCCCTGTGTGTGCTGGCTGCGATTATGCTGCTCGGTCGTTATACCGGCTACCGGCTGCTTGAACTGCGGCGCTTTCAGCCGCTGGTGAGGCCCGATTCATGAGTTGGCTGGCCACCCCCTGGGGGTTGCGCAGAAGCGGCGTACTGGGAATGAACCGGCGCAATCTCGATCTGGTGAGTTCACACAACAACCGCAGCGCCTTTCCGCTGGTGGACAACAAACTCCTGACGAAGCGTCTGGCCGATAAAGCTGGCGTACCCACACCGAAGTTGATTTTCGCCATCTCTCGGCAGATTGAGGTCGAATCCGTACCAGCCCGTCTCGATGCACTCGACAGGTTCGTGGTCAAGCCGGCGCAGGGCAGCGGTGGCAGAGGCATCCTCGTCATCGAGGGACGCAGCGAGCGCGGGTTCATCAAGGCAAGCGGTGATGAGGTCAGCATGCCTTATATCAAGCGCCGTCTCACCAACATCATAAGCGGTCTCTACTCACTCGGCGGACGCACGGATTCAGCCATTGTCGAATCCGTGGTCACGGCACACGAGATGTTTGCTCCATACAGCGTTGGTGGTGTGCCTGACATACGAGTCATCGTATTCAAGGGCTATCCGGTGATGGCCATGCTGCGCCTCGGTTCACAGGCTTCGGATGGCAAGGCCAACCTGCATCAGGGTGCCGTTGGCGTGGGTATAGATATTTGTACTGGCAGGAGTACGGGGGCTGTGCAACGGGACCGAAGCATCACGCACCACCCGGATACCGGCGTGTGTCTCACCGACATATGTATTCCGGGCTGGCGCAACCTGCTGCGCCTGGCGAGCCGCTGTTTCGAGATAACCAATCTCGGCTATCTCGGCTGCGATCTGGTGATTGATGCACACGAAGGTCCCTTGCTGCTGGAAATGAACGCCCGCCCCGGGCTCGCCATTCAGATCGCCAACGGTGTCGGCCTCGAGGCTCGCTTGCGAGCAATACGGGAACGCGAAGCCTTCGCGCCCTCGGTAGATGAGCGTGTCGCCTTTGCCATGGAGGGACTGGCCGACACGATTTCGTGATGTGTCGTGGTTGAATATGCCACTTTCCGGTATGAGTTATCCAGCATGGTCAGATTGACACTGGGCAGGATTCGGGCGGCCGCCGCTGATTTCGCTGAAGTTCAGAACAGGCGCGATGATCCTGCCCTGTACGGAGTAACTGATGGCAAGGCGATTGGCACCTATCTCGAGCGCAGGTTCACCTCAGGTATGCAGGAGCGCTACACCTTCAAGGTGGGCAGTTCGTCACGGGGAATCGATTTTCCTGATCTGGAGTTGGACATCAAGACGACGAGTGTTCGCCAACCTCAGTCGTCATGCCCTTTCGAGTCGGCGTACCAGAAGATTTACGGGCTGGGCTACCACCTGCTTGTCTTTGTGTACGAGAAAACAGACGACGAGGTTGCCCGAATCGGGCGGCTACGGGTAATTCATGCGATCTTTGTTCACAAGAGCCGCACAGCCGACTTCCAGATGACTCGTGGAATTCGTGAGATTATCGAGAATGCAGGCAATGAGGAGGACATTCAGGCATTCCTTCTGGACAGGAATCTGCCGGTCGATGATGTGGAAGCGATGAACATGGCGCAGGCACTCCTGAGCGAGCCACCGCGACAAGGGTACCTCACCGTCTCCAATGCACTGCAATGGCGGCTCCAATACGGTCGCGCCATCGCGCAAGCGGGGACTGTGGACGGCATCCTGCGGATGCGTTGACCATGGTTGGGCGCATGAAACGCGATATTCGGCAGTATGGAGATTTCCAGACCCCGCACCAGCTTGCCAGAGAGGTATGCGAGGTGCTCGTGCGTCGCGGCATATCGCCAGGGTCGGTGGTGGAGCCAACCTGTGGTCGCGGGACATTCCTGGAAGCGGCTGTCGAGCACTTCCCCTCGGCGCAGCGCCTGTTGGGGGTCGAGGTCAATCAGGCCCATGTTCGGGAAGCTCACGCGCGCCTTGGAACCTCTGCCGAAGTTCTGCAGGGGGATTTCTTCGATACTGACTGGCAGTCGCTGCTATCACGCGCCCCGGAGCCGTTGCTTGTGCTGGGCAACCCTCCCTGGGTTACCAATGCGGAGTTGGGTACGTTGCAAAGCACCAATCTGCCTGTCAAGAACAACACTCAAGGGCTCGAGAGGCTTGATGCACTGACAGGCAAGTCGAACTTTGACATTTCCGAATGGATGCTGACAAATCAGCTCGAGTGGCTACGGAATCGCTCTGGTTGGCTTGCTGTGCTGGTCAAGACTTCGGTCGCGAGAAAGCTCCTCCGACAGGCCTGGCAGCGACACTACCCGGTCGGTCGAGCCGCCATCTACAGGATCAATGCCATGCGGCATTTCAAGGCAGCCGTCGAAGCGGGTCTTCTGCTTCTTCCGGTCTCTGTCGGAGAGCGCTCACTGGACTGTGATGTGTTCCACAGTCTTGCCGATGTCCATCCCCGGTCCACCATCGGGTTTCATGATGAGGCTCTGGTATCTGATGTGCAGCCTTACATGAAGAATCGTGGTCTCATTGGAACAAACACCCGGTATGTCTGGCGCTCGGGTGTCAAGCACGACTGTGCCAAGGTTATGGAACTGTCAGCCGGGGACAGCGGCACCCTCACAAATGGTCGCGGCGAGAAGGTTGACATCGAGCCAGACAGTGTTTTTCCACTGCTCAAGAGTTCCGATGTGGCGAGGGGCCGGGTGCATAACAACCGATATGTGATCGTCACGCAGCGCAACATTGGGGAGGATACGGCCAAGCTGGCGGAATCAGTGCCGAGAACATGGCGCTATCTCGTTGACCATGCTGATACATTTGACGCGCGGCGCAGTGCGATTTACCGCGGAAAACCGCGCTTTTCGATGTTCGGAGTTGGTGCCTACACCTTCGCGCCGTGGAAGATTGCCGTGTCCGGCTTCTACACCTCGATCAACTTCACGAAGGTCGGCCCGGTGGAGGGCAAGCCGGTCGTGCTGGACGACACTGTCTATTTCCTGCCTTGCCAATCGGAGTCGGAAGCGGATTTCATTCAGGCACTTGTACGCTCCCGCCCCTTTGTCGAGCTTCTCGGTGCCCTGATGTTCGATGACGAGAAGCGTCCGGTCACCGCGGAACTCCTCAGGCGCATCTCACTCGAGCGGGTCGCACAACGCCTGCACCTGATTGATCAGTACCGAGGTTACGCTGGCGAGGTTCAGCCGAACCAGCTGCAATTGACGTTGGTTCAAGCAAATTGCGCAGCGCCGAAAATCAGCGCATCGTCAATTTAGGATACACTTTCGCTTCCCCCGTACTGGAAGCGTTCCTTGGACATACTGTGTCTTGATCTTGAAGGCGTACTCGTGCCGGAGATTTGGCAGGGGGTCGCCGAGCGAACGCGAATCAAGGCGCTCGAGCAGACCACGCGCGATATTCCCGTCTATGACGACCTCATGCAGATGCGTCTCGAAGTGATGCGTGAGCATGATCTGCGCCTTGATGTGGTGCATGAAGTGGTCGCGGAGCTCGAGCCTCTGGAGGGCGCGCAAGAGTTCCTGCAATGGGCAAGGACACACTTTCAGATTGCCGTGGTCTCGGACACCTTCTACGAGCTCGCCCTGCCGCTGGTCGAGAAACTCGGCGCACCCATGTTGCTGTGTCACAGCATGCAGTCATCGCGAGGCCGGGTTACCGGTTATCAGCTTCGCCAGGATGACCCCAAGCGCCACGCGGTCAAGGGATTTCAGCAGATGAATTACCGGGTACACGCGGCCGGCGACTCCTTCAATGACCTGAGCATGCTTGAACAGGCAGACTGCGGCTACTTCTACTCGGCACCGCCACGAGTCACGGCGCGCATACCGGGCTTGCCGTGCGCCGCGAATCACACCGAGTTGCGCGAACTCCTGACGGCCGCGTACGCCGCACCTGCGGCTGACCGTTGCACAGCAGAGCACGACCGCATCTCGTCGCGGGCAGCATCCGATGCATCAACCCAATCCCCGTCTCCAACTGCACAGGTGGCTTGAAATGGCGCTCACTGCCGGCAAGAAACTCGAGGCAGCGCTCGCCGCCGAGCAGCCGCTGCAAATCGTTGGCGCGGTTCATGCCTATGCCGCAATGCTGGCCGAGAGCGCCGGTTTTCGCGCGCTCTACCTCTCCGGTGCCGGCGTGGCCAACGCTTCCTACGGCCTTCCGGACCTCGCCATGACGGGGCTCGAAGATGTCGTCATCGATATTCGCCGCATCACCGGTGCCTGCGATCTGCCGCTGCTTGTGGATGCCGACACCGGCTTCGGAGGCGCGTTCAACATCGCGCGCACAGTGCGCGAATTCACGCGCGCGGGTGCCGCCGGCATGCACCTTGAAGATCAGGTCGCGGAGAAGCGCTGTGGGCACCGTCCCGGAAAGGCTATCGTCAGCGTGGCTGAAATGCAGGATCGCATTCACGTGGCGGTGGATGCCAAAACCGACGCTGACTTCATGATCATGGCGCGTACCGACGCGCTTGCGGTGGAAGGGCTAGCGGCGGTGATTGCCCGTGTGCAAGCCTTCGAGGAGGCGGGTGCCGATGCCATCTTCGCGGAGGCCATGACGGATATCGGCCATTACGCCAGGGTCGTGTCGAGTGTGAATATTCCGGTGTTGGCGAATTTGACCGAGTTCGGGTTGACACCCCTGTTCACGCTGGATCAGCTGCGTGAACAGGGTGTTGCCATGGCGCTGTACCCGCTGTCGGCCTTTCGCGCCATGAACCAGGCAGCACTCACCGTCTTTCGCGAACTGCGCGAAAAAGGTACGCAAAGCGGCGTGCTGGACCTCATGCAGACGCGCGAGGCGCTCTACGAGGTATTGCGCTATCACGACTACGAAAACAGGCTCGATCAGCTGCTCGCCGAACGCACGGGGCGCAAGTAACGGTGCACAAGCAACCGGGCGAGAGCCCGCACAGGCGCCCTGAAAGGCCATACATCAACTGCACAGAACCCAGGTACGAGGAACAATAATCATGGTGGACAACAAGGCACTTGGCGGCGCAGGTCTGCGCGGACAAACCGCGGGTGAGACGGCGCTCTGTACCGTTGGCGAGACCGGCACCGGGCTCACCTACCGCGGATACGATATTTCCGATCTCGCGAGTCATACGGGTTTCGAGGAAGTTGCGCATCTGATCCTGCACGGCGAGTTGCCAAACGCCGCGGACCTGCAGGCATTCACTGTACGCCTGCAGGCGCACAGAGAGCTGCCCGCAGCCCTCTGCGAAGTACTCGAGCGCATTCCCGCATCGGCACATCCCATGGATGTCATGCGCACCGGTGCCTCCATGCTCGGCAATCTGGAGCCCGAAGGTGATTTCGCCAATCAGCTCGAGGTCGCCGAGCGACTGGTGGCGGCTCTGCCGGGTATCATCATCTACTGGTATCGATTCGCGCATGAGGGGGTGCGTGTCGAAACCGCCTCCGATGCGGCTTCCACGGCGGAACATTTTCTCGGCATGTTGCACGGCACAGCAGATATCCCGGCGCTGCACACCAGAGTGCTGGATACGTCGCTGATTCTCTACGCCGAGCATGAGTTCAACGCATCGACATTCACCGCCAGGGTGTGCGCCTCCACCCTTTCGGACATGCACAGCTGCATCACCGGTGCCATTGGCTCGCTGCGTGGGCCACTGCACGGCGGTGCCAACGAGGCGGCGATGGGTCTGATCGAGCAGTTTTCATCGCCCGAGGAGGCAATCGCAGGTGTCAGGGAGATGCTGGCGCGCAAGGATCTCGTCATGGGATTTGGTCATGCTATCTATCGCACCAGCGACCCGCGCAACACGGTCATCAAGGCGCACGCTCTGGAACTCGCCGAGGCGACGGGAGAGCGTCGTATCTACGATATTTCCGAGGCAATCGAAAAGCTCATGTGGGAGGAGAAGGCGCTGTTTGCGAACGCGGACTTCTTCCACGCCAGTGCCTACCATTCCATGCACATCCCCACCAGGCTGTTCACACCCATTTTCGTGTGTTCGCGGGTCACGGGCTGGGCAGCGCACGTGATGGAGCAGCGCGCGAAGAATCGCATCATTCGCCCAAGTGCCGAATATGTCGGCCCGGAGCCTCGGCTCGTCACGCCGCTGGCGGGGAGATAAGCGCATGTCCGCAAACGTTGATACAAACCTTCGTCCAGTCGCAGATGCTGAAATCCAGGCGATTGCCGATTATGTGATGACCCCCCCGGAGTTCAGCGAGGAGGCGTATCGAACAGCCCGGTACTGCTTGATGGACACCCTCGGCTGCGGCTTCCTTGCGCTTCGCTACCCGGCCTGCGCCAAGCATCTGGGGCCAATCGTGCCGGGCACACTGGTACCGAACGGCGCGCGCGTCCCCGGCACTCAGCATGAGCTTGATCCGGTCAAGGCCGCCTGGGATATCGGCTGCATGATCCGCTGGCTGGACTTCAATGACACCTGGTTGGCAGCCGAGTGGGGGCATCCGTCCGATAACCTTGGTGGCCTGCTTGCGGTGGCAGATTACGTCAGTCGTGGCCAGTCTCGTCGCGCCAAGGGGCCCATAACGGGTCGCGAACTGCTCACTGCCATGATTCAGGCACACGAGATTCAGGGCTGTCTCGCGCTCCTGAACAGTTTCAACAGGGTAGGGCTGGATCATGTCATTCTGGTGCGCGTTGCCTCCACCGCCGTGGTCACCCGCCTGCTCGGCGGCAGCAGGGAACAGGTCGTGGATGCCGTCTCCCATGCCTGGCTCGATGGTTCGGCGCTGCGCACCTATCGCCACGCCCCGAACACGGGACCGAGAAAATCCTGGGCGGCCGGCGATGCTACCAGCCGCGCGGTACGTCTCGCCATGCTCGTACTGAAAGGCGAAATGGGCTACCCAAGTGCGCTCTCGGCCAAGGGTTGGGGCTTTTATGACGTGTCATTCAAGGGGCAGCCATTTGCCTTTCAGCGCGATTACGGCTGCTACGTGATGGAGCACATCCTGTTCAAACTCTCCTATCCGGCAGAGTTCCACGCGCAAACCGCGGTCGAGGCGGCGGTGCAGCTGCACCCACAGGTGGTCGGCAGGCTTGACGAGATCAGTCGCATCGAACTCACCACCCACGAATCTGCCATTCGTATCATCAGCAAGCAGGGCGCGCTTGATAATCCTGCCGACCGCGACCATTGTCTGCAATACATGGTGGCCGTGGGTCTCCTGACCGGCGGGCTGAATGCGGATGACTATGAAGATCGGGCGGCAGCCAATCCGGCAATCGATCAGCTGCGCGAACGCATGCAGGTCATTGAAGATGCGCGCTACAGTCGCGAGTATCACGAACCGGACAAACGCTCGATTGCCAATGCGGTACAGGTGTTCTTCAAGGACGGCAGCAGCACCGGAAAGGTGGCCGTCGAGTATCCGGTCGGTCACCGGCGGCGTCGGGACGAAGGCCTCCCGCTGTTGCTCGTCAAGTTTCAATCGAACTGCGCGACCAGATTTCCCGCTTCACAGGTCGAGTCCATCATGGATGCCTTCAGTGATGGTGCCCGCTTCGAGGCCATGTCGGTACCGGACATTGTCGATTTGCTCCTGATCTGAACTTGCCGGAATCCTCGAGAGAGCTCTCCGATCAGCCGTACAGCGCTGGCAAGGCAGGCGAGCGGCTTCTTCCGAGCTGCTCGTGCCATGCCTTGCGAACCTCGGAGGCCGCCTCGCAAAGCGTTTGGGCGGAAGGCGAATCATCGCCTGCGTGTCGCGTTGCATCATCATAGAGCGCTGCCTCTGCATGTCTCAGGAGCGCTTCACATGCGCCGTAGCCACTTGCTTCGCGTGGCACCAGCCTGAGCCAGGCGCGTATCGCCAGGATGAGTGCTGCCTGACCCTGCGCCGCCTGCACCTTGCCGAAAGCCAGCGCCTCGGGGCTCTTCTCTGTCGCAGCAAGGCGGGTGAGATGCGCCCGTCCCGGCACACCCGATAGAACTGCGAGCAGAGTGCGCCGCAAATCGGGGCGCGCCGAGAGCAACCAGCCGCCTGCCAGCACCAGGCACAGGATGCCGAGTGTGGCATCGAGCCAGTCGAAGCCGCCTTGCCTGCGCTCTGGTACTTCCGGTTGCTCGCCGGGCAAGGCTTCCTCGGGAGTTGGCGTGACATCGCCGAGTGCGGCATCCGGGTTCGCCAGTATCTCGATTTCACGCTCGGCGAGGCGCGCCGTGCGCAACTGGTTGCCTTGCGTATCCCACCAGGTCACTTCGACTGCCGGCAGCGTGACAATACCCGCCTGGACGGGAACGAGTGAATAGCGTTCGATGCGCTCGCCGCGTACCTGCCCGATAGCGAGTGTATCTTCGAGCCTCGGGCTTTCCGTGTAGCTCCTGATGGATGCCGGAAAGGTGAGATTGAGGGGAGCTACCTGCGAGGCCAGCGCACCCTCTACCGAAACCCGCACGTTGAAAGTGAGCGGAATGCCTACCTGTATCTGTGCGCTGTCAAAATCCGAATCGATGGACACCTTGTGTGCCGGCAGCCAGGGTTTGTTGGCCGGATATTCGGCGGGTGGCGGGCGAACTTCCAGTTCGGTTGGCCTTGTGCGTATCGGCAGGTCGAGCGGCCTGCCTTGTGCCAGATCAGCCGACTGTACACGCGCCATGACCTCCGCAACCGGGATGCTGAGCCTGCCGGGTTGATCAGCAACCAGCAGATATTCGTTTGCATACACGCCATAACGACGCCCGTTGCGTTCGACTTCGCCCGAGCGCGGCTCGCCCAGAGGCTGAACCGTAGCCCCTGCCACATCGGGGATGCTGGGCAGATTGCCATGGATTTGTACGCCCGGGGCATACAACAGGCTTCTGGTCAGGTATATCAACTCTCCCTGATAGGGCGCTTCGTTCGATACTTCGAGTTCGAAGAATGCGCGCTCGGCGATGCGTCGCCTGGGTTCATCGCCAAGTGGCAGCACTTCGAGTTGCAGCGGTTGCGTACTCGCCTGACCAAACTGGATGGGCGGGATGGTGATGCGCCCGGCTCGTTTCGGTCGCAAAGTGAGCTTGAGCAGATTCTCGGCGACCTGAATACGTCCGTTGACAATCTGCACGGAATTCTGGGTGGAGCTCCCGACAACCTCGAAATCCTGTTCAAGCGGACTGATATCAGGCGAAGCTTCGCTGCTGCCGGATATCAGCAACACGACCGTCTCGTATTCGAAGATTTGCGAACTGCTCAGGCTCGCGCTGGCCGCTTCGAGTCGCGCGGGTGCCATCCACAGGATGCAGGCAAGCATCAGGGCGACTGCCAGGCGGACAGCGACCTCGCGCGCCTGCGGCGCAAGACCCCGGCACCACGGCGGTTCGACGCACAGCATTGGGCTCGTCCTCACCATGTCCTCACCACGGCGCTTGCGAGTCCTGCCTGGATTCTCCGGCCCGCTCCCGAGCTTCTGCTTCGAGCAGAAACTTTTGACGCAGCAGTCCGCCCGGGTCGTCAGGCACACGTCGCAACAGGCTCTCGATGCGCTCTCTTTGCCGCGCCTGCTGAATGATGAGGTCCTGCGGGTCTGGCGGGGACGCTTGCTGTTCGGATGTCTCGTCCGTGTGCAGTGCCTGGCGAGTGGCATCGTCCTGTTCGTCTTGCTGTGCATCGTCCTGTTCACGTTCCTGCAGCAGGCTCCCCTCATCTTCATCAGGTGACTGTTCAGATGCCTGCGATGCCTGCGCGGATTGTGCATCGTCTGTCCCCTCCTGCGCTGTCCCCTCCTGCGCTGTCCCCTCCTGCGTATCTGCTGTTGACCGGGAAGACATCTGGCTCTCGTGCATATCAGTCGAATCCGATGCATTCTCATATTCGCCCGATTGCTCCCGAGAGTCGCCACCTTCCTGCATGGAGCGCTGCATGGCCTCGAGCAGCGCCTTGTTATGCGCGGCATCCGCATGTTGCGGGTCGCGTTCAAGCGCCGTCTCGTACGCGCTGATGGCGGCATCTACCCGCCCGTTGAAGGCGAGGCTGTTACCGAGGTTGTAATAGTCATCCGCGTTCTTGTGCTCGATGCTGTCAAACGCACGCACGGCAGCCTCGAACGACTGCCCCTGGAAGTGCGAGACACCGCGCCAGCGCTGGTTCTCGAACAGCGTCGCCGCCGCTTGCGGATTCGCTTCCCCAAGCGCCTCGAAGCCCTGTTGGTCCGCTCGCTTCCAGAGCGAATCCCACCAGGAGGCCGAGGCATCGGCAGAGAACAGCAGGCAGAGCAGCAGCACCGGCAATGCGCCGCGGCGCATTGCCAGCAGCAACATCGGCACCAGTGGCAGTGCGAACAGCCAGGTCATATCCACCCACATTTCCACCTGTGATTCGCCAGAAGACTCGCTCAGCGTCCGCGACGGGTCACCGGGGTCGGGCAAGAGTCCGGTGAGGTCCTCATCGCCGATGCGCGCGGTCTGGTAGCGACCACCGCACAGGGATGCCAGCAGTCGCAGCTTGTCTTCCTGCAGCCTGGCAATCACGTGTTGGCCGCGTGCGTCGCGCAGCATTTCTGTTTGTCCCGAAGCCACCGGCACGGGCACGGGCGCGCCGGTGGCCGTGCCAACACCGAGAATCGACAGCGTATGGCGCGGCTCACACGCGCTGGCCAGATCCTCCAGGGCGTGAATGCCGTCGGTGATCAGCAGCAGATGTCCTGTGCCCTGATCGGCACCGCGCAACAGTTGATTGCCGAGTCTGATGGCCTTGTCGGTGCGGCTGCCACGCAGCGGCATGATGTTCGGGGTGAGCGCGTTGGTCATATGTGCGATGGTCGCCACATCGTCTGTCAGTGGTGTCACCACATGTGCATCACCGGCAAAGGCGATCAATGCCGTGCTGCCTTCCGTGCGCAGACGCAGCAGGTCGGCGAGTTCGAGTCGTGCCCGTTGCAGGCGCGACGGTGGGGTGTCTTGCGCATACATCGACAGCGACAGGTCAAACAGCACCACCAGCGCCTCATCCACCTCTCTGGTCGGCAGTTCCTGGCGCTGCCAGGTGGGGCCAGCCACCGCAATGGCACCGAGCCCGAGGATGCTCGCGATACCGAGCGGCAGAAGCCAGCGATTCGCACCTTCACCGCGCGACAGCAACACCACACGAAGAGCCGGTGAGAGGAGGGATTCAAAGGCCCCGCCTGCTGCTCGACCGAGTGCGTACCAGGCGGCCAGAGCAATGGCCGGGATGAGGCCAAGCAAGGCCAGCGGGCGGAGGAAATGAAAGGCCTGCCAATCGAAGGCATCCATCAGGCAACTCCGGGCGTGAACCTGCGCAGCACCAGCCAGAGGCAGCCCAGGCACCAGGCGAGTCCGATGGGCACATACGCCCATGAAGTGATCGGGCGCACGGTGTCGGGTGCCTGCTCACCGGGCTCGAGTTGATCTATCACCCGATACACGTCTTCAAGCTCACCGCTGGCGGTGGCGCGGAAGTACTGCCCGCCGGTGATGCGCGCAACCTCGGACAGGCTCTCTTCGTCCAGTTCACCCGAGCCGACAGCCCTGATGCGACCAAAAATGTCTATGCCCGGTCCGGCAAATCCGATGGTGTGTATGCGAATGTCCGCATCGCGGGCAATTTCGGCTGCCCGCACGGGCGACAGCTCGCCCGTGTTGCTGGCCCCATCGGTGAGCAATACCAGTACGCGCGAGTCAGCCGGACGGTCAAGCAGCCGCTTCACCGCAAGACCTATGGCATCGCCGATGGCGGTGCGATTGCCGGCAATGCCAAGCGGGGCTTCTTTCAGGAGCGTCGCCACCGTGTCTCGGTCGAAGGTGAGCGGTGCCTGCACATACGCGCGGGTGCCGAACAATACCAGCCCGACGCGGTCGCCTTCACGACGCTCGATGAAGGACGACAGAATGTGTTTCACGAGATCAATTCTGGTCAGACGTTGCGATTCCCACAGCATGTCATCTTCACGCATGCTGCCGGAGATATCGACTGCCAGCAGCAGGTCTCGACCGGCAGTTGGCAGTGGCCGTGGCTCGCCCACCCACTCGGGTCGGGCGATACCGATGATCAGGAGCATCCAGCAGAGCAGAAGCCAGACCGGTTGGCTGCTGCGACGCTCTCCGGATTGACCAAAACTGCGATAGCGACCGAGAGCCGGGACGCGCATGGCGAGACCTTGCGCCTTGTACGCCGGCAGAAACTTCATTGCCAGCAGCGGCAAGGGGAGCATGACAAGCGCCCAGGGCCAGGCCAAATCGATCATGTGCACACCTCGGGAGGGCTCAGTCTGCGCAGGGCATGGTCGAGATGCATTCCGAGTCGTTCGCAGGCGCTGTGTTGCTCCTGTCCGGCTGCCACCGAGCAGTCCGGCGCTGCGTGTGGTCGATACCGGAACTCGCCCAGAAGCGAGGTATCGACACGCATCGCGGCCTCTGACCCGCCGGCCTGGCGCAGAAACTGCGTCAGCGCGCGTACCCAGATGTCCGCTGACAGGCTCAGCACCTGTCGCTGGCCATAGCCATATACCAGCAGGCGCTTGAGCAGCGCATTCACCTGATCCAGATAGTGCATGGGCGCGATGCGCCTGTCTGCGAGCGCCTGGTTCAACCCGGCGAGTTCGCGCCGCGCCTCGACAAGCGGGCGCCGTGACAAGCGGGCGCGCTGCATGTGGCGCAATGCCCGGTACACGAGTACCAGCAGCAGGATTGCCAGCAACCACCATCCGGGTGCGGGCGGCCACCAGCCCGGAGCCTCCGGCAGATGCAACCCGCGCAGCTGTGCCAGTACCTCAGGCGGCACGGGCACCTCCGTGAGACGCTCTGCCGGTCTGTTGCTGGTTACAGCATTCGAGCAAGCGGCAACCGGTGCTCTGGCAGACTTCCCGCAGTGCCTGCACACGTGATTCGAAGGCGTGCCGGAATGCCGTTCTCGTGGATGCGTCCGAGGTGTTGAAAACGAGTCGTTCGGTGCCCTTGAAGAGCGGGAAACGCCCACCCGGAGGCTCGGCTTCAAACCGGTCGTAGATGAAGATGAGCTGCACTTCGTTCTTGCATGCGAGCCGCGCCAGGTGGGGTTTGAGCTCTTCCAGTGGCTCGCCAAAGTCGGACAGCACATGGATGCCGTGCCCACCCGGTGCCAGGCGTTTTGCGCGCAGCAGCATCTCCGCGAGGGACATTGATGCTGCCACGGGAGCCGTGAGCAGTGCCTGATTGGCATGCGCAATCGCGCGCAGCAGCCTGAGGACGGTGGCCAGGCGCCGTCTGGGTTTGATGAGCACCTGATCCCGGCTGCCGAGCACCATGCCGCCCACCCGGTCGCCGCGATGAAAGCACTGCCAGGCGAGACGGGCGGCTGATTCTGCGGCATGCACGGACTTCAGGCGGGTTCCGGTACCAAAGAACATGCCGGGTGTCTGATCCACCAGCAGGAGCTCCGGTCGCTCCCGCTCCTCCTGATAGATTCGGGTGTGCGCCGTCATGCGCCGTGCTGTCACCTTCCAGTCGATGGCGCGCAGATCATCGCCCGGTTGGTAGGCGCGCACTTCCGTGAATTCGATGCCGCGTCCGCGAAATCTGGACAGGCGCGCACCGCTTGCGGGAAGTGTCACACGTGCGTTCTCCCGCGCCTTCGGCGGGACGGCCAGCCGCAGCTGCATCAGATCGTCAAGGGTGACGCTTGCGCCCTGGAGAGACAGCGAATGCATCAGGATAGGTGCGTGGGTGTGTGGAAAGACGCGCTCAGGTTCAGTTCACCGGCACACACTCGAGCAATCGCTCGATGATCGCCTGCGAGCTCGTGCCAAGTGCTTCTGCTTCGTAACTGAGCACAATTCTGTGCCGGAGCACATCAAGTGCCACGCTTCTCACATCGTCCGGTGTCACATAGTCGGCACCCTTCAACCAGGCAAGGGCGCGGCTGCATTGATCGAGCGCGATGCTGCCGCGCGGGCTGGCCCCGTATTCAACCATACCGGTGAGGGAGTCATCGCAGTCGCCGGGTCGGCGGGTGGCAGTCACCAGCGCAACTATATAGTCGCGCACTGTCGCGGCCACATGCAGGTTCCCGAGTGCGCTGCGCGCTTCCAGAATATCTTCGGGCGAGAGCCGCACCTCGGGCATGGATTGGTCATCGGCCAGGTGTTCCTGTCTGACAAGTTCCATGATGCGGGCTTCCACCCCGGCATCCGGGTACCCGACTTCAACATGCATCAGGAATCGATCAAGCTGCGCTTCCGGCAAGGGGTAGGTGCCTTCCTGCTCGATCGGATTTTGCGTCGCCATAACCAGAAACAGCGACGCCAGAGGGTAGGTGGTCTGGCCAATGGTTACCTGATGTTCGGCCATGGCCTCGAGCAGTGCCGATTGCACCTTGGCGGGCGCACGATTGACTTCATCGGCAAGCAGTATGTTGTGGAATATCGGACCTTTCTGAAAGTGGAAACTGCCGCTCTGCGGGCGATAAATCTCTGTGCCCGTGATGTCTCCGGGCAACAGGTCGGGGGTGAACTGGATACGATGGAAGGAGGCATCTACCGCCTTGGCCAGTTCGCGGATGGCGCGCGTCTTGGCAAGGCCGGGAGCGCCCTGAACGATCAGGTGGCCGCCGGTGAGCAGGGCGATGAGTAACCGATCCACCAGATGCGTCTGGCCGAGTACCCGTCCTTCAAGCCATTCCCGTACTTGCAGCAAGCGGGCCGACAGATGTGTATCTCGGGTACTTGATGGCATCGGGTTGTCGGGGGTCTCGAGTCCTTGCAGCGTCATGTGGTCAATGGCAGGCATCTGCCGGTGAAAGCAAGCGCACTAGTCTAACGCAAGCCATTCCTGTACTTGGCATGTCAGGGGGGATGTGGCAGGGCGGCCCGCTCTCCGTGTGCTTGTTGTGCGAACCGTGCCACGTACGCATCTTCAAGCTCGCTGCTCAGCAGCCCGCATGGGCCGCACAGAGCGCTTGAGGCAGAACGCTCCAATCAATGGGGCAGCGGCTGCCGGATGGGCACCTGCCAGACGCTGCCGCGCGGCCATAGGCTGATATACTCCCGGCACAGCGCCAAGGAAACTCTGAATAACAGAGTTTCCCGTGCGGCACACGGATGTGCCGCCAGATTCAGTGCCGTAAGGCATTGAATCTGCGAGCAAATCAGAAGCGTACTTCTGATTTGCGAATCTGATCAAGTCCACGGATGGACTTGATCAGAACATACCTAATCCGCCGCACCATCCGAGCCATGGCTTCGTCCCCTTTCTTCAAGACCCCGCGCGGCCAGATCCGGCACGCGGACTCGCTGCGGCTCATTCAGGACGAGGTGCGCTCGGAGTCGGTGGACCTCATCATGACCAGCCCGCCGTTCGGATTGGTGCGCAAGAAGGAGTACGGCAATGTGGATGCTGACAACTACGTTGACTGGTTCCAGGAATTCGGCGCGGAGTTCTTCCGCGCCCTGAAACCCTCCGGCTCTCTGGTCATCGACATCGGCGGCGCTTGGAACCGGGGCCAGCCGAGCCGCAGCCTCTACCACTTCGAACTCGTCATCATGCTTTGCCGACAAATCGGCTTCCATCTCGCCCAGGAGTTTTTCTGGTGGAACCCAGCCAAACTGCCTTCTCCCGCCGAATGGGTCACGGTGCGGCGAATCCGGGTCAAGGACGCGGTCAATTGCGTTTGGTGGCTGTCGAAGACGCCTTGGCCCAAGGCCAGCAACCGACGGGTGCTGGTGCCCTACAGCGATGCCATGCAGTCTTTGCTGAAAAACGGGTACACGCCCAGCAAGCGGCCCAGTGGCCACGACATCAGCGCGCACTTCAACAACGACAACCGTGCCGCCATACCGCCCAACCTCCTGGCCGTGCCGAACACGGAAAGCAACTCGCGCTATCTTCGCTACTGCAAGGAGCACGGCCTGCGGCAGCATCCCGCGCGGTTCCCCAGCGGACTGCCCGAGTTCTTCATCCGGATGCTGACCGATCCAGGTGATCTGGTGATCGACCCATTTGCGGGCAGCTGCGTGACCGGCGAGGTGGCTGAACGGCTCAAGCGTCAGTGGATCTGTTGCGATACATCCAAAGAATACCTCGTCGGCGCATTGGGCCGATTTTCCGGGAACGGCGAAGAGTCGTTGTTTCCAGACCTGCCGGAAGGTGCCAAAACCAATGCCGCCAACTACGCACTGCATCATCCCTCCGCGCTGTGGGATCAGCTGGAGCAAGCCCCCCTGCCCGCAGATGGCGGCCTCAAGCGCCCGCAGAAGGCATTGCCTGAAGATCAGTCAGAACCAACCTGAGGCCCAGTCAGCCCGTTGATCCAGCCAAAGTGCGACCATGCCCGCAGCACCCTCCCAAACCATCCTGTCTGCCCTGATCAATGCGTTTCAGGATGCTGGATCCGCCGCATTTCCCCATTCGACCGGAACGGGAAATCCACGCCAATTCACCGTTACGTCTGGGGAACACGGGACCGATGTGTGGGTGTATGTCTGGACGCTGACGCACGGCGGGCGCTCCAACTTGCCGAACGAGCTGCGCATCCAGATGACCGGTGTCGAGTCGCCACTCCAAAAGAATGCGTCGGGACCCACCTTGCTGCTTGGGTTCCATCAGGACACAGGCATCTTCGCTGGCTTCGATCCGGATCGGCACACCCACTTCACTACCGGCTCGCCCTCGGTTCAGGTCAGCTTGGATTGCATTCACCAAGCGCTCCAGAACGGCCTTGCCTTCGCGCGCAAATCCAGTGACGAAATCGTGGTCTGCTTCCGGCCGGAGCAGTTGGCAAACTACGCCGCCCACATTGCCGAACTTCACCGACAAGGCCCCCGCGCAGAGCTCCTGCCCCTGTTGCAGCAAACCGCCCAGCGCACCGACCTGGAGGAAGAGGCCGTGGCCCAAATCGGTGCTGCTCCGCGCCGCGTTCTTGCTACCGTCAGCCGAATCGCACGAGCTGGCAGCTTCAGGCAGCAGGTGCTGGCCGCCTACGAAAACCGGTGCGCGGTGACTCGTATGCAATTGAAGCTCATTGATGCCGCGCACATCCTGCCCCTGCACGCAGACGAGACGATCGATGATGTCCGCAATGGCATCGCTTTGTCGCCCACCTACCACCGAGCCTTCGACAACGCTTTGATCTACCTTGACCGGAGCTACGTCATGCGCCTTAACGGAGCCAGGGCGAACGAGCTTTCAACGCTCGGCCTGGACGGTGGCCTCCACGCGTTCCAAGCCCCGCTAAACCGCAAGGTCCATCTCCCTGCCGACCGCAAGCAATGGCCCAAAGCCGAGATGATTCGCATGGGGAATCGCTTTCGCCGGATATTGGAACAGTAACCGCTTCACGTGCGCCACCGCTTACAACGCTTGCCGCTTCCTCAACGCCCTGCTCGACGACTACTCGTGGATCAAATCCCTTCAGGTCGATGGCGGCTCCGAGTTCATGGCCGAGTTCGAACATGCCTGCCAACACAACAAACTCCCGCTCTTCGTCCTCCCGCCACGGTGCCCTGAACTCAACGGCTGTGTCGAACGCGCCAACGACACTTCTCGTATCGAATTCCGGGGCGGATTTGGCGGCGAACTCACCGTCGCCGAAGTCGCCCCTGCGCTCGCCAGGTACCAATACTTCTACAACAACATCCGACCACATATGGCCCTCGACTGGAAAACCCCTGTCGAGTATCCTTCCTCCTTCCCCGCGCTCGCCCCTCGATCTCATATCCGGTGAACGAGCACAATCCTGGCACATTCTGATCAAGGCATACAAAGGCATACAATAGCGCCATGTATCGCCTGATTCGTGAACTGCTGTTCGCCCTGCCACCCGAAATCTCTCACCATGTGGCGCTTGTCGGCCTGTCTGTGCTGGAGCGATACGGCCTCTCCGAGCGTCTGTTCGGTGCGGTGCCGGGATCCGAAGTTGAACTGCTCGGCCTGAAGTTCCGCAATCCCGTCGGTCTGGCAGCCGGGTTTGACAAGGACGGGGTAGCGATTGCCGGACTGGCCGCAGCCGGATTCGGCTTTGTCGAAGTGGGCACGGTCACGCCGCTGCCACAGCCGGGTTCTGCCAGGCCGAGGCTGTTTCGACTGCGCCGGGAGCAGGCACTGATCAATCGTATGGGCTTCAACAATCTTGGCGTATCGCATCTCGTGCGCCAGATCGAGGCGGTGCGGTCGCGCCTGCCTGATGCCTGTCCACTGGGGGTCAACATCGGCATGAACCGTGTCACGCCGCGCGACCGGGCGCTTGATGACTATTGCCTGTGCGCATCCGAAGTGGCCGCAGTG
The DNA here is from genome assembly GCA_965199815.1 of Pseudomonadales bacterium. Taxonomy (GTDB): domain Bacteria; phylum Pseudomonadota; class Gammaproteobacteria; order Pseudomonadales; family Azotimanducaceae; genus Azotimanducus. Next base: position 160,051 of record CBDATE010000033.1, read on the forward strand.
GCCGATTACATCACCCTCAACCTGTCCTCACCCAACACGCCCGGGGTGCGGGATTTGCAGCGCATCGAAGCCCTCATGCCCTTGCTCGCTTCGGTGCGGGAACATCTCGAGCGCGCACCGAGGTGTCCGCCACTTGTGGTCAAGATATCGCCCGATCTTGCCGAGCCGGACCTTGCCGCACTCGCCGGGGTGCTGAAGCGCTGCGGGGCAGATGCAGTGATTGCTACCAATACCACTCTGTCGAGACCGGCGGACTTGCGTTCGAGGCACAGGGCGGAGCAGGGTGGACTCAGCGGTAAACCGCTTTTGGACGAGGCGCTTCGTACGCTGGTGACGCTGGCCACGCACCTTGATGGCTTGCCGCTCATTGCTTGTGGAGGCATTCAGGACAGGGATACGGCACAACAGGTGCTGCGCGCCGGTGCCAGCCTGATGCAGGTCTATACCGGCTTTATTTATCAGGGGCCGCGGCTGATTCGCCAGCTGTGCGAGGCTTGTGAGCAGGAGGCCAGTCGATTGTTGGCCCCCTCGAATGTGCACTGACGATGAGCCGGTGCATCAATGCCTCGAACTCGATGCCGATGGCGCGCGCGCCATCGGGGTACAGACTCGTGGGGGTCATGCCCGGTATGCTGTTCAGTTCCAGCAGAAACAGCTCGCCCTCGGGCGTACACATGAAATCGACGCGCGACAGGTCCCGGCAGCCAAGCTGCTGATGCAGTTCGACGGCTTGCGCTTGCAGTGCTGCGGCTACCGAGGCGGGAATCGGTGCCGGTGTCAGATGTTCGCTCTTGCCGTGCGTGTATCTGTGGTGGAAGTCGTACCAGGTGTTCTCGGGCGTACGGATCTCTGTCACCGGGAAAGCGACCGCTGCTTCGCCATGCACATCGAGTACGCCCACGGTGAGTTCGGCACCCTGTATCAGGGGTTCGATGAGCACTCGTTCGTGCAGATTCAAGGCTTCCTGCAAGCTGGCCTGCAGTTGCTGCTCGTCGGTTTCGCGCAGCAGGCGCACCCCAAGGGCTGAGCCCTGATCATCCGGCTTGAGTGCGAGCGATGTCCCGAGTGCGGTGAGGATGGCCATGCTGGCATCGCGCACATCCTTGTCGCCGGTCACCGGAAGGGTATCCGCTTGCGTTGTTGCGGGTGAGAGCAGGTGCGAGTCGGTTGCGCCTTCGCGGCGCACCACCAGAATATCCCGGGCCAAGCTCAGTCCCGCTCTGCGCGCCACGGACTTGGTCAGGGATTTGTGCATGGCGATGGTGCTCGCCGCCTGACTACTGCCGAGGTAGGCATAGCCAAGCAGGTCGAGCAGTGCCTGCACCGATCCGTCTTCTCCGGGGGTGCCGTGCAGTATGGGTGCTACCACATCGGGTGCGAAGCTCGCCAGATCCTGCGTCAGATACTGGCTGAGTTCGATCAACTCCACGCGATACCCCGCGCTTTCGAGGGCTGCACCGACGCATTGCCCCGAGATGCGCGAGACCTCGGCTTCCGGTGAAGGCCCCCCGAGGATTACCGCGACTCGCAGGCGAGGTATGGTGTCGGTCATGGTGTGCGACCCTGAACTTCGTGGAGAAACTTCATCCGCGTACACGGCGGTATTGACGTGTACGGCAGTATAACGCCGGGGCAATGAGTGCCCGGAAGTCCCCCGGAAATCCCGTCGTCAGTATCAAGTGAACGAGCACAACGCGAGCGGATTCTGACGGCTACGACACCCGATAGTCTGGTTGTGCATCGGGTGCTGCGGCCTGAAAAGCCCGTAGCTCACCACAGGCCGCATACACCGACATGATGCGCGGCCAAGGGCGCATGTCCAACCCAAACCGCACAGCGTTGTACACCTGCGGCACGAGCAGCACATCCACCACGCCGACAGCACTGCCGAGCGCGTAAGGGCTGGCGACGAGCTCGTTTTCAATCACCGTGAAGCCGTGCTGGAGCCAATGGTGATACCAATCAGTTCGCCGCGGTTCGGGAACCGCCAGCACGTGTTCCAGGTGGCGCAAAACTCGCAGATTGTTCAGAGGATGAATGTCGCAGGCGATGATTGCGGCCAGACTCCGCGCCCGCGCTCGCGCCAGCCGGTCAGACGGATACAGCGGCGGCTGCAGATATTGCTCCTCCAGCCATTCGATGATCGCCACGGACTGTGTCAGTACGGTACCGTCGGGCAATTCCAGCGCGGGCACCAGCCCTTGCGGGTTGACAGCGAGATATGCTTCTCCGCTTTGTTCACCCGCCGACAAATCGACTGGCTGCTGTCGGTATTCGACCCCCTTCAAGTTGAGCGCGAGCCGCACCCGGTAGGCCGCCGAACTGCGATAGTAGCTGTGCAACCGCAACATCCACGCACTCCTTCAAGGCTGCACGGCCAAGGAAACTCTGTTATTCAGAGTTTCCCTGGCCGTGCAGCCAGGCGGCATGACGCGGTGCGCGCCTGGTTTTCGACCACTCTTCCAGCATCTCCCACTTGACCGCGTCGAGCTTGCGCAACTTCTCGGCCTCGTCCGGGTCCGGTGCCGACAATTCCAGCCGATGGCCGTTCGGGTCGAAAAAGTAGATGGAATGGAACAGCGAATGATCGACCACACCGAGCACTTCAATGCCGTTGGTTTCAAGCCGCCGCTTGAAGGCGAGCAAGGTCTCCATATCCTTGACGCGGAACGCGATGTGTTGCACCCAGACGGGCGTATTCTCGTCCCTGCCCATTGTCGGCAGGGTCGGTAATTCGAAGAAAGCAAGCACATTGCCGCCACCGGCATCAAGGAACACGTGCATGTAGGGATGGTTCTCGCCGGTGGACGGCACTGTATCCTCGGCGATGGCGAGCACGAACTCCATGTTCATGTTGTCCGCGTACCACGCCACGGTCTCCCTGGCATCCCGGCAGCGATACGCCACGTGATGAATCTGTTCCACTTGCAAGACTGTCATGACTGTCACTCCCCGTGTGCAGGCTTGTGCGCCGGTAATACCGTACCCGCGGCCTCGCCAAAACCGATGCGGGCAGCACCGTCTCTGGCGCAATGCGCACGCAATATCACCTTGTCGCCATCAAGCAAAAAGCCGCGCTGTTCGCCATTGCCGAGTCGCAGCGGTTCTTTCCCGCCTGCGGACAATTCGAGCATCGAGCCAGCTTCCTCCGGTGCCGGACCCGATTGCGTACCGCTGCCGAGCAGGTCGCCGGGGCGCAGGTTACAGCCGCCAACAGTGTGGTGCGCGACCAATTGCGCGACGCTCCACCAGGAATGGCGGAAATGGGAGGTCGAAAGCAATTCCGGCGCTATACCCAGCCCGCGCATGCGCTCGGTCTCGATGAACGCCTGCAATTCGATATCGATGGCACCCATGGTGCGATTGCGCAACGAATCGAGATAGGGCAGCGGCGGCGGTTCGTCCGCGGGACGCGTGAATGGCTTGCGAAACGGTGCCAAGGCTTCCAGCGTGACAATCCAGGGCGAGATCGTCGAAGCGAAGCTCTTGGCCAGGAAAGGCCCAAGCGGCTGATATTCCCAGCCCTGAATGTCTCGCGCCGACCAGTCGTTGAGCAGGCAGATGCCGAAAACATGCGCTTCGGCCCGGTCGATGTCGATTCGTTCGCCGAGCGTGTTGCCGGTGCCGATGAAGATGCCGAGTTCCACCTCATGATCGATGCGGGCGCTGGGGCCAAAAGTCGGGACGGGATCACCGGGGCTCTTCGTCTGTCCGAGCGGGCGCGGAAATCCGCTGCCGGAGACGACGATGCTCGATGCGCGCCCGTGATAGCCGATCGGCACCCATTTGTAGTTCGGCAGCAGTGGCTGGTCGGGGCGGAACTGTCTTCCGACGCTGGTGGCGTGATGGATCGAGGTGTAGAAGTCAGTGAAATCGCCGATGCGACACGGCAGGGCGTATTCCACATTGTCCCGAGGCAGCAGGCAGGTACGCCAGCTGTGTTGGTCTGCCGCGCCTCGTCGCAACGCCCGCGACAGCGCCAGACGCAACTCCGAGATAACTTCAGCGTCCATCGCCATCAATTCGTTCAGTGTCGGCAACGCAGCGGCCGCGACGGCCCGTCCCGCCGCCCCGCGCAGCAGGCCGATGGCGGCAACCGCCGCCAAATCGACAATGTACTCGCCAATCGCGACTCCGCCACGAAATTGCTCGCCGGTATGGGCTCGGCGGAAGACCGCGAACGGCAGGTTTTGCAGCGGAAAATCGCTATCTCCGCCATTGGCGGATTCGACCCAGCTTGTCAGTTCCGGATCGTGGGTTTCGTTCAGGTCGAACATCGTCTTGCCTGTACAGGAGGCCCGCACCGGCGGGGGATGCGCCTCAAATGACACCTCTGCGCATCTGGTCGCGCTCGATGGATTCGAACAAGGCCTGAAAATTGCCTTCGCCGAAGCCCTCGTCGGCCTTGCGCTGAATGATCTCGAAAAACACCGGCCCGAGGAGGTTGCCAGTGAAAATCTGCAACAGGAGCTTCTTCTCGCCATCGGTGCTGCCGTCGAGCAATATGCCCCGCGCGCGCAGTTCGTCAACCGGCTCGCCATGCCCCGGCAGGCGCTCCTCCAGCATCTCGTAATAGGTCTCCGGTGGCGGGTCCATGAATGGTACGCCGTTCTCCCGCAACAGATCGCAGCTTTCATGGATGTCTTCCGTCGATAGCGCGATGTGTTGAATGCCCTCGCCGTTGTACGCCATCAGGAATTCTTCGATTTGGCCGGAACCGCCCGCTGCCTCCTCGTTCAGGGGAATGCGTATCTTGCCGTCGGGAGCGGCCATGGCACGGGATTGCAAACCGCTTTTACTGCCCTCAATGTCGAAATAGCGAATTTGACGGAAATTGAAAAACTTCTGATAAAACCCGGCCCAATAGCCCATGCGGCCACGGTACACATTGTGGGTCAGGTGATCGATTTCCAGCAGCTTGCAGCCTTGCGGGTGGCGGTCGGCATCGTCGTAAAAGCGGAAATCTATGTCATAAATGCTCGAACCTTCCCGATAGCGGTCGATCAGATACAGTGGCGCGCCGCCGATGCCGCGAATCGCCGGCAGGCGCAATTCCATCGGGCCGACGGGCATGTCCACCGGTTGCGCACCAAGCTCCAGCACTTTCTGGTACGCAGAGTGCGCGTCTCGCACACGAAACGCCATACCGCAGGCCGAGGGGCCATGCTCTTCGGCATAAAACGCGGCCATGCCACGCGGCTCGTTGTTGAGGATGAAGTTGATATCACCTTGCCGATACAGGACAGTATCCTTTGACCGGTGCGCGGCGACGGGAGTAAACCCGAGCATCCGAAAAACCTCGTCGAGCTGCCCGCCGTCCGGCGCACAAAATTCGACGAATTCGAAGCCGTCAAGCCCGATGGGGTTGTCCGCCTGTGTTTGCGTACGAGATGCTTCCTCGTGAAGTGTCTGCATGTGAATTCCCCTGATTGCGCCTTGTCGCAACAGCCACGATACACCGCGATACGCGAGGTTATCAAAAGGGGTTAAAAGTTGTAACTGACGTTGGCACCGACCGTGCGCGGCCTGCTGACGACCCAGCGCGGCCGACCCGGGGTTTCGGCTGCCAGCGAACGGTTGTCCGCCAGGTTGGCGATGTCGTTGGTCAGATTGTCAACGAACACGCCGAACGTATAGCCACCCCCGCGCAGCTCCGCGCGCACATTGGCCTGCTGGTAGGCATCGCGCTGGCGACGCCGGGAATTCACCTGGCTCAGACTTTCCCCGACATGGCTGTAATCGAGACGGACATACAAGTCCATATTGCGCAGAACTCCGGGAACGGTGTACTCGACATTGAGTGATGCCGTGTCGTCCGGCACGAATTGCAGCGGGTCGCCTTCCTGATTGATGGCGCTGCCGACACTTTGCGTGAATTCCGCATCGGTGCGCCCGTAAGCCAGCCCGAGCCGCAGCGACTCGGTCGGCCGCGCGCTGAGTTCGAATTCGAAACCGCGACTGCGCGCGGCACCGAAGTTGGATCTGAACTGGAAGCCGCAGCCCAATTGCACTGCTTGCTGGATATCGTCGAAATCGATCATGAACAGCGCCGTATTGATTCGCACCCAATCGAGAATATCCGTCTTTACACCAAGCTCGTAACTGATCAGTTCGTCCGAATCGTATGTCTCCGTATTGATATCCCCGAGATTCAGACTCGCGAGATCATCCGGACAGCCCAGACTGTCGGGCACGGGACCGTTGGCACCGCCGATGCGGAAGCCTTGCGCAACCTTGCCATACACGAAGGTATCTTCACGGGCTTGATAATCCACTGAAGCCTTGAATATGACACCGTCCCCCCGCTGCGAACCGGTCGCCGGTGTCACCGAAGAAATCGGCTCGTCGTCGGCGAGCGGCAGGTTCGCCGCGAGACCGGCCTGGCGGTTGCTGAAGTCGTATTCGGTGCGGTACCAGCGCATGCCGACGGTCGCTGCGAGGCGGTCGCTCAATTCATAGTCAAGTTCGCCAAATACGCCAAGCTCTTCGGTTTCCGAAGGCCTTTCGGCGGTGAACACAAGGTCGCCGAACGGCCAGGGAGCACCAATCGCCTCGAATTGCGCGCCCAGGCCGGGAGAGAAGTTGCGCGGCTGAAAATCCTCGTCGTCCTGTACCTGCTGATAGAACAGCCCGACAACATAGTTGGCGAGTCCGGGCAGATCGGAGCTGAACCGGAACTCCTGCACCTTGCTCTCGAAGTTCAGGGTTTGATAAATCGGCGAACGCAAGGGGGTGAACGCATCGCCGCGGGCATCGCGCAGTCCGAAGCCACCAGCCTCACCCGGCAGGGCTTGCAGAAAGTTGATGAACGAGCCGCTTCCCTCGAACTCGAAGGTTTCGCGGTTGAACAGCGATGTGGCGGATACGAAGGAGCCCGCCGGAGAATCGTAGTTGACGTTCAGGGACACCAGCGACCATTCGTCCTCGCCGCCTTCCGGGGTGTTGAAGTCGCGGTTCTGAACAAAGTTGTCGGGGCGTGTATCGGCGAGTGGAAACCCGTTGATCTCGGTCTTCTGATACGTGATGCGGGGTTCGATCGTCAGCGATGGTGTCGGCTCGAACAGGAAGGAAGCCCGATAGGCGCGCACTTGCAGATCATCGACATCCTTGACAATGCGCGCGTCGGCGGGTGCCGCGAGCGTGGCCGGCTGTCCCAGATGATCGGCAATCCGTCCCACAGCGCGGTCAAAGACTCCGGCCTGTTCGTCCGCCAGCACGGAAAGCACCATGCCGAATCGGTCGCCGAGCGGTATGTTGAACGAAGCGGATGCGCTGTAATTGCCGTCGCCCGATTCATCGGTGCTGGAAAACCCCGCCCGCACACGCCCTTCAAAGCCGGAAAAATCCGGCTTGCGAGTGATGTAGCGAATGGTTCCCCCCAAGGAGCGGGCACCGTACAGGGTGCCCGTCGGCCCACGTAACACTTCGATTCGCTCGAGCGACAGAATGCGCGGGTCGATTGTTTCCGAGATGGGCGTATCGTCGATATACACGCCGGTCGTATTGACACCGGCAATGCCGCGCAGCGAGATCGAGCGTGACGACAATACGCCGTCGGTGGCGGCACCGAAAGACAGGTTGGGAATCGCTACGGCGAAATCGAAAAATTCGTCCGCGCCACGGTTTTCCAGCTCTTCACCCGACAGGGCGGAGACACTGACCGCGATCGATTGCACCGACTCGGCGCGTTTGGTGGCGGTGACGATAATTTCTTCGATCGCACCTGGCTGCGACTGCTCCTGTGTCCGGGTTTGGGCTTGCAGCGGGGATACCGCCGCGAACATGACCGCTACAGCCGCCGCGAGTCGCAACACTATCGAAAGCCGCAGCCCTGGACCAGTGGAAAAATTCATGATGGTTCCCCCGAATACATGATTACAGTGTGCATCCTACAAGAACAGAGAGGAGATGCATATGGGGGAAATCCCCCAGAAAACCCCTGTTATTCAACCGGCACACAACCTCTCCTTGACGGCGACCGTCACATGTACAAGCGCATCAACAAGCCGGTGCGATTGTGTGCGCCAGTCTTGTTGTACATCTCGGTGAGGTGATGTTCCACGGTTTTCACCGTGATGTCGAGCTTTCTGGCGATTTGCGCGTTCTCGAATCCGAGCTTGATGAGTTCGACGACTTCCTGCTGGCGGGGGGTCAGGCGGTAAAACCGCATGCGGTTCCTGCTGACCATACGGATTTCCGAGCGCAGGAAGGAAAGCAGCACATGGATGTCACCGTGTTCGTCCCGCGCCAGGGTCGCGCGGATGTTACGGCTCAGCACCAGGCTTTCATACCCCGTCGCCGTTCCATCGCGATCATATTCCACCACTGCCTTGGCGAGAACCGTCCGCAGGTCCCGCGGCAGCCACGACCCGGACGGCGTGTCAGGCACATTGCCGCCAAGCAAGGTGGGCACCAACTCCAGCTCGCCGCCGACATCGATGCGCGCCAGATTCCGGTCGAGCAGCAGATAGGCATCCGCGCTTGGCGCGTAAAGAAACAGCTTTTGCAAGGCGCTTTGCCGATCACATGCCTGATCCTTGCGCCGGAACATGATCGCAGTGGACAAATACGGAGCGATAAGCATGGCCTTGAGATGGTCCGCGGCATCGTATGGGGCTTGATCCTTTCTCCGGTGCAAGCCGACGATTCCGTTCAGCCGCCACCCGGGGCCGAGTCCGAACACCAGGCTTTGATGCACCCGGGTCGGCACCAGAAAATCCCGATAGTAGCCGGACTCGACATAATCGTGGCCGCTCCGGATTACCATGTCGGTGGAGACCGCAGCGAAACGCCCGAGGCGCAGGCGCTCCCGCAAACCGGCATAGCACGGGTCGAGCCTGTGATAGTGATCGCGGTAGGCGATTGAGTGCCTGTTGTCGAGACCGAAGGTGAGCGTGGTTTCAGTCGGAGCGAGCGCGCGCCCTCCTGGCTCGAATTCGAGAAACGCGGCCGAGCGGGATGTGAAGAGATCGAGCATTTCGCGCATCATGATCTCTCCGAACTGTTCTTCGGAGATGCATTCCTGAGACAGCATACCCACCCGGGCGATGCCGGCGAGTTCCCTTGCGCTCAGTTGCGGCATGGCCAGCGCCTGTCACTCGACGGTGATTTGCGCATCCTCCGGATACTGGACTTCGTACTGATGACTGATGCGCCAGGTTTCGCCCGCGGCCAGCGTCTTGCGCCAGGCAATCACGCCGGGACGATCCTCGACATCAGTTTCATCAGGCGGAGTCGCCGCGTCCGGCACCAGCACACGCACACGCTCATCCCGAGCGACCGGGTGATAGTCGAGAATCTCCAGGCGTGTCGGTCGCTGATGGCGGTTCACAATCTCGAACCTGTAATCGGTACGTAGCGTGTTACGCCGACCGAGCAGTCCTTCACTGCCGCGCCCGCCACCCTGATCGAGCACCCGCATCTCCACCAACCGGTCAAGACCCATGGGGAGGACGGCCTCGGTATCTGGCAGCAGGTCAGGCAACTCCGTTGTGCCGAGCCACACACCATCGACCACCGGCGACAGGGGCCCGGCATAGAGCGGCGTGTCCCCATCGTAAGACACACGCGCGGTGAGAAATACGCGCGCATCCGCGCGTGGAGTGGCGCGCGACACAAGCTGCACGTCAAACCTGTGCTCTGCGATGAACACCGAGTGCGCCTGCCCGGCGCGATTGTCGATGCTCACCCGGCGAGCGGCCTGATGTGCCAGATGATAGCGAGGAGGCTCGACGCGCGGGGGATCATCACGCGTGGGATCAATACGGGTCACGCGCGCATCAGGTGAATCGAGCGCGAGGGACATGAGCTCCATGCGCGACTCCGTGTGCGCCCCGTCCGGGAACCACTCGACAATATCCACAAAGCGGCTGGGCTGATGCGGCGCTTGCATGCGCTCGGACGGAGCAGCGCTCGACAGCGTGACAACGACATCGCGCCATGGTTCCTGTGTTGACTGCGATACCTCGGCCTGATGCTCCAGACGCAACACCCTGCGCTCGGTATCCAGATGCCCGATGTACACCGAATGCCAGGCCGCTTGATCGACAAAGTAGCTGACCGTGATATCGACTGCGTCAACATCTGCCTGAGGGTTGCCCTCGCGAGGGCTGTCTGTGCGAGCGGCATCGCCACCTGCCTGTACAGCCAGCGACACACGCAAGCGAGACGATGATCGATTGCGTCCGCCTTCATCCTCGAGCGCCCGTTCGAGCCGGTCGAGTTCCCGTGTGGCTTCGTCCCGCGCCCGCTGCGCCTCACGGATTCGGCGCATGGCTGCAGGCGCACCCTCATCAAGCATGGACAACACCTGCCGCCAGGTGGCCGTGTTCGCCTCACCGGCAAGCGCATCGTCACTGCCCGCAGAGCCATCAGCCAGTCTCTCGAGGAATCCGAGCTGCAATTCAGCCGTCGCAATCTCGTCATCAAGACCGGCGATGCGCCCCTCGACCTCGGCGATGTCGCCCTCGAGGCGCTGCACGGCAGCGCTGACAGCCTGCACCATCTGCACCCTGTCCCGGTGCACCGAGAGGAGGTGCGCCATCCCCTCGGGTTCGACGCGCACTTGCGGGTTCACCATCTGCTCGGGAAATCCGGCCAGCAGAATCTCCTGCTCAGCCTCGCCGCGGGCGAGCGTCACGCGCCCCACGCGCGTCACCAGCGCACCCCGCGGATAGACAGTCACGGCCTTGATGTGCGTCGCGATTTCGCCGGACGACGAGGCGTGGAGCAGCGGCACCGTGCCAGCAAAAGACACTGCAGAGGCGATGATGCCAGCGCCCAGGCATCGCGCAGCACATGCATGACGTGACCAGCGCATACGAATATTCATGAGTCGGGCCGCTCCACCGGTGGATAGCGAGGCTCGCCCCAATCGTGCGTCGGATTGGCGAGCATGATGTCGAGAAAGATGGGTGTCAGCCAGCCGAGTACGCTCGTACCGCAAGTGACCTGTTCACGATTGATGCGCCCGCGCCAGGTGGCGGCACCGTGCAGCAGTTGATTACGCAGCATATAGAGACGACCGAACAGCGTCATCAGTACGCGCACGGTAGCGCCGCTATCGAGATAAAACCCGACTTCCCGCCGTTGCTTCGAGAATCCGGTCGCCCAATCCTCGTACCCCTCCTCTCCGCCGTAATGCTTCCAGAATGGCGCGAACAGGTAGCGGTTATCGACCAACTGATGTACTCCGGTGCGAAATCGCTCAATCACGGCATCGCGGATGCGCTTGCCGAGGTCGAGCTGCACCAGAGACGCGAAGTATGCCCTGAGGCAGGCAAGCTCGGGCTCGGATTCGGAATCGACCTCGCGCGCATAGGCCGCGTTGAAACTGATCCACAAGAGTATGAAGCGCACATCCTCATCGTCCCGCTCCTGCTCGGCGCGCTTCAGCCAGCTCAGGGCGCGGTGCAGGCGCAGGTTCATGGCATCGGGAAGCACCTCGGCGAGCGCCTCGGCACGCGCATCAAGGTCATCAACCGCGACCGGATGTGCACTCTGAAAACCTGATTGCATGTGAGATTTGACCACGAAACTTTCCGTATGTCGCCAGTGTGCCGCAAGTCGGGCGTGTTGGACAATCATAATCGCTACCGCCGGGTGCCGGGAAGACGGCGCGCGGCGTGGTTCGGCGTGAGGCAGGCGGACGCACCATCCTGCGATTCACGCCTTGTGCATACGTTCCATGTATTCGACCGAGCGCATCTCGATGAGCCGACTGGCACAACGCTCGAACGACTCCTTGTGCCGGGTGCCGACATAGAGCCCCTGTACAGGTGCTTCAGCCGACAGCATGAGATTCACCGAACGATCGTAGAGTTCATCCACCAGAGCGATGAAGCGCCGCGCCGCGCTCTCGTGCGCCGCGGTCATCACCGGTACATGGGTGACGACAATCGTGTGGTACAGGCGCGAAAGCTCGATGTAATCGTTCTGGCTACGAGCCGTCTCGCACAGGTCGTGAAAGCCGAACATGGCGATGCCGCCAGATACCCGCCGCGCCCGGATGATTCGGTGCATGACCTCGATTGCGGCATCTTCCATGATCGGCTCGTCGGTCAGCCGCTCGAAGCTGTGCATGAGCTTGTCGTCGGTCTCGTCATCTGCGGGCCAGTGATAGCTTCCGGCATCCCGCAACAGGCGCAGCCGATAATCCTCGCCGTCCTCGAGAGCGAAGACGCGCGTGTGGCGTAACAGAAGGTCAATCGCTGGCAGGAATCGCCTTCGCTGCAATCCGTTCTCGTACAAACGCTGTGGGTGCAGGTTGGATGTGGCGACCAGAGTGACCCCTCGAGAGAACAAGGCATCAAGCAGCTCGCCGAGGATCATGGCATCGCCAATATCGCTCACACAGAACTCATCAACGCATAGCACCCGTGCTTCATCGGCAAGACGCTCTGCCAGCAGGCGCAAGGGATTGCGCTGCCCCGCGAGCTGTGCAAGCTGCTCGTGTACGCGACGCATGAGGCGATGAAAATGCAATCGCTGCTTCGGCACACTGGCGAGGCTGTCATGGAAGATATCCATCAGCATGGTCTTGCCGCGGCCTACATTTCCCCAGAGATAGATGCCCTCGACAGGCGGCCTCGGCTGCCTGTCGAACCGCTTGCTGAACCACAGTCGCTTCAGATCGGTCAGCCGCGAGATTCCGGATGACGGACGCTCGACAAGCGCCTCGCACAAGGCATCGAACTGGCGGGCGATACGCTGCTGCGCCGCCTCCGGCACAAGCTCTCCAGCCGCCGCCAGGGCCGCGTAGCGTTCGCTTGGGCATGCGTCAATGGGCGTGTGGGGGAACATCCGGGTTTCTCGTACATCAGTGCCGAGCCTGGCGCGGTTTGACCGACGCACCCCGCTGTCGACTCCGGAGCTCTATCTATCTAGCAGCGACGGGCCTTCGCCGCCTGTGCATGTGCTTCAAGACCTTCCAGAGTGGCAAAGTCCGCGGTAATCGCGGCCAGTTCGCTTGCCCCCTCGGCAGACAGGGCGATAACCGAGCGCGCCTTGAGGAAGGTGTCCACACCGAGCGCCGAGTGAAATCTGGCGCTGCCCGAAGTGGGCAGCACATGACTCGGGCCGACGAGATAATCGCCAAATACCTCGGAAGACCGGGCACCGAGAAACACGGCACCGGCGTGGCGTACCTTCGGCAACCAGGCGCGCGCATCCCGGGTGCACAGCGCCAGATGCTCGGGAGCAAAGCGATTCGCGATATCAATCGCCTGCTGCAGGCTGCGCGTCTTGATCAAGGCACCGTGTCGCTGCAAGGATTTTGTGATGAGTTCGCGTCGCTCGAGGTTCGGCATACGCGCCTTGAGTGCTGCGGCGACCTGCTCGATCAGCCGCTGGCTCGGTGTCACCAGCACAGCCTGTGCATCAGCATCGTGTTCGGCCTGGGCGCAGAGGTCGAGCGCCAGCCAATCGGCAGGCGCGTACTCATCAGCCACCACCAACACCTCGGACGGCCCGGCAGTGAGGTCTATACCGACATGCGCGGAGACCTGATGCTTGGCCTCGGTGACTCTCGCGCTGCCCGGCCCCGCGATCATATCCACCCGTTCAATGCTTTCGCACCCATAGGCAAGCGCCGCGATGGCCTGAACGCCGCCCAACCGCCAGAACTCGTCCACACCGGCTATGTGGGCGGCGGCGAGCACCAGGGAATCATCCGCTTCAGGCGAACCCGGGGAACACACGACAATCTGCTCCACGCCGGCAACACGGGCGGGAATGGCGGTCATCAACACGCTTGATGGATAGCTCGCCTGCCCGCCCGGCACATACAGCCCGACTCGTGACAAGGGTAGAAGTTCACGCATCATCAAATTACCGAACTCATCCCGATGCTCGATGCTGCGAGCGCCCAGAGTGGCGCGGTGAAACTTCCTGATGCGCTCGCCAGCGGTGCACAGCATCGACCGTCTGGTGGCATCAAGAGATTCGAAGGCGGCCTTTTGTGCATCCCGCGAGACGCACAGCTCGGACAGGGCAGTCGCCGCCAAGCCGTCGAAAGTTCGCGTCAGTGCAAGGATTGCCCGATCTCCATCGCGGCGCACATGTGCAATAAGTTCGCTCACAGACTCCACGAGTTCGCGCGAACGCGATGCGCGCACCGCGAGCAGCGATTCGAGCGCCGCAGCAAACTCCGGTTGCTCGCTGTCGAGTGTGCGTATCAGATCAGACATGCTTTCTCAGGCGAGCAAGACAGTCCAGCACCTCTCCGAGCCTGACCTTCATCGCCGTGCGATTCACGATAACACGGCTCGAAATCTCTGCGATGGTCTCGACAGGCACCAGACCGTTGGCGCGCAATGTCGCGCCGGTATCGACGATGTCCACAATCAGATCACACAAGCCGAGCCGCGGCGCGACCTCGAGGGCACCGGACAGCTTGATGAAGCGCACATCCTGTCCCCTGGCTGCAAAGAAGCGACCGGCAGTGCGCACAAACTTGGTGGCCACGCGCAATGGGCGCACACCCGGCAACTCGACTCCTGCGAGGCCGGCGGACATGATGCGACAACGCGCGCGGCGAAGGTCCATGCGCTCGAAATAGTCCTGCGTCGGGTGCTCGAGCAGGCTGTCGCGACCAACTATGCCGAGGTCGGCCGCCCCGTGCTCCACAAAGACCGGCACATCCACGCCGCGCATCACCACCACGCGCAGACCATCTTCGTTCGTTGGCTCGAATACCAATTGACGAGTGTCCGCGAAGATGCCCGAGGCAACGAGTCCGGCGCGCTCCAGAATCGGGGTCACCTCCTCGAATATACGTCCCTTGTTGAGCGCGAGCGTCAACATGCCTGTACTTGCATCGGCTGATGCACACGTCGCACCCGCGCACCGAGCCTTGTCAGCTTCTCTTCGGCAGCCTCGTAGCCACGGTCAAGGTGATAGATGCGGTCGATAGTGGTCACCCCGTGCGCCGCGAGCGCGGCGATCACGAGCGAGAAGGAAGCACGCAGATCGGTAGCTATGACGGGTGCGCCCTGAAGTTCAGCGGGGCCACGAATATACACGCTATTTCCATGCGGACCGGAGATACTGGCACCGAGCCGGATGAGTTCACCTACATGCATGAAACGGTTCTCGAAAATGGTTTCCTCAACGGTGGACTCGCCGTCTGCGAGGCAGTTGAGGGCAAGAAACTGCGCTTGTGCATCGGTCGGGAAGCCCGGGAACTCACTGGTGCGAATGTTGATCGGTTGCGGGCAGCGGCCTCTGCTATCGAGTTCCACCCAGGTGTCACCAACCTCGAGCGTACAGCCGGTGGCGGCGAGACTGCGCAGCACACTGCCGAGCGCTCCGGCATCCGCGCCCAGAACTTTCACTCGACCTCGGGTGGCGGCAGCTGCGGCCAGATAGGTAGCGGCTTCGATGCGATCCGACATGACGCGATATTCGCTACCACGTACGCGAGTGACCCCCTCGACGGTGATCAGGCTGCTGCCGTGGCCACTGATGTGTGCGCCCATGGCGATAAGGAAATTGGCGAGGTCGGTCACCTCCGGTTCGCGCGCGGCGTTGCTGATGCGCGTGGTGCCACGGGCGAGACAGGCAGCCATGATGAGGTTCTCGGTGCCCCCGACCGTCGGGCGATCGAAATGCACATCCGCGCCTCGCAGACCGCCGACAGGGGCAGTGAGACGCACATAGCCATCGTGCAGTTCGACCTCGGCACCAAGCGCCTGCAATCCTTTCAGATGCTGATCGACTGGTCGCGTACCTATGGCGCAGCCGCCCGGCAGGGGGGCCTCGGCCTCACCAAACCTGCCGAGTAGCGGGCCGAGGACAAAGAAGGAAGCGCGCATGGTCTTGACCAGATCGTAGGGGGCGCACAGGGATTCGGTGCGCGGCGTTTCGATGTGCAGGGTGTTGGTTCCGGTGCGTTCGACGCAGGCACCGAGCGCACTCAGGATGCGCCGCATGGTGTGCACATCACGGAGTGCGGGCGCGCTGTGGATAGTGACGGGGTCGGAGGTGAGCAGGCAGGCCGCCATGATCGGAAGCACCGAGTTCTTGGCCCCGGAGATGGCCACCTCACCGGTCAGAGGCACACCGCCCTCGATCTCGAATGTATCCATTCGGCTTTACTGTCCTGCTCCGTTCGGCGCGGGTATCAGGTACTTGGGTGCCGACTTCCGACGGCGCGATTCGTGCTCACGAGACGCGTACCAGTGCGGTGTCTGTTGCCGCGCCGCTCACGCGTCGCGGCCTGCTGCTCGCGCTTCTTCCGGCGTGAACGCCTGGATGCTCACCGAGTGCAATCTGCCATCACGAATCGCTTCGGACAGTGCGGAATAGACAAGCTGTGACCGCTTGACTCCGGACAGGCCGACAAACACCTCGCTGACCACGAGCACCCGGGTGCCAGCGCCACCATCCCCGACTGCTTCGACTTCTGCCCCGGCAATGGAACCACGTACGAGTGCCGCTATATCGATCATGGACTTGCTGTTCGAAGGCTTGATTCGGGGTCTGATGCTCGCATCAGGCTCCGGGGGAAGCCGCCTCGACCTCCTTGGCAAAGGCGATGATTGCCTGGTCCAGATCGCCGGTCTCATCCACCTTGCGAGCAAACTGATTGCGCCAGGTGAGGCCAAGGTTGATGCCGCTCAGGTTGATGTTCACCAGCCGCCAGTCACCGTCTTCTTCGGTGCGCCGCATGTCGAAAACAATCGGGATTGCTTGCCCGTCAGAGCTGACAAATTCGAGGTCAACCTTGACGCGATTCGGGTTTCTCGGCGGCCTCGAGGGGGGTAGCACCCGCATGGTTTGATCCTGAAGGCGCAACATGGCGATGGCGTAGAAATCGATCAACATCAAACGCACACTGTCCACGAACTCCGTACGCTGAGACTCACTGGCATCGACATAGTGCTTGCCCATGACACCACGCGAAAATCCGACCCAATCAAGCCTCGGATTGAGCAGCTCATAGACAGCCGCCTTGAAGGTCGGGATGTGGATTTCTTCCTGCGTCTGGGTGTAGCGAATGAGATCTATAACCTCGCGCGTTACCTGATCCACGGTTCGGTGCGCTTCCGGCAGTCCCTCGGGCGTATCCGCCCGTATCGGAGCCTGGAGCAGAAGTGGCAGCATCAGCACGGCGAGCGCACATGAGACGCGTGGGGTTTTCGCGGTCATGCACCCCGGAGTATGCCTTGCAGGTTGATTTCTCATTGTTTGTCTCGTTGTCATATGGTCTGTATTTTAACCCCGGTACTGAATCTGGCGGTACATCTGTGTGCCGCACTGGCCAAGGCAATTCCGTGTTCAACCGAGATGAGAGGGGTGCTCGTTCACCGGATATGAGACCGAGAGGTGAGCGCGACACACATCCCATTGCGGCGTACGCGCGGACTCCACCATCCCGCGATAGCGTTGCTTCTGGCTGCGCTTCGCTCCTGCGGATGACACGCCGCCCCTTTGAGCGCGAGTCAGGATGTCACAGGAACCTCAATTCAATACAGCGATGATCAATCCAGCGAGCCCAAACATGGCTGTGAATGTGGCTGTGAATGTGGCTGTGAACATCCATTTCAGCAGGCTGACTCTCGCTTCGTCAACTTTCGACTTGGTCTCCAGGCCCAGCTTTTCGATGTCCTTGCTGGTCCCGAGGCGCATGGCCTCGATGTCCTTCCTGGTCTCCTGGCGCATGGCCTCGATGTCCTTCTTGGTCTCCTGGCGCATGGCCTCGATGTCCTTCTTGGTCTCCTGGCGCATGGCCTCGATGTCCTTCTTGGTCTCCTGTTGCAGGTTTTGGATGTCCTTTTTGGTCTCCTGTTGCAGGTTTTGGATGTCCTTTTTGGTCTCCTGTTGCAGGTTTTCGATGTCCTTTTTGGTCTCCTGTTGCAGGTTTTCGATGTCCTTTTTGGTCTCAACGCGCAGCCTTTCAATGTCCTTGCTGGTCTCCAGGCGCATGTTTTCAATGCTCCCTTCAAGCCGCACAATGTTCTCTCTGGTCTCCAGGCGCAGGGCATCAATGTCCTTGCTGGTCTCCAGGCGCAGGGCATCAATGTCCTTGCTGGTCTCCAGGCGCAGGGCCTGAATCTCCGCTTGAAGCCGCGCAATGCCCTCCCTGGTCTCCTGTCGCAGGGCATCAATGTCCGCTTGAAGCTGCGCAATGCTCTCTCTGGTCTCCTGTCGCAGGGCCTCAATGTCCGCTTGAAGCCGCGCAATGCTCTCTCTGGTCTCCTGTCGCAGGGCCTCAATATCCTTTTTGGTCTCCTGCCGCAGAGCATCAATGTCCTTTTTGGTCTCCTGTCGCAGGGCCTCGATATTCGCTTGAATCGCTGCTATATCTCGCCGGATAGACACAACATCCTCCTTGGAGGCCAGATTCTCCCTGGAGGCCAGATTGGTAGTGTTGTTCCTGAACGCAAGAACTTGCCCCTCGACGAGAAGCTCAGCCTGCCTTTCGGTGAAATCGCCACCTCCGCTCAGGAGCTTCACCAAGCCGTGCGTGTCATGTGCGAGTGCTGTACTCATCGGCTGTTCATATGCGAGTGCTGCTTTCATGGGCTGGATTCTATCACTTACTACAAGACAATTCCGTACTCAGGTACCCCGCGAAACGCCTCAAAGTCCCCGCTCAACCGCCGCAGCGATAACGACAGCATTCGTGATGCCTCGAATCACAGAGTCTCTTCCCACAAGGCGAGCCCCCGCTCAATCACTGCCTCGAGCCAGTCGTCAAATCGTTCATGAATCGGGGCTGATTCCTCGAGGTAGTTGATCTGAAAGATGCTGTCCGAGAGCGGCATCTCACCTTGCGTTTCTCTCACTCCATCTTCTACGGACACACGTTGAAACCAGGTTGCAGAGCAGGCGAGCACACCCTCGAAAGCGTGACCCAACACGTGAAAGGAGATCAGCACATGACTTTGACTCCCGTCTTTCAAAATGAGACACACCCAGGACCGGTAGAGCCTTCTATTGGCGAAGTAGCCAAGCGCTTTTGCCGTGCTCACGATCTGACGCTGGTAATAGTGACCTCTGGCTCCCTCGTCTGATTCATCATCTACAAGGAACTTGAACTCATCGACTTCCTGCGTGGCTTCCTGCAGCATGCGCCGAACATCTTGCAACCGATCACAGGTTTTCTGATGCAGGCACCTGGCATGATTTTTCGCTTCCTGCCATTCCTGCACCAATTGCTCTTGACGCTGCCGAAGTCGATTTCTGATGGAGTCCACCCGACGCTCGACCTGAACAGCCTGCTCGGCGGCGCGAGCGACACCGAGTGCCGTGACGAACTGACTGCGCTGCCGTGCACAGAAAAAATCCACCAAGGGCCTCAAGTTGCCTTGATCAGCCACTTCGAGCGCATTGATATAGACGCTGCGTTGCTCGTCTCGAACCACCAAAGGCAGCCAACCGGCCTTGACAAATACCAGTGTCGCAAGGGCGCGTGCGAGGCGGCCATTGCCGTCCTGAAAAGGGTGAATCCGGGTAAAGCGATGATGCAGCCATGCCGCTTCGACCTCCGGCGGCACATGTGTGTGCTGCTCGTGCAAGGCGATCAACTGATCCATCTCCGCAGCCACATGGACGGGCGGGCAATAGTGGTGCAGCATTCCGTCCGGGCGCGTCGGATTATTGGGCTGCTGCTTGTACTCCCCGCTTGATAGTCGGGATCTCGTCGGGTTGCCGAACTGATCGATCCCTTCGGCGAATTCCTGTCGCCGTGTGAAAAGGCTGTGCAGTTCCTTGATGTATCCAGTGGACAAGGGCCGCTCACCCTTGACGAACGAGAAGATGCTCTCCACGGCATCCTGCTGATCGCGCATCAGCTCCGCCGCTCGCTGCGGACTCTCGGTGGCACGATGCGGGATGAGCGCGGCATCAATGCCTTTTTCAATCAGCATCAAGGTGGTACCGCGATCCAGGGTGTAGAGCCTCTCGATCAGGCCTGTCTCGATCGCCCATTCGCGCTTGAGCTGTTCGAGAAACCGCTGGTTCGCCGAGGATTCGCCGATACGATTGCGGTGTTCGGTCCAGACTCTGGAGAGCGCCTGCAGCTCTCTTGATGCCAAATCCATCGGATCGACTTCGTAATCAACGATATGATGCCAGTCGGACATACGTGAAGCTCGAACTCCGGTAACGAGGTAGCGAGCAGTATTGTAGCCAGTGTCGCGCCACCCCGCCCGAATACGGGTATTCTTGTCGCCCTGCCTGCCAGTTGTATTTTCACCCGATGCATACGCGAGACTTGCCCGGATACATCGCCGTCGAGGGCCCCATCGGTGTCGGCAAGACCAGCCTTGCCAAGCGTCTGGCGCGGGAATCCGGATACGACACGCTGTTCGAACCCACCGCCGAACATCTGCTTCTGGAGCGCTTCTACAAGGATCAGAGGCGGTATGCCTTCACCACGCAACTCTTCTTTCTCCTGCATCGTGCCAGACAAGCGGCCTCGCTCGAATCCCGAGGCTGGCTGGACATCAATCTGGTGGCCGACTTCGTCATGGAGAAAGATCGTCTGTTCGCTGAAATGACGCTTGATGCCGAGGAGCTCGAGCTCTACGATCAGGTCGCACAGCATCTGACCCTGCGCTGGCGACAACCGGACCTCGTTATCTATCTGCAGGCACCGCCGCGCACCCTGCTTGAACGAGTGCGCCAGCGCGGCATTCGTGCAGAAGTCAATTGCAACCTGCAATATCTCACCAGCGTCAGTCAGGTCTATACCCAGTTCTTTCAGCGATTTGATGCCGCGCCCCTGCTGGTGGTGGATGCCTCGGAGTGCAACTTTTTCGCCAACGACCGGCACTTTGCAGCGCTCCTCGAATGCATCCGGGAGATGCGTGGACGGCGTCATTATTTCCATCTCAACCCATCGTTGCTAGACTGAACCCAAAGCGATTCAGCGACAGGTAACCGATAGAGATGCCGCACATATATCCAGTTCCGGAGCAGCTCGGGCGATCTGCACATGTGAATGAAGAAAGCCATGAAGCCATGTATCGCGCCTCACTTGCGTCACCGCATGCCTTCTGGAACGAACAGGCGAACCGATTTCTTGACTGGTTCGAGCCCTGGCATGAGCTCACCAGAAGCGACTTCAGGGCAGGACGGGTCGAATGGTTCATCGGAGGACGCCTCAACGCCTGTTACAACTGCCTTGATCGGCACCTCGAGCGGCGCGCCGAGCAGACCGCCATTCTCTGGGAGAGTGACGACGGCCAGGAAACCAGGCGGCTGAGCTTCCGCGCACTGCACGACGAAGTCTGCCGCCTTGCCAACCTGCTCAAGGCGCGAGGCGTAACGAAGGGGACGCGAGTGTGCATATATCTGCCGCTCATTCCGCAGGCGGCTATTTCCATGCTCGCCTGTGCGCGCATTGGTGCCATTCATTCGGTGGTCTTTGCCGGCTTCAGCCCAGGCTCGCTGCGGGAGCGCATTCTCGATGCGGACTGTTCGGTGCTGATCACTGCCGACGAGAGCCTGCGCGGAGGCAAGCGCCTGGGCCTCAAGGCGAACGCAGAATCCGCGCTCGAGGGCTGTCCCGGCATACACACGGTGATCTGTGTGCGCCACGGCGGGGCAGAAAACCTGCCCTGGAAACCGCAACGAGACCTCTGGTACCACGAGGCCATCGAGGCCATGGACGCATATTGCGAGCCTGAGCCCATGGACAGTGAAGACCCGCTGTTCGTGCTCTATACCTCCGGCTCGACCGGTCGGCCCAAGGGTGTGCAGCACGGCACCGCCGGCTATCTGCTGCAGGCGGCCATGACGCACAAGTACGTGTTCGACTATCGCGAGGGCGAAGTCTATTGGTGCACGGCAGATGTCGGCTGGATCACCGGGCATTCCTACATTGTCTATGGGCCGCTCGCCAACGGTGCCACCACGCTCATGTTCGAGGGCGTACCAACCTGGCCGGATGCGTCCCGATTCTGGCAAATCGTGGACAAGCATCAGGTGAATATCTTCTATACCGCACCGACCGCCATACGGCAGCTGATGGCGGAGGGCGATGCGCCGGTGACGGCCTGTTCACGCGCGTCGCTGCGTATCCTCGGCACCGTCGGCGAACCGATCAACCCGGAAGCCTGGGAGTGGTATCACCGCGTGGTCGGCGATGGCCGCTGCCCGATTCTGGACACCTGGTGGCAAACGGAAACCGGCGGCATCATGATTGCGCCCTTGCCGGGTGCCACTGCGCTCAAACCCGGTTCGGCGAGCAAGCCGTTTTTCGGCGTTCAGCCGGGGCTTGTGGATGAACAAGGCGAGCTGATTGACGCACCGGAAGCCTCCGGCAATCTGGTGATAACCGCCTCCTGGCCGGGGCAGATTCGCTCCGTGTATGGCGACCATCAGCGCGCCATTGACACCTACTACACTCGCTATCCCGGGTACTACTTCACGGGCGATGGCGCGCGACGGGACCGCGACGGCTACTACTGGATCACAGGGCGCGTGGATGATGTCATCAATACCTCCGGGCACCGGATCGGTACTGCCGAAATGGAAAGTGCGCTGGTCTTGCACGAGTCCGTGGCAGAAGCTGCCGTGGTTGGCTTCCCGCACGAGATCAAGGGAGAAGGCATCTATTGCTTCGTAACGCCCATGGTGCACATCACCCTTGACGATGCCAGTGAAGAACACCTGCGTGATGAACTCCGAGCGCTGGTGCGGCGCGAAATCGGGGCCTTCGCGCGGCCAGACATGCTGCACTTCACCCCCGGCCTGCCAAAGACCCGCTCCGGCAAGATCATGCGCCGGATTCTGCGCAAGATCGCCGCAGGGGAAAGCGAGGATTTAGGCGATATTTCGACCCTGGCCGACCCCTCGGTGGTGGAGGCGTTGATTTCGTCGTGAGCCTGGGAACGGCTTGCTTGCCCTGGCGCTCGCCCCTCGGTATGTTCTGATCAAATTCATCCGTGGACTGCGCTCGGGCGCACTTTGCGTTGACAAGACACATTTCTCTTGCACACAAGAGCTGCACAGGGCGCTAGAATGTCCAATTGAATTCAACAGGCAGATTCATACACCCATGCCACGGCAGAAGACACATCGCGGCGCAGCCAAACGCTTTCGTCGCACCGCCAGCGGCTTCAAGCATCGGGGCGGATACCGCAACCACAACCTCTCCAAGCGCAGCATGCGACAAAAGCGCCAGAGCCGTGCGCTCAAACCCTTGTCTGACTCGGATCGAGCGCTCGTGCGGCAGCTGCTTCCCGGCAAGGCAAGATGATCCTGTTCCCACTTCAACCGGCGAAAGAGACCTGACACATGCCAAGAGTGAAACGCGGTGTCGTCAGACACAAGCGACATAAACGTATCCTTGCCCAGGCCAAGGGATACCGGGGTGCACGCAGCCGGAGCTTTCGCGTTGCCAAGCAAGCTGTCATCAAGGCTGGACAATACGCCTATCGAGACCGGCGTCAAAAGAAGCGCCAATTCAGGGCCTTGTGGATTGCCCGCATCAACGCTGCAACGCGCCATCATGGCCTCTCCTACAGCCAGTTCATTCACGGCCTGGCTGCTGCCCAACTGGCGCTTGATCGCAAGGTGCTCGCAGATCTCGCGCTGCACGAGGAGCAGGCATTTGCAGAATTGGTGGTGCAGGCGAAAGCGGCGCTGGCATCCTGACGCAACCATCCCGGCTTCGACCACCGACTGCAAACTCACCTTGCGGCTTGCAATCAGCCGGACCAACTCCCCATGCGGCAACAGTCGGCAGCTGCAAGCACTTTTCTGATGCCTGATGAACAGCGTCTTTGATCTCACAACCGAAGCGCTTGAAGAAATCAGCGCGGCGAGCACCGCCACGGAATTGGTCGTGGTGCGCGCCAGATATCTGGGGAAGAAGGGGCATCTGACCGAGCTCAGGCGCGAGTTGCGCTCAATTGCGCCCGAGGAGCGGGCCGCCCGCGGGCGCGAACTCAATCAGTGCCTGACCCGTCTGTCCGACGCTCTGGAAGCCCGCAAGCAGCATCTGGCGCGCAAGACGCGCGCTGCACAGCTTGCCGGCGAACCGCTCGATATCACCCTGCCGGGGCGCCGTCAGTCAGGTGGTGGCTTGCATCCGTTGACGCAGGTGCTGCACCGCATCGAGGACATTTTTGTCGCGGCCGGGTTTGATGTGGTTGACGGGCCGGAGATCGAAACCGACTGGTACAACTTCACGGCGCTCAACATTCCGCAGGACCACCCGGCACGCGCCATGCACGACACCTTCTATGTGGATCGTCCTGTAGATCGCCCTGTGGACCGTCCTGTAGATCGTCCCGCAGGGCATCACACCGAACACGGGACACAGGATGCCGCCAATCAGGTTGGCAACTCCGGCCTGGTGCTGCGCACCCATACCTCGCCAAGCCAGGTACGCACCATGCAGGCGCGTCAACCGCCACTTCGCATCATCAGCCCGGGACGAGTGTATCGGCGCGATTCCGATGTCACGCACAGCCCCATGTTTCATCAGGTGGAGGGGCTCGCACTTGATCGCGGGCTTGGACTTGCGCACCTCAAGGGGACGATCAGCGAATTTCTCGACAGCTTCTTTGACAAGGCGCTGGAGGTGCGGTTTCGGCCCTCCTATTTCCCGTTTACCGAGCCTTCCGCCGAAGTGGATGTGCAGTGTGTGCATTGCAGTGGCGCGGGTTGTCGATCCTGCAAGTACACTGGCTGGCTGGAAGTTATGGGATGCGGTGTCGTGAATCCGCGCGTACTCGAATTGAGCCAGGTTGACCCCGAAGCCTGGTGCGGGTATGCCTTCGGCTTTGGTGTGGACCGTCTCGCCATGCTCTGTTTCGGGGTGTCGGATCTGCGGCATTTTTATGCCAACGATGTGGATTTCCTCAAGTCGATCTGAGCGCTGGTGAGTCATGAGATTCAGTGAGTCCTGGCTGCGCGATTGTGTATCTCCGGCTCCGCAGCTGGATACCCGGCAACTCGCCGATCGGTTGACCATGCTCGGCCTCGAGGTCGATTCCATCGAGTCGGCGGGTCAGGTGGACACGCATGTTGTTGCTGCCGAGATTATGGCCATCACCCCCATGAGTGCCGCGCCCTCCCCACTCTTGTGCGAACTCGATATCGGGACAAGGCGCTTGCGCGTAGTCTGCGCGGCACCCAATCTGCGTGTCGGCATGAAGGTTGCTTGCGCTCAGGTGGGTGCTGAAATCGTCTCCGGTGTCGTCAGTGCTCGTGAAATTCAGGGTCGACAATCACAAGGCATGCTGGTCAGCGAACTCGAACTCGGCTTGAGCGAGACAGGTGACGTGATCATCGAACTCGATGATCACGTCACGCCCGGCACTTCCTTGCAGCGGGCACTCAACCTTGATGATGCCTGTATCAGCCTTGACCTGACACCGGATCGCGGTGACTGTCAGGGGGTGCTCGGCATTGCTCGCGACCTGGCCGCGTCTCTTGGTGCCGAAGTCGTGTGGCCGTCTTTCACTGAACCGCGTGGCGAGATACAAGACGAGTGCCCGGTCGCTGTCGAGGCACCACAGGCGTGTGCGCGCTTTCTTGCGGCAATTTGTCGTGAAATGCAGGCCGGGTGCAGTTCGCCTGCGTGGCTGCGCGAACGCCTGCGTCGCTCCGGGCTGCGCAGCATACATCCGGCGGTGGACATCACCAATTACGTCATGCTGGAACTCGGCCGTCCGCTGCACGCGTATGATCTGGACAAGATCCGCGGTGGTATTCGAGTGCGCTTTGGCGATGCGAGCGAGCAACTGATGCTGCTGAACGGCAAGCAGATATCACTTGACGGCGAGACACTGGCCATCTGTGATCATCAAGGCCCTCTGGGGCTCGCCGGCATCATGGGAGATGCCTCATCCGGCGTGACAGCCGAGACGCGCAGCCTGCTGCTCGAGTGCGCCTGGTTCAACCCGCGGCTGCTCGGGCGCAGTGCGCGTCGCCTCGGATTGCACACGGACGCTTCGCTGCGATTCGAGCGCGGCGTGGACCCCGAGTCCATGCAACACGGCATGGATCGGGCGCGCCAGCTTGTGGCCGAGATCACCGGTGCCCGCCTGGGGCCGGTCACTCTGCGCGAATCGGTGCAGAATCTGCCGCGCAGATCTGCAATCACATTACGACAGGCACAGGTCAGGAGGCTCACGGGTGAGAACATCAAGCCGACCTTTGTCAGCGATGGACTCAGGCGGCTGCAATTCGAGGTGAAGGAAGCATCGCAGGATTCCTGGAGCGTAACGGCACCTGCACACAGATTCGATATAGAAGGGGAAGCGGATCTGGTGGAAGAAGTGGCGCGGCTGCATGGCTTCGAGCGCATCCCGTCGGTGCCCTCTGGCGGGATTCGTGCCGCCCGCGAGCTGGCGCGCCCGTCTCGTGTTGTGCGCGAATTCCTGGCAGCGCAGGGCTATCATGAAGTCATCAGCTACAGTTTCCTGCCGCAATCCCTGGTCGAGATGCTGCCGGGCGTTTCCGCCCCCGTGAGCCTGCAAAACCCCATGTCGAGCGATCAGGCGGTCATGCGCAGTAGCCTTGTCCCGGGGCTCTTGCGCACCTTGACGCACAATCTCTCGAGGCAACACTCGCGTACCCGGCTGTTTGAAGTCGGTCGGGTCTTTCTCGCCCCCGATGCCAACATGGAGCATCAGCCGCTACGCGTTGCCGCCGTGCATTGCGGAAGCCTGTGGCCCGAATCCTGGAATCAGGATGCCCGTGATGTGGACTTCTTCGACCTCAAGGGCGATGTCGAGCGCCTCCTCGAAGAAATCTGTGGTGTCGGCGCACAGACCAGTACGCAGACTGGTACACAGATACGCTGGCTGCGCAGTACTCATGCGCTGTGTCATCCCGGCAGAGGGGCCCGTTTGCTACTCGACGGCTGCGACGCAGGGGTTGTTGCGCAGTTGCATCCTGACGCGGCTGATGCCCTGCAGATCGAGCATCCTGTGTGCTACTTCGAGCTTGATTGTGAGGTATTGACGCGCCGTCAAGCGGGTACATTCGTCGAGCCTTCCCGCTTTCCGCGAGTACGTCGCGATCTGGCAGTTCTGGTCAATCGCGATCTGGAAGCGGCCGAGATTGAACATGCTGTGCGCGCTGCCGCGGATGAAATTCTCTGTGACTTCGGTGTCTTTGATGTATATTCAGGTCCCGGTATTGCAGAGCGAGAAAAAAGCATCGCCATTCGGCTCCTGTTCCAGTCCCGTACCCGAACGCTCAAGGACGAGGAAGTCTCCGGGCGCGTTGCCCTCATCGTGGATGCGCTGCGTACACACTGCGGTGCCACTCTTCGCGGGGCCCTGGCGTGACGCATGTCTGATTCGGCAAGACAAGGCAAGACGCTGACCAGAGCGGAGATTATCAACCGCCTGCATCTGGATCTCGGCTTGAGTAAACGCGAAGCCCGGCACATGACCGAGCATTTTTTTGAACAGATCGTCAGGAGTCTGGAAAACGATGAGCCTGTCAAGCTGTCCGGCTTCGGAAATTTTGTCTTGTGGAGAAAGCGCGCACGAATCGGGCGTAATCCCAGGACAGGCATCGAGGCAACCATCGCTGCGCGCCGTGTGGTGACCTTCAAGCCGGGAAAGAAGCTGCGTAACCGGGTGCGGCGAGTACGAACACAATTCCCGAACGATTCAGAGAGCGTCTGAAGACACCTCTGTCCACATACCAAGAGGAGATTCAGGAGCAGGGGGCGGCGAGTGCATACGCCAGACGCATCACAGGCACCAGATGCAGGGCACCAGGATGTGCTCGGCAAGGATGCCCCGCTTGAACCGATCCCGAACAAGCTGTACTTCACGATTGGTGAAGTGAGCGAGTTGTGCGCGGTGCCCGCGCATGTGCTGCGCTATTGGGAGCGCAAGGTGCCGCAACTGTCACAGGTGTCACGACGCAATAATCGGCGTTATTACAAGCGGCAGGATGTCATGAAGGTCAGGCGCATGAGAGAGCTCGTGTACGGTCGGGGAATGACCATCAAGGGAGCCATACAGGCGCTCAAGGAGCGTCAGGCATCGAAAGAGTCGCAGGCCGAACCACGCGCCCGACACGAACTGCGCAGCATTCGCCAGGGATTGCAGGAAGTATCGCGCCTGCTGGCACGAAGCCTGAAGAACTGAATCCGGCGCACACGGCAGCTTTCGAGATCGTAATAGAATGCCGAGCTGACTCGGGACGTAGCGCAGTCTGGTAGCGCACCACACTGGGGGTGTGGTGGTCGCAGGTTCAAATCCTGTCGTCCCGACCAACAGCAATAATCAGTAGAATCATCACGAACTCTGCACAAATCAATTGAGCAGGACATGGGGACGCCCGCGCGCGACCTCGCATTTGACAAAACATCGTTTCTGCGCTCACTGACCAGAAAGCCCGGGGTGTATCGCATGTTGGATGTGGCGGGCAATGTCCTCTATGTAGGCAAGGCGCGCAATCTGAAGAAGCGCGTGTCGAGTTATTTTTCCAGGACCCGACTGCCAGCCAGGACTCGTGCCATGGTTCGCCGTATCCATGGTGTCGAGGTCACGGTCACGCACAGCGAGTCGGAAGCCCTGCTGCTCGAACAATCGCTCATCAAGCGGCTCGAGCCCCCATACAACGTGATATTTCGTGATAACAAAACCTATCCGTTCATTCATCTCTCTGACCATCCGCAGTTTCCGCGCCTCAGCTTCTATCGGGGTGCGCGCAAGGAATCTGGTCGATATTTCGGGCCTTTCCCGAATACGCATGCCGCTCGCAAGAGTCTGACAATATTGCAGCGTCTGTTTACCTTGCGCACCTGTGAGGACAGCTTCTTTGACAAGCGGACAAGGCCATGTCTCGAGCATCAGATCAAGCGCTGCAGTGCTCCCTGTGTCGGCAAGATTGATGCCGCCACCTATGCAGAGGACACCCAGCATGCCGTCATGTTTCTCGAAGGACGTAATCGAGCGGTTCTGGACGAATTCACTGATGCCATGAATCAGGCATCGGAAAGGCTGGAATTCGAAACGGCGGCTCGCAAGCGTGACCAGATTGCCTGGCTGCAAAAAATTCAGGAACAGCAGAGTGTGTACACAAGTGACGGCGACCTTGATGTGCTCGCCGCACGCACCGGCCCCGGTATGGCGTGTGTGCACGGGCTCTTTATTCGTGCCGGTATGCTGATTGGGCAGAAGTCCTGGTTCCCGCAAGACAGCTTGCAGCAACAGGCACCGGAAGTACTCGAATCCTTTGTATCGCAGTATTATCTCGGTGGTGTCGGCATGGATGTGCCGCACATGATTCTCACGGAGACCCCGCTGGAGGTCGGCGCTTTACTGGCCGAGATGCTTTCCGAGCGGGCAGGCAGGAAGGTCAGGATTTCGAGCCGGGTCAGGGGGCGACGCAGGCGCTGGCTCGAGGCAGCCGCCGAGAATGCCAGTGCGCAGCTGAGTGCGCGTCTGGCAAAGAAGCAAACGGTCGTGGAGAGAATGATGGCGCTTCAGGATTTGCTGGAACTCGATGAGCTTCCCGATCATCTTGAATGTTTTGATGTCAGCCACACCTCGGGTGAGGCCACCGTTGCAAGTTGCGTTGTGTTCGATTCCAGTGGGCCGAGAACATCCGACTATCGTCGCTTCAATATCGAAGGTGTGCAGGACGGAGATGATTATGCCGCCATGCGCCAGGCCTTGAGCAGGCGCTACAGGAGGCTCGCCAGGGGTGAAGGGCAGATGCCGAAGGTGCTGGTTCTTGATGGCGGGTCGGCGCAGGTCAAGGTGGCAGTTTCGGTGCTCACCGAGCTCGGCATCGTCCATGGTCCCGATGGCCTGGTCATCATTGGTGTATCGAAAGGGCCCGGGCGCCGCCCGGGGCTCGAGTCCTTCACACTGCACGATGGCGCTGAACTTGGAGCCGATGCACACAGCCCGGCCGTGCACCTGTTGCTGCACCTGCGCGACGAGGCGCACAGATTCGCGCTCGGTGGGCACCGGCAACGCCGCCAGAAAATACGACATCAGTCCGCTCTGGACATGATTGACGGTGTGGGCCCCGTGCGCAAGCGCCGACTGCTCCAGCACTTCGGCAGCCTCGCCGCTGTCAAGGGCGCAAGCCTCGAAGAGCTTGCCAAAGTACGCGGAGTGAGCCGTTCACTGGCCGCTCATATCAGGGATAATCTTCAGTCCTCATGAATCTTCCCAATATCCTCTCACTGCTGCGCCTGATTGCCGTGCCGCTTATGGTCGTGGCCTATCTGCTGCCAGTCAAATGGTCCGGCTTGCTGGCGGCAGCGATCTTTGCACTGGCATCATTCACCGACTTTCTCGATGGCTATCTTGCGCGCAGACTCGGTCAGGAGACGCTCCTCGGTGCCTTTCTCGACCCGGTGGCAGACAAGGTGCTGACCGCCACGGCTCTGGTGATGTTGATCGGCATACACGGAACCCTGTGGATCATCCTGCCCGGCATGGTCATTATCGGGCGGGAGATTCTGGTCAGCGCCCTGCGTGAATGGATGGCGGAAATGAACCGTCGCGGTATAGTGCAGGTGAAGACGCTGGGTAAGGTCAAGACGCTCCTGCAGATGCTTGCCATCATCATGCTGTTGTTGTCTCCGGTATCAACCGACAGCCTGCTCACGCTGACTGGCTATGCACTGCTGCTGATATCGGCAGTGTTCACCCTCTGGTCGATGCTGCAATACCTCAAGGTGGCCTGGCCAACCTTGCTTTCCGGCAAACAGCGACCATGAGGTGGCGGGAGCACCCTCAAAGGCACACGAAATCAGTACAGACTGGCCTCGCGGGCACCTGCTCGAGGCGAAAGTGCCTGCTCGCCCAGTCGAGCAGGGAGGCCGGGGAGTGCGCTCGTGGGCGCGGAGGCGACATGCCGAGAAGCTGCATGCACCAGAGAAGATTGCATTTCACCTGGGTTTCACACAGTGGCGCGACCGGTGTGGCTGCGAGTCGCTTGCTCGCCTTGCGCTGCTGGCTGTCGAGCACTACGGGAATATGCGCGAAGGTCGGGATGGGTAACCCGAGGCTCTGCGCCAGGGCCACCTGTCGCGGCGTACTTTCGAGCAGGTCGGCACCTCGCACAACACGCGTCACACCCATGGCTGCATCATCCACAACGGTTGCGAGGTGATACGCGGCAACCGCATCGCGCCGAAAAACAACGAAATCCCCGCATTCGTGTGCCAGATGTTGTGTAAAGCTGCCCTGCACCAAATCCTCGATGCTGATCATGACAGCCTGGGCGAGGAATCGTGTGCTCTGGCGGGGGCCAGGGGGAATCCGTGCTCTGCGACAGGTGCCCGGATAGATGCGTTGCTCGCCGAGCGTCTTTCTCGAGCAGGTGCATTCGAATACCTGTCCGGCTGCGCGCAATGTTGCCAGCGCTTGCGCGTAGAGCGGGGCGCGCCGGCTTTGCCATACGCATGGCGCGTCGCTGATCAGACCATGGCGCTCCAGTGTGGCGATAATCCCGACGGCAGTGTCATGGTCGCTACGCTGAGGGTCGAGATCATCCATGCGCAACAGCCAGCGGCCACCACGCGATTTGACATCGAGGTAGCTGGCCAGAGCTGTGAGTAGCGAGCCGAAGTGCAGGGGGCCGCTTGGCGTTGGCGCGAAGCGACCAATTGCCATGTCACGCTGACGGTCATGGCAGGATTTGACATGATGTCCCGATGCCAGTAACAACACGCTGACGCTGCGCCAACCGCTGGCCTACCCGCTGAGTTGGCGCTCCTTCATCTCGTCAATGGTCTTGCAATCAACGCATTGATTTGCCGTCGGACGCGCTTCGAGCCTGCGAATACCGATCTCGACACCGCAGGTGTCGCAGTAGCCGTAATCACCCTGGTCCAGACGGTCCACAGTTGCATCGATCTTGCGTATCAGCTTGCGTTCACGATCTCGCGTACGCAGCTCGAGGCTGAATTCCTCTTCCTGGGTGGCTCTGTCTGCGGGGTCCGGAAACTGGGTGGCTCCACCTTTCATGTGATCGACCGTGCGGTCCACTTCTTCCATGAGCTGTTGTCGCCAGGAGAGCAGGATGTGACGAAAATGCCCGAGCTGCTGATTACTCATGTAGGGCTCATTCTTCGCCAGTTCGTAAGGCTTGAAGGTTTTGAAAACCGAGTCCGATGTATGTTGCTCAATCATGGCGTTCAAGGTGTCATATCCAAGGGTAGGGAGGGGCCAAATCCGGGTGGTTGCGCATGCGGGGGATGCAAAGTACCAGAAGTCGAAGGCTTTGGCTACAGCAGGAATTGTGCGTCCGCGCAATTACCCCCCGTGGCGCAGCCAGTCCACATTCTGGCAGAGCGCGGCATAGGCATGCGGATGTGGAAATCGAGCGCCGAACTGACTGACGATGTGCGCGGCAGCCAGATTGCCGAACTCGATCATGTGTTGCGGCCCGCCACCGCGTGCCCGGGCGAACAAGGCAGCGCCTGCATAGACATCGCCGGCACCGGTGGTGTCTATTGCGTTGGCTACAGCGGCATCACATGCATGGTGTACGCCTTCATGTACGCACAGGCTGCCATGTGCGCCCAGCGTGATATGCACGTAGTCTGCTATCTCGCCGAACTGCGCCGCGGCCAAGTCGAGCCTGTCCGTATCGGCCCATTGCAGGGCTTCCTGCAGGTTGCAGAAAAGATGCGTGATACCGCCCTCGACAAAGGCTTCGAGCTGTGTGCGGAAATGTTCAACCATGCTGACATCGGAGAGCGACAGTGCGGTATCGAGGCCAGATGAACGCGCCAGTTGCAGCGCGCGCAAGGAGGTCTCGGCAGAGACAGGGCTACTGGCGAGGTATCCTTCCAGATAGAACACATCGGCTGCGGCGAGTGCGCGCTCATCGAGGTCCTGTTCACGCAGTTCTGCGGACACGCCGAGATGCGTGAGCATGGTGCGCTGTGCATCGTCGCTGATCAGCACCAGACACTGGCCGCTGATGCCATGCGTTGAATCGTCCCGGGCTTCAGGCAGTCTGCCGGTTGCAACGCCGTAGCGCGCCAGGTCGCGCGTGAACCAGTGGCCAGCCGCATCGTTCGCCACGCGCCCGCAGAAGTGGGCTTCGCCGCCGAATCCGGCGTAGGAAGCTGCCGAGTTGGCAGCCGAGCCTCCGCCCAGGCGGCGCCCTGCATCGTTTCCCGAATGCGCAAGCAATTCGGTCAATGATGCTCTGTGACTGGCGAGGCTGTCGGCATCTATCAGGTGCATCTGCCCCTTGGCCAGGTCATGCGCCGCGAGCAGCGCGTCGGTCACCTGAAACTCATCGTCGATGAGTGCGTTGCCGAGTGCGAAGAGTCGCATCCTCAAGCCAGTTCGGCGAAACTTGCCGTGGCGGCGGCCAGTGTCTGATCGATCTCGGCCTCTGTGTGTGCGGCCGAGATGAACAGGGTTTCATATGCCGAAGGCGGTAGATATATGCCTCGTCGCAGCAGCGCGTGAAAGAACCGGGCGTAGGCGGCTGTATCCACATGTGCGACTTCGCGGTAGCCGCTCACCGGTGCGTACCCGCCGAAGAAGAGTCCGATCATCCCGCACACGTGGGTGACTTCGAGCGCAACACCGGCGCGCCTGGCCGCGGTATCGAGTCCGCGCGCGAGGTGCTCGGTTGTTGCCTGCAACCGCTGGTAGAATCCGGGTGCCTCGAGGCGGTTCAGGACCGCAAGCCCGGCTGCCACGGCGACCGGATTCCCGGACAGGGTACCGGCTTGATAGACCGGCCCTTGTGGTGCGATGTGCGCCATGATGTCGGCGCGACCACCGAAGGCACCTATCGGCAGCCCGCCACCGATAATCTTGCCCAGAGTCATCATGTCCGGGGTGATGCCGTACAGTCTCGCCGCGCTGCCAAGCGAGACGCGAAAGCCGCTCATGACCTCATCAAATATGAGCAGGGCACCCGTATCTTCGGTGAGATGTCGAAGTCGCGCCAGAAACCCGGCATGTGCCGGAATGCAGCCCATGTTGCCGGCGACAGGTTCGAGAATCACCGCAGCAATGCGCTCTCCATAGGTTGCAAATGCCTGGTCTATATCTGCGATGCTGTTGAATTCGATGTTCAGGGTGTCCTTGACCACGCCTTCGGGGACACCGGGCGAACCCGGAATTCCCAGGGTGAGGACACCTGAACCGGCACCGAGCAGCAGGGCATCCACATGCCCGTGGTAGCAGCCCTGGAATTTCACGATGAGGTCGCGTCCCGTGAATCCGCGCGCCAGCCTGAGGGCGCTCATGGTCGCCTCGGTGCCCGAGTTCACCAGCCGCACTGCGTGCACACCGGGTGCGTGAGTCACGAGCTTGGCAGCAAGCGCTGTTTCTCCCTGAGTGGGGGCACCGAAACCTATGGCTTGCTCTGCCTGCGCCGTGATCGCATCGCGCACATCGGGCGACGAGTGACCGAGGATCATGCACCCCCAGGAGCCCACATAATCTATATAGCGGTTGCCATCAATGTCAGTCAGGTGCGGGCCCTGGCCGCTGTGAAAATAGATCGGGTTTCCGCCCACCCCCTGAAACGCACGCACGGGCGAATTCACACCGCCCGGAATGCAGGCGCGGGCCGCCTCGAAAGCCTGAACTGAACGGCTGTGACGGGTCATGGCGAAGAGGCCCAGGGGCGAACGAAGGTCAGGACCAGGATGAAGAGCAGAAGCAGTGTCGGCACTTCATTCATGATGCGAAATCCTGCTGCGCGCTGCAGGTTCGTCCCGGAAGCAAACTGCCGCGCCATGCGATAACACCAGAAGTGGAACAGTATCAGCATCAGTACGAATACGAGTTTGACGAGAAACCAATTCTGGCCGAGATAGGCGGCAGGATACAAGAGCACTATCGCCGTGCCAAAGGCAATCGTCAGTACTGCGGCAGGCAGCATGATGATTTTCAGGAGTCGCTGCTCCATGAGCACGAATCGTTCCCGCGAGATGCGATCTTCGGCCTCGGCGTGATAGACAAACAGGCGCGGCAGATAAAAGAGTCCAGCGAACCAGGCGATTACGCCAAAAAGATGAAAAACCTTGAGCCAAGCCACCGGAATTCGATTGCGAACTGTCAAAGAGCATCATTATTTCATGCTCGCGGGCTTTTGGTACTTGACAAACTTTATATACTGCAATTGATGCCAAGGAATACAGCCTCTTGAACACACAGCACATCCACGCACAGGAAATTCAATTGTCGGCACGCGCCGCGGGCAAGGTGCGTGAGTTGATCGAACTGGAGGGAAATCACAGCCTCAAACTGCGGGTGTTTGTTTCGGGCGGTGGCTGCTCCGGCTTCTCCTACGGGTTCACCTTCGACGAGCAGGCCGAGCCGGACGATGCCATTGTCGACGAGGGACAGGTGCAGCTGTTGGTCGATTCGCTCAGCTTCCCCTACCTGTCCGGGGCAAGAATCGATTATCTGGAGGACTTGCAGGGGTCGAGATTCGTCGTGGAAAACCCGAATGCCGAGACCACCTGCGGCTGCGGTAATTCATTCTCGATTTGACGCAGTGACTCTGGCGGCCCAAGGATACTCAAGGGTAGTACACGCCGCCAAGAACGCGGTCTGCGACCGCGCCCGTGACTGATGCCCGCGAAGAAGGGATGCCGGCCAGGGTGCACATGGCGAACCAGGCAAAGGCAGCGGCCTCGACGAAGTCGCCATCAACGCCAAGCTGCTCGCAGGGTTCAATCACAAGCTCGGAGCGCTGGCGCAGACGTTTGACAAGCTCCGAATTATGGCGTCCGCCGCCACACAGGATCATGCGCGTGGCACGTGGTGCCCACTGACGCACAGCATTGATAATCGAGCATGCTGTCAGTTCGGTGAGCGTGGACTGAACGACTTGCGCATCAATGGTCATGCCGGTCATCGCATGGCCGAGCCAGTCCGGATGGAAATACTCACGACCTGTGGATTTGGGGGGTGGTTCGGCGAAGTATGGATCGGAAAGCAGGCGTGACAGGAGCCCTGCGTGTGGTGCCTGGCCTTGCGCCCATGCGCCGCAAGTATCCTGCTTGTGTCCGAGGCGGGCCCGAATCCAGGCATCGAGCAATGCATTCCCGGGACCTGTGTCAAAGCCGGTGATGCGGGTATCTTCCGTGCTCGGTGGCAGGCAGGTGATGTTGGCAATGCCTCCGATGTTGAGTACGACGCGATATTCATCGGCAGAGCGGAACAGCAGTTCGTGATACGCGGGTACCAGAGGCGCGCCCTGACCGCCTGCCGCCATGTCGCGTCTGCGAAAATCTGCCACCACGGGTCGCCCGACGATTTCCGCGATACAGTTGGGGTCACCGATTTGTAGCGTGAATTGCCCACCTGCTGCCGGGCGATGACGTACCGTCTGGCCGTGACAGCCGATGGCGGTCACACTCTGCGGGTCGATCTCGCCTGAATTCAGGAAGGATCCGATCGCCTCGCCGATGGCGATTCCGAGCAGGCGATCAGTCTCCCCAAGCAGTTCGATTGAGCTTTCATCTGGCGACATCAAGCGGAAAATACGCTCGCTGAGGTCTGGCTCGAGCGCCAGGGTTTCGGCGCGCAGAACCTTCGGACGCGATTGCTCGCAGGAAGTCCGCGCAAACTCGACCAGGGCCATGTCAAGGCCATCTGCACTTGTCCCGGACATGATGCCGAGGATGCGCGTTGTCGAAGAACCGATGATTGGGCTGCCTGGCGCGGGTGATGAGGTTGGCGAAGGCAGCAAGGACCGGCTAATTGGCACCGACAACCGAGATGCCGGCATCAAAGCTGTCGAGCTGGGCGCGTAGCGGGGCGGTCTGGGCAATGAATCGGGGCAATTCGGCATCAACAATCGACGAGTCACGCACGACTTCGACCTTGCGCGGGTCCATATGGCGACCATCCTGAATGAATTCGTAATGCAGGTGTGGGCCAGTGGACCAGCCGGTTGAGCCAACATAGCCTATGACATCCCCCTGGGATACCCGCGTACCGGGTTTGATGCCACGGGCGAAGCGCGACAGGTGCAGATAGCGGGTTTCAATCTGGTTTTCGTGCTGAATCTCTATGTAGTTGCCGGATGATGCGCGGCGATTTACGGTCTTTACCCTGCCTCGCCCGGCGGCTTTGACGGGTGTCCCCGTCGGAGCCGCATAGTCCACGCCCAGATGGGCGCGCACCCGGTTGAAGAGTGGGTGCATGCGCTTGTGGCTGAAGCCGGAACTCACTCTGGTAAAGTCAACCGGCGCACGCAGGAAGGCACCGCGCAGATTCTTGCCGTCCGGGGTGTAGTACGCCTTTTCTCCGTGCTCATCCACATAGCGAACTGCGGTGTGCGGTGTGCCGAGATTGACAAATCGAGCGGCAAGAATATCGCCGTTGCGATGGAACTTGCCTTCAAGGTATTCCGACTCATACAGGAGTTCGAAGGAATCACCGACGCGCACATCAAGTACGAAGTCAATATCCCAGCGGAAAATATTGGCAAGACGCAGAATGATGTCGTCACCGAGGCCGCCACGCTGTCCGGCGACAAACAGATTCTTGATGATGTTTTCGGAAACATGGGATACGCGCACTTCCGGCTCGATCTGTTCTACATGCAACTGGAATCTGTTCTGATCTGCCTGTCGCGTCCACTCGATGGAGTTGGCGGCATCTCGCTCGATGCGCAGCGCTTCGAGCCCGCCCTGGTCGTTGACGCTGATCTCTACCCACTGGCCGGGAAATACGCGTCGCAGTTCGCTGGTCTGTTCTCCCTGATGCAGCAGGGTTTGCAGCTCTCCCCGCGCGACACCACTCTTGTCGAGGAGGGATGAAATACTGTCGCCTGGGCCAACTCTGAGGCGCCTGGTGGTATGTTCCGGGGTGGACTCTTCAGGCGTGAGCGCAACTGCATCAGGGTGCGACGGGACAAGCGCTGCTTGCGTCCCTCGAGTATCAGGAGCCTCGCCGGGAGGGCCTTGCAGCTGGCTCTCCGGCATGGCATTGGCATCCTGGGAAATAGGGAGGTACGAGACAATCAGGATCAAGATCGGGAGGCTGAACAGAAAACACGTGCAAAAAGTGCCGAAGGGTGAGCCAACAAGTGCTCGCAAACGGGGCAATGAACAGGTCAGGGAAGCAGTCAGGTTGCGCAGCATCGACTTATACTGGGTAGCTTCGCTGCTTGCTGCTTGTTCGCTGCTTGCGCGAAGGGGATGCTGGAGGTGGACATATTCGCCGCTGCGTGTGTGTCTGAACTGATCTTTTGCACTTGCGCTTGAAATTACACGGACTTGCCAAGCGACAATTCGCAATTTTATTATATTTTCGTCACAAAATGACCGAATTCGATGCAGGTGGTTGTCATGAAGCCCGGCATCGACAATATGCGGTGAATGTCATGGGCTCTCACAGTTGGTGAAAATCGAATGAATTCCGGCTTGCTTCAGGAACTTGAACTTCGCGGACTGATCTCGCAGATATCGCACCCGCAGTCGTTTGCGAGCTGGGTCGAAAGCGGTTCGCGTACGCTCTATTGCGGTTTCGACCCCACTGCCGGAAGTCTGCATATCGGACATCTGTTGCCGGTACTCATGTTGCGTCGCTTCCAGCTCCATGGTCATCGTCCGCTCCTGTTGGTTGGCGGTGCCACTGGCCTCATTGGTGACCCGTCCTTCAAGGACACCGAGCGGTCGCTTGTTGCCCGCGAGCTGGTGGAAGAATGGAAGGCAGCGCTGGCCAGACAGCTTGCCACTTTCGTGGATTTTGATTCGGGCAGGAATTCGGCGCTGCTGGCGGACAACCTGACCTGGACGGAACCGCTTGATGTCATCAGCTTCCTGCGTGATGTGGGCAAGCATTTTTCAGTCAATACCATGTTGCAGAAGGAATCGGTGCGCGCGCGACTCGAGCGCGAAGGCGAGGGGCTGTCCTTCACCGAATTCAGCTACATGCTTCTGCAAGCCTTCGATTTCCTTGAACTGGCGCGACGCCATGAGTGTTCGTTACAGATCGGAGGCAATGATCAATGGGGCAATATCACGCTTGGAGTCGAGCTGATCAGGCGCGAGCTCGGACGCCAGGCATTCGCGCTCACCCTGCCGCTGCTGACGCGCTCGGACGGACGAAAGTTCGGCAAGACCGAAGCTGGCTCTGTCTGGCTTGATGCCAGGCTCACTTCGCCCTACAGCCTGTATCAATACTGGTTGAACGTGACTGATGCGGATGTGCCGGGATACCTGCGCGCTTTCACCTTTCTCGATGCAACTGTGCTCGCCGAGCTAGCGCGGGAAACCGCGCAGCATCCCGAGCGTCGCCAGGCGCAGCGCCAACTCGCCGAAGAAGTGACCAGGCTGGTGCACGGTGATGCTGCGCTCGCATCGGCCGAGCGCATCACGCGCGCCCTGTTTCATGGCTCGCTTGCGGAACTCGAGGAGGCGGATTGTGCGCAACTCGCCCTTGATGGTGTGCCGAGCGCTGAAATCGCCCATCAGGGAACGACCCTCGCCGATGCCATGGTGCTCACCGGACTGGCCAAATCGAAAGGTGATGCGAGGCGCCAGGCGGCTGCGGGCGGTGTGAGTCTGAATGGTGTGCAGGGCAACCGGGATGCGTCTCTCGAACTCGCACCCGCTGATGCGCTCTTTGGGCGCTTCCACCTCATTCGGCGCGGCAAGAAATCCTGGGGCATGGTGAGTTACCGCGCTCATGATTGAGACGCTGGACGCGAGTCCCGTTATCCCAGGGCACCACAGGCGCGCAGGTCGTCAATCTGCGCGGGCTGATAGCCGAACTCTCGTAGTATCTGTGCGCTGTGCTCGCCGAGTGCGGGGCAGGGGCGACCGAGCGGAAGCTGTTGGGTGTCAAATCTCGCCGGATGCCGCACCTGCCGAATGCTGCCCATAAGCGCATGTCGGGTAACGGCCACGCTCGCGTTGGCGGTGATTTGTGGCTGCGCCAGTGCCTCCTCCCGGGACAGGCATTTGGCCGCAGGCACATCCGATGATGTCAGACGCGCCACCACCTCATCTACTGTCAGGGCATCCAGAGCTTCCTGCAGGATGGTCTGATACAGATCGATATTGCGCATCACGGCCTCGGGAGTGGAGAAGCGCTCATCCTGCCCGAGGTCGGCAAGCCCCAGCGCCCGGTAGAAATTGCCGAGTTGCGCCGGTGTCACCGGCGTGGTGACAAACGCGCCGTCCTTCGCTTGCGTCACCTGGATGCTCTCGGAAAGCAGAGGCTGGGCCTCGACATCCTCGTCAAGCAGGGTATGGTTCATGAAGCCGTCCGGGAACATGAAAAACAGCCCGGCATCCAGCATCGAGAGGTCAATGTGCTGACCCTTGCCTGTGCGGGTCCGTTGCAGCAGCGCGGCAGTGATGGCCTGCGCTGCGTGACAGGCCGTAATCTTGTCGCAGATGAGGTTGCGTACAAGCTGTGGACTCTCGATTCCCTGAACTACCGTGTAGCCTGCCTGTGCCTGCACGACCGGGTCGTAGGCCGGTGCGTTCCCGAGTGGCCCCTCGAGGCCGAACCCGGTGATGGCCAGGAATACGAGGTTCGGGTTGGCCGCGCGCAAGGCATCACTGCCGAGACCGAGTTTGTCCATGACCCCGGGCCGATAGTTGGTCACCAGCACATCCACTTCGCCTGCCAGGGTTCTGGCGACTTCTGCTCCCTGTGGACTCTTCAGATCGAGCGCGAGCGATTCCTTGCCGCGGTTGCAATTGGCGAAGAGGCCAGATATGCCGCCCTTGGATGAACCCAGGTGCCGCATGATATCGCCCGTGCCGGGAGGTTCTATCTTGATGACACGCGCCCCCTGATCGGCGAGCACCATACTTGCCAGAGATGCAGTGATCATGGTGGAGAATTCCACAATCGTGAATCCTTGCAAAGGTAATTGCAGTTCCGCGTTGTTCATGGGTGAGGCTCCCTCAAACTCCTGGTATGTGGGCTGGCTTCATCCGGCATTCGCCAGTCGCCTCTGGGAGACAGACTGATGCTGCCGATCTTTGCGCCTGGCGGCAGGGTGGTGCGCTTGTATTGCTGGGAAAAGAAGCGCTGACGAAAGACCTCGAGCCAGTGTCGTATCTCGTCCGCTGACCAGACACCGGCAAAGCTCCGCTCGGCGAGCGCCTGAATTCTGGTTGGCGAGAATCCATGGCGCATGCAGTGGTACAGAAAGAAGTCGTGTAATTCAAAGGGGCCGACGAGTGCTTCCGTCAGCTGTCCCACACTGCCATCGTCTCGCGGCGCGGTAAGCTCGGGGCTAATCGGCGTGTCTATGACCCTCGAGAGCACGGACTTGAGCGAGGCATCGGCCTGATGCCGGGCGTAGTACTGGATCAGGTGCTTGACAAGCGTCTTGGGTACCGAGGTATTCACGGCGTAGCTCGCCATGTGGTCGGCGTTGAAGGTGCACCAGCCGAGCGCGAGTTCCGAGAGATCTCCTGTGCCCACGACCAGTCCATCTACCTTGCCGGCATAGTCGAAGAGAATCTGTGTACGCTCACGCGCCTGTGCGTTCTCGAATACGAGGTCCTGATTGCCTGTGTGCTCTATGGCTGCAAGGTGTTGGGCGACGGCATCGTGTATGGGGATGTTGGTGACCGCAATATCAATGGCCGCGGCGAGTTGCGTGATCGTTTCCCGCGTGTGTGCGCTGGTTCCGGGTCCAGGCATACTGATGAGCGTCAGGTTTTGCCGGTCGCGGTCGAGGATGGTCAGAGCCTCGAGACACACCAGCAGTGCCAGCGTCGAATCCAGCCCGCCCGAGATGCCAAGGACGAGGCGCGCCATGCCGGTCGCGTACAGGCGCCGGGCAAGTCCCGTGGCCTGAATCATCAGAATCTCTTCGGCTCGCTCTGCGAGGTCAGCGCCTTGCGGCACGAAGGGTGTTCGTGAGTAGGTGCGGGTGATATCGGCAAGTGCTGCGGCGGGTACCCCGGTGGTTACGTGCCGGTAGCCTCGGGGCCTGGCAGCGCCAGCGAAGGTGGCGTTGCGCGCGCGGTCGTGCCGCAGCAGCTGCCAATCGAAGTCGGCAAGCAAATGCGTTCCCGACAACCTGAATCTTTCCGATTCTCCAAGGAGCAGGCCGTTCTCCGCCGCCAGCAGGTGTCCGCCGAACACCAGATCCTTGCTCGATTCACTGGGGCCGCTCGATGCATAGAGCAGCCCGCAGATGCGGCTGGCGCTGGCCATGCGCACGAGGTCCAGACGATAGGCGCGCTTGGCGACAAGTTCGGGGCTCGCAGACAGGTTCAGGATGAATTCGGCACCGGCGAGTGCGTG
Organism: Pseudomonadales bacterium; assembly: GCA_965199815.1. Classification (GTDB taxonomy): domain Bacteria; phylum Pseudomonadota; class Gammaproteobacteria; order Pseudomonadales; family Azotimanducaceae; genus Azotimanducus. Next base: position 202,218 of record CBDATE010000033.1, read on the forward strand.
GCGATTGCCGGGTGGATCCGAGATCCACAGGTCCTCGCAGACTTCAATGGCGAAGGCGCTGTCTGCGAGCGAGAAGACCTGTTCCGGGCAGATGTGAAATTCGCCCAGGCTGGCATGCGTCACGCGCACATCAACGCCCTGTCCGGAGGCGAACCAGCGCTTCTCGTAGAACTCTGACGAATTGGGGATGGCTTGCTTCGGGACAGCGCCCAGAAGCCTGCCCTTGTAGAGCACCAGTGCGCAATTCATGAGGCGACCATCGGCGAGCATCCAGGGTGCCCCAAGTACCAGGATGCTCGGCAGATCCTGCAGGCGGTGTGCAAGCCAGACGAGCGCGGACTCCACATCTTCGTGCAACGACCTTTGCAGGAACAGGTCTTCGCAGGAATAGCCGGTGAGCGAGAGCTCGGGAAACAGCACCAGCGAGGCTCCCTCGGCGCTCGAGGCCTCGGCGACTTCGGCGTGGGTGCGGGCATTCGCGGCTGCATTCGCAATCTCGACCCGAGGCGAAGCAGCGGCCAGGCGGAGATATCCGAGTTCTGCGTAGTCCATGATGTTCGGTTATGGGGTGTTGGGGGGGTGAGCCTTGCCGTTGTGAGGTTCGATGGCGGGGTGCATGTCGGTGACACACCTTGAAATGAGGTCGCCCACCAACTGAGCCTGATCGGAATCACCTGGCGGCAGCCCAAGGACTTCTGCGTGGGATGGGTCGGCCGGGAAGTCGTCCGTTGGTCTGTGTGCGCGCAGACAGAAACTCCCTCCTTCCGGTGTTCCGTTGGCGCGAATCATGCTCGGCTTCACGTAACGGACAAAATTGTCCGCTTGTGGGAGATTCGTGTCCTTCATTCGCTGAGTAGGGAGTTCAATTGAAAGCTCGCGAGCTGCTGTTTGATTGCTGGTAACGAGTCGCGCCCTGCGACCCTCGAAATGGGCCCTCCGGATTCGCGCTGCCTGAAAATCACGTACTGCACAATCCCTCCGCCAAGGAACTGCAACCCTAAATGCGATTCCCCGTCATCGTCCCAGATCGCCCTCAAATTGCCGTTGTCCGGAAGCACCAGATCGCCTTGCCGCAATCCCGGCTCTGATCGAACAAATTGCCAGAAGTCGGATTGCGAGTCAGGGTTCAGGGCGAATCCGTCGAGATTCGCCTCTTGTTGCAGGTACGTGATGCGTGACTGGTATGCGTCAAGTTGGCTTTGTTCGACAGGAATTTCCCCTGTTAGCGAACATCCAGCAACGCCCTGTGCGCCTGCCAGTGCTGCTGTCATGGGGTGCTCTCATCTGCCGAGAGGGGAACAATGAGTACAAGCCCATCGGCACCTGCGCTGCCGTCCTTCCCTTCCTGGAATCCATCGCCGCCGTCGCCAGCTACACCGATCCGGATTTCGAAGCAGTCACTGTCAGACAAGTCGTCAAGCTTTACTATCTGAACCTCGCCGGGAAATCCCTTGCCGCCTTTTCCGCCGGGCAGGGTGATGCGGCCTTCAAGTTCTGCTGGGGCTGCACCGTCTCCGCCGATGCCTCCATTCCCATGGCGACATCCCCTGCCGTCTCCGCTGATCGGTTGTCCCTTGTCCAATCCGCCGCCGTTGCCGCCGCCACCTCCATCTCCGCCCGCCGCAGCGTAGGTTTGATCCCGGTGTCTGACTATGGTGGGGCCGCCGCCACCTGCCGCACCACGAATGATCAGCAGGCCAGCCGTCTCTTTCCATGGCCAAATGAAGGAGCCTGTTTCTTCCATGCGGGCGAATCTCTGGTCAGGCATGTGACGTGTCTTCCATGCACATATGCAGGCTAAGGCAGTAACTTCCATCCATCATACTGCCTGACATCCTGAACGGTCCGCTGATTACCCGTTGCAGTAACCTCCAGCACACCCTCGGAAACATAGTGGTGAGCACCATGGTGTACGCTCTCCAGAATCGCGCGCGTGTGCGTGTAGCGCGTCGGCTTGCCGCCAGTCTCGTGAGCTCGGTGAGCATGGGTGGTCATTGCGGCGGCCGGGTTTTGAGAATTCCTGAGTTCCATTTGCTGCGTGTAGCTGTTGCTGAGCTTCTGCAGCGCGCCGTACAGAAGCGTCGAACATTTTTCGATTTTGATACCCAGAGCCTCTGCCTCTCTGCGGTTGATTGTGTAATCGTGGCTACCCGACTCCGAACACAGAAAGTCGATAATCTTCTTCGCAGAGCCCTTGCTGACTGTTTGCCTGTCGAGCAGGCGCCCGGCCAAATCGCGGATCTGTTGCCTGGAACGAAACACTTGGCCGAGGACGAGGGGATGTACCTTTTCGGCAAGCCCCATCAAGGCCGATGCTCTCTTTTGGTGGTCGTCCTCGCTCACCGCATCAAGATATCCCCGCACAGCTTCCACGCTGACAGGGGCTCGGGCATCACCACTGGCACCGGGAATAGCGGGGCCAAGAGGGTTCTGGATTGTCGGATCGATCGGTCCGAGCGTTGCCTGTTTGGTCATCACGGTCCGGTTCGCTCCGAGGCAAATCAAGGTGCCCGCGCTCCGACACTTGCCGGGAGCAATCACTTCGAAGTCATCGCAGAATATCCCGAGCAGATTGACGAGAGTCCAGGCTGCTGCCGTGTCACCTCCCATGGTGTACAGCACCAGCGATATCTTCGGCACCGGGCCGATGCAGTCCAGATGATCCGTAAAGAGATCAACAACATCCGCGCCTATCTGGGCTTCCAGCCCGGGCCGGTCTCCGGTCACGTAGAGGATAACCCTCGATTCTCGCTGGGCTTCGAGTTTCTGCAACAGCTCTTTGCGGGATGCAGCGTCGGTCATCAGCCTGACTCCTGAGTATGTTCTGATCAAGTCCATCCATTGGTTGATTTTCGACAGCAGGTTCGGCTCTGGTTCAACGAACTGTCAGTAATCGGATTCTGCCACATCTGGTGTGCATTTCATGCCCGAGAGCTGTTCAATCGGTGCACTTCAGGGTTTCCGAGGTTATACAATGACGGCACTCATTTGCCGGATTGAGACACCCCAATGTCGCGTACGCTCATCTCCATGCTGGAATCCAGCAAAATCCCGGGCAAGACCCTCGTCAAGAATATCCCGATGAACGCAGGCCTCGTGAACACAGGTTCGCGCCAGATTTGTCGCGAATCCTGTCACCACTCTAGCCCCCCCCCCCCCCCCTCTCGCACTCATCTCTCTCTTCGCTTGCATCACTCTGAGCGCCGCTGCACACGCGCAAACCACCCTGCACATCGCTCCCGTTGCGGGCAACGGGGTGACAGTCTCATCAAGCGATGCACAGCGTGGTGAGATAGACGAGGACACCACCTCCGGTGCGGTGACCCTTGAGGTCACCCTGTCCGAGTCCAGCACCGAGGCGGTGACCGTGGCCTACGCCACGGCGGACTTCGCCTCCACCGACACTGCCGTCTCGTCGAGCAGCATCGACCCCGCCACCGCAGGTGCCGACTACACCGCGGCCTCGGGCACCCTGACCTTCGCGGCGGGCGAGACCCGCAAGACCATCACCGTGGCAATCAGCGACGATGTGAACCGCGAGCGGGACGAGCTCTTCAAGGTCGGCCTGAGCAGTGCGACGGGGGGCGCGAGCATTGCCAGCACCGGGTCGGAGGCCACTATTCTCATTGATGACGATGACCCCCAGCCGAAGGCGACCATCACTGCCTCCGTGCCGGGCCTGACGAGCACCGGAGCGCCGGGCGCGACCCGCACAGCCCCGGAGGGGTTCCTGAGCGTGGCCGAGGGCGACAGCGGCAACACCGACATCACCTTCACGGTGACGCTGGAAGCGACGAACTACTTGCGCACGACCTTTTTCATGGCCAATAGCACTACCCTTGGCAGCGCCACTGTCGATGAGGACTACATGTTCCCGTCATCCTCGCCCAGCCTCAATATAGCGGCAGGGCAGACCACAGGCACATTCACGCTACCGATCATCGGGGACGAGAACTACGAGTCCGACGAGACTTTGTTCTTGAGCTTTTTTCATGAGAGCCTCAGAACCGTCATCACCAACTCCGCCGCCAATGCTTTTCTCGTAGAGGTCACCATCACCAACGATGATCCGGTGATGCCCACATCAGCATCGAACCTGCGAGCGCGCCCGGCCGGTTCCGGCAACCTGGCCGTTTCCTGGGACCCGGCCTTGGGTGCGCCGAACGGCTACAGCGTACGCTGGCGCAAGGCATCCGAGAGCGACACCGCCTTGAGTGCGGTGAACACCGTCACCGCCACCTCCTACACGATTACCGGCCTGGACAACGACACCAGCTATCACGTGCGGCTGGACACCCGCAACCTGGCCAACGATGGCATAGCCTCGGGCACGAGCCTGACCACCGCTGCCACCCCCACGGCCGGGGCAGCACCGACGGTGACCGCCATTGCCAACCAGAGCGCACGGGTGGGCGAGCCCTTCGAGGTGGATGTGGATGCCACGCCGGGCACGGCGGGCGACAGCCTCCAGTATCAGGCCGCCTCCAGCGCTCCGGCGGTGGCGACGGTGACCCCCACGGCGCTGACCGCCCACAGTGCCAGCAGTACGGTGCGGGTGACACCGGTAGCCGCAGGCACCGCGACCATCACGGTGACGGTGAGCGACGGCACGGAGGTGGGGACGGAAACCTTCGATGTGACCGTCTCGCAACCCACCCTCAGCATTGCCCCTGTTGCGGGCAACGGGGTGACAGTCTCATCGAGCGATGCACAGCGTGGTGAGATAGACGAGGATGCCACCTCCGGTGCGGTGACCCTCAAGGTCACCCTGTCCGAGTCCAGCACCGAGGCGGTGACCGTGGCCTATGCCACGGCGGACTTCTCCTCCACCGACACTGCCGTCTCGTCGAGCAGTATCGACCCCGCCACTGCGGGCACCGACTACTCCGCGGCCTCGGGCACCCTGACCTTCGCGGCGGGCGAGACCCGCAAGACCATCACCGTGTCCATCAGCGACGATGTGAACCGCGAGCGGGACGAGCTCTTCAAGGTCGGCCTGAGCAGTGCGACGGGAGGCGCGAGCATTGCCAGCACCGGGTCGGAGGCCACTATTCTCATTGATGACGACGACCCCCGTCCGAAGGCGACCATCACCGCCTCCGTGCCGGGCCTGACGAGCACCGGGGCACCGGGCGCGACCCGCACAACCCCGGAGGGGTTCCTGAGCGTGGCCGAGGGCGACAGCGGCAACACCGACATCACCTTCACGGTGACGCTGGAAGCGACGAACTACTTGCGCACGACCTTTTTCATGGCCAATAGCACTACCCTTGGCAGCGCCACTGTCGATGAGGACTACATGTTCCCGTCATCCTCGCCCAGCCTCAATATAGCGGCAGGGCAGACCACAGGCACATTCACGCTACCGATCATCGGGGACGAGAACTACGAGTCCGACGAGACTTTGTTCTTGAGCTTTTTTCATGAGAGCCTCAGAACCGTCATCACCAACTCCGCCGCCAATGCTTTTCTCGTAGAGGTCACCATCACCAACGATGATCCGGTGATGGCTACATCGGCATCGAACCTGCAAGCGCGCCCGGCCGGTTCCGGCAACCTGGCCGTCTTCTGGGACCCGGCCCTCGGTGCGCCGAACGGTTACAGCGTACGCTGGCGCAAGGCATCGGAGAGCGACACCGCCTTGAGTGCGGTGAACATCGTCACCGCCACCTCCTACACGATTACCGGCCTGGACAACGACACCAGCTACCATGTGCGGCTGGACACCCGCAACCTGGCCAACGATGGCATAGCCTCGAACACGAGCCTGACCACCGCTGCCACCCCCACGGCCGGGGCAGCACCGACGGTGACCGCGATTGCCAACCAGAGCGCACGGGTGGGTCAGCCTTTCGATGTGGATGTGGATGCCACGCCGGGCACGGCAGGCGACAGCCTCCAGTATCAGGCCGCCTCCAGCGCCCCGGCGGTGGCGACGGTGACCCCCACGGCACTGACCGCCCACGATGCCAATAGTCAGGTGCGGGTGACACCGGTAGCCGCAGGCACCGCGACCATCACGGTGACGGTGAGCGACGGCACGGAGGTGGGGACAGAGACCTTTGATGTGACCGTCTCGGCAGTGACCCTCGGCTACTCGGCGGCGCCGCCGACCTTGACGGTGGATACGCCCATCACGGCGCTGACGGCAACGGCGACCGGCTTCGGCAGCGCGACGGTCTCCTACGCGGTGACCACAGGTACGCTGCCCGCCGGGTTGAATATCAGTGCCACCACCGGTGCTATCACCGGTACGCCGACGGCGGCAAGCACCACTACGACGACGGTGACAGTAACGGCGACTGCGGGCACCGGCATGGACACGCAGACGGCAACGGCGGACATCACCTTCCCGGCGGTGGACAAAGGGACACTGGCGAAGCCGACGAATCTAGCGGTGAAGGCGAACAGCAACACGCGCACCGGCTTCACGGTGACCTGGGATGCAGTGCCCAACGCCGCGGGCTATACGGCGACGGCTGTACAGGGGAGCAACTCCTTCACCGGCACGGTGAGTACGAGTGGCACCACGCCGGAGGCGGAGTTCACCGGCTTGACGGCGAACACCGCCTACACAGTGACGGTGACAGCCACCGGCGATGCCAACTATTCAATGAGCGAGGCATCGGATGAGTTCGATGTGACCACGGCGGCCAATCAGGTTCCGACAGTGGGAACGGCGATTCCCGACCAGACGGCGACGGTGGATACGGCCTTCGAGTACAGCTTCCCGGCTGGCACCTTCAGTGATGCGGACAGCGACAGCCTCACCTACACGGCGACCAGATCGGACGACAGTGCGCTGCCGACTTGGCTGAGCTTCACCGCCAGCGAGCGCAAGCTCGCGGGCACACCGCAATCCGGCGACATCGGAACGCTGATGGTGAAGGTGACGGCGAGCGATGGCATGGGCGGGTCGGTCAGTGACACTTTCGACATTGTGGTGTCGGTGGCGGACACCGCCCCCGCCTTCGCGAGTAGCGCGACCATCGCGGACAAGACCTTCACGGTGGATGCCGAAATCACCGCCTTCACCCTGCCGGAGGCGACCGGCGGCAACGGCACCATCAGCTACGCGCTGACCCCCGACCTGCCGACGGGGCTGAGCTTGGATGAGTCCACGCGCGAGGTGAGCGGTACACCCACGGCAGCAGCGGCCGAGGCCACCTACACCTGGCGGGCTTCGGACAGCGACAGCAACACGGCGAACAGCGACAGCAGCACTTTGACCTTCATGTTGACGGTAAACAAGGCCACGCTGGCGACACCAAGCAACCTGGGGCTGAAAGCGAACACGCAGAGCAAGACTGGCTTCACGGTGAGCTGGACGGCAGTGACGAATGCGACGGGCTACACAGCGACGGCCACGCCGAGCGGTGGGACTGCGGTGACCGGCACGGTGAGCGTACCAAGCACAGGCCCGGAGGCGGTATTCACCGGCTTGACGGCGGGAACGACCTACACGGTGTCGGTGGTGGCCACGGGCAACACGGCCAATTACGAGGCCAGCACAGCCGCGACGCTGAATCAGGCGACGGCGGCCAACTCGGCACCGACAGTGGCCAACGCGATTCCCGATCAGACGGCAACGACAGGTACAGCGTTCAGCTTCACCCTGCCGGCGGGCACCTTCAGTGACGCGGACAGCGACAGCCTCACCTACACGGCCCAGCAGACGGACGGGACGACGGACAGCGCGCTCCCGACCTGGCTGAGCTTCACCGCGGGCACGGGTGTCTTCTCGGGTACGCCGACATCCACGGATGCCGGAACGCTGTCGGTGAAGGTGACGGCGAGCGACGGCACGGATTCGGTGAGCGACACCTTCGATATTGTGGTGTCGGCGGCGGACACCGCCCCCGCCTTCGCGAGTAGCACGACCATCGCGGACAAGACATTCACGGTGGATGCCGAAATCACCGCCTTCACCCTGCCGGAAGCGACAGGCGGCAACGGCACCATCAGCTACGCGCTGACCCCCGACCTGTCGGCGGGGCTGAGCGTAGATACTGGAACGCGCGAGGTGAGCGGTACGCCGACGGCAGCAGCGGCCGCGGCGACCTACACCTGGCGGGCATCCGACGGCGACGCGAACACCGCGAACAGCGACAGCAGCGCCCTGACCTTCATGTTGACGGTGAACAAGGCCACGCTGGCGACACCGGTGGTGACGGTTTCGGCTCAGGATGGGAAGCTGACGGCCACTTGGCCGGATGTGGTGAACGCGGCGAGTTACGAGGTTGAGTACAAGGAGAGCACATCGGACACCTGGCTGGGCAATGACGACGACACATCGTCGGCGGAGATTGACAGTCTGACCAATGGCACGGAATACGATGTGCGTGTGCGAGCGAAGGCGGCATCAAGTTCGACGAACTATGAGGACAGTGCATGGTCGGATGTTGCGAAGGGTACGCCGGTTGCGGCGGATGTGGCACCGAGCTTCGGGAGCGAGACGATTGCGGCGCAGACCTGGACGGTGGGTACGGAGGTTGATGTGACGCTGCCGGCGGCGACAGGTGGTAATGGCACCGTCAGTTACGCGTTGACACCGGCGCTGCCGAACGGGGTGAGCCTGGATGCGACAACGCGCAAGGTGAGTGGTACGCCGACGGCAGTAGCGAGTGCGGCGACCTACACATGGCGGGCTTCGGACAGCGACAGCAACACGGCGAACACGGATACGGCGGCGCTCACTTTTAGCGTGACGGTAGGCAAGGCCACGCTGGCGACACCGAGCAACCTGGGGCTGAAAACGAACACGCGGAGCAAGACCGGGTTCACGGTGACCTGGGATGCGGTGACGAATGCGACTGGTTACACGGCGACGGCCACGCCGAGCGGTGGGACTGCGGTGACCGGCACGGTGAGTGTGCCGAGCACAGGCCCGGAAGCAGTGTTCACCGGATTGACTGCGGGAACGACCTACACGGTGTCGGTAGTGGCCACGGGCAACACAGCCAATTACGAGGCCAGTACAGCCGCGACGCTGAGTCAGGCGACATCGGCCAACTCGGCACCGACAGTGGCCACCGAGATTCCCGATCAGACGGCGACGACAGGTACGGCGTTCAGCTTCACCCTGCCGGCGGGCACCTTCAGTGACGCGGACAGTGGAGACAGTCTCACCTACACGGCCCAGCAAACGGACGGGACGACGGACAGCGCACTGCCGACATGGCTGAGCTTCACCGCGGGCACGGGTGTCTTCTCGGGTACGCCGACATCCACGGATGCCGGAACGCTGATAGTGAAGGTGACGGCGAGCGACGGCACAGCTTCGGCGAGCGATACCTTCGATATTGTGGTGTCGGCGGCGGACACCGCCCCCGCCTTCGCGAGTGGCACGACCATCGCAGACAAGACCTTCACGGTGGATACCGAAATCACCGCTTTCACCCTGCCGGAGGCGACAGGTGGTAACGGCATCATCGGTTACGCGCTGACCCCCAACCTGCCGACGGGGCTGAGCTTGGATACCTCCACGCGCGAGGTGAGCGGTACACCGACGGCAGCAGCAGCGCAGGCCACCTACACCTGGCGGGCATCCGACGGCGACAGTAACACGGCGAACACGGACACGGCGACGCTCACTTTTAGCGTGACGGTAAACAAGGCCACGCTGGCGACACCGAGCAACCTGGCGCTGAAAGCGAACACGCGCAGCAAGACTGGCTTCACGGTGACTTGGGATGCGGTGTCGAATGCGACGGGCTACACGGCGACGGCTGTACAGGGGAGCAACACCTTCACCGGCGCGGTGACCGGCACCGAAGCAACCTTCACCGGGTTGGCAGTGAACACCACCTACACGGTGTCGGTGGTGGCCACGGGCAACACAGTCAATTACGAGAGTAGTACAGCCGCGACGCTGAGCCAGGCGACGGCGGCCAACTCGGCACCGACAGTGGCCACCGAGATTCCCGATCAGACGGCGACGACAGGTACAGCGTTCAGCTTCACCCTGCTGACGGGCACCTTCAGTGACGCGGACAGTGGAGACAGTCTCACCTACACGGCCCAGCAAACGGACGGGACGACGGACAGTGCGCTCCCGACCTGGCTGAGCTTCACCGCGGGCACGGGTGTCTTCTCGGGTACGCCGACATCCACGGATGCCGGAACGCTGATGGTGAAGGTGACGGCGAACGATGGCACGGCTTCGGTGAGCGACACCTTCGATATTGTGGTGTCGGCGGCGGACACCGCCCCCGCCTTCGCGAGTGGCACGACCATCGCAGACAAGACCTTCACGGTGGATGCCGAGATAACCGCCTTCACCCTGCCGGAGGCGACAGGCGGCAACGGCACCATCAGCTACGCGCTGACCCCCGACCTGCCGACGGGGTTGAGCTTGGATACCTCCACGCGCGAGGTGAGCGGTACACCGACGGCAGCAGCGGCCGAGGCCACCTACACTTGGCGGGCTTCGGACAGTGATTCGAACACCGCGAACAGCGACAGCAGCGCCCTGACCTTCATGTTGACGGTGAACAAGGCCACGCTGGCGACACCGAGCAACCTGGCGTTGAAGGCGGGTTCGCGGAGCAAGACCGGCTTCACGGTGAGCTGGACGGCAGTACCGAATGCGACGGGCTACACGGCGACGGCCACGCCGAGTGGTGGGACTGCGGTGACCGGCACGGTGACCGGCACCGAAGCAACCTTTACCGGGTTGTCGGTGAACACCACCTACACGGTGTCGGTGGTAGCCACGGGCAACACGGCCAATTACGAGGCCAGCACAGCCGCGACGCTGAGTCAGGCGACGGCGGCCAACTCGGCACCGACAGTGGCCAACGCGATTCCCGATCAGACGGCGACGACAGGCACAGCGTTCAGCTTCACCCTCCCGACGGGCACCTTCAGTGACGCGGACAGCGGTGACAGCCTCACCTACACGGTCATGCAGACGGACGGGACGACAGACAGCGCGCTCCCGACCTGGCTGAGCTTCACCGCGGGCACGGGTGTCTTCTCCGGTACGCCGACATCCACGGATACCGGCACACTGTCGGTGAAGGTGACGGCGAGCGACGGCACGGATTCGGTGAGCGACACCTTCGATATTGTGGTGTCGGTGGCGGACACCGCCCCCGCCTTCGCGAGTGGCACGATCATCGCAGACAAGACCTTCACGGTGGATGCCGAGATAACCGCCTTCACCCTGCCGGAGGCGACAGGCGGCAATGGCACCATCAGCTACGCGCTGACCCCCGAACTGCCGACGGGGCTGAGCTTGGATACATCCACGCGCGAGGTGAGCGGTACGCCGACGGCGGTAGCGACTGCGACGACCTACACCTGGCGGGCTTCGGACAGTGACAGCAACACCGCCAACAGCGACACGGCGGCGCTGACCTTTCAAGTGACGGTGGTGGACGCGGTACCGATCATCACGCCGACGCAGGTGAGCAACCTGCGGGTGAGTGCGGGTGACGGGTCGCTCGAGGTGAGCTGGACGGCGGCGAGCGTGGCTCCGAACGGCTACAGCGTCCGCTGGCGGGAGCGAGGGCCGGGCAACGCGCTTACGCCGGTGAACAGGGTGACGGGGACATCCTTCACGATTCCCGATCTGATCAACGGTCAGGAGTATGTGGTGCGTGTGGAGACGCGCACGGCGGCGGATGACGATGTACAGGGTGGCACAGTGGTGACGGCCACGGGAACGCCTGTGGAAGAGGAGTCGGTCGTCACACCGACGCAGGTGAGCAACCTGCAGGTGAGCGCAGGTGACGGGTCACTCGATGTGAGTTGGACGGCGGCGAGCGTGGCTCCGAACGGCTACAGCGTACGCTGGCGGGAGAAAGGGCCGGGCAACGCGCTCACGCCGGTGAACGAAGTGGACGGTACTTCGTTCACGATTTCCGATCTGATCAACGGTCAGGAGTATGTGGTGCGTATCGAGACGCGCACCGCGGTGGATGATGGCGTACAGGGTGGCACAGTAGTGACGGCCACGGGAGTGCCTGTGGAAGACGAGGTCGCGCCGCCGCCACCTCCGCCCACGCCCACACCTCCGGCTGTTGATGACCGAGGCTTGCCGACAGTGAGCATTGAAGATGCGTCAGCCATGGAGGGGGATGATCTGGAGTTCCGGGTGGTGCTCTCCAAGGCAGTACGGCATCGGGTGAAGGTGTACTGGGCGACGCGGCCGGGAACGGCGACGGCGGGTCGGGACTATAAGTCAGCGGCTGGTGCGGTGGTGTTCAGGCCGGGCGTGACGGAGCGCAGGATTCGTGTGCGGACGATGGAAGACAGCCACAACGACCCGGATGAGACGATGCAGGTACGCCTGTCGAGTCCGCGCGGGGTGTTGATAGAGGATGGCAGAGCGGTCGGCAGGATCAATAACTGGGATGCGCTGCCGGTGGCGTGGCTGGCGCGCTTCGGGCGAGCGGTGACGGAACAGGCGCTCGAGGGTGTCGAGCAGCGGTTGACGGCCCCGCGGGAAGCGGGGACGCGGGGTACCCTGGCCGGGATGACGCTTGCTGGATTGACCACGAGCAACTTCACGCACACGGGCGCGATGGATGCAGCCGGTGGCAGCCTTGCCTTCTGGGGTCGGGGTGCCCGCGCGGACTTCCGCGGACTCGACGGTGTGGTGCATCTCGATGGTCAGACAGAAACCGTTACTCTGGGAGCGGACTACGCCAGAGATGCGTGGCTGACCGGCATCATGCTGACGAGAAGTCGCGGCACTGGCGGGTATCAAGGCGTGGCGAGCGGGGAGGTCGAGGTCTCCCTGAACGCAGCGATACCCTATGGCTCGTACCGGTTCTCGGAGCGGCTGGATGTGTGGGGCGCTGTCGGGCGTGGTACGGGTGCACTGACGCTCACGCCGGAGGGTGAGGGCAGCATCGAGGCTGATCTCGACTGGAGCATGGTGTCGGCTGGGCTGCGCGGCGGGTTGTTCGGAGCGGCGGGACATGGTCCGGCAGTGACGCTGGTATCGGATGTGCTCTGGTCGCGCACCGGTTCGGGCCGAGTGGAAGCCGGTGAGGAGCATTCGAGCCTGGCCTCGTCCGAGGCAGATACTTCGCGGTTGCGGCTGGGCCTCGAGGGGAGCTGGGCATTGACGCTGGGGAATGTCGGTGCGGTGACACCGAAGCTGGAAGCGGGAGTGCGCCATGACGACGGCGATGCCGGGCAAGGCTTCGGAGTGGAGGTTGGCGGCGGTCTGGCGTGGACGCTGCCTGCACTTGGGGTGACCCTTGATGTGTCCGGTCGCACCTTGGTGACGCATGAAGACGATGGGCAGGAAGCACACGGGTTCTCGGCGGCGCTGAACTTTGATCCGAGTGTGGCGAGTACGCGTGGCTTCACGCTGAACCTGCGTCAGGACATCGGCGGGCCGTCGAGTGGCGGGGTACAGGCGCTGTTCGCCTCGGAGTTTCCCGGCGTGGGCAACACAGGCATGGGCGGCGGATCAATGGGCGTGAGTGCCGACAGTCGCTGGACGCTGGAGACGGCCTACGGACTGGCGGCCTATGATGACAGGTTCACGCTGAGCCCGACCTTCGGCCTGGCTGCTTCCGATACCTCGGTTGACTTTCATCTCGGCTGGCAACTGATGCCGGAGCTCAGTGAAGACGCGCTGAATCTCTCGCTGACGTTCAAGGTCACGCGCCGCGAACTGCTCAATGTGGGTACTGTCAACAGCATTGACAGCATCGGCACACTGCAACAGGGCCCCGAACACGGAGTGCACATGGAGGTGAGTGCTCGCTGGTAGGCACAGCAGGTACGCCTCACACCCGCGGGTATCCTCCCTCCACCTCCGCGTTCGCTTGCCCCTCGGTCTCATATCCGGTGAACGAGCCCGTAGGCACTGCGAGAACTGATAGAATACCGCCCATGAGTACAGCACTCGCATATGAACAGCGGCCCATGAGTACAACACTCGCACATGACACGCACGGCTTGGTGAAGTTACTGAGCGGAGGTGGCGATTTTACCGAAAGGCAGGCTGAGCTTCTCGTCGAGGGGCAAGTTCTTGCGTTCAGGAACAACACTGTCAATCTGGCCTCCAGGGAGAATCTGGCCTCCAAGGAGGATGTTGTATCCATCCGGCGAGATATAGCAGCGATTCAAGCGAATATCGAGGCCCTGCGGCAGGAGACCAAAAAGGATATCGAGGCCCTGCGGCAGGAAACCAAAAAGGACATTGATGTCCTGCGGCAGGAGACCAAAAAGGACATTGATGCCCTGCGGCAGGAGACCAGAGAATGCCTTGCGCGGCTTCAAGCGGACATTGAGGCCCTGCGACAGGAGATCAGGGAGGGCATTGCGCGGCTTCAAGCGGAGATTCAGGCCCTGCGCCTGGAGACCAGCAAAGACATCGAAAAGCTGCGCCTGGAGACCAGCGAGAGTGTTGCGCGGCTTGAAGGGAGTATTGAAAACATGCGCCTGGAGACCAGCAAGGACATTGAAAGGCTGCGCGTTGAGACCAAAAAGGATATCGAAAACCTGCAACAGGCGACCCAAAAGGATATCGAAAACATGCGCCTGGAAACCCAAAAGGATATCGAAAACATGCGCCTGGAAACCAAAAAGGACATCGAGGCCATGCGCCTCGGGACCAGCAAGGACATCGAAAAGCTGCGCATGGAGGGCAGCGAGAATGTTATGCGGCTTGAAGGGAGCATCCAAAACCTGCAACAGGAGACCAAGAAGGACATCGAGGCCATGCGCCTCGGGACCAGCAAAGACATCGAAAAGCTGCGCCTGGAGAACAAGTCGAAAGTTGAAGAAGCGAGAGTCAGCCTGCTGAAATGGATGTTCACAGCCACATTCACAGCCATGTTTGGGCTCGCTGGATTGATCATCGCTGTGGATTGATCATCGCTGTATTGAATTGAGGTTCCTGTGACATCCTGATTCGCGCTTGGCGGGGTGGCGTGTCATCCGCAGGAGCGAAGCGCAGCTGGAAGCAACGCTACCGCGGGATGGTGGAGTCCGCGCACTCGCCGCAAGGGGCCGTATGTCGCGCTCGCCTCTCGGTCTCATATCCGGTGAGCGAGCACAAATCGTCGGAGGCCTACACAATCCTTGGTAGAATCAGGGTATGGCCACCAAACCGAAAGAGTGGGAATCAGTTCCCGGCTTTGACCCCGTCAAAGGCAAATATGTTCCCCTGAACCTCGACGACTGGTTGCGTGAACACAAGATTGTCGAGGATGGAAAATCTCGCGGAGCGCAAAACCTGCCCGCGTCGGACATTGAAAGCCTGGACGGGCCCGAAGTCAAGATCATCGCCTGGGTCAATCAGCGCGGTGTCAACTGTCGCGACAGCGTCGCACACTACTTTTCCGATGTCGAGCAGCAGCTTGCCGATATGGACAAGGACGAGGATCTGGAAAACGCCGCCCGCGAGGTACAGGAAACAAGGCGGGCTGGTGGCGCGGAGTTGAAGAAACAGGCGGACCTGCAGTCCAATATCATCGCGCCCAAGGCGCACGATTTGTGTGCCACGTACCGCGACTATCAGGATTTCAGGCAAGCGAACTCGCTGACCCGGCCACCGGACTACTCGCATAGAAGCAAGTCTCCCTGGGTCATCGGGGGCTTGTTCATCCTCGAGGTCTTTGCCAACGCACTCTTCCTGGCGGGCGTAAATCCCTTTGGGTTGTTGGGCTCCATTGGCTTGATGACTCTCATCAGCGGGTTGAATGTGCTTCTGGCAGGTATGTTTTTCGGGTTCCTCTGGAGATTGAAGAATCATGTCCGGCGCAGCCGAATAACGATTGCTGTACTTGGGATGCTCGTGTTGTTTGTATTTGTGGCCGCCTTCAATCTGCTGGTTGGCCATTTCCGGGAGAGCATGCAATCCGTGGTGAATGCACCGGCGACCGAAATTTTTGTGCTCGGCGACGATGCGCTCGAGCGACTGTTGACAGCGCCCTTCGCATTGGGTTCCTTCAATTCCATGTTCATGACAGTGCTCGGTATCGTGTTCTTCCTGTACGGTGGCATCAAATGGTTTCAGCGCGATGACCCGTATCCTGAATATGGGCAAAAACACCGGCAATTGCAGGCAAAGGAGGAGAGTTACCGAAAGCAGTACCATCAGGCACGCTCCGCCCTTGACGAGTGCCTGAATCAGTATCGGGACCGGCTGTGGGATGTGCGACACAAACTCAAGGTGCAGAAAGACCGGTATCTCGAGAAGGTGCGCCGGTGCAAGGGCATAGCAGAAAACTACACAACCAACCTGACCCAGTATCAGCGCGACCTGGATTTCCTGCTCGGGGCCTGGCGCACCGCCAATCGTGATGCGCGCATTACGCCGCCTCCACCTCACTTTGCCGCCATAGCGAAGATCGATCAGGAGATTCTGGTGCCGCCGGGGTTCAATCCTCCCGAAGGCAACTCTCTCGATACGATGGAGGATTTGATGAAAGAGGTGCACGAAGCGGTTTCTCATGTGCAGGATGAGTACACAAAACTGTCCACAGGCTTCAAGCGGATTGACGAACTCATGGAAGATGCATCAAGCGTCTGAGTCAGTACCCGCGCCTGGGCACCGGACTGCCGAGAGTGGCGGCTCGCGCCCGCGAGCCACGGCTGCATTGCCTGCCTGCCGACCTCTGTGGTTCCTGATCGTCATTTCCCTGATCAGTGGGTGCAGCAACCCCCGTCTCGACTCAGACCTCTGCCCAATCGCTCCCAAACCGGAAAAAGCGACGGTGCTGCTCATCGACACTTCCGATCCTCTGACGCTCAAACATCGCGAGAAACTGGCAACAGTGCTTGGCGAATTGATGCAGCCGAGCGGAGCGGGCGGCACCTATGTTGACGAGGAGATTGAACCGGGAGAGGAGTTTCTGGTCTATGAACTGCCGGGCCGTCTCGATGAGCTTGAACCCACGCTCCGAGTCTGTAATCCGGGTGGCGACCCCGAAACCCGAACCCTCAAGGACGACTTGCTCTCTGGCGAGGTGATAGAAACCAATCGTTGGAAACGTTTTACTTCCCGCGTTGAACGGTTGTATGACGAACGCAGTCAGGAGCCCCTGTCGCACTCCCTGATTCTCGAAACCATCGGCGTAATCATCGCCCGGCATGCACCCACACAACGTGCTCATGATCCGCATCGGCTGCACCTGATCCTGTACTCCGACCTGCTGCAGCACTCCGATGCCGATGGACTGTCGCACTATGGTGCATATCCCGAAGCTGAAGACCTCGTTCACCAGCCCGGCCTGCGCCACCTGAAAAGCGATTTGAGCTCGGTCGATGTCAGTATCTACCGATTGGAGAGGGAGGTCGGCAGCGTCGCCCGTTGGCAAACCACGGAGCACTATTACTGGTGGCAAGACCTGGTGGAAGCTTTCAGGGGGAGGGTGATTTGGCTCGAATCAGTTTGAGAGCATCTCTTCTCTGGTACTTTTTCCCGGGCACCGTTCTGATCGCTTCAGCCAAGCTGGCTTTCCCCGGGGTGTGGGGCGCAGCGATTGCTGTCGGCATTGCCGCGGCTTTCATCGCACTGAAATGTTGGGGACATTGGCGGGATAAAGGTCGAGACGCGAGTCTGGCTGGCGATGAGATCTACTATCTCGGTCTGCTTTTCACGCTGGTTTCATTGATTCTGGCGATCCTGCAGTTGTTTGCTCTGACCGCGACCGATGCTGCGGGTACCGAGAATCTGCAGGAACGCACAAACGCACTCATCGGCAATTTTGGTATCGCTCTGACATCTACCGTGTTCGGCATACTCGGTCGCATCCTGCTACAGGGCAGAGGCGCGAGCAAACCGGGAGAGCCAGAGGGTTCCGCAAGGCCCTCGCTCGCAGACGATATACCGACCACGACGGCTGCGGAGCGGATGGAGCGGATGTATCAGATGGATCAACTGCTGGCGCTGCGGCGAAGCATGTTCGAGGCGACGGATGCGTTCATCCATTTTACCCGCATGACGTTCGAGCAGGCCGAAGGCACTCGCGCCAGCGCAGGAAGGGTCATCGAGGATTTCAGCCAGCAGTTGACCACAATGACGCGAACCGAAGTTCAGGGCATTGCTGCACTTTGGCGCGAGGCCCTGGACGCGATGCACACTGAACACCAGTCCACTGTTGACCGGATCAGGCAGGAATTGCTTGATGTGCGCCAATCCTGGGCTGGTTTTGGAGAGCAGGCGCAGACGCATATCGAAGGTCTTGTGAAGCGTTTCGATGCGGCCGCGGACGCGCTTGACCGCGCCGAAGCAGGGTGGTCCCGATTGACAGACTCCCTGACCGGTTCGGCAGACGCAGTGCGGCTGAGTTCCGCAGCGCACAGTGGCGAGATGCAAGCCTTGATGCGTGATTTGAGCGGTATGCGCCAGCATCTTCAGCCCTTCAGCAATGCCTTGACGGATGCCGGCAAGGCAGTTTCGGAGCTGCAGGGTTCGGTGCAGAAGTCCATGCGCGCCAATGGCGACCTGGGGCAATTGCTGCAGGCAACCCGACAGACTTTGCAGGCACTCAACGATACTGCAGGGCGGGTTGATACCGATCTGACCTCGCGGGTTGGCGAGATGGCCGAGGCTCACGGGAAGCTTGTCGATGGCTGCACAGATCTGGTGGTGGATGTTGATGCGCTCTGCCGTACTGCGCTGGAAGCCATGGAAAACAAGGCGCAAGGTGCTTCCGAAGCTGTGCAGGAGCTGGCTGGTGAAGTGGAGTCCTTGCAGGCCAGGATCAAGGAACTCGCGGACCAACTCGGCACTCTGGGCAATCCCGCAGGAGGCAATGCCCCGAAATCAGGCAAGGGGTTCCTGCAGCGCGTACTGAGGAGGCCCGGTGAATAGTGGGGATGCCGTGCGCCCGGCAATGGTTTGTTGATGCGTTCGCGGGATTCTGCCGTCGCTGATGATGCCGCTTATCGCCGCGGGACCGTCTTCGGCCTGACCCTGGCGGAGGTTTTCATACTCCTGCTGTTCCTGTTGCTCCTGCTGTTTCTGTCGCTGAATCAGGAATGGGAAATACAGGCCGACAAGAACAACGATGATGCTGAGCGTGCACTGTCTGAACTGAGAGCCGAGCGCGACGCACAGGCACAGAACGAGAAAGAGCAGAGAGACAGGATTCGTACCCTGAAGCGGAAACTCGAAGATGCCAGACAGAAGTTTGCAGACCAGAAGCAGACCATGCAGGAAGCGCAGGCAGCAATGGAGGCCGCTGATGAGCGCGTTGCGCGAGCGGAAAAATTGCTGAGCAAGGGAGAAAATCCGCCCTGCTGGTATCACCGGATAGATGATGGCAAGGGCGGCGAGCGCGAGAAGCCCTACTATTCCTTTGACGCAGGTGTCTTTGACGATCACTTGATTGTGCGCAGGCTCGAGCCCCCCGAAGGCGGCGCTGTGGACGACAATGGCGGGAGCTTTGCGGACGAGGCTGAGGCGCTCGGTTTTCAGGCGCTGCCCTATGACCGGAAGCTCAGCGACATGGAGTTCAGGAATCACTTCGCGCCGATTTCACGAGCTGGCAAGGATGCGCAGGTTCGCACGTATTCCTGTGTCTTCTGGGTGCGCGTCTGGGACCAGACTGCTCGCGACGCAAAAACGCGATGGAAACAGGCGCACGATGGCGTGTTGGAGGGTCTCTTCGGCACCTATCAGGTGCAAGACGACCCCTGGCCGCCGTAGATGCTGATTCCGGTCCGCAGCACCTGACATGGCGCTCAGCCTGTCAGATTCAGGCACATGCGCTCCGGGTGGTCTGTAAAGATGCCCCTTGCTCCCATATCCCGCAATTCCTTCATGCGCGCCGGGCAATTGACTGTGAACACCATCACCTGAAACCCGGCCGCCATGATCTCGCGCGTACCGGCGGGGGTCGCCATTGCATCCTGAATGTGAATCGACCAGATGCCGAGGCGTGCGGACTCGGTCAGCATGTGGCGGTCGCATTGACGGCGGATCAATCCCAGCGACACGGATTCGGGGCAATCGCTGTGCTCGCTCATGCCATGGCGAAACGCCTCGAGTTCACACACATGAAAGGAAGACACCAGAACATCCCGTTCTGCGAGGTGCAGGGCAGGGTGCCTGGCGCAGGCACTGCCGGTACCGCGCCCCTTGAGCTCGATGTTGAGGCCGGTGGAGGGTGCCAGCGCCGCCAGTACTTCGTCCAACTCCGGTACGCGCTCACCGCCGCCGGCATCAAGCTGCCTGAGCGCCTGCCAGGACATGTCAGCAAGCCGACCAACGCCATTGGTGGTGCGTTCGAGCACGGCATCGTGAAAGACGGCAAGATGCCCATCAACAAGTTGCAGATCGCACTCGATGGCATGTACTCCGAGGTGTTCGGCGAGCCTGAACCCGACAAGCGTGTTTTCTGGCGCAAGACCGGCTGCGCCACGATGCCCGACTATCACAAAATCAGCGGCGAAGGTCATACAATGGGACACATGAGCTATGAAGTCCTGGCTCGTCGGCTACGGCCGCGAAGCTTTGATGAACTGATCGGGCAGGAGCATGTCGTGCGTGTGCTTCGCCATGCACTTGATCATGGTCGCCTGCATCATGCCTATCTCTTCACCGGCACACGCGGTGTCGGCAAGACCACCATCGCCCGTATTCTGGCGAAATGCATGAATTGCGAGACGGGCGTGACCTCCACACCCTGCTTGCAATGTTCCATATGCGAGGAAATTTCCGCGGGGCGCTTCCCCGATCTGGTGGAAGTGGATGCTGCTTCGAGGACGAAGGTCGAGCAGACTAGGGAACTGCTCGAAAACGTGCCCTATGCGCCCACGCGCGGACGCTTCAAGGTGTACCTGATTGACGAGGTGCACATGCTGTCGCAATCGAGTTTCAATGCGCTGCTGAAGACGCTCGAAGAGCCGCCGGATCATGTGCGTTTCCTCCTGGCGACCACGGATGCAAAGAAGGTTCCTGTGACCGTGCTGTCGAGATGTCTGCAACTGCAACTCAAGAATCTGCTTCCCGAGCGTATCGCCGCCTATCTCGAGAGTGTACTCGAGGCGGATGAGGTCGAGTTCGACAAGCCATCGCTCGAAGCCCTGGCGCGCGCTGGTCGTGGCAGTATGCGGGATGCCCTGTCACTCACCGATCAGGCCATCGCCTATTGTGGCGGTGCCTTGAAGGATGAGGAAGTCCATCGCATGATGGGGGCGGTGCGTCAGGAAAGTCTCGATGCCTTGATGAGTGCCTTGATTGCCGAGGATGCCGCTGCCACCATGGAGGCCATCGCCGGGCTGGCGGAACTTGGCGTGGATTTTACCGAGGTTCTGGCGCAACTGACATCGATTTTTCATCAGGCGGCTGTGCGTCAGGCGCTTGGTGAGACAGGCGGTGCGCCTGTAGTGGCCCGCCTGGCGGCCTGGCGGCCCGATAGCTTGCAGCTTGCCTACCAGATTGCCATTATCGCCGCGCGCGATCTGCCGCTGGCTCCGGATGCGCGTTGCGGATTCGAGATGGCCATGTTGCGACTCCTGGCCTTTCGTCCCGTGGATGCCGCTTCGCCGCAGCAGCAGGGGTCAATGCCTCCGACAAGTGGCACCGAGCCCGTCAAGGCCAGCGCCAGCACCAGCAACGCCGACACATCCCCGGCGGATGATCGCTCGGTTGAGAGTTCGGCAGCGTCCGTGAATAATGTGCGTACACTACAGGAGGGTGTGGTCAGGGTACAGACACCACTTGACTGGCACCGACTGAGTGCTGCGCTCGAGGCGGATCCTCTGGTTATTCAACTCGCGCGCAATGCTTGGTGCGCAGGCTGGGATGGTCGGATTTTGCATCTTGGTGTGGACAGGCAATACGAGTTGAGTGTCGAGCAGAACCGGGTGCAGGGGTTGAAGGATGCGGTCAGACAGGTGCTCGGGAAAGATGTTGACATCAGGATCAGATTCGCATCGCCCGAGCAGGAAACGCCGATTGCGCGTGACAAGCGAATCGAACAGGGGCGGGTCGAAAAGGCACGAGCGCTGCTCGAGGCAGATCCCCGTGTGCGGTGTCTGGTTGGCGAATTCGGAGCGACTATAGAGCCGGAATCAATTGAGTTGACAGGAGTACACAAGCAGTGAGCCCAGCCGAGATTTTCAAGCAACTGAGTAGCATGCAGGCGCGCATGTCCGAATTGAAGGGCGAAATCGCAACCCATGAATTTGTCGGAGAATCTGGCGGTGGCCTGGTGCATGTGGTCATGAACGGGGAATCGGAGGTGAAGAAGGTGAGCATAGATCCGTCGCTCACCAGCGAAGATTTGAGTGTCATCGAAGAACTGGTGGCGAGTGCGTTCAATGCGGCCGTGCAGAGTGTGCACAAGGAGCATGTCGGCAAGATGACCGAAGCATTTGGACTGGAGCATTTGATGGGGGCGCTGAAATCCTGAGGCATGAATCTCTACAGAGTGACTCTTGAGCCAGCTTATTGAACAGTTGGTCGAGGCCATGCGCGTACTGCCGGGCGTTGGTGCCAAGGGTGCACAGCGCATGGTGTATCGGCTCCTTTCCCGCGAGCGTGAAGCCGGCAGGCGGCTCTCGTCCCTGCTGGAACGCACCATGCGCGAAGTGGGTGAGTGTGAGCAGTGCAGAACCTATTCGGAAACGCCTACCTGTTCGATCTGCGCCGATCCCCGGCGCGATGCCACCTCCCTGTGTATTGTCGAAACGCCAAGCGACATTCTGGCGATAGAGCGTTCGGGTGGGTTCAAGGGATGCTACTTTGTGCTGCATGGTCACTTGTCACCACTCGACCGGATTGGGCCGCAAGATCTGGCGATTCCGACGCTGATGGACAGGGTCTCACTCGGAGTCATCAGGGAAGTCATTCTCGCCAGCGGTTCGACAGCGGAAGGCGAGGCCACTGCCTGGTACATTGCACGCGCGCTTGGTGAAAGATGTCCTGAAATTCGCGTCAGTCGTATTGCTCAGGGGATACCCCTCGGAGGCGAGCTGGAGTATTCGGATGACGGCACCATTCAGCATGCGCTTCTGGGTCGGCGTAACATGGGTTGATGCAAGCACGAAGCGAGAATCAACCGCACCAGTGGATAGATTGCGAGCAGGCGCTGGCAGAAGCCTGCGGGCATCTGGCGCAATCCGATCTCATGGGGCTCGATATAGAGTTCGTCAGGTCTGACACCTACTATCCACGCGCAGCGCTCTACCAACTCGCTTCCCGGTCGCGACTCTTTCTGATTGACCCGCTGGCGATTCACAACCTTGCACCGCTGACCGAGCTGCTCGTTTCGGAGCGCATCCTCAAGGTGGTGCATGGTGCCAGTGAAGACCTCGAGGTCATCAGAACGCATCTGCACGTAACGCCACGAAATCTGTTCGATACGCAGCTTGCGGCTTCGGTTGTGCATCTCGGCTGGAGTCTGGGCTATTCATCGTTGGTGAACACCCTTCTGCAAGTACAGCTCTCCAAGCAGGAACAGTGCAGCGACTGGCTCGCACGGCCGCTGTCCGAAGCGCAAATTCGATACGCCCTGCAGGATGTCTCCTATCTTGTCCATCTCCATGAGGAACTTGATGACAGGATGACGAAGATGCACAGACGCTCCTGGTTCGATGAGGAATTGCCCCAGTGGGTGCGTCGTGATGAAGTCTTGCCGGAATCTTCGTATCTCAGGATCAGTGGTCTGCGCCGACTGCTGCCTCGACAGCGCGCAGTTTTGCGCGCGCTGTGCGCCTGGCGGGAAACCGAGGCGCAGCGGCAAGATCGGCCTCGCCAGTGGCTCGTGCGCGATGAGCATCTGCTCAGGATTGCCGCAAGAGATCGAATAGACAGCGCTTCCCTGCTGGAAGATGCGCCCAGGAAAACTGCTCAGCGATATGGCCCGGCGCTGATCAGGGCGTTCGCGCGCGGCAAGTCGAGTGAGCTGCCACCAGACCTGGAACCGGCTCTGACAGGAGAGTCAAGGAGTCTGGTCAAGAGCATCCTGGCGGAGGTCGCACGGCTTGCGCCCGTGATCGGGGTACCACAGGAACTGCTTGGACGCAGGCGTGAAATCGAGCGCAGTGTGCGTGAATGGCGTGTCAATTCAGCACCTCCGAGGTATCTTGACGGGTGGCGCGCGCCGTTTCTGGTGCCTCTTTTCGAGCAGAAACTCGGTTCTCGTCGGGTCGATTCGACGTGACTGCCTGGGGCTTGATTGCGCTCGGCGCATTGCTCTGGTGCCTGGTGGTCTGTTTCTGGCTGCGCCGGCAATTCTGGCTGCGCTGGTGGCTGGCGCTGCTCATCCCGGTCTGGTCCCTGTCACCGGCACCGGTCGAAGGGTCGCCTGACGATTACGCCCCGGCGATGATCGCGGTGTTTTATGAGTGGCTGATTGAGCCGGACGGGAACCCGGGAACGGCGATTGCCGTTCTGGTGATCAGCACACTGCTGCTCACTTGTCTGGTGACGGGCGCGTATTTTGCCCGCCTCCTTACCTTCGGGCGGGGATTGAGTTGGCGGT
Source organism: Pseudomonadales bacterium (assembly GCA_965199815.1). Classification (GTDB taxonomy): domain Bacteria; phylum Pseudomonadota; class Gammaproteobacteria; order Pseudomonadales; family Azotimanducaceae; genus Azotimanducus. Next base: position 226,628 of record CBDATE010000033.1, read on the forward strand.
GGCTGGCTGCACGAGTAAAATCTGTTGCGTTCAACCGCGGCAAGTCGTGACCATGTGCGGGTGCCTTACACCACCTTACACCAGGCCGCGGGCCTCGCGGATGGGCGGTGCGCCCGGGTGGTTCTCGAGCCATTCGAAGACAACGCTCACTGGCTCGACATCCGCGTACTTGAGCATCATATCGGCAAGATTCGCAAAGTGCGGAATCTCGTGCTTGTCCGCCACGCACTCCTCGGGCACGATGGTTCGATAGCCTGCGGACAGGGAATCGACGGCTGATGCGCGTACGCATCCCGAGGTACTGCCACCGGTGAGAATCACTGTATCCACCTGATGCCAGACGAGCAGCGAAGCGACATGCGTCTCGTGAAAGACGCTCGGCATGCGCTTGTTGATCAGCATGTCTTCATGCCAGTTGATGTTCAACCGAGGGTCGAAATCACTGTGCTCCGAGCCCACCTTGATGTTTTGCAGCGAATGTTCGGTGTTGGTGCGTGTACCCCACACACCGGCATCATCCGCGTTCTCCGTGAAGGCGACACAGGTCCAGATCACCGGCATCCGCTTTGCCCGCGCCAGCTCGGCCAGCCGGTTGATATGCCTGATCTGATTGGGGTCCGTCTCGTAAGCAGTCGGGAAGACATCTATATCCGTGTAGGCTCGTTGCAGATCGATATTGATGAGGGCCGCCTTGTGACCAAATCCGAACCGGGCACGATTCGGGGCTGCCTTGATTTTGGCCCAGTACTCACGTGGGGTAAGTTTGGAATTTTCCATGTGTGGCATCAGGGTCTCCAGAATCCGTTGTACTCGCCCAGACAGATGCGAGACTACCAGAGCTTCGCCAGGTACGGATACTTCTGCAACAACATCCGGCCCCATATACCCCTCGACCGGGAAACCCCCGTCGAGTACCGTATCCTCCCTTTCCGCGCCCGCCCCTCGGTCTCATATCCGGCGAACGAGCACACGGGAGTGCGTCATGACGACGGTGATGCCGAGCAAGGCCTCGGAGTGGAAGTCGGCGGCGGTCTGGCCTGGACGCTGCCCGCACTTGGGCTGACACTTGATGTGTCCGGTCGCACCCTGCTGACGCATGAGGATGCCGGGCAGCAGGCGCACGGGTTCTCGGCGGCGCTGGGTTTTGATCCGAGCGCGGCGAGTACGCGCGGCTTCACGCTGAACCTGCGTCAGGACATTGGCGGGCCGTCGAGTGGCGGGGTACAGGCGCTGTTCGCCTCGGAGCTTCCCGGCGTTGGCAGCACAGGCATGGATGGTGGCTCAACAGGTGCGAGTGCTGGCACTCGCTGGACGCTGGAGACGGCCTACGGACTGGCGGCCTACGGCGACAAGTTCACGCTGAGTCCGACCTTTGGCCTGGCTGCTTCCGATACCTCGGTTGACTTTCATCTCGGCTGGCAACTGATGCCGGAGCTCAGTGAAGATGCGCTGAATCTCTCGCTGATATTCAAGGTCACGCGCCGCGAGCTGCTCAATGTGGGGACTGTCAACAGTATTGGCAGCATCGGTGCACCGGAACAGGGCCCCGAACACGGAGTACACATGGAGGTAAGCGCCCGCTGGTAGGCACAGCAGGTACGCCTTTCACCGCGGGTATCTTCCCTCCATTTCCAAGCTCGCCCCTCGGTCTCATATCCGGTGAACGAGCCCGTAGGCACTGCGAGAACTGATAGAATATCGCCCATGAGTACAGCACTCGCATATGAACAGCAGCCCATGAGTACAACACTCGCACATGACACGCACGGCTTGGTGAAGTTACTGAGCGGAGGTGGCGATTTTACCGAAAGGCAGGCTGAGCTTCTCGTCGAGGGGCAAGTTCTTGCGTTCAGGAACAACACTGTCAATCTGGCCGCCAGGGAGAATCTGGCCTCCAAGGAGGATGTTGTATCTATCCGGCGAGATATAGCAGCGATTCAAGCGAATATCGAGGCCCTGCGACAGGAGACCAAGAAAGATATCGAGGCCCTGCGACAGGAGACCAAAAAAGATATCGAGGCCCTGCGACAGGAGACCAGGGAGGGCCTTGCGCGGCTTCAAGCGGACATTGATGCCCTGCGGCAGGAGACTAGAGAGAGCATTGCGCGGCTTCAAGCGGAGATTGAGGCCCTGCGCCTGGAGACCAGAGAGAACATTGTGCGGCTTGAAGGGAGCATTGAAAACATGCGCCTGGAGACCAGCAAGGACATTGAAAGGCTGCGCGTTGAGACCAAAAAGGACATCGAAACCCTGCGCGTTGAGACCAAAAAGGATATCGAAAACCTGCAACAGGAGACCAGGAAGGATATTGAAGCCATGCGCCTCGGGACCAGCAAGGACATCGAAAAGCTGCGCATGGAGGCCAGCGAGAATGTTGTGCGGCTTGAAGGGAGCATCGAAAAGCTGCGCCTGGAGACCAAGTCGAAAGTTGAAGAAGCGAAAGTCAGCCTGCTGAAATGGATGTTCACAGCCACATTCACATCCATGTTTGGATTCGCTGGATTGATCATCGCTGTATTGAATTGAGGCTCCTGTGACATCCTGATTCGCACTCAAAGGTGTCAGTTGGGCCGTCGTTGCCTCACGTACCGGACAGGCTTTCTCCGAGCGCTATCCACTCCCCGCCAATCGCGCACAGAGCACGGCTTGGCAGTCGTGGTCGTGGTAGAGTCTCCCGCATGTCGTGTGCGAAAAAACCCCGCGAGAATCACACCGAACTTCAGCGAGTGTTCGTGAGCCGTTGATCGTGAACGAGCCGCTCAGATCCTGTGCTGGAACCTGCCACTGTGGCGCAGTGCGATTCGAGGTTGATGTGCCTGGCCGGGTCACCGTGCTTGATTGCAATTGCTCGGTGTGCGCTATCGTCGGTTTTCTGCATCTCATCGTGCCACTGGAGAGGTTCCGTCTGTTGGCTGGCGAGGAAATGCTGACCACCTACACGTTCAATTCAGGCATCGCGCGCCACACCTTCTGCAAGCGTTGCGGTGTCAAGCCCTTCTATGTGCCGAGGTCGCATCCCGAAGGCAAGAGCGTCAACCTGCGCTGCCTCGACCGCAGCGACTTCGATGAAGTGCAGATAGAAGCATTTGACGGGGCGAACTGGGAACAGAGCGTGGCTTCCGTACGCTCACGATTCACATGAGCCCCTGCACATGTAGCGACACTGATCTTGCCAGTGCGCCCAAGGCGTAGCCGCCTTCGAGCACCGATACGACCCTGCCGCCCGCATACTCCTCGGCTGCGTCCACGATGCATTCAGTGACCCAGCGGAAATCGTCATCTTCAAGCGCCAGGTCTCCGAGCGGGTCTTCGCGATGTGCATCAAACCCGGCCGACACCAGAATGAGTTCCGGTTGATGCGCTTCCAGCGCCGGCAGCCAGTCGCGTTCAATTGCGGCGCGAAATCCCGAGCCGTCGGTGCCTGCGGCCAGGGGCGTATTCACGATGTTCGCTCGCTTCACGTGCTGGCGAGTGCCGGGGTAGTGAGGAAACTGGAAGCTCGAACACACCAGCACTTCGGGACGGTTGGCGAATATTTCCACAGTGCCGTTGCCGTGATGCACATCGAAATCGAGTACCGCGACGCGCTGCAACTCGTCAAGCGCGCGGTCGGCCCCCAGAGCAATGCTGTTGAACAGACAAAACCCCATGACTGCATCCGACTCGGCGTGGTGCCCCGGCGGGCGTACAGCGCAAAATGCGCGAGTGGCATGTCCCGCGAGCACACACTCCACGGCTTCACACACCGCCCCGACGGCAAGGCGAGCTGCATCAAGACTCCCCGGACTGATGAATGTGTCCTTCTCCACTCTGGAGAAGCCTTCCCGCGGGCTCGCGGCAGTGATGGATTGCACGTAGTGCGGTGCGTGTACGCGCAGCAGGGTGTCGTCGTCTGCCGGGCGTGGGTTCATTGTGCGAATGTCGTTGAGGATGCCCTCGCTGTCGAGCCGGTCGAGCACAGCCTTGATGCGAGCGGGGCTTTCCGGGTGACCGCGAGGGGTCCGGTGCTGCAGGCACTGTGGGTGGGTGAATAACGCAATCATGGAGACGCATCCTACGCCATCTATCTCCACACCCGTGCCCGCCGGGCACACAAATATGCCAAGGTAGTACACTGTTCACGCATACATGGTTCATGTGGGCATGAGGTCGCAGCGCGAATCAGGGAAATGAAGCAGGTATGGATGGCTGCACTGGCGGTGTCTCTGTGTTGCCCGTGTATCGCCACGGCACAAACCTCGGTGACCGCGCAGGTCACCAAGGTGATTGACGGGGACACCTTCTCGGTGAAGGCTGAAATCTGGCCGGACATCACGTATTCGGGCAAGATTCGTGTGCTTGGTGTGGACACTCCGGAGTTGAACGGAAAGTGCAATCAGGAAAAGAAGCTGGCAATCGCTGCGCGTGATTTTGTCGAAAACCTGCTTGCTGATCGCACGGTCACGCTCACCGAGATGCAGGACGGTTTCTATTCTGGCCGCGTGTTGGCCCGTGTGCAGCTGGCAAGTGGCCAGAATCTGGCCAGCCTGTTGATCCGAAGGGGATACGGGCGCCCTTGGAAAAAAGGCGAGCGCATAAACTGGTGCGACAAGCGCATCGCTATTCCGCGTTCACGTCCATCCGCAGGGGACAACCCGAATGCGAAACCTGCGCCAACACGCAGACTGCGTTCCAGGCCCGCTACCGGGGAAGAGCTTCTCGAACGCTATGACGACAATGGCAATGGACGCATAAGCTGCGCCGAAGCGAGAGCTCACGGTATCGCACCGGTGCGCAGGCGGGATGCCATCTATCCCTACGTTATCGACCGCGACAAGAACGGTGTCGCTTGCGAGTAGGGCAGGGCCCTATGTATGTTCTGATCAAGGTCGATTGCCGGTTCATCCCGCCCGGGCTGCCCGGGCGCGTTTCACCACGTCATAGGCGTTCTGAATCTCCGCCGCGCGCCGGGTTGCTACCTCCATCATGTCCTCCGGCAAGCCCTTGGCGATCAGTTTGTCGGGGTGATGCTGGTTCATCAGTTTGCGGTAGGCGCGCTTGATCTGCTCGTCGTCATCCTCGGGCGACACGCCGAGGATGGCACAGGACTGTCGCAAATCGGCTTCGCCCATCGTCGCGCGTACGCTCCCATCCGCCTGTCCGTGCGCGCGCCGCGCGAAGGCGCTCACCATGGCTTCAATCTGGTGAAAGACCTGGTTCGGAATGCCGAGCGCGTGGGCGACCCTGAGCAGGATCTGCCGCTCGGACTCGCTGAATTCCCCGTCTGCCCAAACCGCATGGAGTTGTATCTGCAAGAACATGATCTTGAGGTCTATGCGTCGCCCACAAGCCGCGTTGAATTCTCCGATAGCTGCATCGAGATCGAAGTCCGGTGCCTTGCCTTCACGAAACAGGTTGCGCGCTTCGGCCTGTCGTTGCGGGCTGAGCCGCATCTCGCGCATCACCATTGTGGCAGCTGCAATCTCGGATCGGGAGACCTGCCCGTCGGCCTTCGCCAAGTGCCCCATGACTGCGAAGGTGGTGCGGAAGAATACCTGTCGGGTGCGGGATGGGGATGCCGTTTGTGGACGATGCCCGGTGCGCTCCCTGAAGAGATCGAAGATGTGACCCAGAACGAACCCCACTCCCATGCCGATAAAGCCCCCGGAGAACAGCCCTATCAGGGTTCCCCATAGCTTGCCGCTCATCCTCATGTCAGCGGCACCGATGTGCTATTCGCTTGCACACTGAATTCCGATCTCGATCGTGCGTCGCACGATTCCTTGCAGCTCGGGTTCCATTGATGCCATCAGGGTGAGCAATACCTCGACATCCAGCGGCCCGTCGCCATGTCCGGCGGCCATGTTGACCACTGGACAGAGCACCGTGTACCTGAGTCCGAGCTGTCTCGCAAGCGCCGCTTCCGGCATGAGCGTCATCCCCACCAGATCGCAGCCGTCCCGCGCCATGCGTTCAATCTCGGCTGCGGTTTCAAACCTGGGGCCTTGCGTCACGCCATATACACCGACATCCGCATAACCGTCAGTGCCTCTGCTTTCCTGCACGGCGCGCACAAGCGCGGTGCGCAGCTCCTCATCGAAAGGCTGCGAAAAATCGAAGTGTCCGGTGTGTCGGCTCTCTGTCTCGGCGAAACTCTGCGCGCGTCCGTGCGTGTAGTCGATGAGCTGATCCGGTATCACGAGGTCGCCCGGAGCGAGCGTACGATTGATCGCCCCCACGCAACTGAGCGCGAGAATCGCCTCGGCACCCTGTTGGCGCATCTTCCAGAGATTTGCGCGGTAGTTCACCTGATGGGGTGCCAGAGTGCGCGGCAGGCCATGACGCGGCATGAACAGCACCGAACACCCTGCGATCTGGCCATTGGAAATCGGCCCGGATGCCGCTCCCCAGGGAGTCTCCGTATCAATCTCACTGGCGGCCAGCTCCGCGGGCGTGACCAGCCCGCTACCGCCCATGATGCCAAGCGTTTTCATATCGACCTTGATCCCGGTGCACATGGCATGTCTGTCCGCGGCTCGTCCAGCAGGCGAATGCTGGACAAGTTGCGCCCGTAACCAGCGAAATCCATGCCCCAGCCGAGCACGAAACCGGAGCCACATTCGAGCGCCGCGAAGTCCGGCTCGAAGCAGGCATCGGGACGCTGTCGTCGCACCAGCACCGCGGTGATGACTTCTCCGGCATCTCTTGACTGCACCGCTCTGACCGCCTCCAGCAAGCTCGCGCCTTGATCGCAGATGTCGTCGATCAGCACCACCGTTCGGTTCTGCAGGTCACTCTGCGGTTTGGCGCGCCACTCGATCTGTCCGCCAGTGCATGAATCTCGGTAGCGACTGAGGTGCATGTAATCGAACTGCAGTGGCATATGCAGCCGTTGCATGACGGCAGCGCTGAACGTGACCCCGCCATTCATCATGCACAGGATGACAGGCTCGGTGTTCGCCAGTCGGGCGCTCAGCCTCACCGCCAAACGGTCCACGGCATGGTTCACCTGCTGTTCGCTGAATAGCAGCTTCGATTGGTTGTACACGCGCTCAGCCGGGCCGTTCGGCATGATTCGGTTCGCTTGCGTGGCTGAGCAGATCGGGCGGAAGCTGTACCTGCGATGCCTCGCCGAGGTGCAGAGTGCGCGTCGGAAAGGCGATTTCCGCGCCGTGACGCTCGATGATTTCGGCAATCTTCAACAGGATATCTTCCTTGATGCCATGGAAAGTCGCCCAGTCGGTGGTCCTGGTGAAGGTGTAGATAAAGAAATCCACAGAGGATGCGCCGAAGTTGTCGAGATTGACCATCAGGAGCCGCTCGTCGTCAATCGCTTCGTGATTGCCGAGCATCTGGCGCACATCTTCGAGAATCTGTGCGACCTTGTGTATGTCGTCGTAGCGTACTCCGATAGTCTCGAAAATCCGCCTGTTCAGCATTCTTGACGGGTTTTCGATGGTGATGCTGGTGAACTTGGCGTTGGGAATATACAGGGGGCGTTTGTCGAAGGTGCGTACGCGTGTGACGCGCCAGCCGATGTCTTCAACCGTCCCCTCGATTTCCGAGTCCGGCGAGCGGATCCAGTCACCGACTGCGAAGGGCCGGTCGAAGAACACCACTGCGGCACCGAAAAAGTTGGCCAGCAGGTCTCTGGCTGCAAATCCGACGATGATGCCGCCCACGCCCCCGAATGCCAGCACTGAAGTGATGCTGAATCCGAGGGTTTGCATGGCCACGATTCCGGTGGTGATGAGCACTGATGCGCGTATCAGCTTGGCGATGGCAATCGCAGTGGTGGCATCTGCGTGTCCCCTCTGTCGCGAGCGGTCAACGTAGTGGCCTTCCATGCGGCTGATGAGACGCAGCGCAAACCAGCCGAGCATGATCACAATCCACAGCTCCCAGGCGGAAGAAAGGTAGTCTTTCAGTGGCGACTCGGTAGCCGTTACGGCGACTTCCAGCGCCAGTAATATGCCGCTGCCAAGAATCGCCCAGCTCAGTGGGAGCCGTGCGGCTTCCACCAGCGCGTCATCCCAGGCATTCGCCGAGCGTTCGGCCATGCGCTTCAGGTGACGCATCAGGTAGCGAAGCCCCAGGCGCGCTACCAGAGTAATCGTCACCACGATGAAGACTTCAAGCGCCCAGGAAGTCTCGATGAGTTGTTTGATAAACCTTTCCATACGAACTCGACCAATTGCTGCGTGAATGATAATGGATTCGTCCGCTCACAAAATTGCGGCGGGGACACACACCGGTGTGCGGCGGGGACACACACCGACGGGGACACACACCACACCGACGGGGACACACACCGACGAAAATCGACGAACGGGGGTGTGCGGCGGGGACACACACCGACGAACGGGGGTGTGCGGCGGGGACACACACCGACGACGGGGACACACACCGACGACGGGGACACACGGGGACACACACCGACGGCGGGGACACACAAGCCATATCCCGGCGCGAATCTGGTAGGCTAACTGCCACAATCGAAACACCATCAACTTTGCCAGAACTGGAGAGGAGCAGACCTTCATGTCAGATTCAGCCCCACTGCCCGCGGTGAGCTACATCAAGATTCCCGAGTCGGGTGAGCCTTACCTTGAAGGCCACAGGTGCAAGTGCTGCGGTGCTATCTTCCTCGGTGCCCGCGATCATTGCTCCAAATGCGGGGCGCGTGACCAGATGGAGCCCATACGGCTTGCCAGCACCGGCAAACTCTATTCCTATTCCATCGTGACGCGCTCCTTCCCGGGCATTGAAGTCCCGTTTATCTCCAGCATTGTCGATCTTGATGGTGGCGGTGTGGTGAAGGGCAACCTGATCGGCATGGAGCCGGATCCGGCGAAGATCAAATTCGACATGCCGGTCAGGGTCGTTTTCAAGGATGCCCTGGGACGCCGGGATGCTGACGGCAACGCCTATACTTCCTACTTCTTCGAACCTATTCACTGAAATCAGAGAGGTCAGTCATGAGTGATGTCTATATCGTCGGAGTCGATATGATCAAGTTCGGCCGCTTTCCCGAGCGGTCGGTCCCCAACATCGGCGCAGAAGCCGCGCTGCTTGCCCTGGATGACTGCGGTCTCACCATTCAGGACATGCAGGCGCTCTACTGTGGCAACCTCGGGCAGGCCAACGCCATGGTGGGGCAACGCATGCTGCAGGAAATCGGCCAGACGGGCATCCCCGTGGTGAACTGTGCCAATGCCTGCGCGACGGGCGCGACCGCCTTTCGTGAAGCCTGGACTTCGATCAAGGCCGACCTCTACGATCTGGTGCTCGCGGTAGGCGTGGAACAGATGGGCAAGGGACTCCTGGGCGGCGCAGGCGGTGCCAAGGGCATCTCGAAGGAGGGATTGCTCGGCTCCGGCACCATGCCGACCGTGTTTGCCGAGGCCGGCATGGAGCATGCGCGCAAACACGGCACGACTTTCGAGCAGTTCGCCAAGGTATCGGTCAAGAACCACCACCACTCGACCATGAATCCCAAGGCCATGTATCAGATCGAAACACCGCTTGATACGGTGATGAACGCCGAGATGATTTCCTATCCCAACACCAAGCTCATGTGCTCGGTGAATGTGGATGGCTCGGCGGCTGCCGTGCTGGCGAGCGAGGACAAGGTGCGCGAACTTGGCCTCATGTCGCGTGCCGTCAAGGTGCGGGCATCAGTACTCACCTCGGACCCCTGGCAGGAGCGCGATCTGGTCATGCCGGATGTCAATAGCTGTACGCGCATGGCGGCAAAGACCGCCTACGAGATGGCCGGTGTTGGCCCCGAGGATATAGACCTGGTGGAGCTGCACGACTGCTTTGCCACCGCCGAGATTCTCCACTACGAGAATCTGGGCCTTTGTGGTGATGGCGAGGCCGGGCGCATGATCGACGAGGGTGAAGTGGCGCTCGGCGGGCGGGTTCCGGTGAATGTATCCGGTGGCCTGCTCTCCAAGGGCCATCCGCTCGGTGCCACCGGTATCGCCAACGTATATGAAGTCTCCACCCATCTGCGTGGTGAAGCTGGCGGTCGCCAGGTCAAGGATGCGCGTCTCGGGCTCACCCATGTGATCGGACTCGGCAGTGCTTGCGGCATTCACATCCTGGAAAAGGCGGCGTGACGCTTCCCGTTTGCAAGCGGAAGAAATAGCCACACACCGATAATCACCGGGCAATGCGCGTCGGCGTTGTTTGCGACACGCACAACAACCTCGGCAATGTTCGCCGCATAGTTGATCTGTTCAACGATGCCGCAGTCGAGCGCGTTATTCACACGGGCGATATCACCCAGGCGAAAACGCTTGATGCGCTCTCCGGCCTTGATGCACCCCTGTATGGAGTGTTCGGCAATAACGATCTGGAGCGCGAGTCATTGCAGGAAGCCGTGCACCGACACGGCTTTCACTTCGTCGATCCACCACTTGAACTCCATTGGCATGAACGCCACTTGCTGGTAGTGCACGATCCTCTGGAACTCGATCGCTTCTCGAAACCGCATCACGAGTTGCTCCTGCACGGGCACACGCATCTGTATCGCCACGAACGATCGGCGCACCGGCTTGTCTTCAATCCGGGCGAGTGCGCCGGCATCATGCCCGGATTGAACGCCATAGGCGTGGTGGATCTGGAAACGCTGGAGACGGGCCTGCTCAGGTTTTGACGGTGTCGGCAGGATTCAGGAGCCTGCCTCTACCAGCCGACCGGCCTCCACGAAAAAGCACCGGTCGGCGAGGCGCGCAAACCTCTCGTCATGGGTCACCACTACCCGAGTCATGGCCAGTGAGGTGATCAGCTCCTGCACTTTCTGCGCGCTGTGGACATCGAGGTTGGCCGTTGGTTCGTCCAGAAACAGGAACTTCGGCTGCTTGTACAGCGCTCGCGCCAGCAGCACTCGCTGACGCTGGCCGACGGAGAGCACTGACCCCATATCTCCGATCAGGGATTCATAGCCCATGGGCAAGGCCTGGATGACCTCATCGATGTCGAGACTCGCGGCGCAATCCATTACCCGTTGCATCTGCTGATCGACATCAAAGAAGCTGATGTTTTCCGCGATACTGCCTGCCAGCAGGCAATCGTCCTGCATGACCGCGGCGATGTGACACCGATAACTGGTGACATCCAGCGAGGTGAGAGGTCGATTATCCATCGCAACCTGGCCACTGCCCGGTTCGAGCAGCCCCATGCAGAGCTTGAGCAGGGTGGTCTTGCCGCTGCCGGAGCGCCCGAGAATCGCGATGAACTCGCCGGGGGCGACATGCAGGTTCACCTGTTGCAGCACCTCCGCTTCAAGATCGCCATATGCGTAACACACCTCGCTCAGAGTGAGGGCACCCTGACAGTCGTTTGCAGGCTGCCCGACATGAGGTTCAGTGGTGATTGATGCCTGTTCGGGTTCAGCCAGGCCTATGTCCGACAGGCGCTCCAGATGCACCGACAGCATGCGAATCGAGATGAGCTCTTCGATGAGCGCCGCCAGTCTATCCACGAACTGTGTCTTGTAGGAGACAAAGGCGAACAACATGCCAACAGTGAAGGACGCATCAAGCACCAGGCCGATGCCGATGAATATCACCAGCAGATTCTCGAAACCGAAAATCGTTGATGCCAGGGTCTGGTTGACAATCTCCAGGCGCCCCACGGCAATGCCGGCGTTCGTCGCCTGCGCCTGATGATGCAGCCAGTTGTGATGCCGTTCGGACTCCTTGCCAAAAACCTTGATGCCCTGCACGGCGCGGGTCAGTTCCATGAAGCGCGAGTCGCGCAGGGCACCCGACAGAATGAGTTCCATGGTGCGCTGACGAATCGGCGGGTAGAGCGCCAGACGAGTGACGAGATAGAGCACGACCGCTGTACATACGACCCAAGCGAGTTTCGGGCTGTAGAGAAACATCATGACACCGGTGGTGATGGCCATGATGCCGTCCACCATGACGGTAATCACGCCTTGCGTGAACAGGTTTTGCACCGGTTCAAGGGAACGGAACCGCGATACCACATCGCCGAGATGACGTTTCTGGAACCAGTCGAGTGGCAGTCGCAGCAGATGACGCACCAGAGCTGCGGCCATATGAAAGGACAGGCTGCTGCCGGCAAACAGGATCATCACGCCACGCAGCGCCTCTGTGGCTACCGAAACCGCCATCAGGAGGCCAAAGGCCAGCGCCAGCACCACGGCCAGATTGGCATCCTGGCTCACCACCGCCTCGTCCACCATGAGCTGCATATAGAAGGGCATGGCCAGCGCGCACAACTGGATTGCCAGCGAGACACACAGGAGGCCGACGAAGCTCTTTTCCAGACCGCGTATCTGGGCGCGAAAATCGCGCAGCTTCAAACGCTCGCTCCGATCCATGCGCTTGAAATCGGCGCTCGGCCAGAGTTCCAGCGCCACACCCGTGAATTTTTTCGACACCTCCTCGAGTGGCAGGCTTCTCGCACCCACGGCCGGGTCGTGAATCAGTGCCCGTCCACGCCGCATCTTCACCAGCACGACGAAGTGATTGAATTCCCAGTGCAGTACTGCTGGCTGACGCAACTGCGCAAAGTCTTCCGGTTCGCAGCGCACCGCGCGTGATTCGAGGCCGAAGCGGTGCGACAAGGTCATGAGGTCCGCCAGAGTGGTGCCGCGCAGCGAGAGGTGCGCGCGCCGACGCAGCGAGGCCAGGTCGGTGGCCTGGCCATGGAATCCGAGCACCATGGCCAGACATGCGAGGCCGCACTCGGAGGCCTCGCTCTGCATGATGGCGGGTACCGAGCGGCGGAACCCGAATCTGAGCAGATTGATCACTGCCGTGCGAGGCTCCTGAGTGGTGCGGTCAGCCATTGCCAGAGAGTGCGTGTTTCAAGTTGGACTTCGGCTTGCAGCGTCATCCCGGGCAACAGTGCCCAGGTTTCGCCGTTGGCCAGTACCTCTGAATCAAGCGGCTTGACGTACACGCGATACACGGGTTCACGCAGTGGCACGGGTGCGGAAATCTCGCCTGCAACCAGACTCGTGCGACCGACTTGCGTTACTTCGCCCTCGTGTGAACCAAATCGTTCATACGGGAAGGCGTCATAACGAATACGTACGCGCTGTCCTTCGCGCACGAAGCCGATGGCTCGTGACGGCACCAGCAGCACCGCCCGAATGCCCTTTTCTTCTTGCAGAATGCTGAACAACGGACGCTCCTTTCGTGCCTGATCTCCTTGTGAATGAGTGACTCCGCGCACCCGACCGGTAACCGGTGCCGTGACGAAGTAATCCGAGTAGCCCTGCAACTCCGTCAGGCGTTGCCTGAGATCAGAGAGGTCGCGATTCAGACTGGAAAGGCGGGCATAGTGCTGCGTCGGCAGGCTGCTTTTCTCTGCCTGATGCTTGCGCAGCATCGATTCGAGACCAAGCAGCGTGTGCGATGCATTCAGGGTTTCGGCACGCGCCGCCAGATACTCCTGCTGCAGGATGTCCACATCGGATTTCGCCAGGCTGCCTGCGTCCTGCAATTTCAGCCCGCGACCCAGGGCTGCCTGACGCAATTGTTGTTGTTCGGCAAGAACCTGATGCAGCGATGAGAGAAGGCTGCGTCGCTCGACCAGAAACTGTGATTCTTGCGCGTACCATGCGGACTCTTCCTGTTGACGCGCGCGTTCCCTGAGGCGCTCTTCTTCGAGCATTGCAACCTGTGCGCGCAGCTCGATCTCCAGGCTGGATTCACTGAAGGTTTCGCTGCCTATGGCGCGCCGGTTGATCAGCCGCGCCAGCACCTGATCGGCAACCACCTCGTCGCCTTCAGCGACCAGTACCTCCTGTACGCGACCCTCCTGGGGAGGGAATACCCGTACCCAGCCAGCTTCGGTTGAAATGTAGCCTTGTACCGATTCCGAACGAACGAATGACGCTTTGACGAGCAGTACACCAAGCAACACGAAGCCGATGACCAGGGCCGGAATCGCATACTTCGCAATGCGCGGTGATCTGAGCAGCAGCTCGCCCCACAGGCGCTCGCGCGCTGCCAGCATGGCTTCCTTGCGAAAGAGTGTGGAGTTGTCTTCGCTCATACAAACAGCATGCGCGATATGGGTTGGAGGCGTTGCCGAGATTGGCGGTATCCCGTGTGGGATATGCCACCTTCTTGCTGTGCGAAAATCCTGTGCGGGAGTTTCTGTGCGGCGAGCGCAGGCTTGGGGAAGCCTCTGTTATTCAGAGGCTCTCCATGTGGCACATGAACGTGCCACGTGCGTAGTCAGGTTACGAAGCCGCCTTGACGCGCTCCATCACTGCGAGGATGCGCTCCGCATTGGCACCAAGATCGGAGGTGCCAATGCGCGACACTGAGCGCAGGTCCATGCGCGTACCGCCTTCCACTGCGCGTAGTCTCACAATCAGATCGTCCTTGAACCCGAACCAGAAGGTGGTGGCGACCGCCTCGATTTCGCCGTTCGTCGCATCGTCTCTGATCACTTCCATGCCCATGTCTGCGAGCACTTCGAGTACGCGCGCATGCAGTTCGGAGGCGGAGACTGGCAGCAGCAGTGGTCTCACTTGCGGGTAGCTTTCGAGTTGCATGGCCGCCAGCACTTCGCCCCGGTACTCGAGGCTGTTCTCCTGTTCCGAACGCAAGGACGGTGCCAGGGTGAATACGGGCGGATCTGCCGTGTCGGTGGTGATGTCGTGTATCGGCGGGACGAGGCGAGCCTTGGATATGGTGTTTGCCAGGAACAGGGACACCAGCAGGCTGAGGCCGATGCCGTGCGCCGCGACCACCAGACGTTCTCCGAGTGTGCGCAGCTTCCACAGGGAGAACAGGCCGATCAGGCATCCGAGCAGCGCCAGCACAAGGCCGGCCGGTATCATCATCAGAGCAAGCCCGAGGCTCCAGAGATCGATGCGACTGCCAAGCGCGCCAATCATGGGCAAAAGAATGCCGACAGCGCCGAGTGCCAGTGAGGCCAGTGCCAGTGTCTTGATGCGAGAATTTGATGTTGTCACTGCGAGTTACCTGATGTCCTGTCTTGTCGCGCTTCGCTTACCTGGCGCATGGTATAGAGTGTTCGTTTGCTCCGCTTCCGGCACTGCCCGGATACAGGCAGTGGGGCATTCGTTCACAACTGAAGGGGAGTGCCCGTGCATTCGATGGACCATATTGTATCGCTCTGCAAGCGTCGCGGATTCGTCTTTCAAGGCGCTGAAATCTACGGCGGCCTGCAGGGTGTCTATGATTTCGGCCCCCTCGGGGTTGAGCTGAAGAACAACCTCAAGGCGGCCTGGTGGCGCAGTCTGGTGCATGAGCGCGATGATGTGGAAGGTCTTGATGCTTCGATTCTCACACATCGCGAGGTGCTGCGCCACTCCGGGCACGAGGATACGTTCGTCGATCCGCTGGTCGATTGTCGCTCCTGCAAGAGTCGCTGGCGTGCCGACCATATCGAGGGTGCCCATTGCCCGAAGTGCGGCTCGGGCGAGTTGACTGAACCGCGCTCGTTCAACCTCATGTTCAAGACCAACATGGGCCCGGTTGAAGACGCATCCTCATTTGCCTACCTGAGGCCGGAAACCGCGCAGGGTATCTTTACCAATTTCAAGAACGTGCTGGACTCCACCTCGCGTCGCTTGCCGTTCGGCATCGCACAGATTGGCAAGGCGTTTCGCAATGAGGTCACGCCGCGCAACTTCATCTTCCGTGTGCGCGAATTCGAGCAGATGGAGCTCGAGTATTTCGTCGCCAGGGGCACGGACGAATCCTGGCATGACCGCTGGCTGCAATTGCGTCTCGACTGGTGGCAAGCACAGGGGTTGTCGCGTGAGCATTTGCAGGTGCTTGATGTGCCGACGGCGGAGCTGTCGCACTACTCCAAGCGCACTTACGACATTCTGTATCGGTTTCCGCATGGCGAAGAAGAGCTTGAAGGCATTGCCAACCGCACCGATTTCGACCTGGGCTCACACAGCAAGCGAAACGCCGAACTGGGTCTTGACGCGCGGGTCGCGTCGAATCAGCGCAGCAATGTCCAGTTGCGGGTGCGCGATGAAGAGCGGAGCGAGTGGATCGTGCCCTATGTCATCGAACCTTCGATGGGTGTCGAGCGCGGCGTGTTGGCTATTCTGGTTGAATCGCTGGATACGGAGGATCTGGGTGACGGCAAGGAGCGCACAGTATTGCGGCTCAAGCCGCACCTCGCGCCCATCAAGGTGGCCGTGTTACCGCTGAAGCGCAATCACAAGGGTATTGTTGACCAGGCAAGGCGGCTGCGCAGCGAACTCATGCGCACCGGCGTGGGGCGGATTTTCCTTGAAGACACAGGCAACATCGGCAAGGGATACAGGCGCCACGATGAGGTTGGAACGCCGCTGGTGGTGACGGTGGATTTTGAAACTGTCGAGGGCGATGGCAGCGTCACTGTCCGTGACCGCGACAGCATGGCGCAGACGCGCCATCACATGAGCGAACTGCCCGACCTTGTGCGCGAATTCTACCTGCATTCCGGACAGGTCCACGGATGAACCTGATCAGAATGTATTTGGCTGTTTCCCGGAGTTAATCGCGGTAGCCAACTCCATATACCTGTCGCACATCACCGCTGGTCAACAACCCCACACATCCTCTTTCGCCTCCCAGTACGACTTGATTTCATCAAATCGAACCAGCCTGTCCTGTATTTTACGAATTTCTCTGGGATAGAACTCGAACATTGATTCACAGAGTTCCAGCATCCAGAATTTTCTGGAATACCCTTCTCGAAGGTTTATCTCGTTGGAGTTCTTCAACTGTATCTGGCCCCACCCCAAGGCTCCCACCGTCAAACAATTCCAGTCGAGGAACTCAATGGGGGAGAATATCACTTCAGTGACATGTACTCTTGTTTTGACGACTGAGTATCTGGCCATGATCAGGGCAAAAACATTTTGATCTGACTCATAGAAGCGTGTCAGCCGATCCACTGATGTGAGGTTGGGCATGTTGAATTTCGTGTCCTCTCGATGAGTCTTTACATCAATGACCGAATAGAATCCTTCCTTGTCCGCAAAGGCGAGGTCAGCCATGGCTCTGCGAGCAAACTCGCTCGAATACTCTGTGCACCAATCCCCCAGAAAGTCAGCGAACTTGTCGGCGATAAGGCGCTCCAATGCATCGCCAACCGCACGGGAAACTCTGAATAAAACAGAGTTTCCCGTGCGGCACATGGATGTGCCGCCAGATTCAGTGCCGTAAGGCATTGAATCTGCGAGCAAATCAGAAGCACACTTCTGATTTGCGAATCTGATCAAGTCCACGGATGGACTTGATCAGAACATACCTTGTACTGTCGGCTATCTCTGGCGAGAGAAACTCTCCTGTATTATTGAGATAGTCCTTTATTCGGGCAGCAATTCCCAGATATTCGCCGCCGTAATAAAAGGCGGATTTCACAGAGGAAGTTTCCCCTGTTCCGAAGCACCTGACTTGAGCTGCCCGGAATTGTTCTGGCTGTTTCGTTCCCAAAACACGCCGCCCGTATAGCCTTGAATCGACGCATCAGCAGATGCCTGATGCAGGCGTTTCTGACTCCAGCAGCAGTACTCTCTGTCGAGCTCGACTCCACAGAATGAGCGTCCGAGCTTGTGCGCTACCACGGCGGTCGTGCCACTCCCCAGAAAAGGGTCGAGAACAAGGTCGTGACGCTTGCTGCTGGCAAGAATCAGTTTGGCGATAAGTTTTTCCGGCTTTTGCGTTGGGTGATCGGTGTTCTCGGACATCGACCAGAATGGCACCGAAATATCCGACCAGAGGTTCGATGCATGGGTCAATCTGAAGTGTCCGCCGTCCTCTTCCATCCAGTCTTTCGGCTTGCCATCGACTCGATACGGTGCTATCACCTTCCGTTTCAGCTTGACTGCTTCTGCATGGAAGAAGTAGGACCTGCCGAGAGTGCAAAACCAGATGTCTTCGCTATTGTTCTTCCAGTTCGATTTCGCGCCGCGCCCCTTGTCGCGCTCCCAGGTAATTCGATTCCGGATGCACAAATGGCGTTCAAGAACAGGGGCGATCAACAGCGAGGTTTTCCAGTCCGCGCAAACATACACACTTGCATCGGGCTTCAGGGTCGGTATGAGCAGTGTGACGAGTTCTTCGAACCAGGCTGCATAGTCCGATTTCTTCCGCCGACGAAAGGAGTGTCCGTTGTAATTCCTGGTGAGATTGTAGGGTGGGTCGAGAATGAGGAGGTCGGCACACTCGACAGGCAGGAAGGGCAGGACACGGAAGGTATCACCGCAAATAATCCGATTGACGATGTGCTCGAGTGCTGTTGGCTCGCTCAGCACCAGCAGTTCATGTGCAAGAGCTTCGATTTCCTCACCGCTGCAGGTGAGCGTCCTGTTTCTTGATGCTCTGGGTTTCATGTCAAGGGGTCTCCGACTCCGAAATGACCTTCCATCCGGAGGTCGCCCAAGCAGCGCACCGGCATCCATGAACGCCTTGATCCTTGCATTCCGGTGCAGCGAGTGAATCTGTGTATAGCCGACTTCGTTGCGCCACAGCACCCGCACCTCCCGAGGGCGCAGCGCATCAAGAAAAAAGGGTGAATGCGTGGTTCGGTCTCCATGATGTTCATGCAATGGCTTCGATAAGGGCATCGCGGAATACAGCGAAACTTCGGGAGGCACTGACATTCGGGTCGATGTGCTTGCCAACGGCAGAGGCAGCCTCCACTTTATTCAATCCTTGCTTGAAGTATCCGTGTTTTTGCATGATTCGCTGGAAAGCTTCCCAAGTGCCGCCTTTGATCGCGTCGGGGTTACGGTAGGATTTGCGACGCACAACATTCGACGGAACTCTTGGATAGGCTTCACGCACTGCTTGCCAGGCACCGAAATACCATGCTTCCAGTTCTTCGATCGCGATCCGGGTTGTGACCTGCCAATGCGGGCCACCGACTCGTCTGGAGCGAAGACCGGTGCGCGCACATATCTCTTCAAGCGTTGACTTGAGATCTGTGCAGGGGTCGTCATCCTGATCCACAAGGATCACGATACGATGTCCATCCGGTATCCATCGTGCACAGGCTCGCAAACGATCCTCGATTTTGCGCAACAGAGCCTGCTTGCCTTGATAGGAATATATTTGATAGGAGCAGCCCTGTGGAATAAATCGCGGTAGCCACGCGCGAAGGAAAGCTTCCATGGAAGACTCCTCGACATGGAAATCGAAATGCGAGGTGGGCATGTCAGTGCGAACCTCTTTTGTCGGTGGGCATTCCGCCTCCGGTCAAGGGGTCTCCGACTCCGAAATGACCTTCCATCCAGAGGTCGCCCAGCAGCGCACCGGCATCCATGAACGCTTTGATCCTTGCATCCCGGTGCAGCGGGTGAATCTGTGTATAGCCGACTTCGTCGCGCCACAGCACCCGCACCTCCCGAGGGCGCAGCGCATCAAGAAAAAAGGGTGAATGCGTGGTCACGAGTATTTGCGTCGCTTCGGTCGCTGCCCGACATTCCTCCGCTAACCCGTGAAGCAGGCGAGGATGGAGAAAGTTCTCCGGCTCCTCGATTCCGAGGAAGGGCGGTGTCGCCTTGCTGTACAGCAAAGCCAACCAAGAAAGCATCTTGAGCGTACCGTCCGAAGCGAAGCGAGCCATGACCGGCTCGGTAAAGGGAGCATCCTTGATGTGCAGCAACAGTCTCCCGTCCGGCATCTCCTTCGCTTCCACTTTCTCGATTCCGGGGACCCTTTTACGGAGCTTCTCGAAAATGGATTCCAGTTTTTCGCGGTGGTACTCGGACAGGTACTGGATCACGTTGGCGAGGTTATCCCCTGTCTTGCTCAGTCGTTCTTCGGGTCCCGCTTCCGGCTGTCCCCGGGCATCCTGCGAAGAAAGATACGACACGTGCCATCCCATGATGAAGCTGCGCAGCGCAACCACACGAGGGTGTTCTGCCAACTGTCCGAGCGCATTGACCGCAAGCGTGTCGTACGAGCTGAGCGGCATCTCGATTCGCCTGTCCTGAGCGTCTGGCAATTCCCCCGAGATAACTGTTCCGGTTCCATCTGCATAATCAAGAAACCGGAATGGTGCCCCACGGCTCCTGCGCTTCCAGCGCAGCCATTCCTTGACCACGACAGGCTTGCCTCCGAACTCGTCCACCTCCAGATGATAGGTAATCAGGGAACTTCCAGGTGTCTCGCGATAAGCTATCTCGATCAGTACCGGCTCCTCTGCGCCGCGTGACTTGAGTTCGCGCGCCCGACCGCGTGTCTCCCAGGCTCGGCGCAGCCCGCTCTCGAAGCATTCAGCCAGAAAGGCAAATACATCGAAAACCGTGGATTTCCCGCTACCGTTTGGTCCCAGCAGCACGGTCAGGGGTGTCATATCCCTGATTTCGATATGTCGCAGGGCGCGAAAGTTTTTCACCCCGAGGCGTTCGATGCGTGGCGGTGCCAGCTCTCCCGCGGTTGCTGTGCTCATGCCTTTCTCACCAGACAGGGATGTCGAGCAGTCACACTGTAAACGGCAGCTACTTCACGTTGATAGTAATGACATTGGACATGACCGGCGGGTCATGCGGGATGTGCAGGTGGTTTCCCAGAAGGAGTTGCAGACGATGCTCGCCGGGCGGCAGGGTCACTTCCGCCTGCGTCTGTCCAAGCCCGAAATGCAGGTGCTGCTCATCGGCAGGAATCGGGAGTGTGAGGTTGGGCAAGGTATCGACATTCATCAACAGGTGATGATGACCGGTGTTGTTGAAGGGTACGCCCGCCGGTGCCACGCCCATCCCTTCAAGGCCGAAGAGCACCTGAAAGGTTTCGCTGACAACTTCTCCATCGCGCGGAGAGATGATATAGACCTTCGCTCCCTCCGGGGAGGGGGACATCAGGTGTGAGGTGTCTGGCAGAGCCGAGGCGGATGTCTGGGCGTGAGCCGGACTGCTCAGCGCCCAAACCCCGACAACACAGGCAACACAAACAGCACGGACGAACCGAACAACCGCTGCGAGACAGGTGTTGTCGCCTGCGACCTCCGACAAGATGGCCTCTCCGAAATGCCTTCAGTCGATGGTCGGGAATACGCTGATGGCGCGACGGTTCAGAGCACGACCGTCTTCCGTGTCGTTGCTCGCCACCGGTTCCGACTCACCCTTGCCGACAATCGAAATACGGGCCGCATCAACGCCAAGGTTCACAAGGGCTGTGCGTACTTCGCTCGCACGTCGCTCGGACAATGCGATGTTGTATTCGTCGCTACCGCGGCTATCCGCATGGCCCTCGATGACCACATCGAGTTCCGGCTGCTCGGCGAGCAGCTGTGCCAGGCCGCGCAAATCATCTTCATATTCGGCACCCACATCGTGTCGGTCGTACTCGAACAGGATCAGGATGCGCGCATCATCAGCAGCTTCCCGCAGAGCATCAATCGGATTCACTTGTGGCGGTTCCGGAGTCGGTGGCGGTGGCAACGGACACCCATTGGCATCAACTTCTGTACCGGGTGGGGTATCGGTACATTGATCTGCATCGTCATATACGCCATCGCCGTCACTGTCCGGGCAGCCTCTCGAGTTCACCTGAGCGCCTCTCGGCGTATCGGGGCACAGGTCTGACGCATCCGGTACTCCGTCACCGTCGGCATCTGGCGGTGGGTCAGGAGTAATGTCGCCGAGTTGCATCGCCAGAGCCAGGCTCGCGACCGGTCCCCAATCTATATCTTCGCGCACCATGAGACGCATGTCTCCACGCAGAAACATGCGTTCGGTGAATTCGTAAAAGCCGCCAAATCCGGCATTGAACTCGGCCCCGTCAGAGTCGAAGCCAGCACCGTTATCAAAACTGCCAGCGCCGATTCCAAGGCTCAAATACGGGCGCCAGTTGCCCTTCTGGGGAAACATGTAGCCGGTATTGATACCGCCATGCAGCTGTTCCGTGTCCTGCCTGTCCGGGATGTCCTGCCCTTCGATACGACGAAGGACGCTCACACGATTCTCGGTGCGAGAGACAAAGATTTCCCAAAAGTAGTTGTTGTCCCGCAGCCAGGTGACGGATGCCATGCCACCGAGCACATTGTCAGCATCGTCGCCAAGATCATCCGGGGCGGGCTCGAACACCGCGCCACCGGAGATGAGAGTGCTCCCGTTCTCGGGGCGCTGAATCTGCTCCGAAGCAGCATGGAGCGAATGCGAGCCAACGAGAAATGAACTGACCAGAAGCAGGCGAAGAGCAGATGAAAACCTCATGAACAACCCCTCCAAGGTTGCGACAGAGTGGTGATTTTACGGGGTTCGCGCTGTGAGCGTCAACGAGCGAACATCCGCCATGGGACACTGCGCGACCTCCGTGCTGTGCCGTTCACTGTACCAGTAAAACATACTTTGTCGTATCATCCTGAAGAATTCGTCTCCGGAGCGCCTCATGCAGGTTGCACTCGTCACGGGCCAGCACAGGCTCGAACTCGTCGATATGCCCGAGCCGACACCTGAGCCTGGCAAGGCGGTGGTCGATATTGCCTATTGCGGAATTTGCGGTACGGACCTGCACGCCTATGCATCTGGCGACCCGTACAATCCATCCATCTGCGGACACGAGTGGATGGGCCAGGTGAGCGCACTGGGCAAGGGCGTGACGCATGTTCGGGAGGGCGACCGCGTTGCCATAGGCATCGCCAGCGCTTGTGGCAATTGTCGCGCGTGTCGGCGCGGCAACAGCGCGCATTGCGAGACTGCCTTGCTCGGGGCCATGGGCATGGGGCCAATGGCAACCCCTCACGGGGGCTTCGCCAGGGCGATCAGTATGGATGCACAACGAATCTATCGCGTCCGGGATGACCTCAGTGATCCCGAGGCCGCCATGCTCGAGCCTCTGGCCGTGGCTGTCCATGCGCTGCGTCGCACCGGCCCGATGCTCGGCGACCGCACCCTGATTCTGGGCGCGGGGCCAGTTGGCTGCCTGGTATTGCAATGTGCCAGGGCGGCGGGCGTTGGCCCGATTGTGGTGGTGGACCCGCACGAGGCGCGCCGTGCCCTTGCGCTTCGCCTTGGTGCTGATCATGTCCTTGATGCCGACCCGGAAACACTTCCGCAGCGCCTCGAGGATCTGTTTCAGGGTGGAGCCGACCTCGTGTTCGAGTGCGCGGGAGTTGCCGACACCATCGACCAATCGGTGCAACTGGTGCGCCGCGGCGGCAAGGTTTCCCTGGTCGGGGTACCGAGTAGCCATGTGCAGATCAACGCTCCCAACTGGATCATCAAGGAAATACATCTGGTCACCTCTCTCGCCTACCAGTACGAGGAGTTCGAGATTGCACAAGGCCTGGTACAGGACGGTCGCGTGCGTCTTGAATCCCTGCATACAAGAACAGTCGGGCTTGCCGACCTCGACTCCTGCTTTGTCGATCTGCTCGACTCGCCCGCAGACATGAAGGTACTGGTTGATCCAAGGCTTTGAGGTTCGAGGCAGAGGCCGGGACAAGCCCTGTGGCCGCGCGCGCAGGTCAGGTGCCGTGCCGCCTGCGGGCTTCAAGGTACACTTGACATATGGCGAGTGTGAGCGAAGACCTGATCGGGGACAGGGCGAGTTTCGTTCATCTTCGCGTACGCAGCGAATACTCCATGAGCGCCGGGCTCGCCAAGGTCGAGCACCTGGCGCAGTGCGCTGCCGAGATCGGAATGCCGGCCCTGGCGCTCACTGATCGCGCCAGCCTCAGCGGCTACATCAAGTTCTATAGCGCCTGTGTCGAGTCGGGCATCAAACCCGTCGCCGGCGTGGACATGCCGTTTCGCGGCGAGCACGAAGACGCGGAGATTTCGCACTGCCTGCTGCTGGCGACCAACCCCGCGGGCTACAACAACCTGCTGCGAGTTATCTTTCAGCTGCGCAAGGACCGTCAGTCCGGGCTGCGAGTCTCCACCAGGCAGTGCATCTTCGCTCACGCCGAGGGCTTGATTGCCCTCTCCGGCGGCTCACAGGGCGATGTAGGCAAGGCGTTGCTGCGCGCAGACGAGGCGCTGGCTCGCGCGCATCTCGATGCCTGGATGGGGGCCTTTCCGGACAGCTTCTACCTGGAATTGATGCGCTGTGACCGAAAAGCCGACGAGCGCATCGAAAGCCAGGTGATTGATCTGGCAGCGCGCTATTCGGCACCGCTGGTGGCCACCAACGAAGTCATGTACGCCAGGCCGGAGGATTACGAGTTCCACGAAATCCGCGTGTGCGTACAGGAGAAGCAGGTGATTGACGATCCGGCGCGCGAACGTCAGTACACCGAAGCCATGTGGCTCAAGAGCGCCGCGGACATGGTGGCGCTCTTTGCCGACATACCGGAAGCGGTGCACAACTCGGTTGAACTTGCCAAGCGCTGCAACCTGCCGCAGAGCTTCTATCAGCATGCCTTCCCCAAGTACCCCGAAGCCGAGGGGGGCGAGTTCGATTCGCTTGAAGCCTATCTCACCAGGCTTGCCGAGGACAAGCTGGAAGAGCGACTTCAGGCGATGCAGACACCGGACGCGCCCTCGCCCGAACTGCGCGAACGCTATATCGCGCGTCTCGCCAGCGAGCTTGATGTTATCTGCTCGATGAAGTACGCGGGCTACTTTCTGGTGGTCATGAGCATCATTGGCTGGGCAAAGAGCGAGCGCATTCCGGTGGGTCCCGGTCGCGGCTCCGGTGCCGGCTCGCTGGTCGCCTGGGTGCTCGGCATCACCGGGCTCGACCCCATCGAGCATGGATTGCTGTTCGAACGATTTCTCAACAAGGAGCGGGTGTCCTTGCCGGACTTTGACATAGACATCTGCATGGAGCAGCGAGACCGGGTCCTGCAGCATATTGCCGACCGCTATGGGCGCGATGCCGTTGGGCAGATTGTCACTTTCGGCACCATGGGTGCCAAGGCCGTGGTGCGCGATGTGGCCAGGGCGCAGGGCAAGCCCTACAAGATGGGCGATACTCTCGCGCGCCTCATTCCCAACCAGCTGGACATTCGTCTTGCAGATGCGGTTGAAGGACAGCCGGAGCTGCGTCGGCTCATCAAGCAGGAGCCGGAATATGCGGAAATCATGGATGCCGCCTACCGCCTCGAAGGGTGTGTACGCAACGAGGGCACACACGCGGCCGGAGTGGTGATTGCGCCATCGAGACTCAGTGATTTCCTGCCCGCCACTGTGAGTGATCAGGGTGATGCGGTCACGCAATTCGACTGGAAGGATGTCGAGAAGGCGGGTCTCATCAAGTTCGACTTTCTTGGTCTCAGGACGCTCACCGTGATTGAACACGCCGTGCGCAGCCTGAACAGGAATCACCACCTGAACCTTGATATAGAAGACATTCCGCTTGATGACGACAAGACATTCAGGCTCTTGCAGCTGGCGCAGACCAGAGGCATTTTCCAGCTTGAATCCGATGGACTGCGTCGCTTGATTCTGCGCCTGAAGCCGCAGTCGCTCGCCGATCTGACTGCGTTGCTGGCGCTGTATCGACCGGGTCCCCTGCAGTCCGGCATGGTGGACAGCTTCATTGAAGTGCGTGAGGGCAAGAGTACGCCGGAATATCTGCATCCGGCGATGCGCGATGTCATTGAATCCACCTCCGGCATCATCCTCTTTCAGGAACAGGTGATGCAGCTCGCTCAGGTGATGGCCGGATTCACTCTGGGGCAGGCTGATGTGCTGCGCGCTGCCATGGGCAAGAAGAAGCCGGAAATCATGGCCGAGCAACGCAGCCGCTTCGTGCAGGGGGCGCGTACACGAAACATCTCCGGGGTGGTGGCGGAGAAGGTGTTCGACCTCATGGACAAGTTCGCCGGCTATGGATTCAACCGCTCGCACTCCACCGCCTACGCGCTCATTTCCTATCAGACGGCGTGGCTCAAGGCGAACTATCCGGCCGAGTTCATGGCGGCTCTGCTTTCCAGCGAGATGCAAAACCGCGATGCGATTCACAAGCTGATGCCGGAACTCGCGCAGCTTGGGCTTGATACCTTGCCGCCGGATGTCAATGAGAGCCATCTCGAATTTCGTGCCCAGGGCCGCGCTGTCAGGTACGGTCTGGGGGGCATTCGCGATGTCGGCTGGCCGCTCATCGAGCAGATAGTGAAGCAGAGAGCGTCTCGTCGCTACGAGAGTTTGTCCGACTTCGTATCTCGCGTGGGAACGCGGTTCCTCACCACCGCGCCGCTGCAACGGCTGATCGAATCGGGGGCGCTCGACGAACTCGCTGACGGGCATGTGAACGAGAAGCGCGCGCACATGCTGCACATGGTGAAGGATGTGCTGAACTGGGTCGCGCAACGGGAGCGGGACCGGTCGGCGGGCGTGGCTGACATGTTCGATGAAGACGCAGAACTACCGAGTCTGGGTGTGCCGAACTGCCGACCCATGACCGATCTGGCGCGTCTCGCCTGCGAGGATCAGGCGCTCGGCCTGTATCTCACCGATCATCCAATGAATGTGTATCGGCGGGAGTGCGAGTGGCTGTACCTCGGGCGGCGCGGGGCGGCTGCCGACAATGGCACGAGGCGCAGGTATTCCACCACCGCGTTTGCCGGCATCATCACGCGCCTGAATCATCGTGGTCGCGAGGGTGGCGAGACCTGGGCGCGGCTCGAGAATGGTCACGAACATGCCGAAGCCGGGTTTTTCGAGTCGGTACTGGAGGCGCAGCGGGAAAAGCTCAGGGAAGGTGCATACCTGCTCATTGAAGGCGCTGCCCCCAGGGGCGATGACCGCTCCGGGTTCGGGGCGCGCATCCGCGTGTCGTGCGCCTACACGCTTGCCGAGGCGCGCGAAAAGTTTGCCCGTTCGATTGAGCTTCACGTTGATGACACCACAGGCTCTGCAAGGCTTCGTGAAACCCTGGGCGCACTCGGCAGCAAGGGGCGCAAGAGCAACTGCCGTGTGCTTGTGCGCTACAGCTGCGAGCATGCGCGCGCTTGCCTGAGGTTGCCGAAGGATTTTTCCATACTGCCCAGCGATGAGAATCTGGGGCAGTTGCGCGAGATACTCGGCGGTGATGCCGTCAAGCTCAACTATCGCGCCTGATGCGGGCGCGCATCAGCCCGCCCTGATCGAGGAGTCGCTGCGGGAATTGCCGCGCGGGCCGCTGCGCGTTGCCCTGAGTGGCGGTATGGATTCAACGGTGCTCCTGTACGCACTCGCCCGGCGGCTCGCGGCACCCGGCGAACTCGAGCGGCTGAGCGCGCATCATCTCGAGCACGGATTGATGCCCGAGTCATCCGCCTGGGTTGAACATTGCCGCGCCTTTGCGGCTTCGCTGCGAGTGCCCTTTGTCTGTGATCGTCTGCATATCCCTGCCAGCGGCAACATCGAGCAACTCGCCCGGGAAGCCCGCTACGCCAGGTGGGCGCAAGTGCTGGGTGAGGACGAGACCCTGTTGCTCGCGCATCATGCTCAGGATCAGGCCGAAACCCTGCTGATGCGCCTCATGCGTGGTGGCGGTGGTGATCTTCTCAAGGGCATGCCACGTGAGCGCGCCTTGGCCCGAGGCCGTCTCTTGCGCCCCTTCCTGCATGTACCGCGCAGCGCTATTCGCGAGTATGCCGAGGCGCATGATCTCGTCTGGTGTGAAGACCCTTCCAATCAGGCGCTTGCCCGGGACCGCAACTTTGTTCGTCACAGCGTACTGCCGTTGCTCTCCGGCAGGTGGCCGCAGGCGGTGCTGTCTCTTGCGAACACCAGCCGGGCGCTGGAGCGCGAGCAGGAGCAATTGCAGGCCTTGCTCGAACCCTGGGTTGAAGGAGTGCTTGCCGGTGGTGACGGCATCTCTGCCGATGCCGTACTCGCATTGCCGAGCGTGGCGCAGCTGCCGGTGCTGCGTCGCGCCTTGCAGCGCCTGGGTGTACATTCGCTCTCCGAGGCGCGCCTGGCGGACATGTTGCGACAGCTCTCGAGTCCGCGTGATCGCTCAGTCGGGTTCTCGCTTGGACAGAACCGGAGCATCCGGCGCTTTGCCGGGCGGCTGGTGCTGCACTCCACGCAGCCATCATGTCTCGCCGCCCCGCTTCTGTGGCGGCTTGATGATGACATGAAACTTGCGCATGGGCGGCTTTCGGCGCGCGCGGGCTGCGCCCTGAAGGGTGCCTGCCTGTCGGAAAACATCAGGGCGCTCGAGGTTCGCTCCGCCTGCGGCGGCGAGCGCTTGCGTGTGCGCGGCATGACGCGCAAGGTGGCGCGGCTCTATCAACAGGGGGGAATAGCGCCCTGGCTACGCGCTGACAGGCCGTTGCTGTTCCGTGACGACTCGCTGGTCATGGTGCCCGGCATTGCCGTGGATGATGCCTTCGCCCGAGACCGTGGCTGGCTCGTCGAGTGGACACCGGCTTGAGTGCGTGGCTGTCAGATCAAGTCCGGGTACAGCCTGATTCCCGCACCGCGATGATCGAATCGCGCAGGACTTCCGCGATCAGCAGGATGTCCGCCCGGTCAATGGTGAATGGCGGGCCGAGACAGAGAATATCGCGCACTTCGCCAGTGCCACCCGGATACAGGAAGACACCGCGCCGAAATGCCTCTTCGCAGATGCGCGAGGTCATCTGCGCCTCCGGCGCAAAGTGTTCGAGCGTGGCCCTGTCACGCACAATCTCGACACCGAGCAGCAGGCCCTTGCCGCGCACTTCGGCCACCCAGGGGTCATTGTGCAGGCATTCTCTCAGAGTGTGAAGCAGGAGTTCGCCAAGGGTTCGGCTCGCATCGATGAGGGACTCACGCAGCATGATCTCGAGCACCTTGCTGGCTGCCCCGCAGGGTCCTGACAGCGCCGAACAGGTATGAAACATGAGGCTCATGCCGGCCTCTTCGATGGCTTCGCCAATGTCGCTGCGCGCAAACACGCCGTTGATTGGTGCATAGCCGCCAGCCAGACCTTTGCCGGATACCAGAATATCGGGGCGCACTTGCCAATGCTCTACGGCGAATCTGGCACCCGTGCGCCCGAATCCGGTCATCACCTCGTCGGCGATGAGCAGGATGCCGTTGGCATCACAGATGCGGCGCACACCCGCCCAATAGTCATCCGGAGGAATCAGGATGCCGCCGGATGAGCCAACGACAGGTTCGGCAATGAAGGCCGCCACGCGCTCGGCACCAATCGAGGCGATGCAGCCCTCGAGTTCGTTCAGGTAATGGCTACCCGGTTCGCTTTCCGCCATGTCCTCGGGCGGGCGCAGCGGGTAGGGCGAGTGTACGCGCGGATATCTGGTCATGGCCGGCTCCAGGCCCACCTGCCTGGCGGGATGCCCGGAGAGGGCGGCCGCGGTCAGGGTCGTGCCGTGATACGAGGGTGTGCGCACGATCATCTGCGAGCGTACCGAGTCACCTCGCGCGGCGTGGTATTGCAGGGCGACCTTGGCGGCGGTCTCTATGGCTTCGGAACCACTACAGACGAACTGGATGCGGCTCAACCCCGCCGGAAGCCAGTCGCGCAGCAGCCTCTCGCAGAGTTCGAGACGTTTCGGCGAGCGCCACGGCGGCAATATGTATCCCTCCCGCTGCCCCTCCACCCAGGCGTTCAGCACTTCCTCGCGGGCATGTCCGATATTGCAGATGATGGCACCGCCGCCAGCATCGAGAATTCGCTGGCCATCCATGGTGTGGAGCCACTTGCCTTCGGCTTTGGCGAGCTCGACCGGCGGCCCCTGCGAGGCGAAGGGGTAGGTGATGTGCTGCATGAACACGAGAAAGAAGGCGCGACAATCAAGAGAGGTTGCGCCATTGTAATGGCAGCGAGGCTTTCAGGGAGGCGGTATTTGCTGCCACGAGCAGCGCACGGGGTGCGCCCGCGAACGGGGGAGTCGAGGCTGAGCGATTACGCGGGAAGGTGCTCTTCGGCGCGGCGTGTCTGCGCGCATCCATACAGCGATGCCGCCTTCGGCATGAGAAAGGCGCGCGCTGCGTCGTATGGCCGAGCCCATGCGTAGTAGGGGTCATCCGTGTAGTCCACGCACTGGGTGCCATCGTGATTCCACAGTCGTCTGGGTCGGCTGATGAGATCGCCGAGATAGACATGCAGCGAGCGCGAGTAGTCGGTGCCCGGGTTGACGATGGAGTGAATCACGTCGGATCCGAAGACACAGACTTCCGGTGCGCGCGCGTTGACCTTGCCGCATTCTTCGAGACCCGAGTCGGCGCATCTGTACAAGTGATGGGTTTCAACGCCGTCGTAGGTGGCGATGACTGCTGTGATGCCGTGTTCGTGCGGCGGGAAGTGGATGTTGGGGGTAAGTCGGGCTTGCAGGATGGTGAGTGCATCGTCACAGTGAAGTAATGTCTCTTCGCTGTTCCCGACATGGTCATGCAGCCGTGACAGCCAGCGGCCGTCGCGACAAAAGCGGGCGAGGATGAGTTGCAGGCGGTTGATGTCGTAGTGGGCTTCGCGGCAAGCGCCGACGAGATGGGAGCAGAAGTTCAACATGATGGATGCAGCAGGTGGGCGTGAGCAAACTCACATATTCATTTAGCGCATAAGTATATACCTGTTTGTGAGTTTTATGCAGGACCAGTGCAGGCCGATCAGGAGGTCATGTACGGGGAGATGGCCTCGGCGAAGACGGGGATGGTTGCTTCATTCAAGCCGGCAAGGTTGATGCGGCTGTCGCCGAGCATGTAGATGTGGCGCACTTCGCGGAGTTCTTCCACAGCCTCGGTCGGAATGCCGAGCAACGAGAAGAGACCGCGCTGGCGCATCAGCCATTCGAAATCGATATCCGGCCGCAAGCCGGACAATGCCTCCTTCAGCCCCCGCCTGGAGTGCTCAATCCGTCTGCGTACTGCGTCAAGCTCGACAAGCCAGTCCGTACACAGTTGCGGGTCGCCGAGGAGGCGCTCCAGAATGAGCGCACCGTGCGCGGGAGGCATGGAATAGATGCCGCGCGCGATGTCGAGCACCTGGCTTTCGAGAACCCTGGCTCGGGAAGCGCTCTCCGCCACCATCAGCAGCGCTCCGGTGCGCTCACGATAGAGGCCGAAGTTCTTTGATGCCGAGACCGCCACCAGAAGCGCTGGCAGTCGCTCGAGCGCACGGCGAATGGGTGCCACATCCTCATTGACACCGACTCCCATGCCCTGATAGGCGACATCGAACAGTGGCAGCAGCGACCTTTCCTGCACTATGTCCAGGATGGCGTTCCAGTCGGATGCATCCGGGTCGGCACCGGTCGGATTGTGACAGGCTGCCTGCAGCACCACCAGGCTGTGCGTGGGCACCCGTGCCAGCTCATCGAGCATGGCGCTGGCAGCATATGCATGGCGCTCGCAATCGTAGTAGGCGTAGGCGTTGATGCCGAGGCCGGCGGCACCGAGCAATCTATGGTGATTGCCCCAGGTCGGGGCGCTCACCATGACACACCCGTCGGGACGGGCGCGTCGGTAGAGGTCTGCGGCAATGCGCAAGGCGCCGCAGCCGCCGGTCGTCTGTATGCAGGCGATACGAGAACTTGCAGATTCCGCGATGTCGCCAAGGATCAGCTCGGCGATGCGTGAGCGGAACCCGGCGACCCCCGCGGGCGGGACATACGCCTTGGTAGTTTGCTCGGCAATCACCTGGGCTTCCGCCTGTTTGACGGCGCGAAACACCGGTGTCTCGCCGTCGGCATCGCGGTAGATGCCCACGGTGAGGTCGAGCTTGTCGGGGGATGCATCCTGATTGTAGGCGGTCATCAACCCGAGGATGGAGTCGGGCGGCAGCAGCGTCAGGGAGTCAAGGGTCATGTGGGGTAGTTCTCCGGTGCCTTTATCGATCAGGGTTGTGTGTGTCACTGCATCAAGTGGTGGTGGACAGCCCCGGCACGATACAGCTTCTGCCTTCTGTCGTACCATTATCAGGGAACGGTTCCTGCGTCGAGAACAGTGAATCTGCGTACCCCCGAGGGCCTGGGTCGGTATTTCCGCCAGCAAGTCCCGAGTAACGCACAAGTTCGGAACATACCTTGATCAGAACACACCAGGAAGAATAAACCCTCTCACCCCCGCCTTTTGGCACAATACCGGTGTCCCACCGCCAGACGCTGGAGTATCCATGATTCAGAACATTGGCGACTTGCTGACCAGGCGGGCGCGTACAACGCCCGAGGTGGAAGCCTATGTGCAGGCCGAAACCGGCGAGAGGTACAGCTTTTCCGAACTGAATGCGCGTACCAATCGCGTGGCCAATGCCTTCAAGGCGGCTGGCGTGAACCCGGGCGACAGGGTCGCGTTCCTGCTGATGAACGGTGTCGAGTTCGTCGAATCCTATCTCGGGCTGGCCAAAATCGGTGCCGTGGTGGTGCCGCTGAACTGGCGCCTGTCGCCCTCCGAGCTCGAGTTCATCATCGCTGACAGTGGTGCCACCTGGCTGATTTTCGATGATGCCTTCATCGAGTCTGTCGAGATTCTGCAATCGCAAGGCAAGACGAACGTCAGGGAATGGCTGCATGTCTCGCCTTCTGCCGCGCTCCCTGCGACCCGCGTGTACGAGGAGTTCAGCGGAGCTTCGAGCGCCGGTGAACCCCGCATCACGACCGGTGGCGAAGACATGCTCTACATCATGTACACCTCCGGCACCACCGGCCTGCCCAAGGGGGTGGTGCATTCGCACCGCACCTCACTGTGGGCCGTGCTCACCATGAGCCCGGTGCTCGATATGCGCCTCAGGGACAGGTTCATCTCCCTGCTGCCAATGTTTCATGTCGGCGCGCTGGCACCCATCATGATGAATGTTTACAACTGCGCGACCTCGGTGGTGCTCAGAAGTTTCGACCCGAAACTGGCTTGGGAGGTGATCGAGAAGGAGTCGATAAACACCGGTCTCGCCGTCCCCGCCATGCTCAACTTCATGTTGCAGGTGCCGAATAATGCCTCCCACGACACATCAAGCCTGCGCTGGATGCTGAGCGGTGCCGCGCCCGTGCCGGTCGCGCTCATCAAGGCCTATGCCGAGCGTGGCATTGAAGTGCATCAAGTGTATGGGCTGACCGAATCCTGCGGCCCCTGTTGCGTCATTGATGCCGAGAATGCGCTCGAGCGGGCCGGTTCCACGGGTCGGCCTTTCCTGCACACGGATGTCCGCATTCTGGATAACGAGGGTCAGGAGTGTCCGCCCAATGTGGCCGGTGAGCTGGTGCTGCGCGGCCAACACAACATGCACGGATATTGGCACAGGCCCGAGGCCACGGCGGAAGCGCTCAGGGATGGCTGGCTGTACTCCGGCGACATCGCCAGCATGGATGAGGAGGGCTTCGTCACCATTCAGGACCGCAAGAAGGACATGATCATTTCCGGCGGCGAAAACATTTACCCCGCCGAGATTGAGTGCATCCTCATCGAACACCCCGGAATTCGCGAGGCGGCAGTCATCGGGCAGCCGAGCGAACGCTGGGGAGAATCGCCCTTCGTCATTCTGGTGGCTCAGGACACCGAAGCACCGCCGAGTGAGGCCGAGGTCATGGCATTCCTCGAGCCGCGCCTGGCGCGTTTCAAGATGCCACGAGGCATGATCGTGATTGATGAAATACCGCGCAATCCGAGCGGCAAGATCCTGAAGCGCGTATTGCGCGAGCAGTTTCCGGGTCCGGCACCCGAATAGAACCCGACGAGACCCGCGGCGCGTCGGGATACCAGCATGGACATCCATCAGATGCGCCAGCGGCTCGGCAACTTCTGCTGCGCCAGATATGAGGACCCCAAGGCTGAAATCGTGCATATCGAGGTGCTGCCGGGTCACGCCGGATTTTCCTGGGGCTTTACCGTCGAGAGTCACGGGAAACGCGATTCCTGGTTCATCCGGCTTCCGCCTCCGCAGGTGCGCTGGCGAGGCACGGCAGATGTTCTTCGTCAGGTGACGGCACTGGAAGCACTGGATGGCACGGATGTGCCGCATTGCAGCGTCAAGTGGTCAGGTGCGGAACCTGATTGGTTTGGTTGCCCCTATTTCGTTACGCCACTGCTCACAGGTGATGTGCTGCGCCTGGGCAAGGGCGAGTGGGGTGGGCGGCTCAAGGAAGCGGAGCGTCTGGCATTGGGGCATCAGGCAATGAACGCGCTGGTCGGCATCCATCGTGTGGATACCGCCGGGCTGGGGTATCTCGGCAAACCCTTGCCACTTGATGAAGACGTGACGCGCTGGGATTCCTTTCTTGCGCGCGCCGCCGACCCGGAACGTCTGGCGAATGCACACGAGGTGCGCAAGCTGTTGCTGGAGAAACTCCCGCAAAACGCGCGAATGGGACTCTTTCATGGCGACTTCCAGCCCGCCAACCTGTTCTGTTCGTTAACGGACGCGAAGCTGCTGGCGGTCATCGACTGGGAGCTCACGGGAATCGGTGCCGTATTGAACGACCTCGGCTGGATATGCACTTTCAGCGACCGACAGGCATGGGATCCCGGGCATCGTGGCAGCCTTCTCGATGCCGAGCGTCTCCAGGCCATGTATGTTGAGGCTTCGGACGCGCATGCCCCGGGTATCGCCTCGGATATTGCCCCGGATATCATCTGGTTTCGCGCGCTCGCCTGCTACAAGTTCGCCATCATCACCGGATTCAATCTCGGTCTGCACAGACGTGGCAAGCGCATCGACGCATCCTGGGAAGAATCGAAACGCTCCATGACCCCGCTCATCGAGCGAGCGCTGGGGTTGCTCGAGGACTTCCCTTGAACGCTATGCAGGACTGCAACTCGGCTTGCGGCGAGTAACTCCGCCCTTGATTACCCCCAGAGCACCAGGCTCCACACGATGGGGACGCTCAGCAAGCTGATGCCGACTGCCGCCGAACCCATGTCCTTGGCTTGTCCCGAGAGCGGATGCATCTCCCGCCCGATGCGGTCAATGGCGCTCTCGATGCCTGAGTTCAGCAACTCGACCAGAAGCACGATCAGGAGTGGCCAGACAAGGAACGCCCGTTCGAGGCCAGTCTCGCCGAGCAGTATCCCGGCAGGTGTCAGGACAGCGCCGAGGGTGCATTCGATACGAAACGCGCGCGAGGTCTTCCAAGCGGCTCGCAGTCCCTGCATGGAAAATCGCGTTGCGCCCCACACCTGTCGCCAGATCTGCTTCATGTACGCAGTCTATCGCGTCGGATGCCGCACTGCCTGTCCCTCGGTAACTTCGGGAGGTGTGTACTAGTCCAAACAGATGTGAGACTACC
Source organism: Pseudomonadales bacterium (assembly GCA_965199815.1). Classification (GTDB taxonomy): domain Bacteria; phylum Pseudomonadota; class Gammaproteobacteria; order Pseudomonadales; family Azotimanducaceae; genus Azotimanducus. The sequence goes on from CBDATE010000033.1 coordinate 261,683, forward strand.
GGAGCCTGGGTAAGGATTGATTGATTTCTTTCAGGGAGTGCCCTGAAAACTGGCAGTTATACGCCGGTCATTCATGGCCGGAAGTTTGCCCCCCGCAGCGTTCCCGGCAACAGGAACTCCTTCCTGACTTCACACAGCCCCTCGGCAAGAGTACCCGGCCCAAGTCCATCACTCTGCGTCACCTGATTCTCGAGCCCTGACCCACACCACACCTCATCTCGACCCGGGAGGACACCTTGAACGATTCTGTCCAATAAGGGGCGATCATCCGCGATTCACCTGCGCCGGTACCCCCGAATGCCTTCGACCGACTCCGGAGAATCAAGATATACCTCCGATTGCGCTCCGAAGGCTGCTCCGAGGCCACCGCACTTGATGCTATCGGCTGGTCGAGGGCGACTCTCCACAGCTGGACCGCTGGAAGAAACGCTACCAGGATGGCGGAGTCCGCGCGCTCGCCGCAAAGAGCAGGAAGCCGCGCTCGTCCCGGGGACACGACCCGGGGATACGAATGGACACGCGATACCGCCTGGGCAGTCCGGAACATGCGTTGCAGGTTCCCCCTTATGTAAGAAAAGTCTATAGGAAAAGTCTATGGGAAAGGCCAGGCTGTGCATCATGCTCGCCCGTCAAGGCACCCTCCTGAGCGAGTCCACTATCGGGCGCATCTTGAAGAAAGGCATTGCACTCGGTCATATACGCCCCTGCGCCTTCCTCCGCGGTCGTACCAAACCCAAGAAGCGACGCAACTTCGCCCTCGGCCACGCCAAACGCCTCCCCTCCGGTATGCGCTCCTCTACACCCGGCCAACTCGCCTGTATCGACCACATGTCCATCTCCCGCGACGGCAAAACACTCAGTATGTTCTGATCAAGTCCATCCGTGGACTTGATCAGATTCGCAAATCAGAAATGCGATTCTGATTTGCTCGCAGATTCAATGCCTTACGGCACTGAATCTGGCGGCACATCCGTGTGCCGCACGGGAAACTCTGTTATTCAGAGTTTCCCTCAAGGAGTTCCGCGCCGTCTGCCCAAGTACCAAGATCATGTTCTGCCGCGTCTTCACGTCTGCCACCGCTTACAACGCTCGCCAGGTACGGATACTTCTGCAACAACATCCGGCCCCATATACCCCTCGATCAGGAAACCCCGTCGAGTACCGTATCCTCTCTTTCCGCGCCCGCCCCTCGGTCTCATGTCCGGCGAACGAGCACATCAGGCTTGCACTGGCCTCGGGTTTCGCCATAGAATCACCGCTATTCCGAATTGCTCACACATTGCAAGGAAGTGGAGGTATCACTTGGTAGTTGGCGGGAAGAGTCGCTAGGCGCGCATGTCGAAGGCGAAAAATGAACGGTCGCTCGTGAATGAGCGCATAGGCGAGGAAATCTCATCCGACAAGGTGCGTCTGATCAGCGAGACCGGCGCACAGCTTGGTGTTATAGATACCGGGGTTGCACTCATTGAAGCAAGGAACCGGGACCTTGATCTGGTTCTGGTGGCACCTGATGCAAAGCCGCCTGTCTGCAAGATCATGGATTATGGCAAGCGGCTTTTCGACCAGAAGAAGGCGAGGGCGCTTCAGCGCCGTAATCAGAAGCAGACGCATGTCAAGGAAATCAAGTTCCGCCCCGGAACCGAGGACGGGGATTATCAGGTCAAGCTGCGCAAGCTCAGGGAGTTCCTGAGTGATGGCGACAAGACCAAGGTGTCGCTTCGGTTTCGAGGCCGTGAACTTGCCCATCAGGAACTCGGCCTCGAGATGTTGAAGCGGGTAGAGATTGATCTGCAGGAATATGCATCGGTCGAAGTGTTGCCGACACTGGAGGGTCGGCAGATGGTGATGGTGCTTGCGCCTCTGGCGAAAGCGAAGAAGGGGGGCGCTCGCCCGCGTCGCGCCGAGACCTCCGGGGAATCGGAGCCAGCGAGCGAAAAGCTGCAAGTGCAATCCGCGTAACTGTTCCTATACGTAACTGTTGCCACCTGATTTCGGGTTCCCTGATGCCCTGATTGGTGGCGCAGGGGTTGGCATCACGGGGATTGGCGTTGCCGACAAGCGTCAATCGGGATCAAGAATATCCTGAGTGCGGCGCTCGAAGTCACTCGCATCATGGCGTTCGCGAAGTTGGCGAGACTTCTTGCCGGAGGATTTGTTCACTATCTGCCCGCGCTTGACCGCTTCTCTGGCACCTATGTCCTCAACCCAGCGCAGCACATTGACGTAGGTGTGCGCCTGCAGGAACTCGGCGGCCTGATAGGCGAGATCACGCACCAGCGCCCCGTACCAGGGCCAGACGGCGATATCGGCGATGGTGTACTGTTCGCCACACAGGTAGCGATGCGTCTCCAGATGCTGATTCAGTACATCAAGCTGGCGCTTGACCTCCATCGTATAGCGATCAATCGCATATTTGATCTTGATTGGCGCGTAAGCATAGAAATGTCCAAAACCACCGCCAAGAAGCGGCGCGGCACCCATTTGCCAGAAGAGCCAGGACAAGCACTCTGCACGGGCATCGCCGTGCGGAATAAAGGCATCGAACTTTTCGGCGAGATACAGCAGAATCGCCCCGGATTCAAAGACGCGCACCGGGGAGTTTCCGCTGCGGTCGAGCAGGGCGGGTATCTTTGCATTCGGATTGGCAGCAACAAACCCGCTGCCGAACTGATCACCCTCACTGATCTTCACCAGCCAGGCATCATATTCCGCTCCCGCATGGCCATCGGCGAGCAGTTCCTCGAGCATGATCGTCACCTTGACACCGTTCGGGGTTGCCAGCGAATACAACTGCAAGGGATGCCGACCTGTCGGCAGGGACTTTTCAAAGCGAGCACCCGCTGTCGGTCGATTGATGTTGCCGAATGCCTGGTTGTTATCGGGCTCCCATTGCCAGACTCGGGGTGGTGTGTAGGGGGCTTCCGTCACGGTAGGTACTCCTTGGTAATCGCGTGAATTTGTCAAGGTGATTGGTACTGGTGAGTATAAAGATAAATTCCTTCGCACCAGATTGATGAGCGATGAATTCGGATACAGCGAACGCCGTCCGGTCAGCCCGGACGAGCGTGAAGACTATCTCGCGTTTGCCATCCATCTTGCCGAGCGCGCCGGTGAGGCGATTCTCCCCTGCTTCCGTCAAGCACTTGGGAGCACAACAACGAACGCCGATAGTGAAGCCGATCAGCACTCTGCCGTCACAAGTACGGAGGTGGAAAACAAGGCACATTCAACCGCCGGACAACAGCGATACGACCCCGTCACCCAGGCTGATCGACAAGCCGAGGCGCTCATGCGCGAGCTCATTGCCGGGCGTTATCCGGAGCACGGTGTGTTCGGCGAAGAATATGGATTCATGTCCGGCTCCGGTCTCACCTGGGTGCTCGATCCGATCGATGGCACCAGAGGGTTTGTCATGGGTCTGCTTCACTGGGGTACTCTGGTTGCCCTCTTTGATGGCCAGCAACCTGTTGTCGGAGTCATGCACCAGCCGTTTCTGCGGGAAACCTTTGTCGGCGACGGAACGCGCGCTTTCTATCGCCGAGGCGGTATGTCTCGCAGCATCCGTACCCGTTCCTGTGAATCACTGGCCACCGCCCTGTGTGCGTCCACATCACCGGACATGTTCACCTCTGGCAGCGAGCGTCAAGGGCTGGAGTGCATTCGCCGCGGCGCACGTGACCTGCGCTACGGCACGGACTGCTATGGGTACGCGCTGCTCGCAGCGGGACAGATCGATGTCGTGTTCGAAGCCTCCCTCAAACCTTATGATGTACAGGCCCTGATACCCATAGTGCAGGGTGCCGGCGGTGCCATCAGCACCTGGGATGGGCAAGACCCGGCCATGGGCGGGTGTGTGCTCGCCAGTGGCAACCCGACTCTTCACACAACTCTCTTGCAGGAGCTTTCAACATGACCCAGCTTGCAGACTCTCCCTGTGTCGCTCGCGACAAGGACGCGCCAGGCGTTCAGCAGGCGGAATTGCCTGAACTGCTGCGCCAGATTCCCGAATGGCGCATTCAGGTGTCAGATGACATGCAGCAGCTCACGCGCCACTTTCGTTTCAGCAATTTCGTTGACGCACTGGCGTTTACCAACGCAATCGGCGCGCTCGCCGAGCAGGAAGGGCATCATCCGGCCTTGCTGACCGAGTGGGGCAGCGTCCGGGTCACCTGGTGGACTCACGACATCAAGGGGTTGCACCGCAACGATTTCATCCTGGCAGCCAGAACGGAGCGGCTGTTCGCCTCACATGGCGGGAGCTGACAGACACATCCCTGAAGGTTAAGTTAATGCCAAAATGACAGGCAGGCTGTTCGCCTCACATGGCGGGAGCTGACAGACACCACATCGGACGGGATACCGGCATCATCGGACGGGATACCGGCATCATCGGACGGGATACCGGCATCGTCACTGCCACCCGTGATGTGCGCTACCCGGTGGTTATGGGCGGCAGTCTGTCCCGCAAGACATTCTTGGCGACTTTCTCCAGCGTGGAGCGCGGCAGTTCGTCCACCGGATGTACGCTTCTGACCACCTTGAAATCGGGCAGATTCTCGCGGCAATGCTCGATCACCCGGGCTTCAAGCTCGCTGGCGTCCATGGCCTGCCCCTGGGGACTGGCAATGAGGAAGACCACCGGCACCTCGTCGAGCATGTCGTGCTTTTGCGCCACCACCGCGCACTCCGAGGCCAGACCGGTCTGCATGATGACCGTCTCGATTTCCGATGCCGCGACATTCTCCGCGCCGACCTTCAACATATCCTTGTCGCGGTCGCAGAAAAACAGCCAGCCGGCCTCATCCGAGCGGATGATGTCGCCGGTGTCGAACCAGCCGTGCTCGTCAAATGCGGATGCGTTGGCTTCCGGGTTGCGGTAGTACTCCTTGAAGAGCGATACGCCGCGCACACCGCGGATGAACAGGTTACCCTGCTCGCCCGGCTCGCAGGGCTGTCCATCCGGCCTGCGTATCTGAATCTCGTATTCCGGTGCCACGCGTCCCATGTTCATCGGCGGTCCGAGGTGATACGGGTCAACCACCGTCCCCTGGGTCAGGGTTTCGGTCATTCCCCACAGCCCGAGCGTGTCCACCTTGAAGTGCGCCTCGACCTCCGGCAGGCGCGCGCCGACAGACCAGAACCTCATTCGGTGCTCCGGAACCTCCTGATCCATCAACGCCTTGAACCCAAAGGGAATCATCGATGCCCAGGTAACGCCGTGTTCGAGGCACAGTGCCCAGAATCTCGACGCGGAAAACTTCGGCTGCACCACCAGAGTGCCTCCCGTCCAATGCGTGGAGAGCATCGAATAGCCTTGTGCATTGGTATGAAAGAGCGGCATGTAGATGATGGTGGTGTCCTCGTGCCGCAGCCTGAAATGCTGCGCGGTCGTCTTGCCCGCCCAGACACCATTGGCGTGCGTCCAGAGCACCGCCTTTGGCCTCGAGGTGGTGCCGGATGTGAACTGTACGCTGAGGTTCTGGTGCGGGTCCGGGGGTGCGAGCTGCATCGGGGATTCGGCGAACAGCTCGGCAAAGGGCACCCCCTCGATTGTGGCGAGCACTGCGTTGTAATCCGCGCGTGGCTCGCCGGCATCCGTGTCGGCTACTGCGATGAATTCGAGATTCGGGCAGGCATCCTTGATGAGCTGCGCAAACTTCGGCTGCGTCAGCGCGCACACCGCGTCGGTCACTTCCGTGAAATAGCGCATGTCGCGCGCCACCGAGCGCGTATTGGTCGAAACGGCCACGGCACCGAGTATGGCGCAGGCATACCAGGAGAGGATGAACTCCAGCGAGTTGTCCATGTGCAGCAGGACAAAGTCTCCGCGCTTGACCTGTCGGCGGCTGAGTCCGGCAGCGAGACGCTGGCACCTGTCGAGCAACTCGCCATAACCGAGGTGCTCGGCTTCGCCGACAAGAGGTCGCCAGATCACGCAGGTCTTGTCGGGGCATCTTTCCGCCCATTGTTGCAACATCCAGGGGATGTCCATCCCCGCCATGGATGCCTGATAGCTCTGATCAATCTGTTCGCGCAGATTCATGACGTGATAGCCTCGACTGGTTGCGATGCATCATCATGTCACAGGAACATACCTGAAAAAACCACGAATGATCGATGCACATACAACCGCACTTGTTGTCGGTGGCGGCATTGGCGGCTTGTCGGCGGCCCTGTCGCTCGCCCGGCAGGGGCTGAACACCGAACTCTTCGAGCGAGCACCGGAATTCGCCGAGGTCGGTGCCGGCATTCAGCTCTCCCCCAATGCCACGCGCGTACTCTTCGCGCTCGGCCTTGAAGCGCCGTTGCGCGCGGCCTGTTCTCAGGCAGTGGGAGGCGAGGTGCGGCATTGGCGCAGCGGTCGGGTGCTGAGTCGATTTCCGCTCGGACAGCGGGTGCAGGCGCGGTTCGGGTTTCCGTTCCTGCAGGCGCATCGCGCGGATCTGGTGGAGATCATGGCTGCGGCGGCCATGAAGCAGGAACGTATAAGGCTGCATCAACACGCGCTGGTAACCGGTTTCGAGCAGACAGCATCTGCTGTCCGTCTTGCGTATCAGCAGCCGCGAGGTGAGCAGATTGCCACAGGCGATGTGCTCATTGGCGCGGACGGCCTGGCCTCGAGCACTCGACAGAGGCTCTTTGACGCGGAGTCACCCCGATTCACCGGCAATATCGCGTGGCGTGCGCTGGTGCCTGCAGAGCGCCTGCCGAATGCTCTCATGCGCCCCGTGGTCACACTCTGGTGGGGGCCTGGCGGTCATGTGGTGCAGTATTTCGTGCGTACAGGTGCGCTGATGAACTGCGTGTGGATTGTCGAAAAGCGTGGTTGGGAGGTCGAATCCTGGCATGAACGCGGCGACCGCGGGGAACTCGAGGCGGATTTTCGCGGCTGGCATGAAGATGTGCGGATATTGATCGATTGCCTGGATGCCGGAAGCCTGTACAAGTGGGCGCTGTTTGATCGCCCGCCGCTCGCGACCTGGGGGCGGGGGCGGGTGACCCTGATCGGAGATGCCTGTCATCCGGCGCTTCCCTTCATGGCGCAAGGCGCTGCGATGGCCATTGAAGATGCGGCAGTGCTGGCGAATTGCCTGGCGGACAGGCGACATGCAGACGCAATCGAGTCTCGATTGACAGCCTATGCCGCCTTGCGTCAGAGTCGTGCGAACGAGGTTCAGCGACGCGCAAGGCGACTCGGTCGGGTGTTTCACATGCGCGGAATATTCGCTGCCGTGAGAAACCTCGGCCTGCGGTTTTTGTTTGGACGGCTGCCGTGGGCCGGTCTTTACCGGTATGATGCGTTGCAACGGGCAAAAATGTACCCTGCAGAAACCGAGGACGGATGAGAGGATGACGAACAGGCGCTATTTTTGTGGGAGCTTCGAAGATGCAAAACAAGCCTTCTCTCGCGATAGCGGACGGGCAGGTGCTCTTTTAAGCACAGTGTACGAACCTTACCGGGATGTTGGCGAGGACCCCGGCACGACATTTGCTCGTATTGGAAATGAAGATGCACCGCGCGCGCTTCTGATCGTCTCCGGTACGCATGGTCCCGAGGGTTTAGCCGGTTCGGCCTGTCAACGCGCCCTCTTGCGTCATCCCGATTTTCTCCCGGAGCGGAAGGAAAGCGAAACCGAAGTCATTCTGATGCACGGGATCAACATCTGGGGGATGACCTATGGACTGCGCTGTACGAAAGAAGGCGTGGATCTGAATCGTAACTATGTCGATTTTTCTGACGATCTGAGTCAATTCAACCCCGAGTACGATCAGGTGCAGGAGTTCCTGTGCACTCAATCGCAGCAGCTGTCGCCGCGAGAATTCGTGGACAGGGGTCCCGCATTGCTCCGCGAAGAGCATGGCGAGGAAGTCGTCAATACGCTCTTTCAGGGTCAGTACAGACATGCAGACGGGGTTGGCTTCGGCGGCCATGCACCTACTGCCATGCGCAAGATGTTTGACAGGATTGTCGAGGAATGCCTGGGCGAGAAGAAGGATGTTGCCGTGATTGATCTGCACACCGGCCTTGGCCCCCATGGAGTGGGTTTGAAGCTGTCGGTTGCAGACAGTGGCAGCGAGACTGCGGCGCGCACCAGGCGTTGGTATGGCGATGATGTCATGTTCATGAATGACTCCGGATCCACATTGCCCTATCGGGTGTTCGGCGATACCTCGAGCGGGGTCGCGCGCGTCGCATCGCGCGCCCGCATCACCGGAATCACGCTCGAATTTGGCACCTACGATGTTGACGGGCTGGTGCGCTGCATTCTCGCCGAGTATCTGATTCGGCATCAATCGAAGGATCTGAGCAGGAGACTGGTTCTTGATTTCAAGCGTGAAATACGGCAGTTCTTCTATCCGACGAACCCCGAGTGGCGCGAGCAGATCGTCGATCAGGCCTTGAGCGTGTTTTTTCAGGCCCTGGACGGGTTGGCTGGCGAGTCAGGCTAATCGGCGAGGCATCTGTAGCCACTGCGGTAGAAGAGCAGCGGCCCGGCGGTCGCACTCAGCAGACCGAGCGCCTCGACCTGCCCTATGGCGATCGTATGATCCCCTGCGTCCACCTCTTTCACGAGTGAGCAATCCACAAAGGCCAGGCTGTCGTCAAGCACCGGTGAACCGGTAACTCTGGTGGACCAGGTCAAATGCTCGAACTTGTCGATGTCGGTGCGGGCAAAACGGCGGCTCAGATGCTCCTGTGAATCCTTGAGGAAGTTCACGCAAAAAGCCCCGGAGCCCTGAATGCCCGGCCAGCTGTCACTCGATTTGGCCGGACAAACGGCAACCAGCTCGGGGTCAAGAGACAGCGCGACGAAAGATTGCGCCGTAAACCCCCAGAGCCTGCCCTGTCGGCAACCAGTGACGACCGTCACGCCGGTGCAAAAGCGGCCCATGAGGTCTCTGAATTCTCGATTGTTCGTGTGTTGCGCCATGCAATGAGTCAGTGGGGAGCCATGTGTCACTATAATGATTCCCGCCATGACGAGTGATCTATCCGACTGGTTCGCGGCCATTGATCTGGGCTCCAACAGCTTCCACTTGCTGGTAGTGCGCCACAGGGCAGGCAGACTTCAGGTGCTGGACCGGCACCGCGAAATGGTGCGCCTCGCTGCCGGGATTGATGCCGCAGGCCACTTGAGCCAGGTGAGCCAGACACGCGCGCTTGATTGCCTGTCCCGATTTCAGGAGCGTATTCGCAGCCTGCCACGGCACAATCTCAGAGTCGTCGGCACCAATGCTCTCAGGACGGCGCGCAAGAGCACCGATTTCCTGAGTCGTGCGGAGGCCATTCTGGGTCGGGAAATCGAGATTGTTTCCGGGCGCGAAGAGGCTCGTCTCATCTATCTGGGCGTGTGCTACGCCCTGGAAGATGACGAGGAACGACGCTTGGCCATCGACATAGGTGGCGGCAGTACCGAGCTCATCCTTGGTGCACAGGCTCAGCCTCGATTGGCCGAGAGCCTGTATATGGGATGTGTCGCTTTTTCGCAGCGCTACTTCGCCAATGGCCGGATTTGTCGAGCCGCCATGGAAGAGGCGTACATGGCGGCCATGCAGGAACTCGGACCGGTTGAAGCGCCTTTTCGCGAACATGGATGGGACAGTGTGGTCGGCGCTTCGGGGACGATTCTTGCCGTATCCGACATCCTGCGCGCCGAGGGGTGGAGCCTCGACGGCGTGACGCGCGTCGGCGTGAAGAATCTCGTTGCCGCCATGGTCAAGGCGAGGCATATCGACAGGCTGTCCCTCGAAGGCTTGTCGGAGGAGAGGCGCAGCGTACTTGCGGGCGGTGTCGCCATATTGCTCGCGGTCATGGATTCCCTTGGCCTCGAGGCCATGAAGGTGTCCGAGGGCGCGCTGCGTGAAGGTGTGATCATCGACTTGCTGGGGCGCTTCGAGCACAACGATATTCGCAACGAATCAATCCGTAATCTGGCCGAGCGGTTTCATGTTGACCGGACGCATGCAGCGAGAGTCGAGAACACCGCACTCGCGCTTCATGAGCAGGTGGCGAATGCCCTGGGCGGGTCTGTTCCTGCCTGCCGCAAGCTGCTCGCCTGGGCGGCGCAGACACACGAAATCGGCCTGGACATCGCACATGCACAGTATCACAAGCACGGTGGCTATCTCCTGACACACATGGATCTGCCGGGGTTCTCGCAGATGGAACAGCGACGCGTCTCGCTTCTGGTGCGCGCACACAGACGCAAACTGCCGGTCGATGAGTTTTCGGTGCTCGAAGCGCGTGAGCGTATGCCAATGCTGGGGCTTGCCTGCATCCTCAGGCTCGCGGTGGTGCTGCATCGCAGTCGGGTCGAGACGGCAGAGGCACCGGTCATGCTTGACTTGTGCGGGAACAGATTCGAGCTTGCCCTGGCATCTGACTGGTTGGCGCAGCACCCGTTGACGCGGCTCGACCTCGAACAGGAATGCGAATTTCTGACCGATACGCCTTTCGCGCTCACATTGCGTACATCAGCGGGCACGGGCTGACGGGATAATCGGCTGATGTTGTGCGTCGCCCTCAATCGGCAAAATCTGTCAGCAGTCTGCCCTGGCTGTCATGCTCCGGTTCACCCTCGCTGCGCGTGAGCAACTGATAACTGCCGTCTGTCGAGAGTTCCCAGGCGCGCACATTGTCGGACAGGTAATTCTCGAATGTCTCGCAGATGATGCGCTCCTTGAGGCGCTTGCTCTGTACCGGAAAGCAGACTTCGATGCGGTCGAAGAAGTTGCGTGGCATCCAGTCTGCGCTGGTGAGATAGACATCCTGTTTGCCGGCATTCTCGAAGTACAGTACGCGCGTGTGTTCGAGGAATCGACCCACCACCGAGCGTACGCGAATGTTCTCCGAGACACCTTCAATGCCCGGGCGCAGGGCGCACAGCCCGCGCACGATGAGATCGATTTTCACACCGGCGCAGGAAGCTCTGTACAGTTCGGAAATCACCTTGGGCTCGATGAGCGCATTCATCTTCGCCATGATGCGTGCCGACTTGCCGCTTTCGGCATGGGCGATTTCCCGCGCTATCAGGGATTGTATGCCTTCAAACATCGAGAAGGGTGCCTGCAGGAGCGCCATCAGGGAGCCTGGTTTGCCCATGGCGGTGAGCTGATGAAAGATCTCCTGAACATCCCGGCCTATATCATCGCGGCAGGTGAGCAGGCCGTAGTCGGTATAGCGTCGCGCCTTGACGGCGTGATAATTGCCCGTGCCGAGGTGTGCATAACGCACCAGTTTGCCTTTTTCGCGGCGTATGACGAGGCTCATCTTGGCGTGCGTCTTGTACCCCACGATGCCATACACCACCTGTGCGCCGGCTTCCTGCAAGCGGTTCGCCAGTTCGATGTTTTCGGCTTCGTCAAAGCGCGCGCGCAGTTCTATCACCACGAGCACTTCCTTGTGATGATGCGCTGCATCCAGAAGCGCTTCGGCAATACTCGAATCGGCACCGGTGCGATACAGGGTCTGGCGAATGGCCAGCACCTTGGGGTCTTTGGCAGCGCTCTTCAGGAAATCCACCACCGGTGCGAAGGACTCGAAGGGATGATGCAGCAGCATGTCGCCCGCCCTGATGGCGGCAAAAATATCCGGCTTGCCGCGCAGTTTGGGCGGCTTGCCGGGGATGAACCCCGGGTAGCGTAATTCCGGCAGATTGACCTGCGAGGGAATGGATGACAGGCGATTCAGATTGACCGGGCCGTTACACCTGTACGCGTCCCTGGCCCCGAGACCAAAGCGTACCGTCAGGAAGGATTCGAGTTCGGCGGGGCAATCGTTGGCGATCTCGAGCCTGACGGCATCGCCGTAATTGCGCGTCGAGAGTTCCCCTTCCATGGCGCGCAGCAGGTCATCGACCTCTTCTTCATCAACGAACAGATCGCTGTTGCGCGTAATGCGAAACTGAAAGCAACCGGTGACCTTGACCCCGCGAAAGAGCTCCTGCACATTCTCGTGAATGATCGACGAGAGAAATACGAAGTCGTGCTCGCCGCCCGGAATGGCCACCACGCGCGGCAGGGCGCGCGGTGCCTGCACCACTGCCTTGCCGGTTTCCCGGCCGAAGGCATCCTTGCCCTTGAGTGTGACGATAAAGGCGAGCGCCTTGTTCAGGAGGTTGGGAAACGGGTGCGCCGGATCCAGCCCCATGGGTGTGAGGATGGGCGCGAGTTCGTTCTTGAAGTAGGTTCTGAGCCACTTGCGCTGTTCCGGTGTCCAGGCGTGTCTGGCAATAAAGCGTATGCCGTGCGATTCGAGACCCGGGAGCAGCACGTCATTCAACAGGCGATAGTGCTCTTCCACCACCTGATGGGCGACGAGGCTGACTTCTTCGAGCTGTTCGTCGGGTGTGCGCCCGTCAGCGCCGGGTCTTGCCTCGCGAAGCGCTCGCTGCTTCAGGCCGGCGACGCGAATTTCAAAGAATTCGTCCAGAATATCCGCCGCGATACACAGAAACTGCAGACGTTCCAGCATGGGCACCCGAGGGTCGCTGCACAGCGAAATCACACGCTTGTTGAACTCCAGAAACGCGAGCTCGCGGTTGATGAAGAGGCTCGGCAGGCTGAGATTGGGTGGCGTATTCATCGATCAACCAGGGAAGGGCGGGTGGTGCTGAAACCTGAGGCAGGTTGCGAATGGGGCGTACATGGCGTTGAGAGTTTACCATTCGGGTTTTCGCCCTCTGCCGAACGGATCGTAGTGTCGATATGAATATCACCGATGCTCGGCAGGCGCGACGCGATCAACTCTATGCTCCGGCCATGGCCGAGGTCGCCCCCTTCGAGTTCAACAAGGCGGTGAGTGAGGTCTTTGACGACATGATTCGGCGCAGTGTGCCGGGATATGACACAGTTGTACATATGACCGGCGCGCTGGTGGCCGATATCTGTGCAGCGCATCGGGCCAATGGTACGCCCGGTGTGGTGTATGACCTCGGCTGTTCGCTTGGAGAAGCCAGTGCTTCGCTGCTGTCCGCCTGTGCCGGGGATGCCCCGCGGCTGGTGCTTGTGGACAATTCGGCCGCGATGATGGCGCGCTGCAGGCCACGCTTCGAGAATGTGCCCGCAGTGGAATGTCTGTGTGCCGATGTGAACGAAATCAGTTTTCTTCCGGCCAGTGCCGTGATCCTGAATTACACCTTGCAGTTTATTGCGCAAGCCAGGCGTTCAGCCCTGCTCGGGCGCGTATCGCGCGCTCTGCTGCCGGGCGGTATGCTCGTGGTGTCGGAAAAGATACGATTCGAACCTGCCGCCAGGAACGAGGAAGCCATTCGCCAGCATCATGCCTTCAAGCGCATCATGGGCTACAGTCAACGAGAGATCCTGCAGAAGCAAGCGGCGCTCGATACCGTTCTGGTGCCCGATACGCTGGATTGCCTGCAAAGTCGGTTGCAATCCGCGGGATTCACGAGAATCCGTGTCTGGTTCGAATGTCTCAACTGGGTTTCGATAGTGGCGTACAAACATGCTTGACGAGCTGTTTGCGTGGGAGTGGTCTGCCCTGCCGCCTGCGTTTGCCAGCACCGACCTGCAGCGCGTGGCGAGCGAGCGCATTTGGAGTCATGGAGACGCTGCCTGCTGGAATCGCATCCTGTCGAGCCTGCCCGAGGCATGCGTTGCGAAGGCCGAATTCGGCGATTGCGTCACCATTGATCCGGATATGGGGAGCACCACGAAGGAGGCGCTGCGCGCTGCGCTGCTCGGGCTGCGTCCCTGGCGCAAGGGGCCGTTTCGTCTCGGCGACATCTGCATTGACGCGGAATGGCGCTCCGACATCAAGTGGGCGCGACTCGGGCGAATCGAGGCGATGTTCTCCGGATTGATCAAGGGTGCCCGGGTGCTTGATGTCGGTTCCGGGAACGGCTATTACGGCTGGCGTATGCTGGCTGCCGGGGCGCATCAGGTGGTCGGCATCGATCACAATCCGTTGTGCAGTGTGCAGCACCTGGCGCTGCAGCGCTACCAGCGAGAGCCGGGGAATCTCGTGTTTCCGCTTGCCTTGCAGGAGCTGCCCGATACCTGGCGAGATTTCGATGTGGTGTTCTCCATGGGTGTGGCATCTCACAGCCGTAACCCGAGCGAACACCTTGATGGGCTGTTTGCCAGACTGCGTACGGGCGGCTTGCTGGTGTTCGAGTCCCTGATTGTGGGGACGGGAAGCGGAGAGCTGCGTCCCGATGGGCGTTACGCGCGTATGCGAAACATCTGGCGTTTGCCGGGCGCACAGACAGTGCGCGCCTGGCTCGCTGAAGCTGGTTTTGCGGACATTCGACTCATTGACATCTCGTGGACCACACCCGATGAGCAGCGGTCGAGTGAGTGGATGATGTTCGATTCTCTTGCCGAGAGCCTTGATCCTCTCGATAATCGCCGTACGCTGGAAGGCTGGCCGGCACCGCGCCGGGCGCTGCTCATGGCGCGTACCCCGCACAATTCGTACAACTCGCACAGGTCGGACGGGTCGCACAGGTCGGACGGGTCGCACAGGTCGGACGGGTCGTATAACTCGCACAGGTCGCACATATGAAGATTTTCCGCTTTCGGCGTCACGCCAGCAAGATTCTCGGGATATATGACTGCCTGGCGCAGGCTCATGCGCGCGGGCTGCATCCCATGGACATCTCGCGCGGCACTGGCATTTCCTTTCGCGAAGTGGCGCGTCGCCTTGACGACACGCCGGAGCTTTTCGTGCGCCTCGTGGTGGCGCGTGGCGAGCCGCGTCGCTACACGCTGAATACGCGCGTACGCGCCATGACGCGCAGGCAGGTGGAGGCGCTGGTGCGTCGCGCTGTCCTGCGCGAGAGCCTGATTCTCTACTCGCTGATCGCCATGATCGTGCTTGCTTTCGCCACCCTCCTGCTGTCGGCCATGCCACTCTACGTATTCGCCTGATCGGGGACGAAACGACTGTACTGTCACGGCTGATGTGAGCTTTCGCCTACATGAGAATGAGCCATTCGCTCATCTTTCGTGTACTCTCATATCATCACGAGACAGGCAGGAGACGGAAATGCGCGTCAATATCCCGGAATTGCCCGCTGTGAGCAGGGCGAACAGGGCGGATAGAGAGTTCGTCAGATGTGTTCGATGTTTCATCTGCGCTGGCTGGGTCGGCATCGGCATCCTGATTGGCGGTTTGAGTAGCGCTGCCGAAACTTCGCCGAGTCAGGCGATCATGCCCGCGCACACAGCACAGGGCAGCGTCCATGTGATGCCCTTTGATACCACGTTCATCGGAGAGGTGGAAGCTGAAGACGGTACACGCATCAGCATCGGCCTCGAAGGCGACTATCGTGTGTACCGCGCCCTGCACGACGGCCACATGCGCCAGATGCATGTGGCTGTGGATGGGCCTGCGCAGCGGTTCGCGTTCGACCCGGAAGCGGGGCGGTTTCGCGAGGTGCTGTCCAGTGTACGCGTGGAGCTCGGCAACTACGATATGTTTCAGAATCTTGTCGAGCGTTCCGGTGCGACGGGCGGTAAGGTGTATGAGCCTCTGGGCTTTGCCATTCTTCACCTGCCAACCGATGTGAACCCGGCCGAGGCCGCGTCGAGAATCGCCGCCATGCCGGGTGTACAGAACGCCACAATCCAATTGCGAGGGCCCCTGTATGTTCCCAGATAGATACTCAGGCAACTTCATGCGTTGGCTGCTGGCCATACTCATTCTCGGCGGCTGTGGAGGCGGTGGCGGGAGTGCGCCTCGGGATGAGACACCGCCGCCCCCGCCGCCACCCGCACCCGCACCGATAGCAGGCACCTTCAGCGTGAGCGGGCCGACGACCATAGGGGAGGATGCGGGCATGGCCGCCTACATGGTATCTCTGAGTGCACAGCCCGGGGCGAACGTGACGGTGATGTACGCGACCGCGGATGGGACGGCGACAGCAGGCTCGGACTACACGGCGGCGAGCGGTACGCTCACCTTCACGACGACCAACTGGAGTACGGCGCAGACAGTGGATGTCGTCATCACGGACGATGCGGTTGATGAAGATGACGAGACCTTTACCTTCACCCTGAGCGGGGCGAGCAGCGGTTCGCAGCTGTCGGATACGCCATCGGTGACTACCACCATCATTGATAACGACGACCCGCCGCCGACCATAGCCGATGTCAACCTCGAACTGCTTGGCGGGGTGCTCGAACTCCATGAATGGGACACGAGCAGCGAGGCTGAACTCGGTATCTCCCTGAGCGAACCCGTGGATGGCGATGTGGTCGTGGCGCTCGATTCCACGGGTAGCGCCATCCTTGGCGGCGATTTCGAACTCCTGCCCGATGAGGTCAGCATTGCGCAAGGCAGCAGCAGCGCGACAGCCCGCATTGTCCCGATACGCGATTTCGAGGCTGAGGGCAGCGAGACCGTCATCATTGAAGTTGGCGCAGTGACCGGCAATGGGCAGGCTGGCACACAGGTTTCGACCAGTCTGGAAATCCTTGATCAGGGTGCCTTGTTCACGGGTGCCAAGGAGCGGGTTTACGGCAAGCTCTATGCCTTCTTTGGCGACCCAATCATTTACGATGACCGAGTCGATATCATCTTCCGTGTGTATAACTTTCGCGCGGCGACCACCTCGCCGACATCAGGGGTTCTGGTTGTCAGCCGCAACGAAGACTTCAGCAGCTCCAATATTTTTCGCTCATTTGACATACCGAGCCTGATGCCGGGTGCCCCCTCATTCGAACTGAGCGAGACGATAGCACTCAATCGACTGCGTACCGGGGCGACCCACTATGCGCTGGTCGATGTCAATTCGGCACCGGGGGAAGCGCCGGGTGCCAGGCGCGCTCGGGATTTTGGCGGAATTGTGACGAACTCGAACGGCACGGTGCGGGTGCGATGTCCTTACTGGCAGCGCGATCAATTTCCGGGCACTGAAGATCCCCTCAGGAAGGCACAGTGGAATCTTCAGAATACCGGGCAGACTGCCTATGCTGCCCGAGGCGGTGTCGCCATGGAAGATCTGGGCATGCAACAAACGCTCGATGATGGGCCCACCGGGTCGGGCGTACGGGTGGCAGTGGTTGATACGGGGCTCGAGATATGCCACCCGGACCTCGAAGCCAATGTCGAAGCCCGTGCCTCCTTCAACTTTAACGGGCCTTTCTGGCACGGCGTACAGGCGATCGATCCCTTCCATGTGGGGACCTTTGGCGATCATGGCACCAGCGTGGCGGGCATTATCGGAGCACAAGCGAACAATGGCATCGGCCTCAGGGGCGTAGCACCATCGGTTATGCTGCGTGGATACAACTTCCTCTCCAGGCGGCTTTTGAACGTCTACTATGATTCGCTCGGTGCCAGCACTCACTCGCCGAATTCCAGCGATGTCGATATCTTCAACATGAGTTTCGGGGGGCTGGGGTTCGAAGACAATACAGATCCGGATGAAGTCAACCTGTTTCGCTTCGGGGTCACACAGTTGCGTGGTGGACGCGGTGCGCTCTACGTCAAGGCTGCGGGAAATGGCTTTGAGCGGTGTGATTCGCTGCGACGCGTTGATGAAGTGCGGGTCGGAGAATCCGATGACGACGGCGATGGTACACCCGAGCCGCGTCTGGAATCCTATGACCTGAACGATGATATTGGCTGCGTATCGGCGAATGCATCGCCGTCGCAAAACCTTCCCTATCTGATTTCCATCGGGGCGTTCAGTGCGAACGGAGAACGATCGAGCTACTCGTCAGTCGGCTCGGCCTTGTGGGCAAGTGCGCCTTCCGGCCAAAACGGAATCAGCGTGCCGGCGCAAATCACGACCGACCAGATGGGCGCAGCGCAAGGATACGATGCTCTCTTCTCGGGGTTCTTCGGAGTTTCGCCCCGTATCCCCACAGGCGGCGATGAAAACCCGCACGGCGACTACATCAACAGCTTCAACGGCACATCTGCGGCGGCCCCAAACGCATCGGGGGCCATTGCGCTCCTGCTGGAAGCTCAGCCTGAACTGACCTGGCGCGACGTGAAGTACATTCTGGCGCGCACGGCGCGACAAATTCACGCGGATATTCCCGAACTCGAGGTTGGTTTCGGCGGGACGGGTACGGTGCTGCGCCACGGCTGGATAACCAATGCGGCTGGCTACAGGTTCCACAACTGGTACGGTTTCGGCGCTATCGCGGTGGACGATGCGGTGGCTCTGGCGCGTACCCATGTGCCCAACAGTCTGGGACGATTCAGCGACGGTGAGCAGCGCTTCGAGCATCGGATGCCGGCATCAATTCCCGATCACGATGGCGCGGGCGTTCGCCAGACTCTGGACGTAGCCGGTATAGACGAAGCGCTCAAGGTCGAAGCGGTGCAACTGCATATCGAAGTGACGCATCCATTCACCAACGACCTCGGGGTGTATCTGGTGTCGCCCTCAGGGACGGAGAGTCTCCTGAACCCGCCCTTCAATGAGGTGCTGGTGGGGGACGTCGACCTTGACTGGACGCTTATGAGCAACGCCTTCTACGGTGAGTCGCCGCTGGGCGACTGGACGATCAAGGTGGTCGATGCTGCCGAGGGTGATGTGGGCACACTCGAGAGTTGGGCGCTCACCTTCTATCTGGGGGAGATCCCGCCCCGATTGTGAGGCGGGAATCGAACAGATCTCGGGGTCTATAACCCATGCCGCAACCGCTGCCCTGATTATGCCATCAAGAGGCGATGTGCAGGGTGCCGAAACACCGCCACATCGCGCTTGACAATTCCTGTCGTCCTGACAGAATCTTCCGATCTGCCGGGGCATCCTGGCACCCCTTCCGAAGAGCATGAGCTATTGAGCGATAACGAACTCACGAAACTGCCTTTTTCACGAGAGTCTGAACAGAGCCTGCTGGGCGGACTCATGCAATCCAACGAAGCCTGGCTGGAAGTGTCCGAGCTTGTCTTTACCGGGGATTTTCATCTCCCCGCCCATCAGTTCATATTCGAGGCAATCAAGGGGCTGGCAGATGCCAGTCAACCGTTTGATCCGGTGCTGGTCAAGGAGCGGCTCGAGCAGGCGGGCAAGCTCGGCAATGCCGGCGGCATCGAATATCTTGAAGAACTCTACTGGAGCATTACCGGTGCGGCCAACCTGCAAGCGTATGCGAAGGT
Organism: Pseudomonadales bacterium; assembly: GCA_965199815.1. Lineage (GTDB taxonomy): Bacteria > Pseudomonadota > Gammaproteobacteria > Pseudomonadales > Azotimanducaceae > Azotimanducus. Next base: position 280,767 of record CBDATE010000033.1, read on the forward strand.
CGTTGGCGAGCATTCGGTACGTCGCAAACTGGTTTCCGTGGCCCAGAGCATCTCGGGGTTTGCGCGCGATGCAGACTTGCCGAGCACCGACCTGCTGGATCGCGCACAACGCGAAATCCACGAAATCCAGCAGGGGCAGCAAAGAGGCGCTGGCCCCAGGCTGATCTTCAGCATGGTGAACGATTTATACCAGCGCATCGGCAGTGAGGACGGTCACTCGCAGGGGGTAAACACGGGCATCGCTGAATTGGACCGCATGACCGATGGGTTGAAGCCCGGCAACCTGATCGTGCTCGCCGGGCGACCGGGCGCGGGCAAGACCACCATGGCGCTCAATTTCGTTGAACGCATCATTATGCAGCACCGAGAAGACAAGGGCGCTGCGCTGGTCTTTTCGATGGAAATGTCGGCGGATGAGCTCTTGATCAAGCTCATATCTTCGCTGTCGCGGATAGATTCCAAGCGGCTACGGCGCGACCGCATGCGTGGCAACGAATGGGATCAGCTGACCAGCGCGGTCAACATGCTGCGTGATCAACCGCTCTACATCGACGATACGGGGGCACTCAGCCCGCAGGAAGTACGCAACCGCGCACGTCGCGTGGCGGCAACCGAAAAGGTGGACATCATCGTGGTGGATTATCTGCAACTGATGCGCTCCGAGCGTCGGCACGACCAGCGCGTCAATGAGGTGGCAGAGTTTTCGGGCTCGATGAAGGCGCTGGCAAAGGAACTCGAAGTGCCGATCATCGCGCTTTCACAGTTGAACCGCGCGGTTGAAGGACGCCCGGACAAGCGACCGCGAATGGCGGACTTGCGCGATTCGGGCGCCATTGAACAGGATGCCGACCTCATTCTCTTCGTGCATCACGATGAGCAGGAGAAGGAGTTTGCTGACGAGGATGTGGGCGAGACGCTGCTCATTGTCGGCAAGCATCGCACCGGTGCCACTGGCGATATCAAGATGCAGTTCCAGCGCGCGATTGGCCGCTTTGTTTCGGTGGAGTTCGACCCGCACGAGAATGTTCCCGGGGACTTCGAGACCGAGGTGCATTCGTGAGCCGACAGAGCCGACAGAGCTGACACGGGGAAACCCTGTTATTCGGAGTTTCCCGCGGAATCGGGATCAAAGAGCGCCTGCAAGCGGTCAAGTTTGGCAGTCACCTCGTCGGGAATGTCCCCCGGATCAAGATGTTGTACGAGCCGGTCAAGGCAATTCCGTGTTCAACCGAGGTGAGAGGGAGGGCAGGTGTGCCGGGTTGGTGTGGGTAGGGATAGTGGAGATGGATGGCCTCGGAGGGGTACTTGGCGGGCCACCCGGCAGGTTGATGAGAGGGATGTGCGGGGTTTTTTGGCCGAGGAGGCTGATTCCCGGCGCTGCGAGCAGACCACCGGCAGGGGGATGGGGTCCCCGCGGGGTTGGTTCAGAGGGTTGAGTCGAGCACTGCCTGCAAAGCTTCGTCGTGCCTGGCGGCGTAGTGTCGCTGAGCTTCGGGCTGGTGACGGAAGCGGGCGTGGAGTCGCACGATGGAGATGGCGACATTGGACAGGCAGGCGAGATTGCGCGGCCCGGCACCAACACGCACACGGGAGCGGTCTTCGTCGAAGGAGACATCGCGCACATGGTGGAGGCAGTTTTCTATCTCCCAGTGGCCGCGATTGAGCGCGAGGATTTCAGAGGGGCCAGCACGCTCTGGGGACAAGGAGGTAAGTCCGTAGGCGTATTCGGTGCTTGTGGTGTGGGGAGTTGTTGTGCCGCTGCGTATCACGGTGCGCTGGCGCGTGATTCGGAACGCTTGTTGGCGTCCGGGAAGGGCGGCAAGATCGGGGGAGTATTGGGTGAGGTCGATGAGTGCACATTCACGCTGCTCGATACGCCCGTGTGCCTTCTCCAGTGTGCGTCGCTTCGGCTCGGCATCGAAGTTGAAGGTACGGATGTCATCAAGCAGGGTGGGACGATTGCTTTTGACGGGCATCACGTAATCGCCACCACCGGTGACGATCAGGTGTGCGGTCTCCGGGCAACTGTGCAGAGCGTCCAGCGTGATGGTGTGTCCACGCACTCCAAGTTCGGTGAGCAGACGACGCACTCCGAGTATCTCGCCACCGGCAGAATCGGAGGCGACTTGTCCGTGCACCATCCCGGTCCCGTGTTCGACAGCCGCGATCATCATACGAGTGGAGTCACTGTGACCGGGGCGGTTGATGGGCCTTGATTTGCCGTCAAGGGCAAGTGCTGTTTGTGGTAATCGGTATGCAGCAGTCCAGCGGCGTACAGCCTTGTCCAGGGCATCAGGGTCGAGTTGCGACAACACGCGATGCAGGGAAGTCTTCGAGACCGGTACCCGGCAGCCCAGGGAGGGGCTTTTGAACGCTCGTATCGCCGCCAGTTGGCGCTGGTCAAGCCGCCGCGCGAACTCGGCAATCGCGGTCACTCCCTGAGCGCCCGCCAGCTTGGCCGCCACCGCCACCGCCAGAATGCTCGCCAGCGGATGCCGGATACCCCGCGCAGCACGATACTCAGGCACCTCGCTCAGCGACTGATACAAGCTCCGCAAACGCCCCGGTGGCGGCGGTGCCCCCACAGAACCGAGACCGGGCACCGGCTCGTCAAGCCCGCGCAGCATCGCCTGCGCTGCGCCACACAGGGGGCGCACAAACACCTGCTTTGGCACCCCGTGCTGCTCCCACTTGCCACCAACGCGCGCGTACCCGCGCGTCTCGCCAAGCAGAGTCCAGTTTGCCGCCCGATAGCACCCGCCGTGAAACCTCGTCGGGTCAACAAATGTTTCTGCAAGCAATACCGGTACCCCGCGAAACGCCTCAAAGTCCCCGCTCAACCGCCGCAGTGACAACGACAGCACTCGTGATGCCAGGTTCCCGCCGTTATACCCCGGAAGCAGCAAAAATCGCGTGTTATTCGCCACCAAATACAAACGCCGAAACTGCTGCTCCGGGGCCCACCCTATCCACTCGTCCCGCGCCTTCACCTTGAATGAACCGGATACCCAGCCCAGCAACCCTACCCAACGACCCTCCCGCGTTTCCGCTACATGCCGAACTCCGCCCCCAAACAGACACCGAAAGCCCAAATAGTGGTGCCGACTCATCAAATCGTCCCATTCAGCACGCTCCTCGGCAGTACGCACCGGACGCACCCGTATTTCCTTGAGCACCACTTTGCTTGCCGTGGTCGGCCTGCCCATCACCCAATTCCTGCACTTCGACCTCTCCAGCTTGACACATCTACAACTCCGTGTCCAGTGCTTACCCTTCTCTGTGATACATCAATCACCTACTCGTAACTTCGGAATCGCCCTGACGAGCCGGTACAGGTCGCGCTTGCGGAGCAATAGCCGCCCCCCGATGGCATCGGCAAGATGCCGGAAAAATGTCTCGGCGAACTCGCTGAGCTTCAGTTGCCGCGTTTGCGCCTCCCACAGCAGGCGAGCGCCGTCTGCAGGCAGGTTCTTCCAGGTGGTCATCTTCTCCTCGCTGCCGTTGAAGATGCGCTCCTGAATCAGGCTGTCAAGGATGTCTGCGGCTGACTCGATGGCCGGTTCACGGAAAAGAGGCGCATCGGAGTATGCGCTGACAACAAATGCGCGCAGCGTGTCCGGCGTAACGACATAGTTTTCAATCTCGTAGCGCTGCCAGTACACGACCTCCAGCCCGTCAATACAGGAATCGTTTCGCGCTTGCCCGTCGCTGTCTCGAATCGCCAGCCCGCGCAAGCGAGGGAGTATGCTCCGCATCGCCCGGAAGTGGGTTTGCGGCGGCTGATCGAATCCGCCCTCGACCTGCTTGAGGGCAGCGTTCAGGTCCATACCGGGATGGTTGTTGCGCAGGTAAAAGCTGTTGATACGCTCATCCCACACACCGGCCACAGGATGTCGCAATCGCTCCGCGAGTGCCCGCAGCAGGTCAACATCCGTGCTGCCCTCCACATAGAGCACATAGCCGCGCTCGCGGGCGCGGACATAATGGTCCGCACCAAAGTACCTCAGCGCATTGCGGATATCCGGCTTCGTGGCGAGCGCCTCCGCCTTGCCATCGAGCAGGAGCACAAGGTTGCCGTCAAGCGCCTCGTCGAGGATGACTTCGGAGTGGGTAACCAACACCACCTGAGATGCATTTTCTGCGGCAATGTCGCGAAGCAGCACATACACCTGCTTTTGCCGCAGAATCTCCAGATGGGCATCCGGTTCGTCGATCAACAGCACACTGCGCCGATGCACATGGAGATACGCGAAGACCAGCAACATCTGCTGCAATCCGCGCCCCGCCAGCGCGATATCAAATGGGCGCTTCGCGCCTTCCTGTTTGAAAGCGAGGTCTATACTGCCGCGCCCGGTCTCCGTCGGTTCGCCGAGAGCGACCGAGAAGAGACGACTCACAAGTTTGGCGATGCGCTGCCAGTCATCGGGAGCGTTCCTGAACACCATCAGACACAGGTTGCGCAGCACCTGTGCTGTTTGCCCCTGTCCGAGCAACACATCGATGCGTCCCGGCTGCAGGATTGGCTCTTCGGTCTCGAGACCGGACATGGGATAGAGCAGCTGCACATTCATTCCGGCTGCTGCCTCAATCAACTTGGGCTTGTTCAGCGTCGCCTCATCCGGCGTACAGTAGATGATGTCGTCTCCCTGACTGCGGAACTGCATGGTGACCGGCTCGATGTCGGGGCTGTTGCGTGATTCGATGCCCAGAGTGATTTCCAGCGGGATGTTCCGGGTGCCGCTGCGCACCTCCGCATCGCTCCAGAGATAGCGAACCTGTCGAACGGGAACCGACAGGATGCTGAGCCGGTTGAGCGCGGTGGCTGTACGTTGCCTGGGAGGAGATGCGCCCTTTGCAGCGAACCAGGTCTTTACCGCCTGGGACCAGAGTGCAATGGCTTGAATCGCCGTGGTTTTGCCGCAGTTGTTCGGCCCGATCAGGACAGTCGGGTGGTCAAGCTCGATGCGCTGATGGCTGTCGAAGCGCTTGAAGTGCCGGATTTCCAGATAGTTGAGCAGATTCATACCAAGCCTCCGCCTTGTACGCGATGGGTGCGGTCGGGTTGCATCAGCGCTACAACACCCAAGCCACTGTAACCGAGGCCATCAATCCTTGTTGTGTTTTGTTAGTGTAACGCCCTTGAAGTTGAAGACAGGCAGGTGCCGACATTTCTGTAGCAAAGACGGCATATGTGTGTGAGGCTTGTGGGTCGGATTATCCCAAGTGGCAAGGGCAGTGTCCTGCCTGCGGTGAGTGGAACCGGCTGAAGGAGATACGACTCGGCACCGCCTCGCGGGCGGCGCGTCGTCGTGGTGGCAGTGGCTATGCCGGTGAGTCGAGCACACTCCGGCGTCTCGGCGAAGTGGATGTGCGCCAGGCACCGAGATTCAGTTCGGGCATCGCCGAGTTTGACCGCGTACTCGGTGGCGGGGTGGTGCCCGGCTCGGTCAATCTCATTGGCGGCGAGCCGGGGGCTGGCAAGAGTACCTTGCTGCTGCAGGTCGCGCACGCGGTGGCGGCGCAAGGCGACCGGCAACAGAGAGGTCGGCAGTCGGGCGAGCAGCAGGGAGAGCAGCCTGATCAGGTACGCGCACAAGTGCTGTATGTCACGGGAGAGGAATCGCTCGAACAGTTGGCCGCACGAGCCAATCGACTGGGCCTGAAGGCTGAATCCCTGTGGGTGGCATCGGAGGTGGTGGCTGATCGCGTACTTGCTCTCATCGAATCCAGGTCGCCCGCTCTGGTCATCGTGGATTCGGTGCAGGTGATGCGCCTCGACGGAGTTGACGGCCCGCCGGGAAGCATCTCGCAGGTGCGCGAATCGGCAGCCCTGTTCACGCGCTTCGCCAAGGAGCGCAACCTCGCCTTCATGCTGGTTGGGCATGTCACCAAGGAAGGCCACTTGGCCGGGCCCAAGGTGCTCGAACACATGATTGATTGCTCCATGATGCTCGAATCACCGGTCGGTGGCCGCTACCGACTCCTCAGAGGTGTCAAGAACAGGTTCGGTGCCGTGAACGAGTTGGGGGTCTTCGCCATGACCGAAAGCGGTATGCGCGGTGTCGGCAACCCGTCGGCTATCTTCCTGCAGCGCAACGAAGTCGCCTCGGCAGGCAGCCTGATCACCGTGTTATGGGAGGGTACGCGCCCGATTCTGGTGGAAATTCAGGCGCTGATTGACGAAGTTCAGGGTGCCTATCCGCGTCGTATTGCGCTGGGTCTCGACCCGCAACGACTGTCAATGCAACTGGCGGTGCTCAATCGCCATGGTGGCGTATCGCTGGTCGCCCACGATGTGTTCGTGAACCTCGTCGGTGGTGTGCGTATCAGCGAGACGGCTGCTGACCTCGCACTGTTGCTGGCGGCACTTTCGAGTTTTCGCGACCGGGCGCTGCCCCGTGGCCTGATCGCTTTTGGTGAGGTGGGATTGACGGGTGAGGTGCGGCCAGTGGCCAATGGTCAGGAGCGCTTGCAGGAGGCCGCCAAGCAGGGGTTTCAATCAGCCTTGCTACCCAAGGCAAATATGCCGAAGGGCCAGCGTGTGCTCGGCGATATGCGCTTGCATGGCGTGTCCAACCTGACCGAGGCTATCGACTGTCTTGACCGGATCACATCCGAGCCATGACGGAGGCGCAGGTATAATGCTCTGTCAGTAAATGTGCGCTTCAGCGTATTCCCGGTCGCCCATCCACTTTTGAATCCGGTCTCATGTCTATTCATCCCACTCTTCTTCAAGCTGACCCTCAGGTCAGCGCGATGCTGTCTGATGAGCTCTCCAGACAGGAGGATCATCTTGAACTCATCGCTTCCGAAAACTATGCCAGCCCCGCCGTGCTCAGTGTGCAGGGCAGCGTACTCAACAACAAGTATGCGGAAGGCTATCCCGGGCGTCGCTATTACGGTGGTTGCGAGCAGGTAGATCGCGTCGAGAGCCTGGCCATTGAACGCGCGAAGACACTGTTTCATGCCGAATTTGCCAATGTTCAACCACACTCCGGTACCCAGGCCAATGCTGCCGTGTATCAGGCGCTGCTCTCCCCGGGAGATGCGGTATTGGGCATGGACCTCAATCATGGAGGGCATCTGACGCACGGCTCACCGGCCAACTTTTCCGGCCAGCTGTACAAGTTCACCTTTTACGGGGTGAATCCCGAAGATGGCCATGTCGATTACGACGAGGTTGCGCGGCTTGCCGAGCAGGCCAGGCCGCGGTTGATTGTGGCCGGGTTTTCGGCCTACTCGCGGGTGCTGGATTGGCAGCGATTTGCCGATATTGCGCGCCGCGTAGATGCTCTGTTGATGGTGGATATGGCACATGTTGCCGGGCTGGTCGCTGCGGGCGTGTATCCCAGCCCGATTCCGTACGCAGATGTCGTGACCACGACCACGCACAAGACGCTCAGTGGACCCCGTGGCGGCTTGATCGTCTCGCGCAGCAACGAGGCAATCACCAAAAAATTCAACTCCGGAGTGTTTCCCGGCTCGCAGGGCGGTCCGCTCATGCACGTGATTGCGGCCAAGGCGGTCTGCTTCAGGGAAGCCATGAGCAAGGATTTCAAGGTTCGCCAGCAGCGCACGGTAGATAACGCCCGTGCCATGGCCGAAACTTTCACTGAGCGTGGCATTCGGATAGTCAGTGGCGGTACCGACAATCACCTGTTGCTCCTCGATCTTCGCGACAAGGGACTGTCCGGGAAGGAAGCTGATGCCGCACTCGAGCGCGCGCGCATCACCGTGAACAAGAACATGGTGCCGGGGGATCAGCGCTCGCCATTTGTGACCAGCGGTATTCGTATTGGTACACCGGCCATGACCCGGCGTGGCATGGGCCTCGGCGAGGCGCGGCAGATTGCAGACTGGATCGTTGATGTTATTGAAAATACAGGCAATGATCATCTCATCACCGACATCGCCAGCAAGGTCACCACGCTGTGTCGCCAATTCCCGGTGTACGCTCATGTCGAGTTCGAGTCCGCTTTGCAAGCCCGTGTCGCTTGAGAGCAGGGCATCGAGTGGCCCACAAAGCACCGCATGCATTGCCCTTTTTGCGATAGCGAGGACACGCGAGTCATAGACTCACGGCTGGTCGCCAAGGGTTCCGAGGTGCGTCGTCGGCGTGAATGTTCGCAATGCGGAAACCGGTTTACTTCCTACGAAACGGCGTCGCTTGTCATGCCCAGAGTGCGCAAACGCGATGGTCGCAGCGAGCCCTTTGATGAAGAAAAGCTCATGTCCGGTATCGTCCGCGCTCTGGAGAAGCGGCCAATATCCGAAGATCAGCGCAGGGGGTTTGTTGTTGCGGTGGTCGAGCAATTGCGCAAGAGTGGCGAGCGCGAAATCAACGCGCGTGAACTTGGCGAAGTGGTGATGCGCGGTCTCAAGGAACTCGATAGCGTTGCCTATGTGCGCTTTGCGTCTGTATATCGGAACTTTCAGGACGTGAGCGATTTTCAGGACACCATCAGCAACATGGATGCAAACTGACCTGGAGCCGCTCGCGCTCCGTCAGATCGCTCACTCATGCCGCTCTCTCCTGTTGACAAGGCTTATTTGGCCGCGACCGTGGAACTGGCAGAGGCGGGGCTTTTTTCCACCACGCCAAACCCGCGGGTTGGTTGCCTGTTGGTCAAGGATGGCGCGGTCGTCGGGCGCGGAGCGCACCTTCGTGCCGGTTCGTCGCATGCCGAGGTGCTTGCTCTGGCCGCGGCGGGAGAAGCCGCGAGGGGCTGCACCGCGTATGTCAGTCTGGAGCCTTGCTGCGTACAGGGACGCACAGGCCCTTGTACTGAAGCCCTGATTGAAGCCGGGGTGCGGCGCGTCGTCAGCGCACTGGTGGATCCGCACCCGCGCATGAAGGGGCGTGGCCTCAAGCGCTTGCAACAGGCAGGAGTGATGGTCAAGAACGCCCGCCTGCCCACTGCCCTTCGCCTCAATCAGGGGTATGTCAAGCGGCACCGGGAAGGACTGCCCTGGGTCAGGCTCAAGCTGGCCATGTCGCTTGATGGCCGCAGCGCCATGGCCGATGGCACGAGCCAGTGGATCAGTGGTGAGGCGGCTCGCCGAGACGTGCAGTACTGGCGGGCGCGCAGCTGTGCACTGCTGACCGGTGCCGGCACGGTGCGCGAGGACGACCCGCGCTTGACCCTGCGCGATGAGCGCTATCGCGTCGAGGGCATCCTGCGACAACCGCTGCGCGTGGTCGTGGCATCCGAAGGCCGCGTACCCATGGATGCGAAGGTGTTCGAAGACCCCGCGAGCAGTCTGCTCGCGGTTGGCAGGTTGAGCGCCGAGAGCGAAGCCGAGTGGCAAGCTCGTGGCATCGAGGTGCTCAGCACCAACAGCGAACATGCCGACCTGACGAGGGTGCTTGGCGCACTGGCGGAACGTGGCTGCAATGAAGTACTGGTCGAGGCGGGGCCGAAACTCGCAGGCAGTATGGTCGCCTCTGGCTTGTGGGACGAGATGATCCTGTATGTCGCGCCCAGGCTGCTCGGGCGGGATGCCCGCGGGTTACTTGACCTGGCTGTTCCGAGCCTCGATCAGGCGTTGCAGGCGCACATCGTGGATGTGCAGATGGTCGGTCAGGATGTGCGCATGATCCTCAAGCCCGCGTGAGGAACTCTGAATAACAGAGTTTCCCGGAGGCTCGCTGCGGGCGACATCATTCGGAATAACCGAGGTTCGGCAAGAGACGGCGTTCAGCTTCATCAAGGCTGATCTCCTTGCGGCCTGCGTAGTCTTCCACCTGATCGCGCCCGAGCAGCCCGACATCAAAGTAGCTCGCTTCGGGATGCGAAAAATACCAACCGCTGACTGATGCCGCAGGCGACATGGCCCAGGACTCGGTGAGTTGTATTCCGGCCTGTTCGGGCAGCCCGAGAAGCTGCCAGATCTTTTCCTTTTCGCTGTGTTCGGGACAGGCCGGATAGCCGGGTGCGGGACGAATGCCGCGATAGGCTTCGTTCAGCAAATCCTTGCTGTCGCATGAATCTTGCGGCGAGTAGCCCCAATAGTGTCGTCTCACCTGCCAGTGCAGACGCTCCGCGAACGCCTCTGCGAGCCGGTCGGCCAGCGCCTTGAGGAGAATTGCGTTGTAGTCATCGCCGGCAGCTTCGAATGCCCTGGAGCGGCCCGCCTCGCCAATGCCCGCGGTCACCGCAAAGGCACCTATCCAGTCTGCAACGCCCGAGGTTTCGGCTGCCAGAAAATCGGCAAGACAGTGATTCGCCTTGCCGTCAGGGTGTTTGCGTTGCTGACGCAACATGCACAGGCGCATGCGCAAGGCCGCGCGCTCTTCGTCCTCGAACACCAGAATGTCGTCATTGTCAGTCGCAGCAGCGGGGAAGATACCGCACACGCCCTGCGCTTCGAGCCAGTTCTCATCGATCATCTGCTTCAGCATGGCCTTGGCGGCCTGATACAGGTCGCGCGCCGCTGGCCCCTTGTCGGGGTCTTCCAGAATGTCCGGGAAGCGCCCGTTGAGCTCCCAGGCGGAGAAAAAGGGTCGCCAATCGATAAATTCCACCAGCTCGGTGAGCGGTTGCCCGAGAATGCGCCAGACACCGAGGCGCTGCGGCCTTGATGGCTGCTGATCTGCGAGCCCGGAGCGAAAGCGATTGGCGCGTGCCTCGGCCAGGCTGAGTTGTGGCGCTCTTCTGGTCGGTTTGCGATGGCGCTCACGGCGCAGCGCATGGGTCTTGTCGATTTCACGCACGAACCCGGTACGCTCCGATGGATTCAGGCGCTTGACCACGCCCACGGCGCGCGACGCATCCTTGACGTATATCACAGGCCCGCTGTATGCAGGATCAATCTTGACCGATGTATGCGCCGGTGAGGTGGTGGCACCACCGATGAGCAGCGGCAGGTCGAAGCCCTGCCGGGACATCTGCCCGGCCACATGCACCATCTCGTCGAGTGACGGCGTGATCAGGCCGGACAGCCCGATCATGTCGGCATCCTCGTCGCGCGCGGTGTCGAGAATCGTCTGGCAGGGCACCATCACGCCAAGATCCACCACTTGATAGCCGTTGCATTGCAACACCACACTCACGATGTTCTTGCCTATGTCATGCACATCTCCCTTGACCGTGGCCAGGATGATCTTGCCGCGTCCACGCCGTGCCTGCTCGGACTCTTCCGCTTTCATGAAAGGCACCAGATACTCGACCGCGCGCTTCATGACGCGCGCCGATTTCACCACTTGCGGCAGGAACATCTTGCCGCTGCCGAACAGATCCCCGACCCGGTTCATGCCCTTCATGAGTGGACCTTCAATCACCTGCAAGGGCCGCTCCATGAGTGTGCGCGCTTCCTCGGTATCATCCACCACGAAGTCGTCAATGCCCTGAACCAGGGCGTGTTCGAGACGTTCTGCCACTGGCAGTTCGCGCCAGGCATCGACTGTCTGTGTTGAATCTGGCGAAGTCTGTTCAAGAGATTGTGCAAGGCTCAGCAGGCGTTCAGTGGTGTCGCTGCCCGTGCGTCGATTGAGCAGGGCATCTTCCACGGCATCACGCAGCTCTGTCGGTATGTCGTCATACGCGATCAGCGAGCCGGCGTTGATGATGGCCATATCCATGCCCGCAGCCACCGCGTGATAGAGGAATACCGAGTGCATGGCGCGCCGCAGGGGCTCGTTACCGCGAAATGAAAAGGACACGTTGCTGACACCGCCACTGATGGACACGCCCGGACAGGCCTGCTTGATGAGCGGAATCGACTCGATGAAGGAACGGGCGTAATCGTCGTGTTCCTCGATGCCGGTGGCGATGGCCAGGATGTTGGGGTCGAAGATGATGTCTTCCGGCGGAAGACCCAGGCGTTTGGTGAGCAGTGTGTAGCTGCGGGTGCAGATTTCGATACGGCGCTCGACCGAGGTGGCCTGGCCGATTTCGTCAAAGGCCATCACCACCAGTGCGTGCCCGAGGTCGCGGATACGCGCGGCCTGCTCCAGAAACGCGGTCTCTCCCTCCTTGAGGCTGATCGAATTGGCAATCCCCTTGCCCTGAACGCACGCGAGGCCCGCTTCAAGCACCTCGAAGCGCGAGGAATCCACCATCACCGGCACTCGGCTAATCGCCGGTTCGCTGGCGACAAGATTCAGGAACTGGCGCATCACGGGCACACCTTCGAGCATACCCTCGTCCATGTTGACATCAATGATGTTGGCACCTGCCTCCACCTGACTCGCGGCCACCTTGAGTGCGCCCGCCAGGTCTTCAGACTTGATGAGCCTCAGGAAGGCGCGCGAACCCGCCACGTTGGTGCGTTCGCCCACATGCAACAGGCCGGTCTCGGGGCCGAGATTCAAGGGTTCGAGGCCGGACAGGCGCAGGTGTCGCAAGCGATTTTCCGGACTTGCGCGGCGCGGCGACGAGGCAATGCGTTCGTTGACGACGGCAATGTGTTCGGGCGTTATTCCGCAACAGCCACCAATGAAATTCACGATGCCGTCATCGGCAATGTCGCCGAGCAGGGTGGCAGTTGCCTGTGGCGATTCGTCATACTCGCCAAACTGATTCGGCAGACCGGCATTCGGATGCAGGCTGATGCGCGTATCGGCCATGCGCGCAAGTTCGCGTATGTGGCCGTCAAGCTGGCTGGCACCGAGTGCGCAATTCAGGCCAATGGCCAGCGGGTTGGCGTGACGAACGGAGTTGAAAAAGGCTTCCAGTGTCTGGCCGGACAGGGTGCGCCCGGATTGATCGGTGATGGTGCCCGAGATGATCACTGGTATGTGCTGGCGCGTTTCCCGTTCGAGCCTGGCAATAGCCGAGAGGGCCGCCTTGGCATTCAGGGTGTCGAAAATGGTTTCAAGCAGGAGGATGTCCGCACCGCCCTGCCACAGGCCTCTCGCCGCTTCGAGGTAGGTGGCTTCGAGCGCCGCGAAGGTCAGGGCGCGATACCCCGGATCTTCGACCCTGGGGGAAAGCGACAGGGTGCGGTTGGTCGGGCCTATGCTGCCCGCCACGAGCTTCGGGGTGCCAGTGTGCGCACACCACTCGTCAGCCGCTTCGCGCGCAATCCTGGCCGCTGCACAGTTGATTTCGGTAACCAGATGTTCAAGCCCGTAATCGGCTTGCGAGGGAGCGTTGGCGGTAAAGCTGTTTGTCTTGACGACATCCGCGCCCGCCTTGAAGTAGCGCGTGTGTATGTCGCGTACCAGCGCCGACTGCGTGAGGTTGAGGATATCCATGTTGCCAGCGAGGTCCTGTTCTGTCTCGCCGAATCGCTCGCCGCGAAAGTCGGATTCCGAGAGGCGCGCATTCTGCACCAGAGTGCCGAAGGCACCGTCGAGCAGGATGATCCTTCGTTCGAGCGTGGCGTGGAGCCAATTGATGCGGGCAGAGCGGGATGACACGTTGATGCGTCAAACCTCCGGTGATGTTCGCGATTCGAAATATCCCTCGTCAGAGAGGGCCCGGCACATCTCGAGAGTGAGTTTGTGCCGGTTGAGAGTGTAGATGTGCACATGCTCAATGCCTTCACGGGCGAGCACAAGCGCCTGCTCACAGACCAGGTCACGCGCTGCCGAGAAGGCATCACGCCCGTCTCGTTCCGCGAAAGTCTGACGCAGACTGGCGCTGATAACCGCGCCGCACTTGGCAGCAAATCCGAGCACCTGGCCAGGGTCGTGAATCGGCATGATGCCCGGCATCACGGGAATCGTCATGCGTCGCTGTGCACAGGCTTCGCGGAAATCGAGAAAATGGCGCGTGACGAAGAACATCTGACTGATCGCCAAGTCTGCACCTGCGTCCACCTTGCGTTCGAGGTAGGTATATCGATCTTCACAGCTCGTATCGTCCGGGTGTCCTTCGGGATAGCAGCCAACAACAATCTCGAAATTCGCGATTTGCTTGAACGCTGCGACCAGCTCCCAGGAAGATTCGTACTCGTCCGGTGCCCGCTGGTGTCCTTCAGGCCAATCGCCGCGCAGCGCAACAATGCGCGTGACACCGAGTTGCCGGTACTGGCGGGCAATTTCCGCGATTTGCGCTTTGGAGCGTCCAATGGAGGACAGATGCGGAGAGCAGTCCACGCCGTATTCGCTGCGCAGGCGACGTACCAGATCGTAGGTGCCACCTTGCGTCGAGCCGCCGGCACCATAGGAGACGGTGGCAAAGCGCGGTCTCAGGTCGAGCAGGGGTCGCAGGTTTTTTGCGAGTCTTTGTTCGGCGGCTGGAGTTCTTGGCGGGAAGAACTCGAGGGATATGCTGGTCATGAAGTGTTGTTACTGCCGCCGAGGGGCAGCGTGGATTTGCACGTGAACATTCTGACAAAAACCTGAGCGTCCTGTCTCGTGAATTCGCAGGCTCACACGTGATGATGATGGCTTTTCGCCTGACTTGCCAATCAGTCACGTATCATTTCGTTGTTGCGTCCGGAGAGTCCGGCAGGTGAGATGCGGGCAGATATATCCTCGAGCTCATGAAGGGCAGGAGTCCGTGCGGCTCGTGAGCGGGATGGCGTGATTCGACTGCGTCTGGTGCATTGCGGGGCTTGTGGCCTGGGTCTGGCATTCCTGCTGCTCCTTGGCTGTGCGACGAGCGAAGTTTCGGAGCGGCCACTCGCTGCCGCGATTCCTGCTGCCTGGCCAGCGGGGGTGGATGCCTCCGGAGTGCAGGACAACTGGGTTCACGCTCTGGATGATGCTGCGCTGTCTGCGCTCGTTGACGAGGCAGTGAACGGCAACTTCGAGCTGGCGCGATTGCAGGAAGGTGTTGCCCAGGCGCGCGTCGCGTTCGATATGCGCGGCGCGGCCAGATGGCCAAGTCTCTCGGCGGGGCTTGATGCATCGAGAAGAGACACGGGAGCAAGCGCGAATACGACGCGCACCGCGAATGTGTCCGGTACGCAATCGGGTGGGGAGATTGACAGTTTCACGGCGAGCCTTGGCCTCAATTGGGAAATCGACTTCCTGGGCCGTCTCGCTGATGATCAGCGCCGCGCCGGGCTCGAACTTCTGGCGCGTGAGGCCGGCTATCAGTGGGCAAGGCTTGGCGTGGTCGCCGATGTGGCCGATGCCTATTACGGGGTGCGCGAGGCCGCGCAGTTGCAGCGCGTCTTCGAGCGTCGATTTGCCAATCTCGGTGCGAATCTCGAAATCGTGGAGAGCGGCTATCGGCAGGGTATCCGTGGTGCTCTTGATGTCTATCTGGCACGCAGTGTGCGCGACCAGCAGCAAGCCCAGGTCGCGCAGCAGCAATCCGTGGTGACGCAAAGTATCATCAGATTACAGCGGCTTCTCGGCAGGGTGCCTGATGGGGTGATGCCGCAAGTGGCAGATCTTGAAATCCTCGAAGAACCGATTCCCGTGGGCTTGCCCTCCGAACTCGTTGCCCGACGTCAGGATTTGAATGAAGCCTGGTTTGGCTTGCTGGCTGCCGATGCCGGTGTTGCTGTCGCGCACAAGAATCGATTTCCGAAAATCTCGCTGATTGCGAACAGCAGTGACACCACGCGTGATTTTGATGAATTGCTCGCAAGCAGCGATCTTGCCTGGTCGCTGGCGAGCAGTCTTGCTGTACCGCTGTTCGATGCCGGTCGTCTCGCGTCGGCCGAGCAGGCCGCCCGCTCACGGTTGCGGCAGGCCGAGCAGGTGTATATGGGCCGGGTGGCTGCGGCTTTTGCCGAAGTGCATCAGATCATCGCTCGGTATGCATCGCTCACGGAGCGTCAGGCGGCATTTCTGGCATCTTCCACGAACGCGAGTGCGGCGGCGACGCTGTCCTTCGAGCAGTATCAGCGCGGACTGACACCCTATGTCACGGTGCTCGAATCCGAGCGACGCGCCTTTGATGCTGAAGCGACACTGGTACGCTTGCAGGCGGAGTTGCTGCGCAACCGCGTGGCGCTGCATCGTGCCCTGGGTGCGGACTGGTACGCCGATTCATAGCGGCGTGTGGAATCAGTGTATGTTGGTGGATTGAATGACCCTATCTGTACTTACTCGCCGTGAAGCTGTGCTCAAGGCACTGCTGCCGGTGCTTGTTCTGGCCCTCGTTTTCGCTGGAGTGTCAGCCCTGATGCTGAATCCACCGGAGTCCAGCAAGGCACCGCCTCCCGACACTCGATTGATGGTGGAGGTGTTACCACTGGTGCGGCAGGATTTCGACATCATGCTGGAGAGCTATGGCACGGTAGCGCCGCGTACACGTTCCTTCCTCACCTCTGAAGTGTCGGGGCAGGTGCAGTGGATTGCGGCAGAATTTCGTGATGGTGGTGCCTTCACGAAGGGCGATGTCCTTGCTCGCATCGACCCGCGTGTGTACGAAGCCAATGTACGCATCGCCGAGGCGGCATTCATGGAGGCGAATCAACGGCTCGCCGAAGAACAGGCGCGCGCCGAACAGGCTGAAATCGACTGGGGCAAGCTCGGAGGCGAGGGTGAGGCACCGGATCTTGTGCTGCGCAAGCCGCAGCTGCTCGCGGCCGAGGCACGGCTCGGATCTGCCGAGGCATCACGCACCAAATCCTTGATCAATCTGGAACGCACCGAAATCAAGGCACCCTTTGACGGGCGGGTGCTGACCAAGCGGGTGGACATCGGTCAGGTTGTGGCACCGAACCAGCAGCTCGCCGAGGTGTATGCCACCGATTACGTCGAGATTCGCCTGCCTCTGAAGAACAGTGATCTTGAATTTATTGACCTGCCCCGAGTGACCGGTAGCGAAAACGCCTCGCAGAATCAGTTTCTGGCGGTGATTTCATCGCAGCTTGGTGGCGAATTCGATTGGCAGGGCCGAATCGTTCGTACGGAAGCGGCCATGGACGCAGCCGCGCGTCAGCTGCATGTGATTGCCCAGATTGACGCGCCATTTGTGCAGCAGGACGAGCGTCCGCCGCTGCGTATTGGTCAGTACGTCTCAGCTCGTATTCAGGGCCGCAGGCTCCGTCAGGAACTGATTGTGCCGACAGCAACGATTTATCAGCAGTCTTATGCCTATGTGGTTGAAGATGGTGTGCTGCAACGCAAGGAGATTGCGATTGGCTGGCAGGATGATTCGCGCGTCTATATCCGCTCCGGCCTTGAAGAAGGCGATTTGCTGGTCACCACTCCGCTCGGACAGATTACATCTGGCACACCGGTGCGTATCGTGGATGATGCGCCGCGCTCGAAACGCATCCTGACCGGGGCGGCGGGGCCAGGGTAGAGGTGCGGGTAGGGGTGCGGCACATCGGAAGTGTCAGGACTGCTCCAGCGCCTTTCGCACCTGTGGATGCACGATTCTGCCGTGCATCACGTTGATGCCGCCAGGGGGGAGCGCGCTTGTCTCGCAGGAGCTGTTCATATCCGCGAGATTCTGTCGGGCAATCGCTTGCACTGACGGCAGGGTGGCGCTGACCAGCGCGAAGGTGGCGGTGCGCGACACCACCGCCGGCATATTGGTGACGCAGTAGTGAACCACCTCGTCCTGTATATAGATTGGCGCGTCGTGGGTGGTGCTGCGTGAGGTTTCCGAGCAGCCGCCCTGATCGATGGAAATGTCCACGAACACCGACCCAGGCGACATGTCTTGGACCATCTCTCGCGTGATCAACCTGGGTGCCGCGCCGCCAGGTCGCAATACGGCACCAACGACGAGATCGGAGGCCGTGACCAGTTCGTGCACCCGCTCCGGCGTAGCCGTATTCAGAGAATCTCCGTAGGTCGCCTTCAGTTCGGTCAGTTTCTGCGTATCGAGATCGACCACGCATACATCGGCCGACAGGCCGAGCGCCGAGCGCATGGCGTGTTGGCCGGCACTGCCAGCGCCGAGCACAGTGACGCGCGCTGCGGCGGCACCCGGAACCGGCGAGAGCAGTTGACCCTTGCCGCCGTTGGTGGATTGCAAGGCCCAGGCACCCATCTGAATGGAAAGCCGACCGGCAATGGCGCTCATGGGGGCGAGGAGCGGGAGTCGCCCCTGCTCATCCTCGACCGTCTCGTAGGCTATGGCTGTGCAGCCGCTGTCGATCAAGGCATGCGCGAGAGGGCGTTCGGCGGCGAGATGCAGGTAACTGAACAGGACAAGGTCGGGGCGAAGGAAGCTGTATTCACTCGGCTGCGGTTCCTTGACCTTGACGATCAGGTTCGCACCTGCATAGACATCGGCTGCGTTTGCAAGAACCTGCGCGCCGACTGATATGTAGTCCTGATCGGTCAGGCCGATACCGAGGCCTGCTGCTGTTTCGATCAGCACCTCATGACCTTCCGCCGTCAGGTCGGCAACCGCCGTGGGCGTGAGCCCGACACGGGATTCGTGATTCTTGATCTCTTTCGGGACACCGATACGCATGTGCACTCCCCAATCAATGCGGATTTGAGGATGCCATGCTAGTTCTCATGATGTGAAAAGTGCTTGCAAATACTGTCATTGGAGCGCTTAAAATGACTGATAAATGTCATATGAAAGCTTTTTCATGAGCGAAAAAATCGCTTTTGCGAAATCAGACAGAGAAATTCTTCATGCCTTGCAAGCGAACGGAAAGCTCAGCACCAGCGAACTTGCGGGCACAGTACATCTGGCCGACTCGACCTGTTACCGACGGGTCAAGCGCCTCGAGGAATCCGGCGTGATTCAGGGCTACGTGGCCCTGGTAGATCAGAAGCTCGTCGGCTACCCGGATGATGTGTTCGTGCAGATTACGCTCGAGAGTCAGCAGCGTGAGCGATTGCAGGCTTTCGAGCGCGAGGTGGCGCTGATTCCCGAGGTCATGGAGTGCTATCTCATGTCAGGCGAGGCGGACTATCTGCTGCGCGTCATCGTCTCCGATGCGCGCGACTACGAGCATTTGCATGGCCGCAAGCTCACCAGCCTGCCCGGCGTGGCGCGGGTGCACTCGGCGTTCTCGTTGAGAACCGTGGTGCGTCGAACGCGCATCAAGGTGCGGGATGGGTGACGGGGGGAGTAGTCTCGCCAGGGCTATCGATGGGGGCTGCCTCGAGGCCCCCGGCTACCTTTCCGGCGTGGGCAGGGGAGCCAACCCGAGTTCTTTCAGAAACCTGTTGTGCTTCGTTGCAGATTCCCGAATTTTTCTCTCCAGATCGACCAGTTCCGTGTGTGTCGCCGCCAGGTCAATCTCGGCTTCCGGTTCGGCGGTATTGACATAGCGGGCGATGTTCAGGTTGCAATCGCTCGCCTCGATTTCCCGCATTGGTACGCGCCTGGCATACCGCTCGGTGCACTGCGGGCGCAATCGGTATGTTTCGATGATCTTGTCGATGTGTTCATCACGCAGGAAGTTCTGACGCCTGCCTTTCTCGAAATGCTCGTGTGCGTTGATGAACAGGATGTCGTCGAACTTCCTGCACTTCTTCAGGACGAGAATACAGACAGGGATTCCGGTCGAGTAGAACAGGCTTGCCGGGAGGCCGATGATGGTGTCAATGTGGCCGTCAGCAAGCAGTTTGCGACGAATCTTCTCGTCTGCTCCTCCGCGGAACAACACGCCATGAGGGAGGATGATAGCCATCGTGCCATCGTCTTTGAGGTAGTGGAGCCCGTGCAGCAGGAATGCGAAATCAGCCGCCGATCTCGGCGCTGGCCCATAATTCTTGAAGCGCATATCTTCGCCTGATACCTGGCTCGGGTCCCAACGGTAGCTGAAGGGCGGGTTGGCGACGACTGCGTCGAATCGTATCTGGCGCGCCGGGTTCGGTTCGCGCAGCATATCCCAGTCATTAGTCAGTGAGTCGCCGTGATGAATCTCGAATTCCGAGACCTTCATGCCGTGCAGCAGCATATTCATGCGGGCAAGGTTGTAGGTGGTGATGTTCTTTTCCTGGCCGTAAATCCTGCCGATGCCCTCTGACCTCATGTGCCTGTACACATTGAGGAGCAGCGAGCCGGAACCGCATGCGAAGTCCATCACGCTGTCGAGATACCTGCGTTTGCCGGTTTTCGGATCCTGGCTGTCAAGCGTGACAATTCTGGAGAGAATGGTCGAGATTTGCTGTGGGGTATAGAACTCCCCGGCCTTCATGCCGGACCTCGCGGCGAACTGGCCAATCAGATACTCGTATGCGTCGCCGAGCGTGTCCCTGTTCGTTGAAAATTCCGCAAGGCCCTCCGCAATCCTCGTGATAATTTTGCAAAGCTCGGCGTTCCGGTCTTCGTATGTTTTACCGAGCTTCTCTGAAGCGAGGTTGATCTCGGAAAAGAGGCCAGAGAAGGTGCGTTGGAAAGATTCGTTTTCGATGTATTTGAAGCCTTTTTGTAGTGTGTTGAGCAGCTCCCTGTCCTGTGTGCGGGCCATGTGGGCAACGCTGGCCCAGAGATGCTCGGGGCGGATGACATAGTGCGCCTTGCGCCGCATCTGTTCCTCGAAATCTTCCACATCGTCGGGGTTTTGTTCATACCACGCAGATAGAGGGGAACACTTGGATCCGTGGGCAGTGTTCGTATCGGGGTAATCGGGACCAAGTTCCTTCTTCGCAGCCCGCTCGTAGTTGTCCGAGATATAGCGGAGAAACAGGAACGAGAGCATGTAGTCGCGGAAATCGTCCGCGTTCATCGCCCCCCGTAGTTGGTCGGCGATAGCCCAGAGCGTGGTGCCGAGCCGATGTTGATCGGTGTTGCTCATGGGTTAGCCTGGGTGTGTGCGGAACGCGAAGTGTGAATCCAGCCTTTCGCAGATCTTTTCAAACAGATCCAGATTGTCCGGTGTAAGGCGATCAGATTGGTAGTGATACACGCTCTTGTGAGTGAGAACATGCACGATGCGGGTAACTTCCTCGGCATTATCGAAACCAATACGCTCGAGTGCGTAGGCGATACGACCGGAGCCAAGGAAGGACGCAACGCTTTCCAGCACCTGGCGGAGCAGGGCGAAGTGGTAGGCGCGCACCTTCTCGTCCCTGCGCGCCTGCGCCAGCATCTGAAGGACGCGAAGGTGGTAGAGGAAAACATCGTTATTGTGGGCTTCCAGTGAGACCTCTCCGTGCTTGCCGCTCAGGACGCTGGCCTGTGTTTTCGGTTTGTACGTGCCGCTCTTTTCACCCCGCAGCAACCAGTCGCACAGGATGGAAAACATTCCGACATGGTGGGTGGCAATGATGATTTTTCTTTGCCCGGAGTATTTCTCGATCAGCTCGTACAACATGGAAACGGTTATGAAGATGTTGTGGTCGTCGAGGCTCGATACCGGGTCGTCAATGAATATGTGATGAGATTGTGCAGCTGTCCAGGCTTCTATTTCCGTCATTGCCATGAAAAAGCACCAGACAAATATCCGCTCTTCACCGCGAGATATTTTTATCGGTGGGGCATCGCCCGACTGCGTACCGGCAGGGAAGAACGAGATCGATTCGATTCCCTTCCTTGTGTCTGTGTGCATGGCAATGCGGAATTCATAGCTCGGTTGGTAGGGCTGCAACTTTTCCCTGATGTCATCTTCGATCAGGTCTGCATGTAGCCTGCTGAGGCTGCTCGGCAGTACGGTGAGTCGGATGTCCGCTTCGTCATTTTCAATATCGTTGTCCCAGACGAACAGATCTTCACTGTATGCGTTGTAGTAGATGCCCGTGTGCGTTCCATCTTCGTTCCGGGTCGCGTTCTTGTAGGCTACCGAGAGGCGGGTCTTGCCCACCGAATTGAAGGCATACAGCAAGTGAATCCTGTGGGTGGTGTCATTCTTTAATTCGGACGCGATGTCCTCGATTGTGGTCATGTCGCCTCCGGATTGGGGAAGAGCTGCTGCATCAGCCCTCTTTTATGCTGCCGAAGGATATCAAGTCCTCGACCCTCCGCCACGATCAGGTCGTCCAGAGAACCAAGGCAACTGGCAACGTGGTGTTGTTCTCCGAGTGAGGGAAAGGAAAGATGTATCTTTTTGAGGTTCGAGGCGGAAAGTTCTTCGAATGTTCCGCCACTCCCAAATTGTTTTAGTCGGTATCGGTTTGCTGAGAGGTTGTAATAGACGAATAGGGAATCAACTCCTTCCTTCGAAACAAGGCCGCGACACCCCTGATTGAAAGCCATTGGTGTTGTATTCATTGCCAAGTGGCCTATAGGGGCTCGCGTAGAGAGAATTACCGATTGCGCTGGAATAAGTGTCGCTGATGATGCGCCCAGCCCGGACGAAGAAATGGTTCGTGGTGTCGAGCCGATTTCTCGACCGGTCATCTGCCCCATATCCTTTGGAGTAAGCCATTGGATATTGCCATTCCAATATTCCGCTACCGTCGATTTTGGGGTTCCTCCATTGACAATGCCGCACATGTCGCCAAGTTCACGAAGCTTCCAGCTGGGGGAACGCCGAAACTCGGGAAAACGCAGTCGAGGGACGGTTTCTCCGGGCTGAGGGAAGAGTTGCTGCATCAATCCCTGTTTGTACTGTTTCAGCGCTTCAAGTCTTCGGTTCTCAGCCACGATCAGGTCGTCCAGAGAACCAAGACAACTGGCGACATGGTGTTGTTCTCCGAGTGAGGGAAAGGAAAGATGTATCTTTTTGAGGTTCGATGCGGAAAGTTCTTCGAATGTTCCGCCACTCCCAAATTGTTTTAACTTCAGGATCGCATCTGCCATCTTGCTTCCCGTCATCAGGCCACCCTCTGATCATAGGCATCAAGCCCTGAAATCTCACGACCCTGAGCGCGCCTCTTCAGGAGTGGTATGAGGTCGCCCATGAGAGCAAGCTCTCGGTTGTAGCGGTCACGCCAGCCCAGGCCAAGAGGCTCCATCAGGTCGGTGAGCTCCTCGCCGTCGAATCTCATGTTTCGGAGAATGGTCTTGATGAAAGCTGAGAGCGACTCAGCCGTCAAGCCATGGCCTTGGGCGAGTTGTTCAATTTCCTTGGTCTGCTTCTCGGCCTTGAACCGCTCGTAGCCCTGGCGAACTGCGTCTTCATCGAGGCCCTGGCCTTCTTCGAGTGACTGAACATACTCGGTGATTTCCTCTCGTTCGTCCAGGAACTTGGCATCCGATCGAATCAGGCCGATAAGTTGCTCGCGGCTGATTTCAACTCTCTCCGGATCCTGCCTGGAGAATCTGGCGATCAGCTTCATGATGTAGTCGTAGTCAATGACGGCGGAGTCGAAGAGCACAAGCTCGAAATCGAGATGATCGCCCCCTGAGTTGCCTGGCTCTCGATTGTTCTCGTGATTGCCCTGCTGGTCCTTGATGCGTTGCGCGGTTTCAAGGTAGGAGCCGCGGAAATCGCGGAAGTCCTCTCTGGAGAGGATCTGATGTATCCGCTCGCGCTGTTCATCTTCAAGGTCGGTGTACTGATCGAGTTGGGTGCGAAGGCGCTGCACTTCCTTGAAGCATTGCATGAACCGAGCTCGGGCATCGTCCCCCATCAGATTGTTCACCTGATGGGGCTTGGCTTCGAGATCCTGCGAATGCATGAGATCTGCGAGGTCGTTGACGGCTTGCTCGTAGTTGTGCATGACGACATCAGCTGGCTCCACCAGCCATATCTCGCGCGCCCGTTCAGGTCGAGTGCCGGAGAAAAGAGTGATGGCGGTATCAACGCTGTCTCGCTGCTGGCGAAAGTCGAGGATATGGCCAAAGGGCTTGGTGGCGTTCAGGATCCGGTTGGTGCGAGAGAACGCCTGAATCAAGCCATGGTGCTTGAGGTTCTTGTCAACATACAGCGTGTTGAGAAACCTGCTGTCAAACCCCGTGAGCAGCATATCGACGACGATGGTGATATCGACCTTCTCCTGACCTCTTTTCGGCAGGTCGTGATTCGGAAACTGCTGATCCTTGATGCGCTTCTGTACATCCTGATAGTACAGGTCGAAGTTGTTGATGTCGTGACTGGTTCCATACCGCTGGTTGTAGTCGGCAATGATACTTTTGAGCGCCGCCTTCTTTTGCTCCGGGGCGTGTTGGTTATCTTCTTTTTCCTGAGGGAGGTCTTCCTGTATTTGTCGAACATCCGAGTTGCCATCTGCGGGTGGCGAGAACACAGCCGCGATCTTGAGGCGCGAGAACTCGGGGTCTGCGGTTTCGCGCTCGCGTTGAAGTTCCTCGAAGACCCGGTAATACTCGATAGCGTCGCTGATCGAGGCAGTGGCCAGTAGTGCGTTGAAACGTCGGTCCGCGGTTGCGGCATCGTGCTTGGCGAGAATGGCTTCCGCGACTGCCCGTTTTGCGAGAGGCACCCTTGGATTGGTGCCTGCAGTGTCCTTGAGCTTGAAGTAGTCGATGTGGAAGCGAAGGACATTCCGGTCCTCGATTGCGTGGGTAATGGTGTATTCGTGGAGATCATTCTGGAAGAGGTCCGCCGTGGTTCGAAGGGTCGCTTCGTTTCCTTCGACCTGCCGGGCGGTTGTGTTTTCCTCGAAAATCGGGGTGCCAGTAAATCCGAATAGTTGGGAGTTCGGGAAAAACCTCTTGATGGCTTCGTGGTTCTCGCCGAATTGTGAGCGATGGCATTCATCGAAAATGAAGACCATCCGTTTGTTCCGGAGTTGACCAAGCTGCTGCCTGGATGTTGCCTGTCCGCGAGCGATATTCTGCTGATTGTGCCTGCTGTTCTCGTCGAGAGCGAGTCCAAGCTTCTGGATAGTGGTGACGATAATCTTGTCCGCGTAATCGTCAGAAAGCAGGCGACGGACGAGTGTGCCGGTATTGGTGTTTTCCTCCACGCAGTTCTCCTGAAACCGGTTGAACTCCTCGCGAGTCTGGCGATCAAGATCCTTGCGATCAACGACAAACAGGCACTTGTGGATGTTCTCACTGGTTTTGAGCAGCGTTGATGCCTTGAAAGACGTGAGCGTCTTGCCAGATCCGGTGGTGTGCCAGACATACCCATTGCCGCAGTTCCGGTCGATGCATTCGATGATGGCTTTTACCGCATATATCTGGTACGGACGCATGATCACGAGCTTTCGTTCGCTGGTGACGAGCACCATGTACCTGCCGATCATCTGGCCGAGGGTGCACTTCGAGAGGAAGTGTTCTGCGAAGTCGTCGAGGTGGGTGATCTTGTCATTTTCCCGGTTGGCGAATTGGCAAATCGGGAGAAACTGCTCGGCCGCATCAAAGGCAAAGTGCCGGGAATCATTGTTGGCGAAGTACCATGTTTGCGCACGATTGCTGGCGATGAATATCTGCACGAAACACAGGAGCGTTCTGGTATATCCGTTCCCCGGGTCGTTTTTGTAATCAACGATCTGCTTCATCGCATGTCGCGCACTGGTCCCGGGTGCCTTGAGCTCGATGTGAACGACGGGAATACCATTCATCAGCAGTATCACGTCGTACCTGTGGTGGCTGTAATTGGTGTTCATGCGCAGCTGATTGATCACCTCGAAGTGGTTTTTGCACCAATCCCTGGTGTTTACGAGCGTGTAGTTGAGCGGCGTACCGTCATCACGGGTAAAAGCCTCGCGACTGCGAAGGGTATGTGCCGCCTGGAACACATCGGGTGTCACGATATCCTGAAGAAGTCGCTGGAATTCGTTGTCCGAAAGTGACACATGATTCAGGGCGTTGAACTTCTGCCTGAAGTTTGCTTCAAGTTCTGCCCGGTCACGGATATCCCGGCGATATTCGTATTGGAGTTCTTGCAGCTTCCGGATAAGCGAATTTTCAAGATCGACCTCAGGCGTGGTTGTAGCCATTGAAGGAGTTCACTCCTGCCCGCAGAGACCGGTATTGTATTGGTGAAGCGCCCTTCAGTTTTGGGATGGTTCGCCTGGAGGTTGAGGTGGTCGGGGTTGTTCAGACAGTTTGAGGGCGAAGCCAAGAGTATTTTTTGATGAATGAATGCCCTCAAACTGTCTGAACAACCCCGACCACCTCAATCTTCTCGCCCTCGATGAAACGCGCGACCCTTTCAGGCCCATGCAAATCAACAAGGATATCGAACAGCCGGAGCGCATACTCGAAGTCTGGTTCCCCGGCGTACACAGTGATGTTGGTGGCGGATATTGGCGCGATGGACTATCAGACCTCGCAATGGAGTTCATGATTGCGGAATGCCGGAAATCACTTGGCGAGCAGGTGAGGATATGTCCGGGCGACCATGCTTCGGTACAGGCGCTGCTGGACGACAAAAGCGTCGAGGGGCATGACTTGTGTGTGGGCGAGCGATGACCTCTTTATCCACCCCATGGTGCACGGTACGCTTCGATGTCCGAGCGATGTTGCGGACGATCCGGTGCACACGGCATTCCGACGAGGCAGATGCGGTCAAGGATTCCGCCATGCCGTGGAAACGCTCCCCCGTAGAAGCGAGCGCATCCCTGTGGTGCATGCCCCGGTTCGACGCATCAATGGTGCTATCTCGATGTGAGCCTGTAGAAGTTTCCGCCTACCGAAACCATGCCGTCACGAATCAAAGGGGCGTTTCGGGAGCGGCAGGACCTCGTTGACCTGTCCGGATATTGGCGCGATGGACTACAGACCTCGCAATGGAGTTCATGATTGCGGAATGCCGGAAATCACTTGGCGAGAGGTGAGGATATGTCCGGGCGACCATGCTTCGGTACAGGCGCTGCTGGACGACAGGTCGAGGGGCATGACTTGTGTGTGGATGACCTCTTTATCCACCCCATGGTGCACGGTACGCTTCATGTGCACTCCGGTTTCAGAAGGCGCGCCATGCAGGAAACGCCGCGCCATCCCTGTGTGCACATCAATGATGCTGTGAGCCGGAATGCGAACGACCTGCCTGTCCTGCATCACAGCGTTGCCGAGAGATTCAGGCAAGTTTCGGGGTACAGGCCGCATGCGCTACGCAACCTGAAGTTCCGACTGCTGCTGGCGAACGGTGAGATTACGCAGGAGCCTGTTTGTGGCATCGGCGGCCTCCTCAAGATGGATGCGGGCGGCCAAGCGGGACAAATGATACGAACAAACCATGAAGTTGTCGGGGCTGTTCAGACAGTTTGAGGGCGAAGCCAAGAGAATTTTTTGATGAATAAATGCCCTCAATAGTAAATTTATGGACTTGATCAGAACATGCCTAAAGGAACTCCAAGGAAGGTTTGAACAAGCCTCAAATTCTCGCATGGAGAGGCTATCCGCCGATTTTTTGCGACTCCGCCACCCCGTGCTCACCCGAAAACTGTCCCATTTTCGCTTGGCATTGATAGCCCTGACCACTTCTGCGTTTTCAATCCTGTCGATCATCTTTGCTCACTCCCCCCACCACAGATAGTCTTTTATCAGTCCCACAAAGTGTTGTTGTTCTTCGAAGGTCATTTTGGCCGGGTTGGTTTTTTCCGTGGTGTCGTCGGTGAAGGTGACGCTGTCCGCGGTGCGCTGGCGGATGGGTTTGCCGAGGGCGTTGGACAGGGTTTCAGCGATGTCTATGTCCGGGTACAGGGCTTCAAGATTGATTTCGAGTTTGCCGTTTTTCAACGGTTCGATGACATGGGCCAACTTGATGTCGTTGAAGAAGACATATTGTTCAAACGGGCTTTTCTGGCTGTCTATTTCCAGCTGTTGGCCATCTTCATAATAGGCATTTTTCAGGGTCTCCTCGTATTGTTCCAGCGTGTAGTACTTGAGAAAGTGACTACTGCCGTTGCGGGTGGTGGGCTTGCCGTCTTTCCAGTCGGCGCTGTAGATAACCTTCTTGATGCGCGGGAGCAACACGGTATGGAAATACTCGCCCATCTCCACGAGCAGGTATTTGCGTTGTCCGCCATCCTCACGGTTCAGGTTGAGGACGGCATGGGCGGTGGTGCCAGAACCGGCGAAGAAGTCGAGGGTTATTCCGTTTCCATTTATTGAAGAAGCATTGATCAATTTTTCATAAAGCGATGTTGGATGACAATACGAAAAATTCAATTTTAAATGTTCTATTTCCGTTTTCCCCTTTTTTCCGTCTTGTATAACAGATGAAATTGCTCTTTTGGTAACAGATTTTAGAAATATCTTTCTTCTCGGTTGTATGGAATGATCTTTACCAAAAATGATTTCCCCTCTTTCAATCAATTCTTTCATTTTTTCAGGCGACCTGGACCAACCCCTTGTTGGTACTGGACATGGTTTTTTTGTTACCGGATGAATTATTGGCACAAAGAATTTTTCTGGGGGCTGATTAGGATTCGGCCAAATAAGAGCCACACTCTGATAAACCCTCCCTCTTTCATCCAAATGACAGTATGCCCGTTCCCCGCCTGAAAGCTCCTTATTATTGACTACCCATTGATAAAATTCGTTTTTTGCCTCATCGCTCACATTGGTATGCTTGGTGATAATTTCCTGGGCTTTATCAAGCATAGCCTCAATGTTTTTGCTGCTCAAATAAAAGGAACCTTCATGTTTTGTCCGCCACAAAACATACTCATGTTGAGTTGCGACACCTTTTGCCCCCATCATCGGGTTCTTTTTATCCCATATCACTGTGCCCGCATTCAGTAGCCCCGTGCCGTCTGTCAATAGTTGCAACCTTTCATATTCATTTTCATCGATGTGGCACAGGAATGAACCCGCTTCGGAAAGCATGGCTACCGAAGAACCAATGCGATTCTCCATCATGCTCAGCCAACTTGAATGTTTGTATTCATTGCGATACAGAAATCCGCTGGTCTTTGTGTTATACGGTGGGTCTATGTGAATACACTTCACCCTCTCCCGATACCGTTCCCGCAGAGTATTCAGCGCCTGCCAGTTTTCACTGTGTATCAGTTCACCATCCAGCGCCTGATCCAGGTCGCCGAGTTCGTTCAGTATTTCCAGTTCCAGATCCTTGAAGTGCTTCGTGTCCAGCGGCAGAAACTTGCAAGCACCGGCGGCGGCGTTTGTGTCATCAATACTTTTCTGCCCGTTGAAGATGCTGTTTATGGAAAACGCATCATCCACCATGCCGAGTTTCAGCCATTCCTTGATTTGCGCCTTTGCGCCCTTGTGTTGCACTACCTTGTTCAAGGTCTCGCCCGTCAGTTTGTCCAGCGTCACCACATAATTGACGCCTCGTACAAACTTGGGTTTCTCCCAGACCCGCCGTAGTTCATCTTCAAACTGGGCGATGTAATTGATGATGTCGTAAGCGGTGTCGCGTATCGCTTGCAGCTGCTTGACCCGCTTTTCTTCAAAGATGGTCTCTTCGCTGAACATATATTGATACAGCCATAGATCGAATTGTTCGCGCAGAAACCCGCCCGCATCCTTGTTGATGAAATAGTCGGCTTCGGTCTGGCGGCGGAATACGGTGAAGGCGCGGTTGAGTTCATCCTCGACTAACCGCACCCCGTTTTTACGCGCCTGTTTGATAATCTCATCGGGCTTGGTGCTGTTGCCCTTGCTGGAGTAGTCAACGCTGAGGCACAGAACAGGGGTGCATTCATCTTTCCGCACTTGCTGAAAGCTGAAAACAAATTCGCGCTTCTCGTTGTTCTGCTTGTGCTGTATCTGTGAAGCATCAAAATAAAAATGGCGCGCGCCACCATATTCGCCATGCAGTGGCAATTCCACTGGCATGGAACGGATGATGATGTCGGATTTCACGTAGTAGAGCATCTGCGTCTTCCACGACAGGGCGATATCCTGCCCGTCGGCATATACGCGTTCCCAAGTCTTGGCGAAGGCGGGCAGGTGGCGGTAATAGATGGAGCCGCTTTCGCAGAAGTAACGATGGAAAAAGGTGTAGAGCTTGTCAAACATCTCCTCGCGGAAGGCGTTTTCACGCTGCGCCCGTTCGTCAATATTCCTCATCAGCATGGGACTGATGGATTTGAAGTATTTGCGCTTGATGCACATCAGGTTGACGAAACCGGAATCGCCTTCCACCTCGGCACCGGTGAACAGGGCTTCCAAGGCTTGCAGGAAGCGTTTTTCTTTGTTTCTGGTTCTCATTTTCGGTCCATAAGCCGGATTGTGTCTGAGTGGCCGATTATTTTCCCTTGCCCTGTTCGTAAAAAACCTGGGCAGGCTCCCTTATCCAGTATTCTTGGTATCGCTCGGGAGAAGCGCCGGAGGCATTGAAAAAGAGCAGTTCCACCGATACCCGCCACTTGCCATGCCGAAAAGCTCGGGCAGCGTTGTCATCACGGAAAAGCCGCTCGTAGCCATCGAGTTTGTCATAGGCACCCCTGTGTTGCGTTCCCTTGGGGTCAACAAACAGAACCCGGTATGCCCTGCTGTCCTTGTGGCACATCCAGAAGATGAAATCCGGCAGAAACCGGCGGTACTCATTGCGGACATTGTCGTAATAAGGGATGTGGATGTCGTCCAGCGACTCATCCAGTTTGCTGAACATCCAGGCATCCCAGCGCAGTCCGCCAGCATTATTCTCCACCCATTGATTCAATCCCTGTACAAACTCCACCTCACTCGGTGTCCGGATAATATGCTGTATCCAGTCCGCTTTATCATTGCCCAGTATTACCGGCAGGTAGTAATGATTGATCAGCTTTGTAATGCCCAGTTGTTCGTATGTTTCCTCATTCCGGCCTGCACATCTGCGGTCGAATTCCTCCCGCGTTATTTTTTTGTTTCTGAGCGCTATTGCAAGATCAGCAATCTCATCATCTGAAACCCCGCCTTCTTTCACCTGCGCTACTTTCCGTCGCAGGTCCAGCGCATATTGCTGACGCACACGGATATTACGAAAGTGCGTAATGTCCTGTTGCGGGCTTAATGGTCGCACTCCTTTGGGTTCCTGCTCTTCATGGTTGAGACATGACAAAAGCCGCTGTTGCAGGAAAGGCAGCCAGGCATATTGCTTGTCTGTATGCGTATCGATTCTGTTTTCCTGCTTGATCGCATCCCGCAATTTTCTGATACGCGCCGGGGCAAGCCCATCACGCGCAATGAACACCGCATCCGGCGTTGTGTCCAACCATTGCCGGAAGCGGTCGCAGCTGGCCTGGTCCATGGCAAATGTCGCTCTGAGGGTGCCGGATTCGTTCTTCCGATATTCAGGCACCAGCAACGGCATAACGCTATTATCGACTTGTGGCGGAGGCGCGGTGACAAAAAGATCTCCTATGTCTTCAAAAGCCTCGCCCTTTTCGGTTTCCAGCCCGTTCAGCACAGCACCCACCGCTCTGCGATTGGTCGCAAACAAAAACAAGGTTTCCACTGGCTGAACCAATCCGATCAGAGTGGCCAATTTGCGTTTTTCTTCGCCGTCCGGCAAGGTGCCAAGCAGACGGGACAGGCGATAGCGCTGATTGGGAAGGGTTTCAATACGTACGCCGCGGCCAACGGATTGCACCACAAATTTCTTTGCATCCTGGCCGCCGATGTTGATGAAGTTGATCACATTGGGGCGATTGGAATCCCAGCTTTCAAAAAAGGAACGGGAACCCATCAGAATCGTAATCGGGCTGCTCTCCAATTTGCTGAAAAACGATTTTTCCTGCAAGCTGGCAACCTCCTCATAGCCTGCCAGCAACTGATTGCGCCATTTCGAGGTGTCCCCTATGCGGATCAGGGCAAAAGGCGCATCGGCATTTTTCAGCTGGAAGGCAAGTTCCTTCTTGTCCTTGCTGCGGATTATCTGCAAAGCCCCCTCGCTGCGGCTCAGAAAAACCGCCTCGCGCAGGGCGGCGAGAGTCATCTGGCGCAGTGCATCAGAGTCACCCCCCAGTATGTCGCTGCCATCGCCACCGAACAGCAGTTCGGGGTTGTCCCATTCTCTGATCAGCGCTTCTTTCACCTCGTCAAAGAATGCCGCATCAACCTCATTGGCGGCAATTTCTCGCAGGGTCTGAAAAAACGCCCACAAATCATTTTGCTCGTTTTCAATATCGGTGTTGACCCTGTTCACCAGAGTCAGCATCAACGGATTGTGATACAGCGTATCGCCCAAACCGGCTTTCTTGCGCAATTCGTCAACGCGAATAACGACCCATGCCAGGGTAACAAGCGATTTCAGTACGATTTTCTTTCTTTCAGCGTGATTGATTTCCCCGTCACGGCCGCGGGCCTTGAACGCTCGGTATTCCCGCTCATTCAAATAGATGTTCTTGCTGTGGCCGTTGCTGACAAACTCCTGCAAGTTATATTTCTTTACCGTGGTGATGATGTCCTGTGAGTCGGTAAAGGTTGCAGAGAAGTTGAACAGAAACCCTTCCCGCGCCAGTGCCGCGTAATACGCCTGACGTTTGGAATCCTCCTTGCCGCCCTTGTGCGCTTCATCCAGCAATATGTACCATTTGCCATCGTTTTCATAGGTGCGGTAATCGGTCAGCGCGTCTTTCTGTACATCCGAAATGTTGTCGCTACGATGATAATAGACGGTCACTGTGTCTCCCAATCGCCCCTGGCGCTGAACGCCCTGATGCATCTTGCGCAAATGCACCAGTTCAATATAAAGGTCGCCTGATTGATTGAACTCAGCGGTTGTTTTTTTGATTTGTTCCAGCAGAAAATCACTGGGCACCAACAGCAGGATGGTATGTGCCGGGATGTTCCGATGCCGGATCAAGGCATGCAGATACTCGATCAGTTTCACCATCACCAGCGTCTTGCCGCTACCGGTGGCCATCCAGAAAGACATACGGTTGATCAGCGCCTGATGGGGAATCGCGTCGTTTCTATCCCTGATATATTCTGACAGGATGCGGAATACCGGATTTTCCTCGCGGTTGTTCCGTTGAGTCCTGGTTTCGTAGCGCGCGACCTGAAGGCATGAGGCTTCGCCCTGATAACGTCGCGCAAACGATTCTTTGCGCTGTTCGTTATTGTCTGCGGCCTGATAGTAGAGGTACAAGGCCCGCGCTGCGTTTTTCAGCGCATCTGTCTGGTAATCGTAAAAGGTCTTATCGGCGGAGAAGCGACCTTCTTCAGGAACGTGCCAGGTTTCCGGCAGGTCGCCGTAGTTAAGGGCGGTAGCGATTTGTTCAAGCTGAGGAGTCATCAAGCCAGACCAGACAACGCAAAGTCGGTGCGGAACAGTAAAGATACACTGCTATTTGATGGCAAGGAAGCCTTGATTTCATGAGGTGGTCGGGGTTGTTCTGAGGCATGTTGGTGTTTGCTGTGGGCAATCCCAGAGGTGCGACTACGGCAGTCAAGATTGCAAACGACATAATTGGCAATCTATGAGCGCAGATTGCGCTAACCATTGCATATGATCACATCTTGTGGGTATGCGCGACGCTCTACCGGGATCACAGGACCCTATCCATGACCTCCCAATCAAACATCGAATGGACCGAGCAAACCTGGAATCCCACCACCGGGTGCACCAGAGTTTCTCCCGGCTGCAAGCATTGCTATGCATATGCCATGGCCAAGCGCCTGAAAGCGATGGGCGCACAAGGGTACGAGCGAGGATTCAGATTACAGCAGCATCCGGGACGGCTTCTCCAGCCACTGCGCAGACGTACGCCCACCTTCTATTTCGTCAACTCGATGTCCGACCTCTTTCATGAGGATGTTGCGGATGACTTCTTGAATCAGGTCCTGGAGGTCATGCACAAGAGTCCGCACCACACCTATCAGGTGCTCACCAAGAGAGCCGAGCGCCTTCCCGTATATTTTGCCAGGCGAGCCTGCCCGCCCAACCTTTGGTTAGGTGTATCGGTCGAGGACAAGCGTTACGGGCTGCCGAGAATCGACATATTGCGTCAGGTGAATGCACCCGTTCGATTTCTGTCCGTCGAGCCGCTGCTTGAAGATTTGGGCGAAGTGAATTTGCGCGATATTCACTGGGTAATCGTGGGTGGTGAGTCCGGGCCAAAAGCACGCCCAATGAAAGCCGAGTGGGTGAGCGGCATTCAACGCCAGGCCGAGGCTGCCGGCGCAGCATTCTTTTTCAAGCAATGGGGCGCTTGGGGAGCGGACGGAAAGAAACGCTCCAAGAAGGCCAACGGGCGTATCTTTGCGGGCAAAACCTGGGACGAGATGCCGATTCCTGCCCACCCGAATGCTCACCACGAGTTTCGACACCCTCGGCTCCACTCGCAAGCGTAGCGGCCCGGCATGGCCAGAAGTCCGCTTCCGGCCATGAATGACCGATGTACAAAGGCGCAGTTGAGTGCAGTGCTATTCGTGGCGTAGCCGAGTGTGTATGGTAATCGACTCGCCATTGACACAGGATCTTGCGAATGCCCGAACTCGCCACGCAAATACTCGACTTCTGGTTTGGCCAGGTCGAGCCTGATGGCACCGACAAGCGCTGGTTTCAGTCGAGCGCTGCCCATGATCAACGCATTGCCGAACGCTTCGGCGAGTATCTTGATGATGCCCGCCGAGGCAAGCTCGATTCCTGGGGTCAGGCCGCAGACTCCTGGCTTGCCTATATCCTGCTCACCGACCAGTTTCCACGCAATATCTTTCGTGGCCGCACCGAGGCGTTTGCATATGATGATCTCGCGCTCTCCATGGCCAGACACGGCTTGCAGCGCGGCTTCGACCAGGCCCTGCATCCCATCAGGCGCGTGTTCGCCTATCTGCCGTTCGAGCATTCCGAATCGCGGCAGGATCAGGACCTGTGCTGTGTGCTGATGAGCGCCTTGCAGGCAGCGGCACCGCCAGAATCAAGAGATTCGTTGCAGGCGAGCATGGCGTATGCGCTTGCTCACCGCGACATCATTGTCCGCTTCGGGCGCTTTCCGCATCGAAATGCGGTCTTGGGGCGGACTTCGAGCGACGATGAGCGTCGTTATCTGGAAAGCGCAACCAGATTCGGTCAGTGAGATCAGTGAGACCCGTGCACCAGATATTCAACTGCGAGTGATGCCAGTCCGCGTACGCCCGGCACCAGCGCAGCTTCGTCAATAGTGAAGAAGGGCGAGTGATTGGGGATGGCATCCGCCTCGGACACATCGCGTGACCTGGCTCCCACGAAGTAGTACACCCCGGGGATCTCTCGCTGGAAGAAGGAGAAGTCTTCCGCGCCAGTGATGAGCGGGGATTCGACCACGCCCTCGTCGCCATATACGCGACCGAGCACCGGCAGGGCGAACTGCGTGAGTGCCGCATTATTGCTGGTGACCGGTACGCCCGCTTCGATTTCCACTTCCACCCTGGCTCCCATGGCAGTGCCGACATCCGTAGCGATCTGCCGAATGAGTTCATTCACCCGAGTTTTGGTGGCCGGGTCGAAGGTGCGAACCGTGCCAGTCAGCAACGCCTCGGCCGGTACTATGTTGAAGCGCGTCCCGGCATGGAAGGTGCCCACGGTTACCACGCTCGGCTCCTGAGTGATGTCGATTCTGCGGCTGACGATAGTCTGTAGCGCAGAGACGATCTGTGCCCCGACCACGATGGGGTCCACGCCAGACCAGGGGGACGCGCCGTGTGTCTGGCGTCCGATGACCTTGATGCGCATTGACTGGGCAGCCGCCATCATCGGGCCGGGCCGCAGCGTGGCTTGCCCGACGGCGAGGCTCTGGCTCACATGCAGGGCGAATATGGCTTCTGGTTCCGGTGCTTGCAGCACACCTTCACGAATCATCATGTCGGCTCCGCCGTCTTCTCCTTGCGGAGCACCTTCTTCGGCGGGTTGAAAGATGAACTTGACGGTGCCGGGTAGCTGATCCTGAACTTCACTCAGAATACTGGCGACCCCCATGAGAATAGCGGTATGTGCATCGTGGCCACAGGCATGCATCACACCCACTTCGGCACCGTTGTATTCCGCCATCGCAGTGGACGCATAGGGAAGCCCGGTTTGCTCGACTACCGGCAATGCATCCATGTCAGCGCGCAAGGCGACTACCGGGCCCGGCAGGCTGCCGCGCAATACGCCGACTACCCCCGTGTGTGCAATACCTGTGGAAACCTCCATACCGAGCTCTGAAAGGTGCTCAGCCACGAGTGCGCCGGTACGAAATTCACGATTGGAAAGTTCCGGGTGCTGGTGAATGTCGCGACGCCAATCCACCACGTCAGCTTCGCTGGCAAGGGCGGCGGCATCAATATGATCGAGCAGGGATGCGAGTGGCTCTGCCGCCTGAGACGCGCCTGCAAGCATCAGGCTGGCGCACAGGATGACTGTAACAAGATGATTTTTACGCGAGGGTGCTGCCGACATCATTGGCTCCTTCGTATCTTGCCTGGTATCACTGTACCTGAAGGGGAACTCTGAATAACAGAGTTTCCCGTGCGGCACACGGATGTGCCGCCAGATTCAGTGCCGTAAGGCATTGAATCTGCGAGCAAATCAGCACATTTTTGCAGGACAGCAAAAATGTGCTGATTTGCGAATCTGATCAAGTCCACGGATGGACTTGATCAGAACATACGAAGTGTAGCAAAGCGGACTGTTCGTGCATCGCTCATGTACATCAATGGAAATTCACCAACCCTGATTTGTCGGGGAAAACCCTACAAGGAGAGTGGACGAGTTCGCAAACAGGCACGCGCGCAATCATGTTTGATGGTGTCAAGATGCATCGGAGTTCTCTTTCATGGCAGCAATCAAGGCAGTATCGCTGGAGCCGCAAGTGCCCGAGACCTGGTCCGGTCAGGTGCCGGAACCGCTCGCGGAAATCACGACACCGGAGCTTGACTCCGCGGAGGTGCCCGCCCCCGAGTACACGGCAACAGAACCGGCACGGGAGTCGCAAGGGCAGGTCAGCAAATTCATATTGCTGGCTCTTGCCGGTGCTCAGGCGCACACCACCGTCCCGGCTCGCGAGCTCTGTACTTCCGTCTGGTTCACCTTGGCGCGAGCCTGGGTCGAAGCTCAGGATTGCCCCTGGATGCTGTTGAGTGCCAGGTACGGACTGGTGTATCCGCATCAGGTGCTCGCGCCCTATCAGCTTGATGTCACACGCATGGGGCTGCGACAAAGAGCCGCCTGGGCGCGTGGTGTTGCTCGGCAGGCGCGATGCTCAGTGCCTTGTTCGCAGCAACTTGTGTTGGTAGCCGGCAACAAATACTGCGATTGCCTGCTGCCCCATCTTTCCCCGTTCAGTGACGAGGTGCAACTGCCACTGAAGGGCTTGAGCGTCGGGTTTCAATGCGGGTGGCTGCGTTCGCATACCCCGGTAGCAGCGTCTCCGATACGGCACGGCGAGGCCCGAACCGGGCAGATTCGTGCGTCAGTCCAGGGAAACTCTGAATAACAGAGTTTCCCGTGCGGCACATGGATGTGCCGCCAGATTCAGTGCCGTAAGGCATTGAATCTGCGAGCAAATCAGAAGCGCACTTCTGATTTGCGAATCTGCTCAAGTCCACGGATGGACTTGAGCAGAACATACCAAGTAAAAAAAGAGTGCGTGAACAAGCGTTCGCGCACTCTTTCAAGCGAGAAAAATCTATCGGACGAAACCGACTGCTTGCGAGATGGAGATATTGCCCGCCGCACCAGGGTGCGGTCAGACCAGGCGCAGACTTACTCTGCGGCTTCCTCCATGTCCATATCAGCATCGTCTTCAGCAGGCATCATCTCGGACATGGTGTCGTCCATGGCATCCATGGCATCGTCCGCCACGCTGTCCATGGCATCACCCATGGAGTCCATTGCGTCATCCATGGCATCCATGTCGCCCATAGCCTCATCTTCGGTGGACGCAGACATGTCTTCGTCCATGGACATTCCTTCTGCTTCGCCCGGCATGGTGTCCGCCATATCAGACATGGGTGTTTCCTCATCCGCGACATCATCACTGGCTGAG
Source organism: Pseudomonadales bacterium (assembly GCA_965199815.1). Lineage (GTDB taxonomy): Bacteria > Pseudomonadota > Gammaproteobacteria > Pseudomonadales > Azotimanducaceae > Azotimanducus. Next base: position 318,235 of record CBDATE010000033.1, read on the forward strand.
TCGCCAGCGGGTGCACAAGCACTGATTCCGAAAACGAAGAGGCTGCCAAGCAGTACACGCACCAAAAGACTCATTGCATCTCCTTTCATACTGAGAAAATCTTCAGACAAGTGTTGAAGACAAATGCTCGGACAGCTGTCTGATCATTTGTCGGTTCATTGTGTATCGAACAGGGAGCATCGAAAAGATTTGCAGCCACGCCTATGCACAATGAGCATACGATACTCCGAATTGACAGCAACTTCAACGAGTGTGTGCGATTCTGCGCTCATTCGAGCCAAGGCGGGGTCGATAACATCGCAACAGTTCCGGCAAGCTCATGTAACATTTCACATCTGATGTACACGCGAATCAAGACGAGATGACATTCAGGGTATTTACCTCGGAATCCGTATCGGAAGGACACCCGGACAAGGTGGCCGACCAGATTTCCGATGCCATTCTTGACGCGCATCTGGCTGCTGACCGCAACGCACGAGTGGCGTGCGAGACCATGATCAGTGGCAGAGGCGTGGTGGTAGCCGGCGAATATCGTTCCAGTGCCAGGGTTTCGGTAGAGAATCTGGTGCGCGACACCCTGTGTCGCATCGGCTACCAGAGCGAGGATGCCTGGTTCAATGGCCAGGATTGCGAGGTGCTGGTGCACATGGGGCCGCAGGCTTCCGAGATTGCTCAAGGGGTGGACGAGCGCGCAGATCATGAACAGGGGGCCGGAGATCAGGGCATGATGTTCGGCTTTGCCTGTGACGAGACCGAGGAGTACATGCCGGCTCCCATCGCCTATGCACACCGGCTCATGCGTCGCCAATCCGAGTTGCACAAGTCCGGTGAGCTCCCATGGTTGGGGCCGGATGCCAAGAGCCAGGTGACCTTCTCGTACGCACATGGCGTTCCGCAGTCTATCGAGTGCGTGGTGTTATCTACCCTGCACAGGAACGATGTAGATACGAAAGAAGTGCACGAGCAAGTCTGCAAGCAGATCATCGAGCCGACGCTCACACAATTCATGGGCACGAGCAATCAATTCAGGGTGTTCGTGAATCCGACCGGAAGTTTCACCGAAGGTGGCCCGAAGGTGGATGCCGGTCTCACTGGTCGCAAGATCATCGTCGATACCTACGGCGGTATGGCACGTCATGGTGGCGGTGCCTTTTCCGGCAAGGATCCCTCCAAGGTGGATCGCTCTGCTGCCTATGCAGCGCGCCATGCTGCCAAGAATCTGGTGGCCGCAGGTGTTGCCAGGCGCTGCGAACTGCAAGTGTCCTACGCCATCGGCGAGGCGCGACCGACCTCGATTGCGCTCGAGTTTCACGATACGCTGAAAGCTGGCCTTGATGCCGAGCGTGTCGAGGCAGTAACCGCCGAGATTTTCGACATGCGCCCCGCATCGATTGTCGAACGTCTTGACCTGTTGCGCCCGATTTACAGCCCGACCGCCGCCTACGGCCACTTTGGCCGCTCGAATGAGAACGGGTATTTTCCCTGGGAGCGTCTCGACAAGGTGCGAGAGGTGCGCGCCGCCCTCAACCTGGAATGATCCTGGTGGCATGAAGCGAAGCGATTCGATCAAGGGCATGTACGCACTGAAGGCGCACATCATGGCGGAGGATGTACTCGATGATGCGGCAGTAGCGGCAGAAGATGTTGATGTTCTCGAGCCACTGCTCAGGCAGCTCGTCACAGCGACAAACCACCGCGGTGACATTCAATGCAAATCCTGCGGGTTCCCCATTTCGAGCAGCGATCAGTGCATCAAGGTATCGGGTCGGCACGACCATCAATGTGTCAATCCACTGGGGTACGCATTTCACATAGGGTGCTTTGGGGAAGCTTTTGGATGTGCGATTTCCGGTGATGCGGTGAGCGCTGATATCTGGTTTCCCAGCTTCCGCTGGCAATTTGCCAGTTGTTCGCGCTGTTCGAAACACCTCGGCTGGTACTTTCAGGATGCGGCTGTCGGCTATTTTTACGGGTTGATCCTGAGTCGCGTCACCGGTGTTCTGTCCGAGTAGGCATCAGACAAGGTGGGCAGACTGACAAGCATTGAACTGGCCAAGGAGGCGTTTCACTTTTCGGCGGCGCATTTCACCCTGTTTTCGGCAAGCAGTCGTGAGCGGTTGCACGGCCACAATTATTTCGTGCGGTGCCGCATCCTCAGCCCGGTCGGGGAAGACGGACTTGTCTTCGACTACACCCGTCTCAAGCAGCGATTGAAGGACCTCTGTGCTTCGCTTGATGAGTACACCCTGATGCCCGTGAAATCGCCGTGGCTCCAGGTGCGAGAGCATGAAGATGCGGTTGTGATCATGTTCGACGGTTGCGAATTCAGTTTGCCACGCGATGATGTATGCCTGCTGCCGATTGCCAATATCACGCTCGAAGCACTCGCCGAGTACCTGATGGAGTTGTTACTCGATGACAGCGCGGCATCCGAGTGGCCCATGCATCAGATCACGCTCGGCGTTTCCTCATCGCCCGGCGTGTGGGCAGATGTGACGCTCGATGTATCCCGGGAGTGCGCTCCGGTCGCCAAACACTGACACCACACAGGACACTATGAAAACCCTCATCATCACCGGTGCAAGTTCCGGGATCGGACTTGCGACAGCCCGTGCTTTCCTCGAGCAGGGGTGCTCGATCATCAACCTGTCGCGTCGCGAATGTCCACTCGATGCAGTGCGTCATATTCCCTGTGACCTTGCCGACCCGGAGCAGCGAACGAGCGCCATGCAGGCACTTGCGTCGAAACTCCCGGACACATGCGAAATCTGTCTTGTCCACAACGCCGGTGCGCTTGCGCCGGGCAGTATGATGGAGACTGACGAGAAGCACTTTCGGCGCACCATCGAGATCAATCTGGTAGCGCCTCACCTGCTCAACATGCATCTCCTGCCACGCATGTCGCCCGGCTCGAGCATCATCTATCTCGGCTCGACGCTGTCTGAAGTCGGAGTTCCGGGTGCCTTCGCTTATGTCACTACGCGTCATGGCACTCTCGGCATGATGCGCGCCGCCTGTCAGGACCTGGTTGGCACCGGCATACACACGGCTTGTGTGTGTCCCGGATTCACGGATACCGACATGCTGCGTACGCATTTGCCGGACGATGCTGTCTCCCAGGTAGCCACCGCGAATGCTTTCGGTCGGCTCGTGGCACCGCAGGAGATTGCCGCATGTGTGCAATTTGTCGCCGGGCAGCCGTCTCTGAATGGTTCGGTGTTGCACGCCAACCTTGGTCAGATTCAGCGATGAACGCGGCGCAGGGTGGATGCCTCCGGCTTGTTGATTCGTGTGCTTGTCTAATCGCGGTGTGCTGAAAGTGTCCGCATCAACAACGCAGAACACGGGCATCGACTATGGTGAGCGGCGGGAACGAGTCTTTATCGTGCTTGCGGGGGTGTTCCTGTGCGCCATGACCATGCTCAATGTGCTGGGAATCAGCCGCTTCATACAGTTCGGCCCTCTGCAGCTCGCCATCGGCATCCTGCCCTATCCGCTCACCTTCCTGTGCACGGATCTGATCAGCGAAATTTATGGCAGGCGACGCGCGAGCTTCCTCGTCTTCTGTGGCTTCGGATTGAACCTCTTCATCCTCGCTGTCATGTGGCTCGGTATGGTGGCATCGCCTGCCGACGGGCAACCGCCCTCCTGGCAACTCCTGAAGCTCGCAGAACCCATACGACTCGCCAACGGTGCCTACTTCGAACAGGAAGTTGAACTCTTTCGCATCCTCTACGAGAACACTTCGGGCATCGTTGTCGGCTCGATGGTGGCCTATATGCTGGCGCAGTACTGGGATGTGCAGATGTTTCATCTCATCAAGCGATTCACTGGCGAGAAGCATTTGTGGCTGCGCAACAACCTGTCCACCATGACCAGTCAGCTCATAGACACCGCAGTGATCAGCAGTTTCACCTTCGGTGTGGCGCTGTACGCTGGCGATATTTCGTTCGTGCAATTCATGATCTATCTGGGCAGCGGGTATGCCTTCAAGGTGACGGTCGCGATGCTCGACACAGGCCCCATGTACATCGCGCGCCATTACTTGCGCCGCTTTATTGGCGAGAGCCCGAAGAGCTCTTGATGTCTTCCGGTATCTCCAGTTCACCCAGGAAATCCGCTATCAATCCGGCGACTCGCTCCGGTGCCTGCATGGGAATGAAGTGGGTGAGGTCGCTCCAGTACACATCCTTGCCCTTCGGCAGATGTGCGGCCAGCCCTGGCCAGGTGGGTGAGCCGACAAACTCCATCCGGTCGCTGCGCCGCGATGCTTCCCAATCGCGCTCACGTGCGCGCACTACCCAGACGGGCTGAGTAATGTGCTCGCCAAGAGTGAGCGGATTCACCTTTGTCGAAGTCACGTAGATGTTGGCTTCAGCCAGAGGCGGGCAGGCGAGTTCGAATCCATCCGCGCCGTCTGCGTCCAGCGGCTTCAGACCGAATTCACAGTAATCCCGCAACACGCGCTCATCCCACAGCGAGAAGGGTTGGCGCGGCTTGAGGGAGGCGTGCATTTCCTGCCAATCGCGCCATTCGTTGCGCCGTTTGATGGTCGGATGCTGGCCGGGGTCCGTGCCATGCAGCGGAGGCGCATCGTAAAACGCGGGCGGCATGATGACCGGGTCCAGCAACATGGCACCGCAGAATCTCGTCGGCTGCCCGGCGAGCATTGTCAGGGCGATGTAGCCGCCCATGGAGTGCCCGACTGTCAACAGCCGGTCGAGACGAAGATACGCCAGCAGCGCCAGCACATCTTCACCAAACGCAGTCCAGTCCTGATGCAGCTCCTTGCTGCTGTCGCCATGACCACGCAGGTCCACACAAACCACGTGCTGCTCGTCCGGCAGTGTCGCGATGACTTGCCGCCAGCAATGGGCATGAAAACCGGTCGCGTGCAGCAGCAGAAGCGAGCAGGGACTGTGTGCATGGTCTCGCTGGCCACGCTCATACCAGGCGAGCCGTCCGTTCGCGAGCTCGAAGAACTGTTGCTTCATGGGTCTTTTCCCGATGATGTGCATCGCGTCACGACGGCACGGTCGCGGTGGACAGCGGTACTGTGAGTCATAGGTCCATTCTTGATGAGGGGTTCAGCGCCACAGCTTACAGGTGCGAGAGCCTGATGATCTTGCGCGGATGCTTCATCAGATGGCGTACACGCCCGAGCAGCGCACCGCAGGCGACAACCAGACCAACCACCAGCCCCCACCAGAGGCCCGGTACACCATGGCCTGCAAGCGCCAGCGTCCAGTCCAGACCGAGCCAGACGAGCGGCATGCCCTCATAGCCAAAAGCCAGCAGGATTCCGAGCGGCAGGCCGATAATCCAGTAGGCGATCAGTGAAACGAACATGGGTGTGCGTGTGTCCTTGAGGCCGCGAAGCGCTCCGATGGCGGCAATCTGCACATCATCGACAAGCTGAAAGAGCGCCACCAGCAGCAGCAGATTCGCGGCCAGAGAAATCACTTCCGGTACGCTGGTGTAGAGGCTCGCTACTTCGTATCGCCAGATCGACAGTGTGCTCAAGAGCACGACCGCGACCACCAGCGAAGCTCCAAGTACCACGCGGATAGCGCGCCAGGCATGGGTGAAATCCTGTGCACCGGCGAAAAACCCGACACGGATGGTCGCGCCCATGCCAAGGGCCATCGGCAACATGAAAAGAACGCCGGAAACGCTGGCAGCCACGGCGTGTGCATTGAGCGAAAGTACGCCGAGTTTCCCCGCCAGCAGGGTGGTGATAGAAAAAACAGCCATCTCCAGAGATATGGCAGCGCCGATCGGCAGTCCCAGTTTGAATATCCTCGCCATCTCGCCGAGTCGTGGACGCGAAAGGCAGCTGAATATGCCGAGATGAGCGATTCTGCTTCTGGTGACCACAACAAGCATTGCCAGAAGCTGTACCGACATCACCACAGCGCTTGACCAGCCACAGCCCGCACCACCGAGACCCGAGAATCCGAACGCGCCATGGATGAACAGCAGGTTCAGAGGCAGCTTGAGGCTCACCCCGGCCAGTGCGATGAGCATGGCTGGCTTGGTCCAGGACATGCCATCGCACAGATAACGCAGCGAGAAGTAGAGCATGAACTGGACGACACCGAAGCTGAGCGCCTTGAGGTAGGCTACTGCCACTCTGGTGGCTTCCGGATCCACATCGAAGTACAGATAGAGCGGCTCCACATGGCGCATGAAAGCTACCATCAATACCCCCATCGCCAGCATGATCCACAGGGTCTGGCGCACCACTTCAGCGATAGACTCTGTCTTTCCGGCACCGCGCAGCTGCGAGACAGACGGAGTGAGTGCCATGGCAACGCCCGAGACCAGCAAGAGTAACGGCCAGAAAAGGGCACCTCCGAGCTGTACACCGCTCACTTCGACCGGCCCGAGACGGCTCGACATCACCGTGTCCATCACGCCCATGCTCATTTGCGTGACCTGAGTTACCGCGATTGGCCCGCACAGACGCAGCAATGCGCCGAGTTCGCGCATTGACAGGCGCAGTTCGTGGCGAACGCTGTGTGAGGACTCTACTCGTTCAGGTTTCTCGCTGCTGTGTGAGGATTCCACTTGGCTCAGGTTTTTTGCTGCCGGTTTCGTTGCTCGCGAATCCTGATGTGCCGCGCAATGCGTGAGATCACGAACGCGCCAAGGCCAGGAAGCGACTTGCGAAATATCAGCAAACTCATGGCAGCGACTGCGAGTGAGGCACCGACCGCCACCTTCTCGAGTTGCGGGCTCGATGCCTGTCCCCTTGCGGCTCGGCTGGCCGTATGCTCGCAGTTGTTGGTGATCAGGTTATAGGAACGTTCGAAGGCTTCCATATCAAGGTGTTCCAGCCGCGCCTCAGCCTCGGTCGAAACCGGCGAGATGCGTATCGGCTTGCCGCACGCAAACTCTTCCAGTGTGGAGATGTGCTCGCCTCGCCGCGGTGTATTGTGCAGCACCCTGCCGTCGCCAAGGCTGATGCCGACATGCATCACCGGACCCTTGCGGCGATACACCAGCGCCCCGCGTTGAATTTCGGACTCTGGGGACCCAGCTTCACGCATCTGTCGTGTCGTTCACGATCTCGCCATCGGCATCGATGGTGATGACTTCGCCGAGACCGAGTGCGCGTACGCTGCCCTCCATCACTGACAGGTCACCTGCGATGACATAGGTCAGGCGTTGCGGGTCAATCAGCTCATTGGCCGCCACGCGCACTTCGTCGAGCGATACCTCGGTCAGGGCCTCTCCGTAGAGCACCGGATAATTCCAGGGGCGACTGAGATAGTCGCTGTTGGTCAGGCTCGCGAGCAGCGATTGCCCCGTCTGAAAGCTCGACGAGAGGGAACGGATGCGTCGCTCGAGCGCCAGTGCAAACTCTTCTTCGGAGGCCGGTTGCGAGGACAGATATTCGCTCAATTCACGATTGATCTCGGTGAGCGACTCCGCCGTCTTGTCCACCTGCACCGATGTGCTGACACTGAACATGCGCTGAAAGACGCTGGTTGAGAGACCGGTGCGCGCACCGTAGCTCCAGGCCTTGTCTTCGCGCAGGTTCATGTTGATACGCGAGACGAAGCTGCCGCCAATGATTTCGTTGGCGATGGCTTCTTCGACTGCTGGCTCGCTCGGTGTGGGAGGTGCCACCTGACCGGCCAGGATCACGCTTTGTTCCGTGCCCGGCATATCGACCATGAAGATGCGCACAGCGTCCGCTTCAGGCACGATTGCGGGTGCGGTTGCCGCAACCTGTGGCTGGCTCGCTGGCCAGTCTTCGAAGGCGGTTGCGACCATATCGGCGAGCTCGTCCATGGTCACATCGCCAACGGCGAACACCTCGAAGGGCTGACCGAGCAGCCTGTCGCGGTGATAGGCGACCAGCGATGCGCGCGAAATGGCGTTCACGTGTGATTCCCGGGTGCGACGCCCAAGAGGGTGCGAGGCACCAAAGACAGTCTCGTTGAGCAGTGTACGAGCCGCGGCCCCGGGATCGGTGCGCTGCGACTCTATGTCGGCGATCCACTGCCCCTTGAGAATCGACAGCTTGTCCTCGGGATAGCTGGGGTCTTGCAGCAGATCGGCGACCAGAGCGAGCAGCGCGGGCAGGTTTTCGCTCAGTCCGCCTGTGGACACATCGCTGGTCAGAGTGCCAACCGACGGGCGCACATAGCCCCCGAGACGTTCGATTTCGGCGCTGATTTCCTCGGCATCGCGTGAACCGGTACCGCTGATGAGTTGTCCAAAGGCGGTCGAGGCAATGCCGAGAGAGTCATCGGGTTCATCCACATCACCGAAATCGAAACGTATGGTGACATCTGTCACCGGCAGATTCTCGCGCCTCGCGAGCACAAGGCGAATGCCTTGATCGAGCGTTCGTTCCTCGATCTGCGGAAACTCGAGGCGCGAAGGTTCCCCGAGCCCCGGCAGCTCGGAACGGTCGGTGCCTTCTTCGCTGGAGACATATTCCCCGAACGGCAGCCCCGTGAGTTCGTAGTAGGGACGCGTCAGCCAGGCTTCAGCCACCTTTTCCACGGATCTGGCAGTGGCCTCTGTGAGACTGGCCAGTTCACGCTTGAAGTACACCGGGTCGTCATGAAACACGGCACCGCTCACGAGAATGGATGCCTTGGTGGCGGGGCGTTCGAGTCCTCTGACGGTGTTGGTCAGGCTCTGTGTCTTGATGCGTTCGAGTCGCTTCGAATCGGGACCTGAGCGCAAAAACTCTTCCAGCGTCTCGTCGAGCACCCGTCGCGCTGCATCGGGGTCGGCATCCGGCAGCAGGGAGACATAGACATAAAAGAGCCCGGCGACTTCAAAATCAATCGGACTGGCTGACACATCCGATGCCAGCTTGTGCTCCTCGACCAGCGCCTTGTAGAGCGGTGCCGTCGGCCCGCTGGCAAAGGCATCGCCCCACAGCGACAGGGAGACAGATTCCCGTGTGGTCGGGGGAATCGGCCACACGCGGTAGATGAGGCCGGTGGCCGCGCGGTCATGGAGTATTTCACGCCGGTTGTCGGGGAGCTCGGGGACCCAGGTTTCGAGCCGTGCCACAGGTTCTCCAGCCGGTGCGTCGCCGTAGTACTTCTCCATCAGCGGTCTGGCCGTCTCGACATCAATATCACCGGCGAGTGCGATGACCACGTTGGAAGCCCCGTAATAATCCTCGAACCACTCATAGACATCATCAAGGGATGCTGCATTCAGATCCTCCATGGAGCCTATGACCGGGTGTCTGTAGGGGTGGCCGGGTGGGAACACGCCGCGCAGCATGTGTTCGAAGGCCGTGCCGAAGGGCTGGTTTGCGCGCTGTCGTTTCTCGTTCTGCACCACCCCGCGCTGCTCGTCAAGACGTTCCTGAGTGACAGCACCAAGCAGGTGGGTGAGTCGATCGGACTCCAGAAACAGCATGCGCTCAACGGCTTCGGTGGGCACTGTCTGAAAGTAGTTGGTGCGGTCAGCATTGGTGGTGCCGTTGATGCCGGTCGCCCCCACTTCGGTGAGCGGCTTGAAGTATTCGTCGTTGTAGTGCTCGCTGCCCTGAAACATCAGGTGCTCGAAGAGATGTGCGAAGCCGGTTTGGCCTTCGGGTTCATTCTTCGAGCCCACGTGATACCAGGTGTTCATGGACACGACGGGTGTCAGCCGGTCCGTGTGCACAATCACGCGCAGGCCGTTGTCGAGTGTGAATTCCTCGTGAGGAATATCTATGCCCTCGAGATCGCGCTCCGGAGCCGGGCTGTTGATGAAGAAACCGATTATCAGGGCAACGAACTTCGGGAGCGAGAGGCCGATTCCGATCGCCACCGCGACGGCCAGGCCGTAGCCCAATATCCGGACGAGCACTTGTTTGAACATGATGCAAAAAATCCTTGTGGTGAATGAACGAGGTCCCTACGCCTGTTCGATTGACTTGATGACGACATCGGGCGTGAGTAGAGATGGCAATATGAGCGGCGATGCGAGCTCGCCAGCTGGCTTGAAGTACAGATACAGGGGTACGCCGGCACGCCCGTGACGCTCGAGTACCCGTGTGATGGCTGGGTCCTCGTTGGTCCAGTCGCCGACCAGCACCCGTGTGCCCGAGGTTTCGAAGTAGCGCTGCACCCTGTCGGACTCGAGCGCGACGCGCTCGTTGACCTTGCAGGTGATGCACCAGTCGGCGGTGAAGTAGGCGAATACCGGTACGCCTTGCTCGTGCAGGGCGGCGAGTCGCTGTTCGGAAAAGACACTGTCCTCACTCTGTGCGGGGTCCTCACTCTGTGCAGGTCCTGCCGGTGCGAGGGCAGGGTTGGTCAGGGAGGACACCGACCAGATGCCGATCACCAGCACAAATGCGCCGATTGTGGTGCCCACAGACCACCTGACTCGGGTGGGATGTACCTGTATGCGTCCCCAACTCATGAGCGCGAGACCGAGACCGAGCATGGCCATGAGCGTGAGTGCGACCACATCCACGCTCGTCTGTCGTCCGAGTATCCAGATGAGCCACAGCGCGGTGGCAAACATGGGGAAGGCGAGGAGTTGACGAAAGGTCTGCATCCAGGCTCCGGGTTTCGGCAGGAGTGCGCGTGTTCCGGGGTTGAGTGCAATGAGCAGGAACGGCAGCGCGAACCCGAGGCCGAGCGCGATGAATACCGCGAGCGAGACGAGCGTCGGCTGCACCAATGCGAAGCCAAGGGCTGGCGACATGAAGGGAACGGTGCAGGGTGATGCAACCACCACCGCCAGTACGCCGGTCATGAACTCGCCGAACGCGCCGCTGAAGCGCTTGTCGCTCAATCCGGTGAGACCCGGGATGCGGGCGCCGAATTCAAACACGCCGAGGAAGTTCAGTCCGACCACGAACATCAGCAGCACCAGCACACCTACGATATTGGGGTTTTGCAGATGAAACGCCCAGCCAACCTGCTCACCGGCCTGGCGCAATGCGAGCATCACCAGCGCGAGCAGGAGGAAACTCGCCAGCACTCCCGAGGTGTAGAGCAGCGCGCTCACGCGCGCGGTTCGTGGCTCAGCGGCAACGGATTCGGTCAGACTCAAGGCCTTGAGGCTCAGGATGGGGAGTACGCAGGGCATGAGGTTCAGGATGAGACCACCGATGAATGCGAACAGCAGGGCTTGCAGGAATGCAGCGCTTCCTGCACCCCCCGCAGTGCCGTCTTCGGCGAGGTCAGCGTCCATTCCTGCATCGTTCAGGGGCATGTCTTCGGGGGACACGGGCGATACGCTCCCGGCATTGATGCGCCGGGCACTCAGGCGCAGTGCCTGGCGCGGCGCATCCTCGGCTGACATGCCGAGCACCAGATCGACCGCGTCATGGCGTTCTGCATGTGCGCCCCGCTCCGTTTCCACGAGCAGACGGGTGGCATCATGGCGTATCTGTTGTGCAGCCGCGTGGTCGATGAGCTTTTCGGCTACCGGAAACAGGTGCAGGTTCGTGTTGTGTGCCAGCGCCGTGGGCAAGTCGATAGCAAAGCGGATGCGCTCTGCCGATACCTCGTAGGTTGCAGGCCAGGCTGCCGGGAGTGGCTGTCTGGCTCTGGCTGCGGCGAATTCCGGGCGGCGGTGCGGATCAAGATCGCCTTGTCCGCGCGGCAGGACAAGTTCAACTTGTGCGCTTTCCGGGATGCACACTTCGTCATCACACACCAGCCAATCGGCTTGCCCGGCCAATCGCAGGGTTTCATCAAGCTGGCCGGGCACATGTACCTCGGCGATCAGCAGCGTGGTGTCGTTGTACCCGTAGGACATGAGCGGGCCGAAGGGCACAAAGTCGGGTGCCGGAAACGCGAGCGCCCCCACCTCGAACCCGGGTGGCAATTCCCAGGATACGCTGGCGGCCTTGCCGGCATCGCCCGGATTGATCCAGTAGGTATGCCAGCCGATATCCGGGGCCAGGCGCAGGCCGATACTGAAAGGCGTGTCGGGGGCGATACTCGCCGTTTCAGCAATGAGTTCGACTTGCGTGTGGTCGGTGCGAACCTTTGCCGTAAGCGAGGTCGATGCCAGTAGCCCGATGGCTGCCAGCATGAGAACACTTGAAGGTCGCAGGCACACCCTGATTCCCGTGGCCAGTAGGGGATGAATTGTCGCATTTTTTCGGGTGCAAGACACCATACAGGCAGTACACTTGCCTGCCTCCTTCATCATTGGGTGCAAGCATGGATCTTGTGTTCGCCAGCGGTAACGCGCACAAGCTGCAAGAATTGCGTACGGCTTTTGCCGGAACCGAGGTGTGCATATCCGCGGCGCACACCTGTCATTTGCAAGGCGTGGAGGAGTCCGCGCCCAGTTTTGTCGAGAATGCGCTCATCAAGGCGCGATATGTTGCCGAGAAGATTGGCAAGCCGACTCTGGCCGACGACTCCGGGCTGGTTGTGCCGTGTCTGGACGGAGCGCCCGGCATCTATTCGTCGCGTTATTGCGGTCAGCAGGCGACAGATGCCGAGAACAATGCCAAACTCGTACGCGAACTCGAGCGCCAGGGATACCGCGCCGGACCTCCCGAGACTGCGCCGGAGGCATTTTTTTATTGCGTACTGGTGTATCTCGAGAGTGCGCGTTACCCCACGCCCCTGCTCTGCGAGGGCGTGTGGCATGGGCGCATCCTGCTTGCAAGCCGCGGCAGGCAGGGCTTTGGTTACGACCCGCACTTCTTGCCGGATGGCCTGGAGCGCACCGCGGCGGAACTGTCCTTGCAAGAGAAGAGCGCGCTCAGCCACCGTGGACAGGCATCTCGCGCCATGCGCAAGGTGCTGATCAAGGCAGACAGGGGGATGCAGACATAGCGCACATGCATCCGAGGCATTGATGGACATGCCAGCGGCGGTTCCGCTCTCCTTGTATGTGCACTATCCCTGGTGCCTGTCGAAGTGTCCGTATTGCGACTTCAATTCGCATGAGGTCAGAGCGAGCGATGATCGCGACGCGTATTTCACGCGACTGAAGGCAGACATACGCCAGCAGGCCGAATTCGCGCAAGGTCGCGCGCTGACCAGCGTGTATATCGGCGGCGGCACACCGAGCCTCATGCAGCCCGCCGAGGTGGCTTCACTGCTCGCGGAAATCGACAGGCATCTGGGGTGTCCCGCCGAGATTACCCTGGAAGCCAACCCCGGAACTTTCGAGAAGGATCGGTTCACAGGGTTTCATGCCGCTGGCGTGACGCGTCTGTCCATCGGTGCACAGTCCTTTCAGGACAGCAAGCTCAGGTCGCTTGGGCGTGTGCATGATGCTGGCGAAGTCGTGCGGGCTGCCGACATGGCCATGCAGCTCTTCGCGCACGTGAATATCGACCTCATGTACGGGCTGCCGGGTCAGTCTGTTGACGAAGCCCTCGATGATCTGCAACGCGCCATCGCTGCGGGTGTTTCGCATGTTTCCTGGTATCAACTGACGCTCGAACCGCGCACACAATTCTATCGATACCCGCCCAGGTTGCCAGATGAGGCGCATCTCTTGTCCATGGAAACCGCCGGCCTCGAGCTGCTTGCACAGGCCGGGTTCAAGCGCTATGAAATCTCGGCCTTCGCGCGCTGCGGCCACTTGTGCCGACACAACATCAACTACTGGCAATTTGGCGATTATCTTGGCGTGGGTGCTGGCGCACACGGCAAACTCACTACGCCTCGGGGTCCGCTGCGCAGTGAATATTGTCGGCAGCCGCGCCTTTATACAGGCAGCGGAGATGACAGGTATCGGGTAGCACCCATCGCGGAAGAGAGCCTGCCGGTCGAGTTCATGATGAACGCCCTGCGCCTCATTGACGGTGTCGAGGAGTCCCTGTTCGAGCGGCACACCGGTCTCGGCCTCTCGCACATCGCCGGAACGCTTGATGCACTTCGTGAGCGCGGGTTGCTGCGCCCTTCGCATCTCGGCCTCACCGGGCGAGGCTTGCGGTTTCTGGACTCGGTAGTCGCCGAATTTGTATGAATTGCCGTGAATTGGCGCCAGGCATCCGGTTCTTCAGGTGCCCACTCTGCAATATGCCAAATCGTGGATCTCGTGTCCGAGCGCTTGCCCGCGCCGCTCGAACCGTGTTGTCGGGCGCGCGTTTGAATCGCGCGCGAAGCGCCCCGCCCCGGCGCGATTGCTCAGCAAGGGTTCGGCATCGCATATGCAGAGCATGGCGTTGGCATACGAGGCATCGTCGGTGGACAGACGCAACTCGCCGTCATCGCAGAGCCGCGATGCCAGCAGAGAAACAAAATCTGCCTGTATCAGACGGCGTTTGTGGTGGCGCTTCTTTGGCCAGGGGTCCGGGAAGAACACGTGAATCCTGATGAGGCTGCCCGGCTCGAAGACGCTCCCGAGGCTGCTGCGCACATCGCATTCCATGAGGCGCAGATTGCTCACCGAGCGGGCGTGAATCATTTGCAGTGCGTTACCTATGCCGGGTTGGTACACCTCCACGCCGATACAGTTCATTTCGGGATGAGACTCGGCGAAGGCGAGCAGCGCCACGCCCGTGCCGAATCCGATTTCGAGCATGAGCGGAGCCTTGCGTCCGAAATGTGCCTGCACATCCAGCGGCATGTCCGCCGGTAGCATGTAATGCGGGCCAAGCTCCCGAAGTGCGCGCGCCTGGGCGCGTGACAAACGGCCGCGGCGGCGGATATGGAGTTTGGCGGTGTGTTGGCTGTCCTGATTGTGCACAGGCGAGCACGGACTTTTGCGATGCCGCCGGTCAGGCGGGGGCAAGACAGTCCTCGTAGCCCGCCAGTGCCGCGCGCAGCTTCTTCATGGCATTGGCTTCGAGTTGCCGGATGCGCTCGGCGGATACGCCATATTCGGCTGCCAGTTCATGCAGTGTCGCCTTCTGATCAGCGAGCCAGCGTCGCTTGAGAATGTCCTGACTGCGTGCGTCGAGTTTGGTCATGGCCGCCTCGAGATCAGATTGCCAGGCAGAGTCGAAGTTGGCCTCGACGACCAGAGCCTCGGGGTTGTCTTGCGGGTTGTAGAGGTATTCCGACGGGTGAAAGCCGGGTGCCTCGGCATCATCATCGGCGAATCCGTCAAAAGCCAGATCGGAGGTGCTGAGCCGCCCCTCCATACGGCTCACCTCTTCCGTGCTCACACCCAGGTCGCGCGCTACCGATTCGGTTTCGTCCCTGGTGAGCCAGCCGAGGCGGGCCTTGGCCCGGCGCAGGTTGAAGAACAGCTTGCGCTGCGCCTTGGTGGTGGCGGTTTTCACGATGCGCCAGTTGCGCAGGATGAATTCGTGCATTTCCGCCTTTATCCAGTGCACCGCAAAGGATACGAGGCGCACCCCCTTGGTCGGGTCAAAGCGCTTGACGGCTTTCATGAGGCCGACATTGCCTTCCTGAATCAGGTCTCCGAGCGCGAGGCCATAGCCGTTGTAGGAACGTGCAAGATGCACGACAAAGCGCAGGTGGGCGAGGATCAGGCCACGTGCGGCATCAAGGTCATTTTCGTAATAGAAGCGGTGCACGAGGGCTTGTTCCTCCTCGATACTGAGGATTGGCACGGAGTTCACCACGGAAACATACGCATTCAGGTCGCCGCCGGGTGACAGCTCGTTATAGGTGATGAGTTGGTTGGACATGTGCCTCTCTGCTCTTGATCCTGTGGCGCATTTTAGCACTCTATCGAGGAGAGTGCTACTTCCTGCTGTCAGCTGTCAAGAGACTTCAATCGGCTTGAACAAGCCGCCAGAGCACCTGCCGCACCAATCAGCGCCGCCGATGCGAACAGCAACATTACGAGTGGCGCGTCAAACCCGGATGCCGAGAATTGCATGCCGTAACTGCCGAGAAAACGCTGTATCGGATCCCTGAGCAGAATGACCGCAGCCGAGGTCAGTGTTGTGGCCATCAGCCCACCACCGATTCCATGGATGACCCCGAAATACAGAAACGGGCGGCGCATGAATGCGGGTGTCGCTCCCACCAGATCCATCACCTGAAGTTCCGCCAGACGTGATTCGATGACCAGGCGCACCGAACTGGCTGTTACCAGCAATGCGCCGAGACCGAAGAGCCCGGCGAGCACCCAGAAAAGGCGCTGCGCCACCTCGGACAAGGCCAGTACGCGGTCAAGCCAGATGCCTTCCATGATCACATCACGCACTTCGGGGATGTCTTCGAGTTCGGCGACCAGATGTTCAAGATCAGCAGAAGGCAACTGTGCGGCAAGCACCAAATCAAAGGCACCGGGCAGGGGGTTTTCCGCCAGGTCTTCCATGAGCGAGTCAAGCCCGACAAGGTTGCTGAATTGCTCCAGCCCCTGTTCTGGCGATACATGGATGGCGGATTCAATGCGGACATCCTCATTCAATCTGGTCGCCAGCGCCTCGGCACCGGCGTTTGTGATGCCTTGCTGGAGATACACGGTCACGCCCGGGCTCGTGGACCAGGGCTCGGTGAGCATGGCGAGGTTCTTTTGTATCAGGTAAAGTCCGAGCGGCAACGACAGTGCAATGCCGATCAGGGTCCAGGCGAAAATGCTGGTGAAGGGATTGCGCACCACATGTTCAAGGGTTTCCATCAACACGTACCAGTGTTCGCGCAAACGCGCGCGCAGTCGTGCGAGCAGCCGTGCTCCCGCTCTCCCATCGCCCGGAAGCGACTGATTCCAGAGTTGTGGTACAAAATCCTTCAAGGGTGTGAGCGCTCCGCAATTGCCCCTTCCCGCAATTCGATGAATGGCGCGCCGAACTCCTGAATCAGGGCGAGGTCATGGCTTGCGACTATGACTGTTGCGCCAATCTGATGAAACTCGTCGAACAGACGCATCACACTTCTCGACATGTCCGGGTCCAGATTGCCAGTGGGCTCATCGGCGAGCAACAGGCGCGGGCGGTTGACGAGCGCTCGTGCGATGCCCACCCGTTGCTGTTCGCCGGTGGAAAGCTGCTCCGGGAGCAAGTCTTCCTTGTGACCAAGCCCCATGAAGGAAAGTGCGTTCAAGGCGCGCTCTTCCATGAAGGAGCGCGAGTGTCCGGCGACCCTGAGCGGGAGCATCACGTTGTCGAGCACACTGCGTTCCGACAGCAATCGATGTTCCTGAAACACCACGCCAATCTGCTGGCGAAAGTGGGGCAGCTTGTTGCCCTTGAGCGAGGCGAGGTTGACATCTCCCACCGTCACATGTCCCGAGGTGGGCGCGCACTGGTTCATGATGAGCCTCAGGAGCGTTGTCTTGCCGGCCCCGGAATGCCCGGTGACAAAGGTGATGGAGCCGGGCGCGAAACCGTGCGACACGCCTTCGAGCGCCCCGCGTCCGCCACTTGCGAACCGTTTCGTCACCTCGTTCAGGCGTACTTCGAGTCCGAACACGCCAGTACTCATGTGTGTGATTCAGTGCGAGAGGACATGGGGGAGATGCAGGTCATCAGTCGAGAAGCGCGTCCACAAAGTCGCGCGCATTGAAGGCTTGCAAGGCATCCATCTGCTCGCCGACACCAATGAAGTATAGCGGCAGAGGATGTTTCGCGGCGATTGAGAACACCATGCCGCCCCTGGCGCTGCCGTCGAGTTTGGTCAGTATCAGTCCGGTCACGCCCACCTCCTGTGCGAAGGATTCAATCTGGCGCATGGCATTTTGGCCGGTGCCGGCATCAATCACCTGCAGCACATGGTGTGGCGCGTCGGCATCATGCCGTGCTGCGATGCGTTTGATCTTCGCCAGTTCCTGCATGAGATTGCGCTTCACATGCTGGCGTCCGGCGGTATCGGCAATGAGTATCTCGATGTTTCGGGCGCGCGCCGAATTGATTGCATCGAAGATGACCGCTGCCGAATCTGCGCCCGCTTGCTGGCGCACTACCGGAATGTCGAGTCGCTCTCCCCAGATCTGCAACTGTTCGCTTGCTGCCGCACGAAAGGTATCGCCGCAGGCAAGCATCACCGATCGCCCGCGGCTTGTGAATTGATGTGCGAGCTTGGCGATACTTGTGGTCTTGCCGACACCATTGACACCGACCATGAGAATGACGGTTGGCTGCGAACGGCCGAGTATGAATGGCTTCTGGATGCCCGCCAGTAACGCAAGTGCCTCTTCCCGAAAGGCATCGCGTATCGCTGCGCCATCCTCGCGTCGCCGCCGCGGGAGCCTGCGCTGAACGCCGTCGAGGAGGCGTTTTGTCGCTTCGGCACCGGCATCCGAGAGGAGCAGGGACTCTTCCAGCGAGTCGAGATTGAAGGCATCTTGCTGTGCTTCCGCGAGTTTCCTGAAGCGCGCTCGTGTTTTTCCGAGCAGGCGACTGAGGATGTTCATGTGCGTTGGCTCCGGGCTGCAGGGGCGCGCTGTGCTCGATGCATGTGTCGAAACACATCACGCTTGTACGCCAGTACGGCAACTGGGGCAATATGGAAGTTTGATTCCGGACAGGAAATTTGGTGCATGGCTGTTCGCGGTGGACAGGTTCGTATTATCGGCGGTAAATGGAAGGGACGAAAGCTCAGGTTTGCGGCCCTGCCGGGTTTGCGTCCGACACCGGAGAAGTTGCGCGAAACCCTGTTCAACTGGCTTGGGAGTGCCGTTGAGGGCGCGAAGTGTCTTGATCTCTGCGCTGGTTCGGGCGCGCTGGGGATAGAGAGTCTGTCTCGCGGTGCCATG
This sequence comes from Pseudomonadales bacterium, assembly GCA_965199815.1. Lineage (GTDB taxonomy): Bacteria > Pseudomonadota > Gammaproteobacteria > Pseudomonadales > Azotimanducaceae > Azotimanducus. The sequence goes on from CBDATE010000033.1 coordinate 336,805, forward strand.
ACGGTGGATTTCGTGGAGAGTGGGCCGCGTACGGCGGCTGACCTCGAGAAAAGGCTGATGCAGCTTGGTGCATCCGAGTCGCGCGTATGGACGCAGGATGTGAGGCGATTCGTGTCCCTGTCGGAGCGAAAGGCCATGCGCTGGGACCTTGTCTTTCTCGACCCGCCCTTTGCCGGTACGCTGCTCTCCTGGCTGTTTCCGAGAGTGCTTGATCTGCTTGCGTGTGACGATTCCAGGCTGTGTCTTGAAGCGCCCGCCGACTTGCAGCTCGGCGCGGGACCATGGCGTGAACTGCGCGTTTCCACCGCGGGCAATACCTCGTTGCGGCTCATTGGTCGTTGTGCGACTGTGGTGTTGGTGTGATGTTGATACTATGCCCTGATACCGCCATCGTCGCAGGTGGATGCACATGACGACCGTTGCTTATCCGGGCACGTTCAATCCCATTACCAACGGGCACACAGACCTTATTGATCGTGCTCTGCTGATATTCGATCAGGTGGTGCTCGCCATAGGCACCTCCAGCAACAAGCATCCGGAAACCGAGCTGGCCGATCGCATCGCGCTCTGCAAACGAGTCCTCGAGAAGTACGGCGAGCGTGTGCGGGTGGAAGGGTTCAACAGGCTGCTGGTGGACTACCTCGCAGACCGCGGTATCGGTTTTGTGCTGCGCGGTATCAGGGACTTGCAGGACTTCGAGTACGAATTCCAGATGTGCGAAATGAACAAGGCGCTGGCACCGAGCATCGAGTACGTATTCCTGCCCACATCCAAGAATGTATCTTTCATTTCGTCCACTCTGGTGAGGGAAATCGCCTCGCTCGGCGGCGACATACGGCAGTTCGTGCACCCGGCTGTGTCCGATGCCCTGATGAACAGGTCTTCTCGGTGACTCTCAGGTTTGGCACTTGGGGCAATAGTAGGTTGAGCGCGTGCCCGAGAGGCGACGAACAGGCTTCCCGCAGCGTACGCACTCGCATCCGGCGCGGTCATAGACCTTGAGATTCTGTGTGAAGTAGCCCGGGTTGCCATCGCTCGAATAAAAATCCCTGAGTGTGGTGCCGCCCTGATTGATGGCGCGATGAAGCGTGTGTTTGGTGGCCTCGGCGAGGCGCTGATAGCGGCCCCTGGCGATGCGACCAGCGGCTCTGGTGGGGCGAATACCAGCCTCGAACAAGGCCTCGCTTGCATAGATGTTGCCCACGCCGCCGAGAATTCTGGCGTTCATCAGGAAATCCTTGACCCGCACACGCCGCCCTCTGGACCTGGCGTACAGATAGTCGCCATCAAGCTCGGGCGAGAGGGCATCCGGGCCGAGTTCGCGCAGCAGGAAGTGGTCGCTCACCGGAGCGGGCTGGTGATGCAGACTGCCGAATCGACGCGGGTCGCGATAGCGCAGTATCAGGCCGTCGAACAGCAAATCGAGATGGTCGTGTGCTTGTGGCGGCGGCGGGTGCTCGAGCAGACGAAAGCTGCCCGACATGCCGAGATGAGCGATCAGGCAGTGTGACCCGCCAGCTGAATCAAAGTGAAACAGCAGATACTTGGCAATGCGTGTGATGTCGTTGAGGCATGCGTCCCTGAGTGCATCCGGGAGCGACACGGGCCAACGAAGATGTGGATTACGCAATATCCATCCACGCAAGACGCGACCCTTCAGGGGTGCTGACAGGGCGCGACGGACAGTCTCGACCTCCGGTAATTCGGGCATTCGGGAAGTGGCCGCGGGCAGGCTCCGAGCGGGTCGAACAGACCCTGAACAGTCCCCGGAAAATCAAGGCTACTTGATTTTCGCTTCCTTGTAGAGGACATGCTGGCGCACAACCGGATCGTACTTGCGCAGTTCGAGCTTTTCCGACTGCCCGCGCGGGTTCTTGGTGGTGACGTAGAAGTGCCCGGTACCGGCCGAGGATACCAGCTTGATCTTGTTCTGTTTGCGGTCTGCCATGACGAGTTCTTGTCAGTTCGGGGAGTTCGGGGAGTTTGGGTAGTACAGGAAGTTCTGGGAGTACACGAAGTGTGCGGAGCCGGGGTTAAATCTTCTCGCCACGCTGGCGAGCGCGCCTTATCACTTCCTCGATACCGAGCTTGTCGATGGTTCGCAGGCCATGGTTCGATACGCGAAGGCGAATATGGCGACGCTCGCTCTCGATCCAGAACCTGTGCACTTGCAGGTTGGGAAGAAACCTGCGGCGGGTCTTGTTCTGTGCGTGCGAGACATTGTTGCCCACCATGGGGCGCTTTCCTGTGGCTTGACAAACTTGAGACATGTGAATCCCGCTCGTGGTGTGTGGGCGCATGGACGCTGAATTGAGTGCGCTTTATACAGCAAGCGGGCGCTTCGACTCAAGCGGTGTGTGCTCGTTCATCCAGAATGATTCCGAAGTTGCGAGTAGGTGATTGATGTATCACAGAGGAGGGAAAGCACTGAACACGGAGTTGTGGATGTGTCAAGCTGGAGAGGTTGAAGTGCAGGAATTGGGTGATGGGCAGGCCGACCACGGCAAGCAAAGTGGTGCTTGATGATGTGCAGCATATTCCAACGCCAAGGCGAGCTGGATACCGTGGCCTCGCAGATCAACTCCGCTTCGCCACTTCATTGGCCTCGAAACCGATCCGGTCTGCTATGCTCTCAACGCAACTGCGGATTGGTGACAATGCGCCTTTCCGCCCACCGAAAGTGCAGCGACCAGCCAGAGGCAAAGGCGATGAACAGCAATCAACGCAGCCCTATCCAGAAGTTCCAGAGCTTGCTGCGCGAGCTGTTCCAGTTCGACTGCGCGGACCTCGACTTCGGCATCTACCGGATCATGAACCGCAAGCGCGATGTGGTGGAGCGGTTTATCTCCACCAAGCTGCCAGAAGCTGTGGATGTGGAGTTGGGCAGCGGGACGCTGGCCCGGCAGGCGGAAGCCAAAGCCGCGTTGCAGGAAGCTCGGCAGCAAGTGGTTGAATTGCTCGGCGGAGATGCCCTCGACGCTTACGGAGATGTCGTGCCTGCGTTAGCTGGCACACCGGTCGCCAAAACGTATCTCGCCGCCAAGGCCCGTGTGGGCACCAGTCGCAGCCGTGAGGCACTGGAAACGGACATCTACAACCACCTTTACACGTTTTTCAACCGCTACTATCAAGATGGCGATTTCATCTCCAAGCGGCGATACTCCCGCAACCACCGCTACGCAATTCCCTACAACGGCGAGGAGGTGCATCTTCACTGGGCCAACAGCGACCAGTACTACATCAAGACGGATGAATACTTCCATAGTTACCAATGGAAGACACCAACAGGGATAACCGTTCATTTTCGGGTGGATGCCGCCGATGTGGAGCAGAACAATCTCAATGGTGAACGCCGCTTTTTCGTTCCTCGTGGAACTGACACGAAATGGGATTCCGAGACCCGCACCCTTACGGTGCCGTTCGACTACCGGCCACTGTCCGCCAACGAACGGGCTGAAAACGGCAACCGACAGGAGAGGATCAATGCCGTGGCACTCGATGACTTGCCAACGCATATCGAGCATGCGGACGCATTGTCGGTCTTTGCTGGCGAGCACAGCCGCAACGTGGATGACAAACCCATCACCCATTTCGAACACCATCTGCGCCGGTACACGCGCCGGAACGACTCCGACTTCTTCATCCACAAGGATCTGCGAGGATTCCTCGACCGCGAACTGGACTTCTACCTCAAGAATGAAGTCTTGAACCTTGCCAATCTGGAGGCTGCGGGAGAGCAGGCCGCGGAAGGATGGTTCCAGCAACTGCGTCTGACAAAGAAAATTGGCGGCCAGATCATCGATTTCCTGGCCCAGATCGAAGGCTTCCAGAAGATGCTCTGGGAAAAGAGGAAGTTCATCACGGAAACCAACTACTGCATCGCGCTGCGTTGCATCCCGAAGATATTCCATGAAGAGATTGCGGCCAATGAAACGCAGTGGGCAGAGTGGCGCTCACTGTCGCTGCTTGATGATGAGGCCGTGCGGCTGACCGATCCTGAGGCAGCCATCGAGCAGCGAATCGGCCACCTCGAGCTTCACGGCGCACTCATGCTGGACACCGCCCATTTCACTGATGAGTTCGTGGACCGCCTGCTGGCCACTTTTGACGAGCTGGATGAAGCCGCCGATGGATTGCTCGTTCACGGCGACAACTGGCAAGCACCGCGTCTGCTGCAATTCCGATATCAAGATGCAGTGCAGTGCGTCCACATTGATCCGCCATACAACACGGCCACAAGTGGTTTTCTATACAAAAACAGCTATCGGCACTCCAGTTGGCTGGCGATGATGCATGATCGGATCGAAGCGGGCATCGCGCTAATGCGCCCTGACGGCGCTTTTCTCTGCCACATTGACGAGAACGAGTACGAAAGGCTGCACATCTTGTTTTCGCACATGGGCGTTCCGGATGGCGGGACCGTCATATGGGACAAGAAAAATCCGATGCTCGGTCGAAAGCAAATCGCGACGGCACATGAATATGTGCTGTGGCGGACCTGGAATGAGGCTTCCGTATTCATGCGATCCGACAACGTCAACAAGATCCTGAAAAAAGCAGCGTCGTGCATTCGCCTGGAAGGGGGCGTTAATGATCGATCCAGAAAGGAATTTCGGACTTGGCTAGTCAAGCAAAAAGACTTTAGCGGGGGAGAACGGGCGTATGAACATATCGATGATGACGGACGAGTGTTTCAGAGCGTAGCGATGGGAGCGCCAGAACCGAGGGAGGACAGGAAGTTTCATGTTCCCTTGATGCACCCGAAAACGAATAAACCTTGCCCTGTCCCGCCAAACGGCTGGTCGCGAGCTCCAGAGACGCTGCGGCAGCTGGTCGAGCGGAGCGAGATTATTTTCGGCAAGGATGAGTCGGCTCAACCGCGACGGAAAGTCTTTCTGTCAGAGGGAACCAAGCGTCAGATGCCATCCGTGATACGGGACTCGGGGCGGGGCAAGGGAGATTTGGACAAGCTGGGACTGGTGTTCCCTTATTGCCATCCGGTTTCCTTGTACGAGGAACTCATTGGTGCTGCGGCAGCGCAGCGCGACGCGTACGTCATGGACCACTTCGCGGGCTCTGGAACGACCGCACATGCTGTTGTAAACCTGAACCGGGCAGACGGAGGCAGTCGCAAGTTCATCTTGACGGAAGTCGGCAAGCAATTTGATGGCGTACTGCTCCCTCGCCTCAAAAAAATCGCATTCTCTCCTGTTTGGAGTAAGGCCAGACCGCGGGAGATAGCCGAGAATGATCAACCGCAACAGTCTCCTCGCATCATCAAATACATACGCCTCGAGTCCTACGAGGACGCACTGGACAGCATCGAGTTCGACCAACGCGCAGGTGAGCTCGAGCTTGAGGACAGGATCGAAGGCTATCTGATCAACTACATGCTCAAGTGGGAGACGAAGGACAGCGAAACACTCCTGAACCCCTCCAGGCTGATGGCTCCATTTGACTACCTGCTTCGCGTCCACACGAATGGCAACACCGTGGACCGCCGGGTTGACTTGGCCGAAACCTTCAACTATCTGCTCGGCCTGAAGGTGCGAACCCGTCGCGTGTACATGGACGAAGAGCGGCGTTATCTCGTCTTTCGCGGAGAAACCCGCGAGCAGCCGGGGCGCACCACCGTGGTGATTTGGCGCGACACGATGAACTGGCGCGAAGCCGAACTGAGGCGCGACCGGGAGTTTGTGGCGAAGAACGAGATTACCAGAGGTGCTGACACGATCTACGTGAACGGCATGTCCTGTATTCTCGGTGGCAAGCCTGTTGAGCCGATCTTCAAGGAGAGGATGTTCGCCGGAGTATCCGGCCCGAGCAGGCCCACACATGCCAAGACAACCCTCTAGGAGAGGCGACGGGGCAGGTCAATCCGTCGCGCTCGAGCGGCGGCTGACGCTGCTCGCATGGCTGCATCAACGGCTCGGCTATCAGGATACACGGGAGCTTCTCGCCGACTTGAGCCAGGTCGATGAGGGCTTTGACGCAGACGGGCGCAGCCACGCCCTTGCGCGGCTCGCTTCGAGTTCGAAGCGTTTCGTCGGTATCAGCAGTGAGGATCTGGAGGGCTACGACAGCAACATCCGCACAGCACTTGATGCCATGAACAGGGGGCGGGCAGAACCCATCAGGTTGCGCTACTTCCAGTATCTTGCGGCGCTGTACACCGAGATGTACCTTGATCACCGTTTGAACCGAACCGGTGCCTTTCTTGACTCCCTGAACAGCTCGGTGCGGGAACGCAACTTGGGCCGCAGCCCATCCGAACGGGTGTTCCATGAGTTCACCCTGGAAGACCTCGACAAGCTCGCGTTCTGGATGGCAACCGGCAGCGGCAAGACGCTGCTGCTCCACCTGAACTACCGCCAATTCCTGCACTACAACGACAAGCCGCTCGACAACATCATCCTGATCACGCCAAACGAGGGATTGAGCGAACAGCACTTGGCGGACATGGCGATGTCCAACATTCCATGCCGCCGGTTCGAATTGGACGGCCAACCGACGATTGACGCAGACATTGTGGAGGTCACCGAAATCACCAAGCTCGTCCTGGAGAAGCGCGGGGAGGGGCACAGCGTTCCTGTTGATGCTTTTGAAGGCAATAACCTGATCTTCGTGGACGAAGGCCACAAGGGATCGGGTGGCGAAGCCTGGCGCCTGGTACGCAACGCCATCGGGGCGACTGGCTTCACCTTCGAGTACAGCGCAACCTTCGGGCAGGCCCTCACTGCGGCGCGCAACGATGCCTTGACGGCCGAATACGGCAAGGCGATTGTGTTCGACTACTCCTACCGTCACTTCTATAACGACGGGCACGGCAAGGATTTCAGCATCCTCAACCTGCTGCAGGATCCCGGCGAACATACCGACATGCTTCTGCTTGCCAACCTGCTATCCTTCCACGAGCAGCAATCGGTGTTCCGTGACAACGCCGAGGGGATGCGGCGCTACAACATCGAGCAGCCTTTGTGGACACTCGTGGGCACGAGCGTCAACGCCGTCTATTCGGAAAACAGGCGCAAGCGTAGTGACGTGCTCACGGCAATTCGTCTCCTGCACCGTTTTCTCAGCGACCGAGCGTGGGCTGTCGCCGCCATTGGCCAACTTCTGGAAGGCAATTCCGGGCTCAGAGGCACACAGGGAGACTTGCTTGAAGGCAAGTTCGATTACCTGAAAACGCAGTCCCCAGCAACAATCCACGATGACATAGTGACGAACACGCTGCATTCCCCCAACGCCGGTGGCTTGCTCCTGTGCGACATCAAGGGTGCTGCCGGGGAACTTGGCCTGAAAGTTGCCGGTGCCCAACACTACTTTGGGCTGATATACATCGGTGACACCCCGGCCTTCAAGAAGCTCGTCGTTGAGGATGGCTCCGGAATCACCGTGGAGGTCGATGCGATTTCGGGGTCGCTCTTCGGGGATGTCAATCGCCCGGGCACGACCATCGAAATTCTCATTGGTGCCCGAAAGTTTCTGGAGGGTTGGAACTCCTGGCGTGTCTCGAACATGGGTCTTCTGAACATCGGGCGCAGCGAAGGGGCGCAAATCATCCAGCTTTTTGGGCGGGGTGTGCGCCTTCGCGGTCTGGGCATGATGCTCAAGCGCAGCGCAGCGCTGAACGGCAGCCATCCGGCCCACATCAAAAAATTGGAGACGCTCAACATCTTCGCGCTGCGCGCCAACTACATGACGAAGTTCCGCGACTATCTGGAACGGGAGGGTGTGGCCACGGAAGGAACACTGGAGCTGGAGTTGCCCATCCGCTCCAATGACGACTGGTTCAGGAAAGATCTCGTGGTCCCGCGATTGGACGAGGGCAGGAGCTTCAAGGCTGAGCGGGAGTCGCTGCTGGAAGTTGAAGAGGGAGTTCGGGTGAGCCTCGATATGGCGGGTCGGGCACAGGCATTCGCCAGTGGCAAGGTCATTGATGTCTCGGAAGCCACGTCCGGCAGGGGGCACCTGGTTCCCAGGGAAGCCCTCGACTTGGTGGACTGGAATGCCGCTTATCTGGACATGGCAGCCCATGTGAATGGGCGCAACTTTGACAACTTCGCCATCAAGCCTCGGGAGCTGCGCAGGATCATGGAAGAAACATCAGCATACGCGCTGTTTGCGGATGAGAGCCTGACCAACCCGTCAACACTGGAGAACATCGAGGATCTGCAGTACGCAGTCGTCACCATCCTTCGCAAGTACGCCGACCGCCAGTATCGCAACCGTCGAACCCAGTGGGAGACCGACCACATGCGCTACCGGAAGCTCGATGAGTCGGACCCCAACCTCCGGTTCAACCTTGATGTAGGCGAGTCAAGGCCGAAGTACATCATCAGCGTGCCACAGAGCCAAGCGGATATCGTGAGGGAGATTCAACAGCTTGCGGCTTCAGATGCCCTGTACGATTCCGACAATGACCTGCCGCCACGTATTCACTTCGATCGCCATCTGTACCAGCCGCTGTTGATCGAGCAGGCGACGGGTCGAACAGCCGAAATCAAGGTTTTCCCGCCAAGCCTGAACAAAAGCGAACGCACCTTTGTCAAGGACCTGCGGGACTACTGGGACCAAAGGCAGTTATCCTCCGAATACAGCACTGAGGTTTTTCTCCTGCGCAACCTGTCTCAGGGCCGCGGAGTGGGCTTCTTCGAGGCATCCGGCTTTTACCCGGACTTCATCCTCTGGATCAAGGACGGAAACACTCAACGAATCGTTTTCATAGAACCTCACGGCATGCTGTACGCCCGCGCCTACGCCCAAGACGACAAGGCTCGACTGCACGAACGCCTGCCCGATCTGGCCCAATCAATAACACTCCCTCCGAATATTGCCAGCGTCACCCTTGACTCCTTTATCGTGTCTGCAACACCCTTCCATGAACTTCAGCCCCGCTACGAGGATGGATCCTGGAGCCGGGAGCGTTTTGCCGAGAAGCACATCCTGTTTCAGGAGGAGCGGGGCACAATTGCGCACGACTACATCGAGGCCATATTCGAGGCTTGATGGCAAAAGGCAGATGGTGAGGGCAGGCATTGCCGTGCCAAAGGAATGCCATCCCCATGGCAAACCTTCCAGTACCCCCCCCCCCCCCCCCCGCTATACCCCTGCACCCCGCTCGGCGAGCGGATAGGCGGTGGTGTACTTGACCTGCCTGAGGGCGATAGTCGAGTTCAGGTTGCCCACTTCTTGACTTCGGAGTTAATTTTGGGATTGGGGGAGGTCAGGTGCTGATAAAACAATGACTTAGGTACTTAACTTTTGGGTTCTGGGGGTGTAGTGCCCCCAAGGACTTTTATATTGAAATAACCCACCGCCCGGCGTAGCATGGGTTCATGTTTGTGCGCGTCAAGAAAGACACTGACCGCGACCGCTATCGGGTGCAGATCGTGCAGTCGGTGCGCGATGCAGGCCGAGTACGTCAGAAGGTAGTTCGGCATGTGGGCATAGGTCGTAACGAGTCGGAAGTCGCGGCGCTCAAGGCACTGGCCGAGACAATCAAGGCGGATATTCTGATGTCATCGGCACCGCGTCGGCGCGAGTTGTTTAGAAGTGGTCGGGGGAATTTAGACAGTCTGCCAAGGTATGTTTTGACCTAAAGGAGACTGACAATGAAGAGAAGGAAGTTCACAGCAGAATTCAAGCGCAAGGTCGTTGTAGAAGCGATGCGCGGTGACCGGACTGCACGAGAGGTTGCGGCTCGGCATGGTATGAATCCGAGCCAGGTAGGGAAGTGGAAGTCGGAGGCCCTGGATGGGCTGTTAGAAGTGTTTCGGCGTGGTGGTATAGAGAAGCCAGGGCGGGAGAACGAGAAGCTGGTTGAGATGCTGTATGCGCGGATAGGAGAGTTGACGGTAGAGCGGGATTTTTTTCGCAAGGGTTTGGAGTTCTCGGGCGAGCGGAGAAGTTAAAGGTGGTGCGGGAGTCGGTCGATATGTCGGTATCGCGCGCCTGCGAGTTGGCGGGTGTGAGCCGGGCATCGGTGTACTACCGTCCGATTGGCGCGGATGCGGAGACGCTGCTGCTGCAATCGCTAGGTATGTTCTGATCAAGTCCATCCGTGGACTGTACTAGTCCAAACAGATGTGAGACTACCGGAGCCTGGGTAAGGGTTGATTGATTTCTTTCAGGGAGTGCCCTGGGAACTGGCAGTTGTACGCCGGTCATTCATGGCCGGAAGTTCGCTTCCGGCCATGACCAGCCTCTGCGCTGCGGGGGGCGGCGTGTCATCCGCAGGATCGAAGCGGAGCGGAGAACCCGCGCAGCGGGTTGACTCGCCGCCCCCCGCAGCGTTCCCGGCAACAGGAACTCCTTCCTGACTTCACACAGCCCCTCGGCAAGAGTACCCGGCCCAAGTCCATCACTCTGCGTCACCTGATTCTCGAGCCCTGACCCACACCACACCTCATCTCGACCCGGGAGGACACCTTGAACGATCCTGTCCAATAAGGGGCGATCATCCGCGATTCATCTGCGCCGGTACCCCCGGATGCCACGCACGCGCAGCATCCGGGCGGCGGTTCGGATACCCTGACTTCTTTTTTACAACCGAAAGGGTACCGAACGATGCAATTTTACTCCAAGAGACACATCTCCTACCGCGCCATCCAGGTTGACGAAGTCACGCCCCCGGATGCGTTCGACCGACTCCGGAAAATCAAGATGTACCTCCGATTGCGCTCCGAAGGCTGCTCCGAGGCCACCGCACTTGATGCTATCGGCTGGTCAAGGGCAACTCTCTACCGCTGGAAGAAACGCTACCAGGATGGCGGAGTCCGCGCGCTCGCCGCAAAGAGCAGGAAGCCGCGCTCGTCCCGGGGACACGAGTGGACACGCGATACCGCCTGGGCAGTCTGGAACATGCGTCGCAAGTTCTCTTTCATGGGAAAGGCCAGGCTGCACATCATGCTCGCCCGTCAAGGCACCCTCCTGAGCGAGTCCACTATCGGGCGCATCTTGGAGAAAGGCATTGCACTCGGTCATATACGCCCCTGCGTCTTCCTCCGCGGTCGTACCAAACCCAAGAAGCGACGCAACTTCGCCCACGGCCACGCCAAACGCCTCCCCTCCGGTATGCGCTCCTCTACACCCGGCCAACTCGTCCAGGTCGACCACATGTCCATCTCCCGCGACGGCAAAACACTCAAGGAGTTCCGCGCCGTCTGCCCAAGTACCAAGATCATGTTCTGCCGCGTCTTCACGTCCGCCACCGCTTACAACGCTCGCCGCTTCCTCAACGCCCTGCTCGATGACTACTCGTGGATCAAATCCCTTCAGGTCGATGGCGGCTCCGAGTTCATGGCCGAGTTCGAACGAGCCTGCCAACACAACAAACTCCCGCTCTTCGTCCTCCCGCCACGGTGCCCTGAACTCAACGGCTGTGTCGAACGCGCCAACGACACTTCTCGTATCGAATTCTGGGGCGGATTCGGCGGCGAACTTACCGTCGCCGAAGTCGCCCCTGCGCTCGCCAAGTACCAATACTTCTACAACAACATCCGACCTCATATGGCCCTCGACTGGAAAACCCCCGTCGAGTATCTTTCCTCCTTTCCCTCGCTCGCCTCTCAGTCTCAGATCTAGTGAACGAGCACGTGGACTTGATCAGATTCGCAAATCAGAAGTACGCTACAGCGGGCACATCCATGTGCCCGCCCCTTCGGGCGGCTGCGCCGTGCATTTTTGCTGTCCTGCAAAAATGTTCTGATTTGCTCGCAAGATTCAATGCCTTACGGCACTGAATCTTGCGGCACATCCGTGTGCCGCACAGGAAACTCTGTTATTCAGAGTTTCCCTTGTACAACCTGTGGCGCTCCACCGACAACGCGCTCGTCGAGGGGAAGAACGCCAACGTCATACGACGCTTTCTGGTCCACGACCACATCCCACGCCACTGCGCCGCGCTGGTCGACACCTTCACCCAGAAGCGTCTGTCACCGTATCTCAACTACCATCGACCCTGCCTGTTCGCCACCGAAAGGGAAGCCGCCAACGGTCGCATCCGGCGGAACACCGACCCAGAAACACCATCCTTCGACAACTTCAGTCCGCATCGCCCACAGAACCCAGTTCAGAGACCAAACCAACCCCCAATTACATGCCCTGGCCACCAGATCAGCCAACGAGTTCAGGCTCACTTTCCAATTGGAATATGCTCCGGAAATTCCGTCGTCAGTGTCAACACGGAAGTTGACATTCAGCATGAGCAACGTTAAAGTGCGCAATTCTCTTGTCTGAACTGCCCCGAACTGCCGAGAATTCGCGTAAGCGGGAGCCATGCCAGTGTCACTTGGCGGCTACTCTCTTTCGCCTTCTGGCAATCCTCGGATGCAGTTTCGGATACAACAATTCGTGAGCACCATCTTTCTTGAGGGGTACGAGTGGAAAGCGAAGGCATTCGCATACGCTTGAAGGCATACGATCATCGCCTGATCGATGCTTCCACGCGTGAAATCGTTGAGGCTGCCAAGCGCACTGGCGCGCTTATCCGCGGGCCTATTCCGCTGCCCACGAAAATCGAAAAATACACGATCCTCATCTCTCCGCACGTCAACAAGGATGCGCGCGACCAGTACGAGATTCGTACTCACAAGCGCTTGATCGACCTTATTGACAGCACCGGCAAGACGGTAGATGCGCTCACCAAGCTCGACCTCGCCGCCGGCGTGGAAGTGCAGATCAGCCTCAAGCAATCCCACTAGCCACGATGTGCCCTGATCACAAGCATTACGAGCATTTGACTGAAGCAAGACAATGAGCAGATCAGCGAGGTACAGACAATGATCGGGGCGGTGGGCACCAAGCGTGGCATGACGCGCGTCTTCGAGGAAGATGGCCGCTCCATAGCGGTCACAGTCGTGGAGGTTCTGGCGAATCGGGTCACCCAGATCAAGACGCTCGAAACCGACGGCTACAACGCTGTGCAGGTCACGACCGATGAGAAGAAACCGCAGCGCGTCAGTCGCGCCACCCAGGGTCATTGCGCCAAGGCTGGCACCCTGCCGGGTCGCGGTTTCTGGGAGTTCCGCGCTGATCAGACAGAACTTGCCGGGCTTTCCCCGGGTGATGCCTGGGGAGTGGAACGCTTCACGGTCGGGCAGCGCATCAAGGTTACCGGCATCTCCAAGGGGAAAGGGTTTGCCGGTGTTGTCAAGCGATGGAACTTCAAGACTCAGGATGCCACTCACGGCAACTCGCTCGCGCATCGCGCTGCCGGGTCTATCGGCCAGTGCCAGACCCCCGGGCGCGTGTTCAAGGGCAAGAAGATGGCCGGGCAGCTGGGTAATGAGCAGGTGACAGTGAAGAATCTGACCATCGTGCGTATCGATCAGGAGCGCAATCTGCTCCTGATTCGCGGCCCCCTGCCGGGCGCGAACTCGGGCAATGTACTGGTGTGTGGCCAGTAGTCCCACCGGAATTCCATCAATGCAAGACACAAGATTCATCGCAAGGCACAAGACATGCAACTGACAGTCACATGTGTGGATGCCTCTGCGTGCGAGCAGATTCCTGCAGAGGCAGCGCCGGGCTCGCAACACTCGCAACAACAGCAAGCGTCGGACAGCACCTCGACGTACGAGATGAGCGTGAGTGATTCCGCCTTTGATTGCAGCTACCACGAAGTGCTCGTGCATCAGGTGGTGAACGCGTATCTCGCCGGTGCCCGTCAGGGCAGCGCGCAGCAGAAGAATCGCTCCGCCGCGCGTGGTGGTGGCCGTAAACCCTGGCGACAGAAACGTCTCGGGCGCGCACGCGCTGGCACCATCCGCAGCCCCATCTGGCGCGGTGGCGGGGTCACTTTTGCTGCTTCTCCGCGCGATTATTCACAAAAAGTCAATCGCAAGATGTATCGGGGTGCGATGCGCTCGATTCTCTCTGAACTCAATCGCAGTGAGCGGCTCAGGGTGGTTGATGATCTGGCACCACCAGCACCGAAGACGCGCCAGCTCGTCAACCTTCTCGCTGCCCTCGAGAGTGGCCAGGACCTGCTGCTCGTGCACCATGATCCGGGCGTGAATCTCACCCTCTCGGCGCGCAATCTGCCGCAGGTGGAACTCTGCCAGGCGCGTCACCTCAATCCCTGGGTGCTGCTTGCACACGAGGCTGTGCTCATGACCGAGTCGGCGGTGCGCGAAATCGAGGGGATGCTGGCATGAGTAACTTCAGGGAAGAACGCATCTACGAGGTGCTGCACTCGCCGCATATCACCGAGAAGGCGACACGCATTGCCGATGCCCATCGACAATATGTCTTTCGTGTTGCCAGGGATGCGAGCAAGAAGGAAATCGGGCGCGCGGTCAGCGAACTCTTCAAGGTAGAGGTAGTGGATGTCACTACGCTCAATGTCAAGGGCAAGCTGAAGGGTGGTTCCGGTGCCCGCAGGCGCTTCAGGAAGGCTTCCTGGAAGAAGGCGTATGTCAAGCTCGCGCAAGGTCAGGACATAGACTTCCTGTCTCTGAATTGATGTGTCTCCGAATTGGTGATTGATTAGCGCTATGCCAGTTGTCAGAACCAAACCAACCTCTCCCGGGCGCAGGTTCAGCTCGCGTGTAGTCACGCCCGGGCTGCACAAGGGCGAGCCTTTCAAGCGGCTGACCGAGTCTGCCAACCGCACCGGTGCGCGTAACAATCAGGGGCGTATTACCACTCGCCATCGTGGTGGTGGCCACAAGCGTCGCTATCGCAAGATTGACTGGAAGCGCAACAAGGACGGTGTGCCGGCAACCGTGGCGAATATCGAGTACGACCCCAACCGAAGTGCGCATATAGCGTTGCTCAAGTACCGCGACGGAGAGTATCGGTATATCGTTGCGCCGCGTGGTATCAAGGTGGGTGATGCGATTCAGTCCGGCTCCATGGCGCCGGTCAGCCCGGGCAATGCATTGCCGCTCCGGAATATCCCGGTTGGCAGCACCGTTCATTGCATCGAGCTCAAGCCTGGCAAGGGTGCACAGGTGGCGCGCAGCGCCGGCACTTCAGCGCAGGTTATGGCACGGGAAGGCGAACTGGTGACGTTGCGATTGCGTTCCACGGAAACGCGTCGTGTGTACGCGGCCTGCAAGGCCACTCTCGGAGAAGTGGGAAATGCGGAGCATAATCTGATTTCTCTTGGCAAGGCGGGAGCGTCGCGTTGGCGCGGGCGTCGCCCGACCGTGCGCGGCGTGGCCATGAATCCGGTGGATCATCCACATGGCGGCGGTGAGGGCAAGAGCTCCGGTGGACGTCATCCGGTGTCGCCATCAGGGCAGCCAACCAAGGGATTCCGTACGCGCCGGAACAAGCAGTCGGACAAGATGATCATCCGCCGTCGGCAGCGACGCAGATGATGCCGGGCAAGCACATTACAAGCACATGAAACACCTTGAAATAATCCTGATGACCGAAATCCTGAATATGCATCTGATGAGCAATCACACCACTGTGCAGGGGCCTGCACACACGGGACGAATCTGAAATGCCTCGTTCCTTGCGAAAAGGCCCCTTTGTTGACCACCATCTCATGGCGAAGGTGAAGAAGGCCACTGAAGAGCGCAGCAAGCGTCCGATCAAGACCTGGTCGCGTCGTTCCATGATCGTGCCCGATATGGTCGGCCTGACTATTGCCGTGCACAACGGGCGCGTACATATTCCGCTGTATATCAGCGAGGAAATGGTTGGGCACAAGCTCGGTGAGTTTGCTGGCACACGAACCTTTCGCGGTCATGCCGCGGATCGCAAATCGAAGCGTTAGGCATGGGAATGTATCTGGCACAAGCCAACCGGCAGAGGATTTCGCCCACCAAGGTGCGTCCGCTCGCGAACATGATTCGCGGCCGCCCGGTGGGAGAAGCACTTGGCACTCTGGAGTTCAGCCCCCAGGCAGGTGCCAGGGTGCTGCGGCTCCTGCTCGAATCGGCAATCGCCAACGCAGAACACAACTTCGGGGCTGATGTGGATGAGTTGATCGTCGGCAGGATTTGTGTCAACGAAGGCATGCGTCTGAAGAGAATTCGTCCGCGCGCACGTGGCCGCGCCAACCGTATTGTCAAGCGAGGAAGTCACATCACCATGGTCTTGACCGAGGCGGATGCCCGTCGTCAAGAGTTGGCGGGGGTATAGCATATGGGTCAGAAAGTACATCCAGTCGGCATGCGGCTCGGAATCGTCAAGGACCACACTTCCGTGTGGTATGCGGACAAGTCGCAGTACGCGCAATATCTGTTGTCCGACATCGAAGTGCGTGAATTCCTGCAAAAACACGAACGGCTCGCGGAATCCGCAGTCAGCCGTATCGACATAGAGCGCACCAAGGACACGGCACGTATTACCATTCATACCGCCCGTCCCGGCATAGTGATTGGCAAGAAAGGGGAGGATGTCGAGCGCCTTCGCGAGGAACTCGTGGCGCTGATGGGATTGCAGGTCACCATCAGCATTCGCGAAATTCGCAAACCGGAAATCGATGCGCAACTCGTGGCGCAGAATATCGCGCAGCAACTCGAGCGTCGCGCACAGTTCCGGCGCGTGATGCGCCGTGCGGTGCGCAATGCCATGCGCCTCGGTGCCGAGGGCATCAAGGTGCGTCTGGCCGGGCGTCTCGGTGGTGTGGATATTGCGCGTGCAGAGGTGTATCACGAAGGCCGGGTGCCACTGCATACACTGCGCGCGGACATCGACTATGCCTCCCTGCAGGCGCACACCAATACCGGTGTGCTCGGGGTCAAGGTGTGGATATTCAAGGGTGAAATCATTGGTGATGATGCCCGGGAAGCCTCTGCAAGCCACTGATTCCGTTGACGAAAATACTTGGACTACTGACTGACTGCAAACGATTATCCTGATGCTGCAACCAAAGAAAACCAAATATCGCAAGCAACAGACCGGGCATAACCGCGGTCTTGCACAACGTGGCAGCCGCGTCAGCTTCGGTGAATTCGGGCTGCGCTCTACGTCCCGCGGGCGTTTGACGGCACGTCAAATCGAGGCTGGGCGCCGTGCCATGACGCGCCATATCCGTCGTGGTGGCAAGGTGTGGATTCGTGTTTTTCCTGACAAGCCAATCACCAGGAAGCCACTGGAAGTCCGTCAAGGCAAGGGCAAGGGTAGCGTGGAATACTGGGTCGCACAGATTCAGCCTGGCCGCATGTTGTATGAAATGGAAGGGGTAGCCGAGGATGTGGCGCGTGAAGCCTTTGCTCTGGCTGCCAGCAAACTACCGGTGCGCACGGCGTTTGCCAGGCGCACTGCCCTGTGATGGCGGTGCAGGCAATGAAAACATCCGAATACAGAAGCATGTCTTCGCAGGAACTCGAGAAGAACCTGCTCAAGCTGCGCCGCACAGGCTTCAGTTTGCGCATGCAAAAGGCGAGCGATCAGCTCGCCAAATCGCACCTCTTGCAGGAAACGCGCCGCGACATTGCGCGCATCAAGACGCTGCTCGGCGAACGCGAGCGTGAGCAGCGGGCGCAGACAACATCCACACAGGAACACTCTGCCTAGGCCAGGGCCGTTCGGGCAGGAAGCCCGCCAGCCGTATTCATTTCACCAAGTTACACGCAACAACACCGCATCAATCGGGAGACAAGCAGGACGTGGAAGCACAAGACACATCGGCGCGACACAACACCCTGACCGGGCGCGTCATCAGTGATGCCCGCGACAAGTCAATCGGCGTATTGATCGAGCGTCGCGTGAAGCATCCGGTGTATGGAAAGTACATGCGCCGTTCCTCGAAGCTGCATGCCCATGACGAGGATAATCAGGCGAAGGTTGGCGATCTGGTGCGGGTACGACAATCACGCCCGATTTCCAAATCCAAGTCCTGGGTGCTTGATGAGGTCGTGGAGTCAGTCTCGGAAGCAGATCTGCAAGGCACACAGTCATGATTCAAACCGAAACAATATTGGAAATCGCCGATAACAGCGGTGCCCGTCGTGTGCAGTGCATCAAGGTATTGGGCGGTTCGCGCAGGCGTTACGCCAACATCGGGGACATCATCAAGGTTGCAGTCAAGGAAGCTGTGCCGCGTGGCCGGGTTTCCAAGGGGGATGTGGTGAACGCGGTGGTGGTGCGCACCGGTCAGGGTGTGCGGCGCCCGGACGGCTCGCGCATACGCTTCGATGAGAACGCGGCAGTATTGTTGAACGCGCAATTCCAGCCCATAGGGACGCGGATTTTCGGGCCTGTCACACGCGAGCTGCGCACGGAACGCTTTATGCGCATCGTGTCCCTGGCACCGGAAGTCATCTAAGGCAACAACGAGAGAGCAGCCAGGGTGAAGAAACTCAGAGTGGATGATGAAGTGGTCGTGATTGCTGGCCGAGACCGTGGTCGCACCGGACGTATCACTGCCTTTCGCAAGAACGGACGGGTGCTGGTGTCGGGCATCAACATGGTGACCAGGCATGTGCGCCCTGATCCCCAGGCGATGGTGGAAGGCGGGCGCGTCAGCCGTGAATCTCCCATTCACATATCCAACCTGGCGCTGTGGAACCCGGAGCGGGATGAATCCGGCGGCGGTGACCGCGTTGGCATCCGCATCGAAGACGGGCGCAAGGTGCGCTACTTCAAATCCACAGGCGCTTCGGTGCCGGACGATACCTAGAGTCGAGGATCAGGGACACGCCATGGCGACCATGAAAACCATGCAGGAACGGTACGAATCCGAGGTGCGACCGGCGCTCGTCGAGCAGCTCGGTCTGAGCAATCTCATGGCCGTACCGCGCATCGAGAAGGTGACCGTGAACATGGGGGTGGTCAAGCCAACCGGTCAGCCGGGCGCATCGCCACGGGTGAACCAGGGGCGCGACCAGCGCGCTTCCGGCGGGGGAGACAAGAATGTGCTCGACAACGCAATCCGCGATATGCGCTTGATCACCGGCCAGCAACCGACGGTGACGCGAGCGCGAAAATCGGAAGCCGGGTTCAAGATTCGCGAAGGCATGCCACTTGGCTGCAAGGTCACACTGCGTCGCAGGCGCATGTATGAGTTCCTTGATCGGCTGGTCGGCATTGCCATTCCGCGTGTGCGCGACTTTCGTGGCCTGAACCCGCGCTCGATGGACGGGCAGGGCAATTTTTCTCTGGGCTTGTCGGAGCAGATCGTGTTTGCAGAAATCGACTACGACAAGATTGATCGGGTACGCGGCCTGGACATTACCATCACCACCTCTGCCCGCACCGATGCACAGGGACTGGCCCTGCTGCGGGCGCTCAAGTTCCCGATCCGTTGATTTGTGCGGTTGCCCTGCGGGAACAACAGACAAGAAGGCGAATTCAGTATATGGCCAAGAAATCAATGATTGCGCGCGAACGCAAGCGTGAGCGAACTGTTGCGAAGTACCGTCAGCGACATGCGGAACTCAAGGCGGTGGTCGCTGATCGTTCCAAATCGCTCGATGAGGTTATGGAGGCGCAGCAGGCGTTGCAAAAGCTGCCGAGAAATGCGAGTCCGGTCAGGTTGCGTACGCGCTGCGGGCAGACAGGTCGCCCACGCGGTGTCTATCGGCGTTTCGGCCTTGGGCGCACCAAGCTTCGTGAGGCGGCCATGCGTGGCGATGTACCTGGTTTAGTGAAATCGAGTTGGTAGGCGGAATCCATCAATGAGTATGCAAGACCCAATCGCTGATTATCTGACGCGCATACGCAACGCACAGAGTGCCGGGCACAGCCATGTTTGCATGCCTGTGTCGCGCATGAAACTGGCGCTCACCAAGGTGCTCAAGGATGAGGGCTATGTGGGTGAATTCAGCGTCAGCGAAGATGTCAAACCGGAACTGAAGATCGAACTTCGGTATCACGAAGGGCGACCGGTTATCGAAGAACTCAAGCGCCAGAGCCGTCCGGGACTGCGCATCTATTGTTCGCGCGACAAACTGCCTTACGTGCGAAGTGGCCTCGGCATTGCGCTTGTCAGCACCTCGAAGGGGGTCATGACAGATATGGATGCGCGCCGACTCGGGGTTGGCGGTGAAGTCGTGTGCACGGTCTTTTAGGGGGTCGCCATGTCGCGAATTGCCAGGATGCCGATCAGGATTCCGCAGGGAGTGGCCGTCAGTCGTGACGGCGATGAATTTCTGGTCAAGGGACCGCAAGGTGAGTTGCGGCAAGCGGCCTCGCATCTGGTGGATGTGCAGCTTGTGGATGACGAGGTGCGCGTGTCGCCAGTGAACCAGAGCCGCTCGGCGCGAGCGCTGGCAGGCACCATTCGGTCGCTGCTGAATAACATGGTGACGGGTGTCAGCGAAGGTTTTCAGAAGGCTCTGGAGTTGCAGGGCGTTGGCTATCGAGCGGCCAGGCAGGGTCAACAGCTGGTGATGCAGCTTGGATTCTCGCATCCGATTGAGTATCAACCACCGGCTGGTATCGAGATAGAAACGCCAAGTGCCACCTCGTTACTGGTGAAGGGAGCGGACCGGCAGCGTGTGGGTCAGGTGGCGGCGGAATTGCGCGCATTCCGCCCGCCGGAGCCTTACAAGGGCAAGGGGGTTCGCTACCTGGGCGAACAGGTTCGACGCAAGGAAGGCAAGAAGAAATAAAGGGTTGATTGAAGTGAGCAACGCGCATAATTCCCTCAAGTACAAACCGACTGATGCCAAATCCAGGCGTCTGCGTCGGGCACACCGTACGCGCTGTCGCATGCGTGAGACGGACACCGTGCGTCTGACTGTGCATCGAACGCCAAGACACACCTACGCACAGATCATCAGTGGCGACGGTGCTCGTGTGTTGGTATCGGCATCAACGCTTGGCAAGGCGGTGAGCGACCAGCCATCGGGCAATCTGGAAGCGGCGAGGCGTGTGGGTACGCTTGTCGCACAGCGGGCTATCGAGCAATCCATCTCGCGCGTGGCCTTCGACCGCTCCGGATTTCGCTACCACGGGCGTGTGAAGGCGCTTGCCGATGCCGCCCGCGCGGCCGGACTTGAATTCTAGAGAGACCCAATCCATGGCATATGCAGAACAGATTGTTGAAGAAGGCCTGGTCGAGAAGCTCGTGCAGGTGAATCGCGTCGCCAAGGTCATCAAGGGCGGGCGCATATTCGGCTTCACCGCCCTGACGGTGGTAGGTGACGGCAACGGCAGCGTTGGCTTCGGGCGCGGCAAGGCGCGCGAGGTGCCGATTGCGATTAGCAAGGCGATGGAGAACGCACGCCGCAACTTGCGTTCGGTAGAACTCAACGGCGATACCCTCTGGTATGCCATCAGGGAGCGCCACGGCGCTTCCAAAATCTACATGCAGCCGGCATCTCCCGGTACCGGCATTATCGCTGGTGGTGCCATGCGCGCTGTGCTCGAAGCAGCCGGTGTGCGCAACGTGCTGGCGAAGTGCTACGGCTCCACGGCGCCCGTCAATGTGGTACGCGCCACTGTCAAGGCGTTGCTCAAGATGCGCTCCCCGGAGCAGGTTGCAGCCAAGCGTGGCAAGAACTTGGCGGCTATTCGCCCGTCCGCAGTCAAGTCTGAAGATGACGCATCCGATACGCAGGTTGACGATACAGCGCCCGTATCACAAGAGCCGCAAGAGCCGCAGGAGCCGCAGGAGCCGCAAGAGCCGCAAGAGCTGCAACAGCCGCAGGAGCCGCAAGAGCCGCATGAGTCGCAAGAGCCGCAAGAGTCGGCCTTGAGCGCGGAGGAGGAATCATGACAGAGCAAGCCAGTTCAGGCACAGTGCCCACCGGCCTCCATATACGCCTTCGCAAGAGCACCAATCGGCGCACATCAAAGCATCGCGCCTGTGTTGCCGGACTCGGGTTGCGACGTATTGGCGACGAGGTGCACCTGCCTGACCGACCGGAAATCCGTGGCATGGTGAATCGGGTGCGCTATCTGCTCGATGTAACGGAAGTCGCGGAAGTCGCGTCACGGACACCGGCACATGAAGAAGATCATGCGCCCGCCACGGCTCGTGACAAGGTATCGAATCCGGGTCAGGATGCTGACTCGGGCGAACAGCTTGATGAACCACAAGGCGAAGGATAAGCCGCATGCGACTCAACAATCTCAAGCCCGCCTCGGGCAGCAAGTGGCCGCGAAAACGCGTCGGTCGCGGCGCTGGTTCCGGCACTGGCAAAACCGCAGGGCGTGGTAACAAGGGACAAAATGCTCGTTCCGGGGGCGGCGTTCGGCCCGGCTTCGAGGGTGGTCAGTTACCAATCCAGATGCGCTTGCCGAAGTTCGGGTTTCGCTCCCGCAAAGCGCTTGCGACTGCCGAAGTCCGATTGAGCGAACTCGACAAGATCACAGGCGATAGCATCAGTCTGCAATCCCTGCGTGAGGCTGGCCTGATCTCGTCGCAGGTGACCAGAGTGCGCATAATCAAGTCGGGCGAGGTGCGGCGCGCCCTGCGTTTTGATGGCGAAGACAGTTCGCTGCATCTCACCAGAGGTGCCAGGGCGGCGCTCGCAGCGCTGGCCAACGCCGATGTCGCGGAGTCCGATGCCACGGAGTCCGATAGCGTGGACCCCGATGCCACCAACCCCGATGCCGCGAACTAGGGAAACTCTGAATAACAGAGTTTCCCGTGCGGCACACGGATGTGCCGCCAGATTCAGTGCCGTAAGGCATTGAATCTGCGAGCAAATCAGAATCGCACTTCTGATTTGCGAGTATGATCAAGTCCACGGATGGACTTGATCAGAACATAACTAGAGACACCCGGCACTGATAACCGATAACTGGTAACTGATAATGGTCGCGACAGCACAATCACTGGGGAAGACATCAGACGGCTCCATGGCCGATCTTCGTCGTCGCCTGCTCTTTGTGTTGATTGCCTTGCTGGTCTATCGCGTCGGTACGCATATTCCCGTGCCCGGTATTGATCCGGTGCGGCTTCAGCAGCTCTTTGATTCCCAGCAGGGCGGTATTCTCGATCTCTTCAACATGTTTTCGGGTGGAGCACTCGAGCGCATGAGCATTCTCGCGCTCGGTGTGGTGCCCTACATCACGTCCAGCATCATCATGAACCTCTTGTCGATGATGGATCCGCGCCTGCAGCAGCTGCGCAAGGAAGGCGAAGCGGGTCGCCGCAGAATCTCCCAGTACACCCGCTACGGCACACTGCTGCTGGCGCTTGTTCAAGGCTCCGCGCTGTCAGTCACGCTGGCAAGTCAGGGGCTGAGCTATTTTTCCGGGTTCGGGTTTTTCTTCGTGGCCACCCTGACTCTGATTACGGGTGCCATGTTCATGATGTGGCTCGGTGAGCAGATTACCGAGCGCGGTGTCGGTAACGGCATTTCGCTGCTCATATTTTCCGGCATTGTATCCGGCTTTCCCGCTGTCCTTGGCCAGAGTTTCGAGGCTTCCAGGCAGGGAGATATCAATATCATCGCGCTGCTTGCGATTGGCATGTTTGCCGTGGTCGTCATAGGTTTCGTGGTATTTATCGAGCGTGGTCAACGACGCATTACAGTAAATTACGCGCGTCGCCAGCAGGGACGCAAGATGGTGCAGGGCCAGACAAGCCATCTGCCGCTCAAGGTCAACATGGCAGGCGTTATTCCGGCGATTTTTGCCTCCAGCCTGCTGCTCGCACCAGCCTCCATCGCCACCTGGTTCGGCCAGTCTCCCGGCTTCGAGTGGCTGCAACAGATCGCGCTCGTGCTTTCCCCCGGCCAGCCGGCGTACATACTCATGTTCGCTGCTGGTATCATATTCTTCAGTTTCTTTTATACCGCGATTGTCTTTGACCCCAAGGATGTAGCGAATAATCTGAAACGCCAGGGTGCCTACGTGCCGGGCATCAGGCCCGGGGCGCAGACGGCGGACTACATAGACGATGTCATCACCCGCCTGACGACCTTCGGCGCGCTCTATGTGGCGCTCGTCTGTTTGCTGCCGGAGTTCATGATCGTGTTCTTCAATGTGCCTTTTCAGCTTGGCGGTACGGCTTTGCTGATCGTGGTGGTAGTGGCCATGGATTTCATGGCGCAGGTGCAGGCGCACCTGATGTCCGGGCAGTACGCGCGGCTCATGGAACAGGCGAATCTGAAGAATTATGGCAGCCGCGCACGTGTGCGCCGTCAGTAATCGAGCACAGGGGATTTGGACATGAAGGTACGGGCATCAGTGAAGAAAATCTGTCGCGATTGCAAGATCGTGCGCCGCGCCGGAGTGGTACGTGTCATCTGCAAGACCGAACCACGCCACAAGCAGCGTCAGGGTTAACGTCAGGGTCAAGGAGTTTCAGGATGGCACGGGTTGCAGGCATCAATCTTTCCGACAACAAGCATGTCGTGATTTCGCTTACCAGGCTCTATGGAATAGGCTCGAGTCGCGCCCGCGACATCTGTCAGGCGAGCGGGGTGGCACCGAATGTCAAACTTGGAAACCTGAGTGAAGATCAGGTTGATGCGCTGCGTACGGAGGTGGACAAGTACAACATCGAGGGCGACCTGCGACGGGAAGTCAACATGAACATCAAGCGCCTGATGGACCTCGGCAGTTTTCGCGGTATTCGGCACAGGCGTGGATTACCGGTTCGCGGGCAACGCACGAGTACCAACGCGCGTACCCGCAAGGGGCGCAAGCGTCCGGTTCGGTAGGGAAACTCCGAACAACAGGGTTTCCAGGAAATCCTGAAGTCGGACAAGGACATTTTCAGGGACAAGGGAGTCAATGCGAGAGAGCCATATGGCAAGAACAACAGCGAAAAAAAAGGTCAAGCGCATCGTGAGCGATGGCTTGGTGCATGTACATGCGTCCTTCAACAACACGATCATCACCATCACTGATCGTCAAGGCAATGTGCTTGCCTGGGGGACTGCCGGTTCAGCCGGTTTCAAGGGGTCGCGCAAGAGTACGCCATTTGCGGCTCAGGTGGCGGCGGAACAAGTCGTTCAGCGCGTATCTGACTTCGGGCTGGAAAACGTGAGTGTGTTCGTCAAGGGGCCTGGACCTGGCCGCGAATCGGCCGTGCGCGCGCTGAATGCCGGCGGACTGCGCATCACCAATATCACTGATGTGACACCCATCCCCCACAACGGCTGTCGTCCGCCCAAGCGTCGCCGACCTTGAGGTCTGATCCGGCGCACGGCATATCACGACTGCCCATATTGATAACAACATCGTTTACAAGACACTACGCAGACTGAGTACACCGACATGGCTCGATACCTGGGACCCAAATGCAAGCTCTCGCGCCGAGAGGGAACCGATCTTTATCTGAAGAGCGGCATACGGTCACACCAATCCAAATGTGATGCCAAGGGCATTGATCGTGGCCCCACAGGACGCGCGGACCGCCCGCCCGGGATGCATGGATTGCGTCGTGGTCGGCAGTCGGACTATGCCATTCAGTTGCGCGAAAAGCAGAAGGTGCGCCGCCTGTACGGCGTACTCGAGCGCCAGTTTCGCAACTATTACAAGCGCGCTGAACGTCGCAAGGGTGCCACGGGTGAGAACCTGTTGCGCTTTCTGGAAAGCCGTCTCGATAACGTTACCTATCGCATGGGCTTCGGAGCCACTCGTGCCGAGGCGCGACAGCTGGTGTCGCACAAGGGTATTCAAGTGAACGGACAGATCGTGAACATTCCGTCGTTCCTCGTCTCGCCGAGTGATCACATCGAAGTCGCGCCCGGTGCACAGAAGCAATTGAGAATACAGTCTGCACTCGAACTGGCCAGCACTCGCCAGGCAGTGGACTGGGTAGATGTGGACCTCGACACCTTGAAAGGAGTGTATCAACGCCACCCGGAACGCTCCGAACTCCCGTCCGAGATTAACGAGAATCTCATCGTTGAACTTTATTCGAAGTAAGTTGGACAGGACACAGCCGACGAGCGCCACGAGCTGGTCAGCCACTTGCGAACACAGGAGATTGTGAATGAGCACAACATTTGACGAATTATTGCGGCCTGCTGTCGACATCGTGCAGGAGAAGGGGAGCGACCGCGCGCGCATCACGCTCGAACCCCTCGAGCGTGGCTTTGGTCATACGCTCGGCAACGCACTGCGCCGTGTGCTGCTGTCGTCAATTCCCGGCGCGGCGATTACCGAGGTGGTAATCGACAATGTGCAACACGAGTACAGCGCTATTCCGGATGTGCGTGAGGATGTCATCGACATACTGCTCAATCTCAAGGGCGTGGCCATCAAGCTCTTTGGCCCGCAAGAAGAGGTGATTACGCTGGAAGCCAAGGGGCCGACCAGAATCACCGCTGGCGATTTCAAGCTCACACAGCAGGTGGAAATTACCAATCCGGAGCATCACATCTGTACGCTCAACAAGAACGGCAAGATTCGCATTGAAGCTCGTGTCACGCGCGGCCGCGGCTATGTATCGGCTGATGATCGGGAAGAAACAGACGATCAGGAAACGCGCGAATCCAACCCCATAGGGTTCCTGCGGCTTGATGCGAGCTACAGTCCCATGAAGCGGGTCGCCTACACGGTGGAGAGTACGCGTGTCGAGCAGCGCACAGATCTCGACAAGTTGATTCTCGACATAGAAACCAACGGTGCAATAGACCCCGAGGATGCGCTTGATCTGGCGGCTTCCACCCTGAGAGATCAGTTGGCCATCTTCGTCAATATTGATTCTGAGGCGGTCAAGCCCGTGGGCATTACGCCCGTGAGGCCGAAAACCTTCCCTCCCGTCCTGTCGCGACCTGTGGACGACCTGGAGCTCACGGTGCGCTCTGCCAACTGCCTCAAGGCGGAGAATATCCGCTACATTGGCAACCTGATTCAGAAGACCGAGAACGAACTTCTCAAGACACCGAATCTGGGCAGGAAGTCGCTCGACGAAATTCAGTCGCAGCTCAAGAGCCGTGGTTTACAGCTCGGTACCGATTTGACGGGATGGGAGCCGCCCGCGAGCAGTTGACCGGCATCCTTCGGTCAGACATGTTGATCAAGACGCGCATATAACGACTATTTGCTTATTTATTTCACAGGGGTATTCGGGGTCAGGCACCATGCGACATCGCAAGAGTGGAAAACATCTGGGACGAACCAGTGCGCATCGCAAGGCGCTGATGCGCAATCTGTCGATTTCCCTGTTCGAGCACGAGATGATCAAGACCACCCTGGCGAAGGCCAGGGAGCTGCGGCGGGTGGCCGAACCCCTGATCACACTCGCCAAGACGGACACGGTGGCGAACAGACGTCTGGCCTTTAATCGACTGCGTAACAAGGCCGCAGTTGGCAAGCTGTTCAACGAACTGGGGCCGAGATTCCGGGCGCGCCCCGGTGGCTATGCCCGGGTGCTCAAGATGGGGTTTCGTGCCGGCGACAGTGCTCCGATGGCACTGGTCGAGCTGCTCGACAGTGAGGCTGACACAGCCCCTGAAGCAATAACCGAACCAGCGACTGAATCTTCAGCTGCATCCGCAGGACAGCCCGAAGAATCCTCCACGAAGCTGGTTGCAAGCCTGGAAGGTGCGGAAGATGCCGCACCGGCAGAACCTCCAGGCGCATCGGAACAGACATCGGAGCAGGAATCGGAACAGACCACCCCGCCCGATAATCAGTCACACGAGAAACTCTGAACAACAGGATTCCCGAGCAGCGGCGCAAGAAATCTGCCCGTATGCGAAGACTCCACTTTCGCGATTGCTTCCGGCGGCCCTTCGGCAATCAGGCATCCGCCACCTGCGCCACCCTCCGGCCCGAGATCAATGATCCAGTCGGCCGTCTTGATGACCTCCAGGTTATGTTCAATGACCACTACCGTATTGCCCTGATCGCGCAAGCGCAGCAGCACCTCGAGCAATGCCGAGATGTCCTGAAAGTGCAGGCCGGTTGTCGGCTCATCAAGCATGTAGAGGCAGCGGCCGGTCCCGCGCTTCGAGAGTTCTCTCGACAGCTTGATACGCTGCGCCTCACCACCGGAGAGCGTGGTAGCGCTTTGTCCGAGATGGATGTAGGAGAGGCCGACATCCATGAGTGTTTGCAGGCGGCGCGCGATATTTGGCACGGCGGAGAAAAATTCGAGCGCCTCCTCGACGGTCATTTCCAGCACTTCGTGAATGTTCTTGCCCTTGTAGGTCACGCTCAGGGTTTCGCGGTTATATCGTTTGCCATCGCACACCTCGCAGCGAACATAGAGGTCGGCAAGGAAGTGCATCTCCACCTTGATCAACCCGTCACCCTGGCAGTTTTCGCAGCGCCCGCCACGCACATTGAAGCTGAAGCGCCCCGGCTTGTAGCCCCTGGCGCGCGCTTCCGCGGTTTCGGCAAAGAGTTCGCGGATAGGTGTGAACAGATTGGTGTAGGTGGCCGGGTTGGACCTTGGGGTCCTGCCGATGGGGCTCTGATTCACTTCAATGAACTTGTCGATTTCATCAAGTCCCTTGATCTGCTTGTGCGGTGCAGGCGCGGGCGCGCTCGTGTGCTTGAGTGAACGGGCCAGTGCCGGGCCGAGGGTGTGGTTGATCAGGGTCGATTTGCCTGACCCTGACACGCCGGTCACACAGGTCATGAGCCCGAGCGGGATGCTGACATCGATTTGCTCGAGGTTGTTGCCGCTGGCACCGAGGATCCTGATCTCACGCTTTGGTACAGGTTTCAGGCGCCGTTCGGGCAGGGGAATCTGACGGCGACCACACAGATAATCGCCGGTGACCGACTCCCGACAGGCCATCACATCTGCGGGTGGGCCGCTTGCCACCACCTGTCCGCCGTGCACACCGGCACCCGGACCCATATCCACCACGTAATCAGCCGCGCGAATGGCTTCTTCATCGTGCTCGACCACCAGTACCGTATTGCCGAGGTCGCGAAGACGGAGCAAGGTCGAGAGCAGGCGCTGATTGTCCCGTTGATGCAGGCCGATGGAGGGTTCATCAAGGATGTACATCACCCCGACCAGGCCAGCGCCTATCTGGCTGGCAAGCCGAATGCGCTGGGCTTCTCCACCGGACAGGGTTTCAGCGCTGCGATCAAGTGTGAGGTAGTTGAGGCCGACATTGACGAGGAATCCGAGACGCCCGCGAATCTCCCGCAATATGCGCTCGGCGATTTCACCACGCGAACCCTGGAGCTGTAATTGTTCGAGCAGTGCAAGTGCAGACTCTACCGAACCGGATGTGATCTCCGGCAGATTTTTGCCTGCAATAACCACATTGCGTGCCGATTCATTGAGTCTGGTGCCGCCACATGTCGGACAGGCGCGCGTGGAAAAATAGCTCTTCAGCGATTCCCTGACCGCTTCCGATTCAGTCTCCCGATAGCGTTTTTCCAGCAGTCCGACCACGCCGAGAAATGTGCGTTTTCTGCGAAAGCGCGTTCCCCGGTCGCTGACATACTCGAAATGGATCCGCTCGCGTGGCTGGCCGAACAGGATTGCTTCCCGGTGTTTTTTCGCGAGCTGCTTCCAGGGGGTGTCCATATCTATGGCATAGTGCTTGCACACCGACTTGAGCAGGTGGAAATACCACTTGTTGCGCTTGTCCCAGCCGCGCACCACGCCTTCGTTGATGGACAGACCCGGATCGGTGATGATGAGTTCAGGATCCACGAATCGACGCATACCGAGGCCATCGCAGTCCGCACAGGCCCCCGCCGGGTTGTTGAATGAAAACAGTCTGGGTTCAAGTTCCGGCAGACTGAAGCCACAGTGCGGGCAGGCGTAAAGATTGGACATCAGCAATTCGTCATGTTGGACATCCTGATTCATGAAGGCCACCTGCGTATTGCCCCCGGACAGTTGCAGGGCGGTCTCGAAGGATTCGCTGAGCCGTTGCGCCTGGTCGCTGTTGACACGCAGACGGTCCACCACCACATCGATGCTGTGCTTCTTGTTCTTGTCGAGTGCCGGGACTTCTGACAGGTCCACGACTATGCCATCAATGCGTGCGCGGATGAAGCCCTTGCTCAGCAACTCCTGAAAAAGATGCAGATGTTCGCCCTTGCGCTCATTGACCACGGGGGCGAGCACCATGATGGCTTCGCCCTCCGGCAGGGCGAGCGTGGCATCAACCATTTGTGTCACGCTCTGTGCGCGCAGCACGACCTTGTGCTCGGGGCAGCGCGGCTCACCAACGCGCGCATAGAGCAGGCGCAGGTAATCATATATTTCCGTGACCGTACCGACCGTGGACCTCGGGTTGTGGGATGTGGATTTTTGCTCGATGGAAATCGCCGGTGACAGGCCCTCGATATGGTCCACATCCGGCTTGTTCATCACCGACAGGAACTGGCGCGCATAGGCAGAGAGGGATTCGACATAGCGCCGCTGCCCCTCTGCGTACAAGGTATCGAATGCCAATGAAGACTTGCCTGATCCGGAAAGGCCGGTGATGACAACGAATTGATCGCGCGGCAGGTCGAGGTTGATGTTTTGCAGGTTGTGTGTGCGTGCGCCGCGTACAGAGATATGTTTCAAGACATGTGGGTAAGGAATAGCCAACCGATTACATTACGGTGGGCAAGTGTCGCTTGTCAAAGCGAAGGGTTGTGTGGGATGTACAATGAACGATGTATCAATTCAGGCACCTGGCCGCACGTATAGTTATGAGAGACGAAACAGTAGCCATCCACGGCGGATATGCATCCGACCCCACCACCAGGGCGGTCGCGGCACCGATTTTTCAGACCGTCGCCT
This sequence comes from Pseudomonadales bacterium, assembly GCA_965199815.1. GTDB lineage: Bacteria > Pseudomonadota > Gammaproteobacteria > Pseudomonadales > Azotimanducaceae > Azotimanducus. The sequence goes on from CBDATE010000033.1 coordinate 367,334, forward strand.
ACGAGTTCGACGATGCACAGCACGGTGCGGACCTGTTCAATCTGGTCGTGCCCGGCAACATCTATTCACGCATCATGAACCCCACCAATGATGTACTCGAGCAGCGCGTCACCCGGCTCGAAGGCGGCGTGGGTTCGCTCGCGGTCTCTGCAGGCAGCGCTGCCATCAACTACTCAATCCTCAACCTCGCTCGCGCGGGCGATAACGTGGTGTCGGTACCGCAGCTCTACGGGGGTACCTACACCCTGTTCGGGCACATGCTGCCTGCCCAGGGTATCGAGGTGCGCTTTGCAGCCGATGATTCGGTTGCCGCCCTCGAGGCGCTGGTCGATGCGCGCACCAAGGCCATCTTCATTGAAACCATCGGCAATCCGGCCGGGAACATCCCTGATATCGCGGCGATTGCAGACATGGCGCGCAGCCACGGAGTGGCCACCATCGCCGACAACACGGTGCCCACGCCCGCGTTGCTGAAGCCGTTCGAGCATGGCATCGACATAGTGGTGCATTCGCTCACCAAGTACATGGGCGGCCACGGCACCACGCTCGGCGGCATTCTGGTGGATTCCGGCAAATTTCCCTGGAGCCAACATGCTGCGCGCTATCCCGGATTCAATCAGCCCGAACCCTCCTATCACGGCGTGGTCTATACCGAGGCATTGGGGCCCGCAGCTTACATAGGCCGCGCGCGCACCGTGCCGCTGCGCAACACCGGGTCTGCACTCGCCCCCATGAACGCCTTCCTCATCATGCAGGGTATCGAAACCCTGTCATTGCGCATGGAACGCCATACATCCAACGCCCTGGCTGTAGCACAGTATCTTGAAGACCACCCCAAGGTGGACTGGGTGAGCTACGCCGGGCTGCCCGGCGACCGCTACCATGCTCTCGCAGAGCGTTATATGGGCGGCAAGCCATCGGGCATTCTCACCTTTGGCGTACAGGGCGGGTTTGCTGGCGGGGTCAGCTTCTACGATGCACTCAAGCTGTTCAAGCGCCTGGTCAACATCGGCGATGCCAAATCCCTGGCCTGTCACCCGGCTTCCACCACCCATCGTCAGTTGAGCGAGGAAGAACAGAAGTCGGTGGGGGTACGACCCGAGACCATGCGTCTTTCGGTGGGCATAGAACATATCGATGACATCATCGAAGATCTGGAGCAGGCGCTTCATCAGGTGGGTTGATGCCGGGGCGTGGACGGTGCGAGTTTGCATCCATCCCGGACAATAGCGCCGGTGCCCGTGAGTGATGCCGAGGTCACGGAGCATGTGCTGCACATGGCGGCGTTGCAGGAATGCCTCAATCTGCAGATTCATTCGCACTGGCGAACACAGGGATACGCCTACTATCGTGCTATCTGGGTGGAGTGTGCGGAGTTGCTTGACCACTATGGATGGAAATGGTGGAAGCGACAGGACGCTGACCTTGATCAGGTGCGGCTGGAAATCGTTGACATCTGGCACTTCGGCCTGAGTCAGCTCCTGCGCGAAGGTCGGGTTGACGCGCGGGCTGGCCGGGTGGCACCCGAGGTAGTGTCAGCCATGCGCCTCCCGGATGTGCATAAGGACGAGGATTTTCCGCGCTCGGTGGAACGCCTGGCCGAATCTTCGCTGGTGGGCAGGGGGTTCGATGTGCCCGCCTTCGCGTCCTTGCTGGCCAGCCTGCCGATGCGCCTCGATGAACTCCATGGCCTCTACATGGGCAAGAATCTGCTCAATCGCTTCCGACAGTCGCAGGGGTATCAGGAGGGGCGCTATGTGAAGGTCTGGCAGGGGCGTGAGGACAACGAACATCTGGTGGATGTGCTCGCCACACTCGACCCGCTTGATGCGGACTTCGAGGCCAGCCTCATGCTGGCGCTCGAGCGCCGCTATGCCGAGCGCGAAGCAGACTCTTCGTTATGACGCTGTGTTATGACGATTGTCGAGTCAGTGCGCCAATTCGTGGCTCGAGTCGTCCCCTGTTCAAGTCGTCACGCGCTCGCTCTGGCGGCCTTGATGCTCGCTCGCCCGGCGAGGGCGTGGTACCAGCGTTGCAGGTTTGGTTGCGTCTCTTTCGGGGTCACCTTCACCCACTTGACAAAGTCCACAGTCACCCAGGCAGTGATGTCGGCGTAGGAGAAGGTGTCGATAGCGAGAAATTCGCGGCCTGCCAGCTGTTCGTCGAGTGACTGCATGAACTGCCCGAGTCGCGCCCGCCCACGCTCGGCGAGTTCGGGAATCTGCGCGTAGCTCTCTGGTCCTGGCAGCGCCCGGTCCTTCATGCGCGGTGAGGAATTGCGCAGCGCTTCGGCCACCGCCATGAGGCCGCCCATTTCCGCTTGCACCGCGGCATTCACCACCCGTCCAAGTTCTTCCGGTGTGCGGCCAAAGAGGGCAGGCTCCGGGAAGGCGGCTTCCAGATAGTGCGCAATCGCCGCGTTCTGATTGAGCATGGTGCCGTCGTCGAGAATCAGGGCAGGCACAGTGCAACTCGGATTGATACGTCGGTAGGCTTCGGAAAGCTGCTCCCCGCTTCCGAGATTCACCTGAATACAGGTATAGTCGATACCCTTCTCGTGAAGGAAAATTCTCGCTCGCAAGGGGCTCGGTGCGGCGGCGAAGTCGTAGAGTGTCAGTGGCATGGGTTGCTTCCATTGAAGAGTTTGGGGAGATTCCGGCAATCCGTCTCGAGCAGCCGCTCGAGCCAGGCGTGAAAGCACTGACCGCCACCCTCATTGCGGCCGAACATGACAGTGGGTTTGAGTCCGGTTTCGAGTGCTCGCTGCTGACGAATGCCTGTGGCGTAGTCTTCTTCGCGGACGACATACTCAAGGAACTTGAATTGTTCGTTGGCGAGCGGAATAGCTTCTTCGTCGGGTTCCCGCTCCATCAGGTAATTCTGGATGGTGTAGGACTCGCCCGCTGATTCGCCCGGAAAGAGCTGCGAAATCATCACTCCGCGCCCGCCACCATCGAAGGAAGCGATGGAGACATGCGGAAAAATGGTCCACACGCCCATGAGCATGGTGGCTGTATCCCACTCGTCGTGTGGCTTGTGATCGAATTCCGGAAGCAGCGGGTTGGGCGAACTCACTCGCTGGTGAGCAGGGGGTTCGATGTGCCCGCCTTCGCGTCCTTGCTGGCCAGCCTGCCGATGCGCCTCGATGAGCTCCATGGCCTCTACATGGGCAAGAATCTGCTCAGGTTTTGGTCAAATCCGAACCGTCCCCACATCCAGCGGCTGTGAGAGAGGACGATAAGGAACAGCCATCGCTTCCGACAGTCGCAGGGGTATCAGGAGGGGCGCTATGTGAAGGTCTGGCAGGGGCGTGAGGACAACGAACATCTGGTGGATGTGCTCGCCACACTCGACCCGCTTGATGCGGACTTCGAGGTCAGCCTCATGGTGGCGCTCGAGCGCCGCTATGCCGAGCGCGAAGCAGACTCTTCGTTATGACGCTGTGTTATGACGATTGTCGAGTCAGTGCGCCAATTCGTGGCTCGAGTCGTCCCGTGTTCAAGTCGTCACGCGCTCGCTCTGGCGGCCTTGATGCTCGCTCGCCCGGCGAGGGCGTGGTACCAGCGTTGCAGGTTTGGTTGCGTCTCTTTCGGGGTCACCTTCACCCACTTGGCAAAGTCCACAGTCACCCAGGCAGTGATGTCGGCGTAGGAGAAGGTGTCGATAGCGAGAAATTCGCGGCCTGCCAGCTGTTCGTCGAGTGACTGCATGAACTGCCCGAGTCGCGCCCGCCCACGCTCGGCGAGTTCGGGAATCTGCGCGTAGCTCTCTGGTCCGGGCAGCGCCCGGCCCTTCATGCGCGGTGAGGAATTGCGCAGCGCTTCAGCCACCGCCATGAGGCCGCCCATTTCCGCTTGCACCGCGGCATTCACCACCCGTCCAAGTTCTTCCGGTGTGCGGCCAAAGAGGGGAGGTTCAGGGAAGGCGGCTTCCAGATAGTGCGCAATCGCCGCGTTCTGATTGAGCATGGTGCCGTCGTCGAGAATCAGGGCAGGCACAGTGCAACTCGGATTGATACGTCGGTAGGCTTCGGAAAGCTGCTCTCCGCTTCCGAGATTCACCTGAATGCAGGTATAGTCGATACCCTTCTCGTGAAGGAAAATTCTCGCTCGCAAGGGGCTCGGTGCGGCGGCGAAGTCGTAGAGTGTCAGTGGCATGGGTTGCTTCCATTGAAGAGTTTGGGGAGATTCCGGCAATCCGTCTCGAGCAGCCGCTCGAGCCAGGCGTGAAAGCACTGACCGCCACCCTCATTGCGGCCGAACATGACAGTGGGTTTGAGTCCGGTTTCGAGTGCTCGCTGCTGACGAATGCCTGTGGCGTAGTCTTCTTCGCGGACAACATACTCGAGGAACTTGAATTGTTCGTTGGCGAGCGGAATAGCTTCTTCGTCGGGTTCCCGCTCCATCAGGTAATTCTGGATGGTGTAGGACTCGCCCGGTGATTCGCCCGGAAAGAGCTGCGAAATCATCACTCCGCGCCCGCCACCATCGAAGGAAGCGATGGAGACATGCGGAAAAATGGTCCACACGCCCATGAGCATGGTGGCCGTATCCCACTCGTCGTGTGGCTTGTGCTCGAATTCCAGAAGCAGCGGGTTGGGCGAACTCACTCGCTGGTGAGGGCCGAAGGCACGGTAGATGGCCTGGTTGGGCATCTGCGGGCCGAACGTATCGCGGTGCAGCACCGGCAAGTGGTACAGATCCATGTAGCCGTCGTAGGCAATCTTCCAATTCGGGCCTTCGAGACGCCGTGAGGCGAACAGATGCCAGTCAGCAAACCCGAAGTGCGCCAGCAGCTCGTCATAGCCTGACAGGAAGTCGGAGATGGCGAGCGGCGAATTCGGATCCAGTGTTACCCAGACGAGGCCGGCGCTTTCCAGGGTGGGTAACTCGGGGAGCCCGTGGCAGGACTTGTCAATGTCTCCGAACTCGTGGTTGGAGAGGATGGCCTTCAGTTCGCCTCGGTCGTTATATGTCCAGGCATGATAGGGGCAGGAGAAACGCTTGGCATTGCCGGTTCCTGTCGGCAATATCTGCGACCCTCGATGCGAGCAGATGTTGAGGAAGCTGCGTACCTGCCCGTCCTGTCCGCGGGTGATGAAAAGCGGAACGCCAACGGCTTCCATGCACTTGTAGTCTCCCGGGTTCGGCAGTTCGCAACTCATGGCGAGCATGAGCGGCATGCGCCTGAACACCTGATTCACTTCCCGCGCCCAACGCTCCGGTTGGTAATAATGCTGCGCCGATATCTCTACGACCTTGTCGGCGAGCGGAATATCCCCGGACTTGACGTGTGCGAGATTCTGCTGCGCCATTTCGATCAGGAGTTCACGCGACATGATGCTGGCCTCTCGATGCAGGGTCTTGTGTGTCGGCAGCGGGATGTGCGAGGCTCAGGCGCTCAGGATGCACACGCCCGAGAGGCCGGGGGCACCATAGACATGCGTATATCCGGCCTTGGGGGAATTGGGCACTTGTCGTTGACCAGCGTCTCCCCTCAGTTGCAGCGCCACCTCATGCACCTGACGAAGGCCGGAAGCACCGATGGGCTCGCCATTGGCCATGCATCCGCCGTCGGTATTGACCGGTAGTTTGCCGTCCGGCTTCGTCCAACCCTCGCGCAGCCATTTCTCCTGTTCGCCGTGTTCGCAGAAGCCGTTCTCTGCCATGTGCATGATTTCGGCACCGGACTCGGTGTCCTGAAGCTGCGCTACGTGTATGTCCTCAGGCCCGATGCCCGCCTGTTCAAACGCTGACTTTGACGCTTGCACTGTGGGCGCATCGCTGCGCTCGAGGGCTTGCGATTGCGAGAACACCTCGAAGGAGCCGAAGAGCCGCGTCTTGACACGTACCGCTTTCAGGAACACCGGCCTGTTGCCGGTGTACTGCTTCACCTTGTCGGCACGGCACAGGATCATGGCGCAGCCGCCTTCTGCCGGAGAGCAGAAATGGAACTTGCGCAAGGGGTGGCAGACCATCATGGAATTGGCGATTTCGTCGTGGCCGACAGCTGCGCGGCGCCAGGCGTTGGGATTCATGGCACCGTTGGCGTAGTTCTTGACGGCGACAAGATTGAGCGCCTCCTCGGTGATGCCGTAATCGTGCATGTAGCGCTGGATTTTCATGCCGAAGAACTGTGGTGTCAGCGCCATTCCAATATCCCCGTACCATTTGCCGAGACCGCTGCCGGCCGGGTCCACGCGAAAGGCACCGCGTTCGTGCTTGTCGAAGCCGACCGCCATGCCGACATCGAACATGCCGGATTGAATTGCCATGCAGGCGGACTGGAGTGCACTGCCACCGGTGGCACAGCCGTTGGCGACATTGACGAATTGCAGTCCGGTGAGGCCCATCTCCTTGACCATGGCATCGGCTGCACCGGCCGCCGCACTGCCGCCGTAGGCAAATTCGAGCTCGCTCCACTCCATGTCCGCATCTGCAAGCGCCGCTCTTGCGGCGTGTATGCCCTGATCGCGCCCGGATTTACCGGGGGTTCTGCCGAAAGGGTGGATACCGAGTCCTATGATCGCTACGTCCATATGTGATTCCCCGGGAGGTTGGTTGTGTGAATATTGGCGCGGGTCTTGTGTGAGCACATCAGGGCGAGTCAGATTTCGTCAGTCGGCTGGAAGAAGTAGGCCATCACCTGCTGACCTTCGCGCTCCAGATACTTCTCTACCACCAGCCGCATCTTCATGCCGATATGCAGCCTGCGTACATCGCGGGTCCTGAGGCGCGCCTGAACGCGCACTTGCCCCGGCAGTTCTATGTATCCCACACCGTAGGACTTGAAGTTCTCCGGCGTTTCCGGACCGTCGTAAGGGGGGCGCTGCGGATAGAAGCATTGCAGGGTCCAGGTCCAGAGCGTCCCCTCCCGTTCCAGTTCGAGCGGGGCGACATCGGTGCTGCCACACGCCGGGCAGCCTGACTGCACGGGAAAGGTGACCACGCCACAGTCCCGGCACTTGCTGCCGAGCAGCCGCGGGTCGTTGGAGGGCCAAGTGAACAGGCCGGGCGCAATCGGCACGGTATGTTCGTATGCGTCAGGTTGACAGGTGTCGTTCAAGGTGGGTCTCTCCTCATGTGAACTTATCGCCTTGAACGTATGGTAGCACCCTGTGTCCGGGTCAGACGCAGGTTCGCAACCATTTCGCGAAAGCCGCTCCCGAGTGCGCCGTACCGGGCGCGCCAGACGATGAGCGCAAGGAGCAGAAAAGCGCCGCTCCATTGCAGCAGCATGATGGCGGGCGTGTGCGAAGCTTCCATGTTCAGGCTGACAGAGAAGCCGCTCAGGAGAATGAGGACATCAATCAGCAGGCCGCAGGCGAGCGAGACGGAAATGACACCGCCGACATAGATGCTCGAAAAGCGCGCCCCGAATTGCTTCACGACAATGGCGATGGTGCCAGTGTTGGTGGCTGGTCCGGTCATGAGAAAGATCAGCGCTGCGCCTGGCGAGATGCCCTTGGCGACGAGTGCGGCTGCGATGGGGGTACTGGCCGAGGCGCAGATATAGACCGGTACGCCGAGCAGCACCATCACCGGATACGAGAGCCAGCGCGCTGTGTCGCCGAGCATGAGGTCGCTCGGAATCATCAGGTAGAGCAGGGCACCAAGCGCGATGCCGACCAGCAGCGCGAAGAGGATATCGTCGGCAAGGTGCACGAATCCGTAGCGCAACACATGCTTCACGATGGTCGGGAAATCAGGGCCTTCTGCATGTGGTTGGCGCATATCTTGTGGATGCATTGCGGGCTTGCCCAGCAGGCTGCGAAACCATTTGATTGCCACGGTTTTCAGGTGTCCGGGGGCGACATGGCAATCTGCCGACCCGGGAATCAGTGGCGTATGACTCTCGCCCGAGTCGTGGCAGTCGTGCGAACAAGTCGGGAGCTCGGGGGTGTGTGCATCCTTCGCGTCTTGTGCGTCGGGTATCTCTCCACTCGGCGAATTCCTGATGAGTCCGATACACGCGAGCCCCGATACCACCGCCGTGATCAGGCTGACGATTGGCCTCGTGATTGCTGGTACAAACCCGAAGAATGCCTGTGTGACGAGGATTGAGTCGGCGCCGGTCTCAGGTGCCGTGATCAGAAACGACATGCAGGATGCGCGCGAAGCTCCCTTGCGGCGCATTTCCGTTACCACCGGTACCACAGAGCAGCTGCACAGCGGCATGGGTACACCTATGCCGGCGCTCAGACAGACGGATTTGAGGTCATCGTTCTTCAGCCAGCGGAGTACGCTTTCGCGTGATACGAGCACATGCAGGATGCCGGCGAGCAGCAGCCCGAGCAGGAGCATGGGTGCCAGGAGCAGGATGGACACCCAGAAGAAATCGAAAAAACCTGCGAACCAGTCGAGAGTGGCAGACACTTTGGGGCGTGTGAATCCGAAGTCAAGCTGCCAGTGTACTGTGTCACAGATTCGCTGACTTCAGCGGCTCCGGAATCGGCGCATCATGCGCCTTGCCCAGACTCTGCGCTCGCCCCGTTTCTCTCATATCCGGTGAAAGCATAGCGGTTTGATTCTCGCACCGGATTTGCTGCATAATTCAGGTTCGGTCAGCGTCTCTGTCCCGTCACCCTCCTCAGTTTGATTCTCGCACCGGATTTGCTGCATAATTCAGGGGCGTTACGGCACTGAATCTGGCGGCGCACCCGTGTGCCGCACGGGAAACCCTGTTATGCAGAGTTTCCCTTCTGTATCGCTTCGGTACGCGGTTCGTATTCACCATCTTGTCCGGACATTTCTCACTATGTGGCGCTTGATACAGGATTTCTTTCGTCAAGGTTGGCTCATGCGCGGGTTCATTGCGCTCGGCTGGCTGAGCATGTTGATTATGCTTGCCAGTGCCTGGGTCAGTATTGAAGATATGGTGAAGGCTTCCTTCGTTGATGTGGAAGTAGAGGACGGAGTCGCGCAATCTTCCTCTCGGGAAGATGAGTACCCTGTTGCCTGACCCCACGCTCGGGTGAGCTGCCATGTGGTTGATGACGCTCACCGAGACCCAGCGCCGGGCACTCATCGGGCTGGCGCAGCACCTCATTCACGCCGATGAGGTGGTGGATGTGAGTGAAGAGTACATGCTGGAGGATTTCCGTCGGCAGATGAAACTCCATGAGCGCTCGGGCGCGCCCCCGGAATCGATCGAACAGCTGGCGAGCTGCTTTGATACCCGCATGTCCGCGGGCGTGGCGCTTCTGAATCTGTTGCGTCTGGGGTTTGTGGACGGGAGCCTTGATGTCACGGAAGAATCCCTCGTGCTGCGTGTTGCCGAAGCCCTCGGGTTTTCTGACGCTGAATACTGCAAGTTCGAGGATTGGGTGCAGCGCTTTGCGACGCTCGAGCTCGAAGGCAAGAAACTCATGCTGTCGTGAGCATGGGCCCGGAGCGAGGTTGGCGCGCCGGGCTCGGGTTTTCCCGTCAGCGAGAGGGCATCAGGAGCAGTCCTTTCGGCGATGTATGCCACGCGCGCACAAGAGGCCGACTTCAAACAGCAGCCACGCGGGAAGTGCCAGGGCCACCTGAGTCACCGGGTCTGGCGGGGTCAGAATCATGCCCGCCACGAAGCACATGATGACTACATAAGGTCGCTTCCTTGCCAGGCTGTCCGGTGTGCTGATGTCGGCCCACACGAGCAGGAGTATGGCAACCGGAATCTCGAAACTGAGTCCGAACGCAAACGACAGGGAAACGACGAATTCGAGATAGGAAGAAATATCGGTCATCACCTGTATGCCCGCGGGTGTGACCGAGACGAAAAACTGAAAGGCGATGGGGAAGATCACCAGATAGGCGAATATGACACCGGTGTAGAAAAGCAGCACACTGGAAATGAGCAGGGGCAGCCCGATGCGTTTTTCCCGCAGGTAGAGGCCGGGTGCGATAAACGCCCAGAGCTGGTGCAGTATGAAGGGCATGGCGAAGATGAGTGCGCCGTATGCCGAGAGTTTCAACGGTGTGATGAAGGGGGCGGCGACCCGCGTTGCGATCATGCTCGTGTTCTCGGGCAGCGTGTGCAGCAGCGGCGCTGCAACCACAAGGTAGATTTCGTTGGCGAAGTAATAGATGGGGACAAACAGGAGCACTATGGCAACGAGGCTCCGGATGACCCGCTGGCGAAGCTCGCGCACATGCTCGACGAAGGGCGCAGACTCCTTATCTACCTGACGGTCGTGTGCGGATTCTTTGGTGGGCTTGGCGCGTCTGGTCAGTTTCATCGCGCATCGGGCGCACTGCGGGCTGCCTTGTCATCGCCTTGCCCGGACGGCTTGTCCGAGTCGGCGGCAGCGCGCGAAGGTTGCTTCCGGTCCTTGCGGTCACGTTTGGCGAGAGATGTATCGACATCCTGCCTGATTTCATTGTCGAGCTTCCTGATATCCGATTTGACATCTGCTATCGGAGATTCGAGATCGCGCATGATCGATTCGTTATGCAACTCGCGGCGCACTTCATCCATACCGATTTCGCGCTCTATTTCTGCGCGCGCGGAAAGATAGGCGCGACGCATACGGCCAACCATGAGGCCGAGTGTGCGCATGGCTTCGGGCAGTCGCTTGGGGCCGAGCACGACCAGTGCAATGAGCGCCACGATCAGCAGCTCCGGGAATCCTGCGTCCACGGGACGAGCTTTCCGTGCTTCAGGAGGATGCCTTGTCGGTGCTCGCCTCTCGTGCTTCGCCGTCGATAACACGTTCAGTGTGCCTGTCGTCCTCCTGATCGTTCTTCACCGCCTTGCGAAAGCCCTTGATGGCCCTGCCAAGGTCCGCCCCGAAGGAGGCGATGCGCCTGGAACCGAACACAAGCAGGACGATAGCCAGGATGATGATGAGTTCTGTGGGTCCAAGTCCAAACATGATTGGGTTCGCCCCCTGTGCGAATCTGTCAGGTTTTCGATAATTATACGGCGGGCGACAGGGAGCGAGAGGCGGGCTGTTTTCGGGCGTGTTGCGCTCGTCGGGCTCATCGGGTTCGCGAGCGTTTTTCCTCGTGCCCGGATACACCGAAACGATGTTCGAGTTCTTGCAGTACCAAATCCGGGCTGCAACGGTAGTGGGCAAGCAGCACCAGGCTGTGGAACCACAGGTCAGCGGCCTCGTGTACGAGCGCACTTGTGTCGTTCGAGACGGCATTCGATGCCACATCGGACACCTCGAGAAGCTCTGCTGCTGCAATGAGTTCGTCTGTCTCTTCGCGCAGCTTGGCCGAGATGTCGGTCAGGCCACCGGCAAAGAGCGAGGCGACATAGGATGTGTCCGGCGAAGCCGTGCAACGCTGGTTCAGAACTCGCTCGAGCTCGCTGATGATGGTGCTCATCCGACTGCCTCCTTGGTGTGTGTCCCATTGTAATCCCTTGGCGGTGTGTGTCCCTTTTGACTCTCTTTTGGCTGTCACGGGACTGACACCTGACTGACACACAGATGCCACCGTAGATTCACCAAAGTGCTACTCAAAATTCATGTATCTGCCACGCCTGCTGCCTAGAGTGCGCCATGGATTTTGCATTTCTCCGGAGACTCTCCCCATGGATTCGTTTCGTTTCGCCTCGAGATCGGGATTCGTTGCCATGTTCACTGCCCTGCTGGCGGCGTGTGGTGGCGGCGATATACGTATATCGCCTTCAACGACCGACAATTCCGTCGATAACTCATCGGTTACCACCAACACCATGACCCCCGACACCATGGACCCTGATGGGGTGTGTGCCTCGCGTCAGGTGGGATCCAGGGTCGTCCGTGGCGATTTCGTCTCCGGGAACTGCTACTACTCGCGCTCGTTTGCAGATGCGGGCAGTAACATCAGCGAGGATTTGCTGATTTCCCCGCTGCAGAACAACGGCGCGCACATCTTTGCAGGCAGCCTGTTCATCGGCGAGAACTGTGATTCGGACGAGTGCCTGAGCGCCAGGGGTATCGAGAAAGGCGGCGACGGGCCGACCCTGACCATCGAGGCGGGCGCAACCCTGGCGTTTCAGTCCAACAAATCCTTCCTGATCGTCAACCGCGGCTCGCTGCTTCTCGCGCGCGGCACCGAAGATGCCCCCATCACCCTGACCTCCGAATCCGACATCAACGGCCAGTTGACCGGCGAGCAGTACAACGCCGTACAGCAGTGGGGCGGCGTAGTCATCAACGGCTTCGGCATCACCAACAAGTGCGCATACGAAGGCTCGAGTCGTGATTCGCTGACCACATCCGATTGCCACGTGTCGGCAGAGGGTGCAGCCGGTCTTGACGAGTCGCATTACGGCGGCGACAACGACGGAGACAGCTCCGGCGTAATCGAGTACCTGCGTGTCAAGCATACCGGTGCCGAAGTGGCCAACGGAGATGAACTCAACGGCATCTCGTTCGGCGGTGTCGGCAGTGGCACCGTCGTGAACAACCTGCAGGTGTATTCCACCTATGACGACGGCATCGAGATGTTTGGTGGCTCCTTTGACATCACCAATTTCCTCGCCATGTATGTGCGCGACGACTCCATCGACATAGACGAAGGCTATAACGGCACGATCACCAACTCGCTCGTGATTCAGGCTGAGGACATAGGGAATCACTGCATCGAGTCGGACGGCCTCGGCTCCTTCAGCAGCCTCACCGAGGCCGAGATTCAGGCAAAGATATCCCAAGGGTTGCAGAGTGCGCCCACCATCGATGGCCTCACCTGCATCGTATCGCCCTCCGCCGCACAGGGGAACTTTGATGCCGGCGCTGGCTGGCGGCTGCGTGAAGGCATCTCCCCGACTATCAGCAACTCCATGGTCGTCAGCGCCAAGGGGGTTGACAGCGATGACAACAACTACTGTCTGCGCATCGATCAATTCGGGGTCACCTCGCCAACGCTGAACGGTATTGTGTTCGCGTGTCAGGACCGGGTGAGAAGCGTCAGTGAGGCAGATGTTCAGGGATTGGGGACGAGCATCACTTTCGCTGACATAACCGCTGTTACCGACCCAAGCCCGAATGCCGATACCGAACTGCAACTCCTGCAGGGTATGCCGCAGGTCTATTCGATTCCCTATGCGTCGATGCAGGTCAATGGTGCCAGTCTGCCCGCTTATGCTGGCGGAAATATCGGCGGTGTCATGCAAGGTGCCGGTGCCGACTGGACACAGAACTGGACCTTCGGTCTGGATGTCTCGAATGAACCGGATGGTCAACACTGGTTCGAGCAGTGATAACACGAGGCACGAGGCACTCATGAAATTTCCCGATATTCAGCGTAGCCGCTTCCTGTCCGCCCTGCTCGCGGCGCTGCTGTTTTCCGGCGCAAGCCTTGCCGAAGAGCAGGAGGCCGACCCCGATACCGAGCCAGGTGAGGCGGATGCGACAGAGCGGCGCGCTGCCTCGATCCTGGATATCGAGGCACCCGACATCGAAGAAGTGGTGGTCATAGCGCGATTTTACAGCGCGGCGCAGGCGCTCTTGAATGAGCGCATCAACGACGAGGTGGTAGCTGATGTCATGGATGCCGAGTCGATCGCTCGGCTCGGCGATTCGACTGTCGCCGCCGCACTGCGGCGCATGACGGGACTCACTCTGGTGAGCGACAAGTTCGTGTATGTGCGTGGCCTGGGTGAACGCTATTCGAGTACGTCACTCAATGGTGCCACCATCCCCTCGCCGGATCTGACGCGCAACGTCATCCCGCTGGACATCTTTCCGGCTTCCATCGTGCAATCCTTGCGCGTACAGAAGTCCTGGTCGGCGGACGCGCGCGCCAATTTCGGGGGTGGAAGCATTGACATTCGCACCAAGGGGGTCCCCGACGGCTTCACTTGGGCGGTCGAAGTCGGCAGCGGCTACAACTTCGAGAACGACGGTGAGGTGCTCTCCTATCCGGGGGGCGGTGATGACAACCTGGGCGTGGATGACGGCACCCGTGAACTGAGTGCGGGCATCACCGATGCCATCGCCCGTTTCCGCGGCAATCTCGGTGTGCAGAGCATCTCCAACAGGCTGCGTGCGGAGGGCAACACCTATGATTCGCCTGCCGCCGCCCTTGCCGCCGCCCAGGCGTTGAATCGCGAAGTTGCGCTCGGGCTGAATCGCAATCTCGGTATCCGTGAGCAGGATGACGATCCGGACTATGCGATCAAGGCGAACATCGGCAACAGCGTTTTTCTTGGGCAGGACTTCGAGTTCGGATTTCTGGCGGGCGCTTCCCATGAGACGGACTGGCGTGAGCGCAACCGGCTGTCCCGACTCTTCTCGGAACCGGAAGAGGAAACCGAATCGGAAAACGAGTCCATCCGCAGCGTGGATTTGCACGTCAATCTGAATCTCGGCCTCTTGTACGGAGCAGACCACGAACTCGCCACCACCAGTCTGTACCTGCGCAACACGGATGATCGCACCGCGATTCGCGACTTTTTCAATGAGAATCGGCGCCGTTCGGATGGTGTTGGCTTTCGCAACTATCGCATCAAGTTCGAAGAGCGGGATATCGAGGTGCATCAGATCAAGGGGACACACAGGCTTGGCGAGGAGACGCGCCAGCACTTGCCGGGGTTTGTCCGTGATGCCGTGGATTTTCTGCCGCGCGATCTGGAAGTACGCTGGTTCTATTCGGATTCCGAAGGCGGCACGAGCATCCCGAATCAGGTGAGCATCAATGCCCGCAATGCAACTGACCCGGTCACCGGCGCGGTGCTGGATTCGGCAGTCAATACCGGTTCATCTGTTGCCGACTTTCGCTTCACCGAGCTTGATGACGAGGTCCTGAATTATGGCTGGATGGGCATCCTGCCCTTCTACTGGGGCAGGGCGTTCGTCGAAATCAGTCTGGGTGGCGAGCATGCACGCAAGCTGCGCACCTACAGGCAATCGCAGTTCAGCCTGGGCCCCTTGAGCGTGGCTGATCCGACAATCCTGCAGGGCGGACTCGACGAGGCGTTTTCCGATGCCAATATCATCAATCCGGCGAACAACTATGTGTTCGACCTGCAAGGAACCAATAACCAGAGTTATATCGCGGCGACCATGACGGATGCCGGTTTCGGCAAGGTCGATTGGATCTGGAACGACACCTGGCGCCTGTCCGCAGGTGTGCGCTGGGAAGATTATCGACAAGTGGCGCTCGACTGGAACATATATGCCTACACGCTTACCAGCCCGCAGATATCCACTGACCCTGAAGTGCTCGAGCGCTCTGCCTATCGGAACGATGAGTGGTTCCCTTCACTGTCGCTTGCCTACATGTCAGACTGGCTGGCCGAGACCTTCCAGTTGCGTTTCGGATGGAGTCGCAGCACGGTGCGCCCGGACTTGCGCGAGATCACGGATGCCAGTTACATAGATCCGATAACTTCCGAGATTGTGGATGGCAACCCGGGCGTGATTCCGTCATCCGTGACCAGTTACGATCTGCGCGCCGAGTGGTTCTTTCGCAATGATGACAACTTTACCGCCTCGTTGTTCTACAAGGACATCGAAGACCCCATCGAGTTCTTCGAAGCGGCCGCGAGCGACACCAACATCGCGCGCGAAATCGTCAATGCTGCCTCCTCCGAGGTGTATGGTCTGGAAATCGAAGCACTGAAATCCCTGCGCTTTCTCGGTGAGTGGGGCAATCCTTTCTTCCTGCAAACGAACTTCACGATTCAGGATTCCGGGATTCGAGCCGGTGCCAATGCCGATGCCCCCACGAACGCAGAGCGTCCGCTGACCGGGGCTTCAGAGTATGTCGCGAACGTCATGTTCGGATTCGACTCCTTTAGCGGTGAACACACAGTGTCCTTGATATACAACGTGTTCGGCGAGCGCCTCTATGTCGCTGGCCGCAATGGAGCGCCCGATGGCTATGAACAGCCGTTCCATTCGCTCGACTTCACCTGGTCCTGGTATCCGGCCGAGCGCGTGACTGTGAAGGCCAGGCTACAGAACATACTCGACGATGCAGTCACCATTGAACGTGAAGGCGTGGTGATCTTCGAACAGTCCCCCGGACAGTCTTTTGCAGTAAGCCTTCAATATGCCTACTGAGGCAGGTCGCGTGAGTCCCGTGTCATTTAGAAAAATGCACGGCGCAGCCGCCCGAAGGGGCGGGCACATCCATGTGCCGCACGGGAAACTCTGTTATTCAGAGTTTCCCTTACATGACGCTTGCGTTTCAGCAAGGTGACAAAAATGTTGCATTTCTGTTAAACAGCATGTAAGATTCCCTCCACTGTCAATGGACGACGGTCTCTGCTGACCGAGGAGGAAATCATGGCGGACCTCAAAAAGGCGCTCATTCTTGTCGCAGTCCTGACTGTCGGAGGCGGTTGCACGGCAACGGAACTTGCGAGCAACGCGTATTCTCCGACGCATCAATGGGCCAGACCCGATACCACCGTGGCGGAGTACAAACTGCAGAATGTGCGTTGTGCAGAGGCTGCGAGGATGAATCTCGAAGGCGCGCCTGCCGGGTCTTCCGAGTTTCTGGCCTATCGGAACTGCATGGAGGCGCGAGGATTCGAGCTGAAGTCGCTCGTATCTGCGAACGGCGAATCCTGACGGGCAATGCTGTTGTTCAGTCTTTCCTGGTTATTGAAAATCCCCGTATCGGGCCAGTTCCTCGGCGACCGCGCGCATCCTCATCAGATGCCCCTTGGCATCGAGACCGCCACCGAGCGTCCTCAGACACAGATGCGTGAGCCCCTTCTCGCGCCAACCCCGTACTCGTTGCTGCCATTCAGGTGCTCTCGGCCCGGCCACGGCAATCCCTGCTTCAGTACCGATTTCGTCGGGGCATCTGCCCGCGCTGGTTGCTGCCGCGTCTATGTCTGCCTTGAGCGCGTCAAAGTCTTCCGGCGAACAGAGCACGAACCAGCCATCCGCCAGGCGCCCGATGCGTTCCCGAACCTTCGCCGCCGGCAGGCTTCTGGCACCCACCCAGAGTGGAATGGGCTGTTGAATCGGGCGCGGATGCAGGCCGAGCTCCTGCACCTGATCCCAATGTCCATCGAATGTGACGCTCTCCTGCGTCCAGAGTGCCCTGAGTAGCTGCAGCTGTTCTTCTGCGCGCATGCCGCGAGTGGAAAAGTCCTGTCCGAGCGCCGCATATTCCTGCGGGCTACTGCCAAGCCCTATACCCAGTCGGGTGCGCCCGCCCGTCAGGAGATCAAGTTGAGCGGCCTGCTTCGCCAACAGCACGGTTTGCCGTAGTGGAATGACCACCACCGACGGCACGAGTTCGATTTTCCGCGTGATTGCGGCTATATACGCCAGCATCATCAGGGATTCATGCGCGTAGGCTCCAGCGGGGCGAATAATCTGATCCGGGATGCGCAGGTGGGTGAAGCCAAGCGCCTCGGCGGCCTGTGCGAACTCGCGAATCGCACCAAGATCACTGGTGAGTTCCCTGATGGGTAGCGATATGCCGATGCGCACATGATTCACAGGACGTGACTCACAGGATATGATTCACAACCGGTCAGGCGCGCACAACGAGATACGCGCCCGCCAGCGCGATGATTCCTGCCATGGTATTCGCTGTCTGGGCAAGCTCTGACAGTGGCGAGACCAGCCAACCCGATGCGAGCAGCAAGACCACCCCCGCCGTACGCGCAAATATCTGACCGCTGCGTGTCGCGCGCCTCGCTTGCTGACGATGTGTACGCTGTTGCGTGACCTGCGCGGAAAGTCGGGACAGGTCCCGTCGCAGATCCCTGACTTCGCCGGGCAATCCCGGAATGGCGCTCAGCAGCTCCGGGAGTGTATCGAACACTGCCATCAATTGCGCCGCTGGGCCAAAGTGATCGTGCATCCAGCGTTCCATGAAGGGTTTGCCGGTCTCCCACAGATCAAGCTGCGGATACAGCTGCCGACCGAGACCTTCGACATAGAGCAGTGTTTTTTGCAGGAGCACGAGTTGCGGCTGCATTTCGAGGCGAAATTGCCGCGCCGAGCGAAACAGGGACACGAGGAAGTGGCCAAACTCGATTTGTGACAGCGGCTTGTTGAATACCGGTTCGCACAGCTCGCGAATCACGGCTGCAAATGCCTGTCTATCGGTTTCCGGCGGTGCCCAGCCTGCTGCGAGCAGGAGGTGCGCCACCTGCTGATAGTCGCGTCTGAAAAACGCGATGAGATTTCTCGCCAGATACGTGCGATCTACCTGCGGCAGGCTGCCGATGATGGCACAGTCGAGGGCGATATAGCTTGGCTCTGACGGATCGGATACGTCAATGAGGATGTTGCCCGGATGCATGTCGGCATGAAAGAAGTTATGCACAAACACTTGCGTAAAGAAGGTTTCGACACCTCTCTCCGCCAGCTTTTTCATATCCACGCCCAGTGCCCGCAACTTCTCGACCGCATCAATGGGTACGCCCTCGACATATTCGAGCGTGAGTACGTCACGGCCCGAAAACTCGCGATACACCCGCGGCACGTACAGCAAGGCAGAAGCTGCGAAATTGAGCCGCAGCTGCACCGTGTTGTCGGCTTCCTGACGCATGTCAAGCTCGGCATGGATGGTGTGTTCGTAGTCGTCCACCACCCGTCGCAAATGCAGCCGCCTGGCATCATCGGAATGCTTCTCGAGGAGTTCTGCCACCCGTCGCATGAGCCCGATCTGCGATTTGATCAGGGGCCGTATGTCCGGTCGCACCACCTTGACAGCCACCCGATGGCCGTTCCCGAGCCGAGCCCGGTGCACCTGTGCAACAGAGGCCGAGGCCAGCGGCGTGTCTTCAAACTCGTCGAAAAGCTGCGCGACAGGCTTGCCCAGGTCGCGCTCGATTGCCGCAACCGCCAGACGGGTATCAAAAGGCGGCACATCGGCCTGCAATCCGGAGAGTTCTTCTATCAATTCATCCGACAGCAGATCGGGTCTCGTTGACAGCAACTGGCCAAACTTGATGGCAACGGGTCCGAGACTCTCCAGAAACAGGCGCAGCCGCGTCCCGCTCGAGGATTTGGGCGTGGGCAGGAGCCTGGTCAGTCTGACGAGATTTCTGGCGACTCCCGGCAAGTGCGAGGTATCGACTGCAAGTGCATCAACCAGAGTATCGAGCCGATACCTGAGTGCCCTCAGCAGCAGATTTGTCAGTGTCATGCGCGCGCCTGATGCAGGGTGACCACACCGCCGAGAAAGGCACGCCAGGAAACTTCGCTGAAGCCGCTATCGCGCAACATCAGACTGACCGCATCGGGGGCCGGGTGAGCGTCGATCGATTGCACCAGATAGGCATAGGGGGCCGGGTCGCCGCTCACCAGCCTGCCAAGCAGTGGCCAGCCCGCCCTGTAGAGGCGAAAAGCGCTCGCGAGCTGGCGGTTCTCGGGTACGGAAAATTCGAGAATCAGACACCTGCCTCCGGGTTTCAGGACCCGCAGGCATTCCGTGCAGGCTTTTTCCTGATCCGAGAAGTTGCGAAAGCCGAAGCCGCAGACGAGGCAATCGAAGTGATGCGATTCGAAGGGAAGCTGCTCGGCAGAGGCCACCACATAGTCGATGTTGGTGTGCCCAAGATCGATCAGGCGGTCGCGTCCCCGGTCAATCATCTCCTGATTCGCGTCTGTCAACACCACGCGCCCGCCCGGCAGTACCGCCCGAGCGAAGAGTCCGGTGAGGTCGCCGGTGCCTCCCGCAAGGTCGAGTATGCGCTGGCCAGGGCGCGCCGCGGACTGCTCGAGCGTGATGCGCTTGAGCACACGGTGCAAGCCGAGAGACATGAGGTCGTTCATCAGGTCATAGCGATGTGCCGCCGACGCGAACACCTGCTGCACCTGTTCGGTCTTCGCCTGCGTTGACGTACGCGCGTTCCCGTGGCCCTGTGCGTCGCTGTGCTCCGGTGCAGTCAAGACACTGGCTCCCGAATGGTGACGGGGGTCCATTCGCTGACTGCTTCGGCGTTGCCGGAACCGCCCAGGTTGCGGGCAGTACGCGGGGCATCGACTCGCGGCTCTCGCGAGCCCCCCGCCGACTTCAGGCGTACCAGATAGTCCTTCCAGTGTGCTTCGCGGTGTTCGCCAAGGTCTCTCAGCAGTCCCCAGGTATAAAGCCCGGTATCGTGACCGTCATCAAACATGAGTCGCAAGGCATAGCTGCCCACGGGTTCGAGCCGTTCGATACCCACGAACCGCTTGCCGGTAACCAGTACCGCCTGCTCGGGTGTGTGTCCCCGAACCTCGGCCGAGGGCGAACAGACGCGCAGGAGCTCGCAGGGGATGAGATGTGTCACCTGATCATGCCACTCGATTTCGAGTGTTCGCGACTTCCTGTGAAGGGTGATATTGACTGGAGTTGCCGTCATGCTTCGCGCGCACCCATATCAGACATGAGGCTAGAGAATGAATCTCGACAGGTCCTGATCTTGCACAAGCTCCTCGAGCTGTTGGTCCACATAGGAAGCGTCTATGGTGACTTTCTTGTCACCGCCACGCGAAGCGTCAAAGGAAATCTCGTCAAGCAGGCGTTCCATGAGGGTGTGGAGCCGACGTGCGCCGATATTCTCTGTCGATTCGTTCACCTGAAAAGCGAGGTCGGCGATACGCTTGATGGCATCGGCATCAAAGTCGAGCGTCACCCCGTCAACGCCGAGCAGTGCCTTGTACTGCTCCACGAGTGATGCCGAGGGTTCGGTCAGGATGCGACAGAAATCATCCGATGTGAGCGCGTTCAATTCGACGCGGATAGGCAGGCGCCCTTGCAATTCGGGAATGAGGTCGGAGGGTTTGGACAGGTGAAAGGCACCCGAGGCGATGAACAGTATGTGGTCGGTTTTCACCATGCCGCTTCTGGTCGAAACCGTACAACCTTCCACCAGCGGCAGCAGGTCGCGCTGTACGCCCTCTCTGGACACATCCACGGAGGTGCGCTCGCGGCCTGCGACCTTGTCAATCTCGTCAATGAACACGATGCCAGTCTGCTCCACCGCACACACCGCCGAGTGACGGATTTCTTCCTCGTTCACCAGCAACAAGGCCTCTTCTTCCTCGATCCGCCTGAGAGCCTCCGGAATTTTCAAACGAATACGCTTGCGACGACCACCGCTCAGATTGGAAAGCACTTCCTGCAGCTGGTCGCCCATGCCTTCAAGACCGGGCGGGGTCATGATTTCTATCCCGACCTGGGATTCGTTCAATTCGACATTCACCTCGCGCTCGTCGAGCTCGCCCCCGCGCAGCTTGCGGCGCATGAACTCGCGAGTGCTCGCGCGGCTCTCTTCGGAGGTGCTTTCAGTTGTCTGCGGTGACGGCAGCAGGATGTCGAGCAAGCGTTCTTCAGCGGTTTCCTCGGCGCGCGGTTGCACCTGATTCAGGTGTTCCTGGCGCACCATTTTCGTGGCCTGATCGACCAGATCACGAATGATGGCTTCGGCATCCCGTCCGACATAGCCAACCTCCGTGAACTTGGTCGCTTCAACCTTGATGAAGGGTGCCTTGGCGAGTTTTGCCAGCCGCCGGGCGATTTCCGTCTTGCCGACACCCGTGGGGCCGATCATGAGGATGTTCTTCGGCATGACTTCGTCGCGCAAGGTTTCGTCGAGCTGCATGCGACGCCAGCGGTTACGCAGGGCGAGTGCGACAGCGCGCTTGGCCTTGTCTTGTCCGATGATATGTCGATCGAGTTCATCGACAATTTCTGGCGGCGTCATGACTTCTGCATACGCCTCCCGACTGGTGGGTTGTGTCATAAGTCGATTCGCTCGATGCATCTGTTGTGATTTGTATATACGCATATGTCGGCGGCAATGGAAAGCCCCTGTTGCACAATCGTGTCGGCATCAAGGTCCGTGTTGTCGAGCAGCGCCCGCGCTGCCGCGAGCGCGAAGGGGCCGCCAGAACCAATCCCGATCAGGCCCCCTTCGGGTTCGACCACATCACCGGTTCCGCTGACGATCAGGGATGTTTCCCGACCGGCGACTGCGAGCATGGCTTCTAGTCGGCGCAGTGCACGGTCACTGCGCCAATCCTTGGCCAGCTCGACCGCCGCCCGCGTCAGATTGCCACTGTAGCGATCAAGCTGGCCTTCAAAGCGCTCGAAGAGTGTGAAGGCATCCGCCGTGCTACCGGCAAATCCTGCGATTACCGAACCCTCGTGCAAACGCCGCACCTTGGTCGCGTTGTCTTTCATGACAGTTGCGCCGAGAGATACCTGCCCGTCTCCACCCATGACCACCTGCCGTGCGCGCCTGACGGTGAGAATGGTTGTGCTGCGGATCTTCAGGGTATCAGGCGGGCTGGTCTCGATGAGCTCGTCTGATACGGAAGGTCGGAGGCTGGCTAGTGGAGGTTTGGGCATAATCGGGAGTTTCGGATGGCTGTTACGGGGGCAGAACCGGTGCGTAATCTATTGCGTATCGGGATACTGTTCAGGATGTTCGATACAGGGGCAGGGGGTCGATATCCTCTGCGCGCAAACGATCGGCGGCCCCCTCCATCTGTTGCCTGGTCTCATAGGGGCCGACAAACACCCGGTGCCAGACTCCGCCGCCCGGAACCGTGACGCGCGATGTTCGTGACGGGAGTCCGAGAAGCAGGATTCTGGCGCGCAGGGTTTCCGCCTTGTCATGAGCGCGGAAGGACCCCGCCTGCAGAAAATATCTGGCATTGGTCTGTATTTCGAGCCGCGGTGTGGATGGCTGTGGTGTAGATGCAGATTCTGGTAGCGAGATGTCTGCCTGCTCGGGTGTTGTCGGACGAATTGGTGCCGGTGTGTCCTGATAATCCGTTCCTGCGGATGGTGCGGCTTGCCCCGACATCCCGTCCCGTGTCGGCTGCGGTGTGGAGACTATGTTTTGCAAGGGTGGCGGGCGATTTTCCTGCGTGGTATCAATGGTGTCGCTCTGCGTGAGCATATCGAAAAACCGGAAGCTCAGTTCCTGTGCCTCCGGGTTCACGAAGTTGATGGAATCCCGTGTCTCCGGCTGCAGGCCACCAACGAACATATCAACTGCCTGACCAACGCCAAGTGTCAGGACCACGCCGAGCGCGATGCCCGTCAACAGGAGTATCGCGCGATTGCCCTGCGTGGACAGGGATGTGGATGATTCAGGTTTGGCCATTGGCAGCGTGTGTTATCAGTGTGTATCCGTGATTGCTCGTTGTACGGGTGAAATGGAGAAGCCGTGGGAGTTGAAGCCGTGGGAGTTGAAGCCGTGGGAGTTATTGTACTTCACAGCTTGGTTCAACCCAAGGTTGCTGTTCGCGACAAACTCCCTTCGGTATGTTGGCAAGTCTGCGCTTCCGGTTGAATCCCTTGTCGCACGGGGCATTGCAGTTCACGGTTGCATGACAGGCATTGAAAAGACGCAAAAAGCACAGATTGTGAAGGTTCCTGTGCAGTAATCCACTCCCGAAGAAGACCCCCATGAATCAGGACAAGCTCTCTCCACAATCACAGACGCTGCTTGGCAATGCCCAATCGCTCGCCCTCGGGCGCGACCACTCCGAGCTTTCTCCCTGGCATCTGTTGCACCTGATGCTTGCTGACGAGACCTCCGGCCTGCCGAGGCTGCTTGCCACCTGCGGTGGCGACCTTGCGGCCTTGCGATCGGGAGTCGCGGCAGCGCTCGATGCGCTCGCTGTGGTGAAGAATCCGACTGGCGATATGCGCCTTTCGCCCGACACCTTGCGCGTACTCGGGCTCGCCGACCGTGCTGCACAGAAGACCGGTAGCCAGCGTATCAGTCCGGCGCATCTCCTGCTCGGCATGTGTGATCTCGGGCATCCACTGGCCAGCTTGCTGCGCGCATCCGGCGTACAGGCGGATGCCTTGCGTCATGCTCTGACGAGTGACGATCAGCTTGCAAACGAGAGCGGTCAGGGAGACGATTCGGCGCTTGCCACCTATACCCGGGATCTGACTGCGCTCGCCGCCGAGGCGCGCCTTGATCCGGTAATTGGCCGTGATGAGGAGATCCGCCGGGTCATTCAGGTATTGCAGCGTCGCACCAAGAACAATCCGGTGCTCATAGGCGAGCCAGGCGTGGGCAAGACAGCTGTCGTGGAAGGGCTTGCACAGCGCATACTTGATGGCGAGGTGCCGGAAGGTCTCGAGAACAAGCGCGTCCTGTCGCTGGATCTGGCGGCGTTGATCGCCGGTGCCAAATACCGCGGCGAATTCGAGGAGCGATTGAAATCCGTGCTCGAGGAACTCTCGCGGCAGGGCGGCAAGGTGGTGCTGTTCATCGATGAGTTGCACAGCGTCGTTGGTGCCGGCAAGGCGGAAGGCTCGATGGATGCCGGCAATATGCTCAAGCCTGCCCTGGCGCGCGGCGAATTGCACTGCGTCGGTGCCACGACCCTGAACGAGTATCGCCAGTCCATCGAGAAAGACGCAGCACTCGAACGCCGCTTTCAGAAGGTGTTGGTGGAGGAGCCGGATGGCGAGCAGACCATCGCCATCCTGCGTGGCCTCAAGGAACGATACGAGATTCATCACGGCGTGGACATCACCGATCCGGCCATCGTCTCGGCGGCCAGGCTCTCGCACAGGTACATCACCGACCGACAACTGCCTGACAAGGCGATTGACCTGATTGACGAAGCGGCCAGCCGCATCCGCATGGAGATGGATTCCAGGCCCGAGCAGATGGATATGCTGGAGCGTCGGCTCATGCAACTCAAGATGGAACTCAAGGCGCTCAGCGACGAGCACGACGAGGAGTCCCGGGAAAGGGCCGATGCCCTCGGCGCGTCCATCACGGAGACGGAGGCCACCTATGCCGGGCTTGAAGAAATCTGGCGCGCGGAGAAGGCGGCGCTGGTAGGTGAGCAACAATTGCGGGAAACGCTTGATGCGCTGCGCACGGAATTCGATGCCGCGAAGCGCAGCGGGGATCTTGATCGCATGTCCGAGATTCAATACGGCCGCATTCCCGAGGTGGAGCGCCAGATCGAGGCGGCATCCACGGCTTCGCAGACGGCCGCGGAGGGGCAGCCAACCTTGCTCAAGAACCGCGTCACAGAGAACGAGATCGCCGATGTGGTCGCCAAATGGACGGGTATTCCTGTGGCGCGCCTGATGGATGCCGAGCGGGAGCGCCTGCTTGACCTTGAATCCTGCATACATCGCCGCGTGGTCGGCCAGGATCCGGCGGTGTCCGCCATCTGTCAGGCGGTGCGACGCTCGCGAGCCGGTATCGGCGACCCCGCCAGGCCGATTGGCGTGTTCATGTTCCTCGGCCCGACCGGCGTGGGCAAGACGGAGGTATCGAAAGCGCTCGCGGATGCGCTGTTTGACAGCGAGCAGGCGCTGGTACGCATGGATATGTCCGAATTCATGGAGAAACATTCGGTGGCGCGATTGATCGGGGCACCGCCGGGCTATATCGGCTATGAGGAGGGCGGGCAGTTGACCGAAGCCATTCGTCGCAGACCCTACAGCCTGGTGTTGCTTGACGAGATCGAGAAAGCCCATCAGGAGGTATTCAATATACTGCTGCAAGTGATGGACGAAGGACATCTGACCGACGGTCAGGGGCGCAGGGTCAATTTTCGCAATGCGGTTATCGTGATGACCTCGAACCTTGGCAGCGAGCTCATACACACGCATGCGAGTGACGGAGAGAGTGACTATGAGACCCTGCAGCGGCTGGTGCTCGGCATCGCTGCGGAGCATTTTCGCCCCGAGTTTCTGAACCGGGTTGACGAATTGGTGGTGTTTCATCCTCTGGTCAGAGAGCAGCTGGTGCGCATCATGGGCTTGCAAATCGAACGGCTGCGTACCAGATTGGCCGAGAAGCGCCTGCAATTACAGGTTGACCCCGAGGTGCTCGAGCGCCTGGTGGAGCGATGGGAAGATCCGGCCTACGGTGCTCGCCCGATCAAGCGGGCGGTGCAAACGCATCTGGAGAATCCCCTCGCGAGCAGAATTTTGGCCACAGACTTCAAGGAAGGCGATACAATCCGCACTTCGTGGATAGACGGAGACATCATGTTTCGTCATGCACAGGCATCGCAGTAACAACACCGTGAATACCCGGCAACCCGACCGGCAACCTGAGCGGTACGGCTCGCTGGCGCGCAGTGCGCTGGCGTTGCTGCTCGGCGCACTGCTGCCCGGCGCTGTGTCGGTGCAGGTTCTCGCCGAGACCTTCGAGCCCTATGCTTCCACCTATGTCGCGCCCGCGCACTCGCCGGTGCTGATCGAAAATCTCACTGTGCTCACCGGTGAAGGCGAGCAATTGGAAGCGACAGACGTGTTCTTCGAGGATGGGCGGCTCGCCGCCGTGGGCGCTGATCTCGAGGTGCAGCGCGACGGGTTGGTGACGATTGATGGTGCGGGCAAATGGCTTACCCCCGGGTTGATCGATGTGCATTCTCATCTCGGCAATTATGCGGCACCTGCGACACAAGCCACCGATGATGGCAATGAAATGACCGACCCGGTGACCGCGCACGTGTGGGCGGAGCATTCGGTATGGCCACAGGACCCGCAGTTCGGGCTTGCGCTCGCTGGCGGTGTGACCACGCTCATGGTGCTGCCTGGTTCGGCGAATCTGTTTGGCGGGCGCACCGTGACGCTGAAGAATGTACGTGCGCGCAGCGTGTACGACATGCTGTTTCCGGGTGCGCCGCACGGCCTCAAGATCGCCTGCGGCGAGAATCCCAAGCGGGTGTACGGCGAGCGTTTGCAAGCGCCCATGACGCGCATGGGCAATGTGGCCGGCTTCCGCGCCGCCTGGATTGAAGCCGAGGACTACCGGCGCGAGTGGCGTGCGTATCAGGACGCGCTGGATGAATATCTGGCCGAGCAGGCTGAACGTCAGCTGGCAACGGGCGAGGCATCGGCAACGGAACCCGCTGTCGAGGCGAGCGAGAGCGACCTGCAACGCCCCGAACCGCCAGTCAGGGACCTGGGGCTGGAGACCTTGATGGGGGTGCTGGATGGCGAGATTCTTGTCCACAACCACTGCTATCGGGCGGATGAGATGGTCGTCATGCTGAATATTGCGCAGGAATTCGATTTTTCCGTCAGCGCCTTCCATCATGCCGTGGAGTCCTACAAGGTCGCTGATGTGCTGCGCGAACATGATGTCTGTTCTGCCGTCTGGGCGGATTGGTGGGGTTTCAAGCTTGAAGCCTGGGATGTGCTGCACGAGAACGCGGCGCTCATTCATCAGGCAGGTGCCTGCGCCATCATTCATTCCGACAGCGCCATGGACATACAGCGCCTCAATCAGGAGGCGGCCAAGGCCATGGCCGCCGGACAGCGACGCGGCATGGCGATAGACGCAGCCGCGGCGATTGCGTGGATCACCGCAAATCCCGCCAGAGCCATGGGTATCGACCACCTGACCGGCACGGTCTCGGTGGGCAAGGCGGCTGATCTGGTGCTCTGGAACCGCAACCCCATGAGTATCTATGCGCGCGCTCTCATGGTCTTTATTGACGGCGTACTGGTGCACGAACGCGGTTCGAGCGAGACACGGCTGCTGTCCGACTTCGACCTCGGACAAACATATCGGGGTCGGCGCCCATGAAACTCCTGCTCACCTCGTTCTGGCTTCCGGTGTTGGGTGCACTGGCACAATTGACAACCCTGTCCGCCCATGCCGACACCTGGCTGATTGAGGATGCCGAATTGCATACTCTGGGTGCACAGGGTGTTGTGAGCGGCGATTTGTTGTTGGTGGATGGGCGCATCGAGGCCGTCGCGCCCGAAGTCACGCCACCGCCCGGGACGCAGCGATTCGATGCCGAGGGCAGATCGGTCACCCCCGGGCTGTTCAATGCGTTCTCCGATATGGGTCTGATCGAGATAAGTGCCGTGGCCGGGACTCGTGACGATATAGTGGAAATTCCCGATGTCGGCCCGTCCATTCGCCCGCAACCGGCGGTCAATCCGTACGGTGAGGTCTGGCGGCAAGCGCTGGTGTCCGGGGTCACCTTCGCGCTCACCGCGCCCGGCTTCGGGCAGACATCGATTGCCGGCAGGAGCCTCGCGTTGCGGCTTGGCCAACATGCCGAGCCGGTGCTGGAGAACGATGTGTCGCTGGTTGTGGCCATGAATGAGGTGGGCGCGGCGCTTGTCGGAGGCTCTCGCGCCGCGAACTTCGCATTCATTCGACAAGCCTTTCTGAATGCCGAAGCTTACGCGCAAACAGCTCTCTGGCATCAGGGCTTGCGCTTGGGCCCACACGAACTTCGCGCGCTGCACACTGTGCGTGAGGCGAACCGCCCGCTGGCCATTCTGGCCAACCGCGTGTCCGATATTCGCGCCGCCATCGCACTTGCCCGCGAGTTTGATATGTCGCTGGTTATACTCGGTGGCATCGAAGCCTGGCAGATAGCTGACGAGCTCGCGCGGGCGAATGTGCCCGTCATCCTGTATCCATTCAACAATACCCCGGACAACTTCGAGTCGCTGGGCGCACGCCTTGACAGCGCCGTGGTGCTACATGCGGCGGGTGTCGAATTCGCCATGATGACCTCCGATGCCCACGAATCTTCGGAGCTGCGCCAGATTGCCGGCAATCTGGTCGCGGAAGGATTGCCCTGGCAGGCCGCGCTTGCATCCATCACCTTGAACCCGAGCCGCATCTGGGGCGTGTCTGACCGCACAGGGTCGCTGGAAGTGGGCAAGCTCGCCGATGTGGTCGTCTGGTCGGGTGACCCGCTCGAAGTGACCAGTTCGGCTGAACAGGTCTTTGTAGCCGGTGCACCTATCGACATGCGCAGCCGCCAGGATGCCCTGTTCGAGCGCTATCAATCCCTCCCCGGTGGCGCGCTGCCGACGGGCATCCCTTCGCCCTGATACCTCGCAGGAGTACGCACATGGACATGCGAGGCGGTGTTGCTATAGTCACCGGATCATCTTCGGGCGTAGGCGCGGCTTGCGCTCGCCGTCTTGCAGAGCAGGGTGCCAACATCATCGTCAACTACGCCAGCAATCGCGACGGCGCGGAGGAAACCCGGCGCGCCTGCGAGGCGCTCGGTGTCGAGGCGCGCGTTGTGCAGGCCGATGTGTCGTGTGATGCGGACTGTCGGCGTATTGTCCAGGCCGCAGAAGATGCCTGGGGGCGGGTCGATGCGCTGGTGAATAACGCCGGCAGGACGGTGTTTTGTGCCATGAATGATCTGGAGGGCTTGAGCGCCGAGGATTTTCAGCGCATTTATGCGGTCAATACGATTGGCGCGTTTCAGATGAGCCGCGCGGTTGCACCCCTGATGAAGCGCGGCGGCCGCGGCAGCATCGTGATGGTGGCCTCGATAGCTGGCATCGTCGGCGTTGGCAGTTCCATTGCCTACGCAGCTTCGAAGGGGGCCATGATCACCCTGACTCGCTCACTGGCTCGGGTGCTGGGTCCGCAAGTGCGTGTCAACGCCGTGTGTCCCGGATTCATTCAGGGCGATTGGTTGCGTGAAGGCTGGGGTGAAGATGTGTACGAGGCCAACAAGGCGTATCTCGAAGCGACCACGCCGCTGGCGCGTACTGCCACGCCGGATCTGGTCGCGGACACGATCCTGCAGTTCGTCGCAGGCGCAGATCTGGTCACCGGCGAGACGCTACTGTTTGATGCCGGTCAACATCTGAGCGGCGTACCTGTAACCCGGCTGTGACGCAAGTCGGTTGTTCTTGGGAAACTCTGAATAACAGAGTTTCCCGTGCGGCACACGGATGTGCCGCCAGATTCAGTGCCGTAAGGCATTGAATCTGCGAGCAAATCAGAATCGCATTTCTGATTTGCGAATCTGATCAAGTCCACGGATGGACTTGATCAGAACATACCTTGACGAGAACAGGCTAGAATTGTCACCTTGTACTCACGTGAGGGAGCTTCCGGCTTTTCAGGAATGAAGGATTTTCGAGAATGGGGAGACTTTCGGGAATTGTGTTCACCGGACGGGCACAGGTTTGCTGCATATGAAGCCGGACCGCCAAAGCCGGAAACGCCCAGATCCGGAGTGGTCATCATTCAGGAAATATTCGGCGTGAACGAGCACATACGCATGGTTACCGACAGCTACGCCGAACTCGGATATCTGGCCATTGCACCGGCCATATTCGATCGTGTCGAGCGCGGTGTCGAGCTCGGGTACGGCGAAGCTGACATGAGCACCGGCATGAATCTTGCCTTCGAGCAGCTTGCCATTGAAGATGCGCTCACTGATGTGCAAACCGCCATCACCCATCTGGCAGATTCCGTGACGACCGGCAAGGTAGGCGTGATTGGATTCTGTTTCGGGGGCCTCCTGAGCTGGCTGGCCGCCTGTGATCTTTCCGGCTTGAACTGCGCCGTGTCCTACTATGGCGGGGGTGTCGTTGATATGCTCGACAAGCGGGCCAAATGCCCGGTTGTCATGCACTTTGGCGGCAGCGACCCACATATTCCCATGAGCGGTATCACGGCTTTTGGCAAGGCTCAGCCGATGGACAACCTCGACATATATGTGTACGAGGCAGGTCACGGCTTCAACTGCGATGCCAGGGACAGCTATGATGAGGAATCCGCTACACATGCGCGAGGCATCACGGTGCAGCTCCTCCGCAAACACCTGTTCCGAGGCAATCCCCGGACGTGAGCCAGGCAATCATGCATTCATGGCGCATCTCTCACAAGTGCGTCTGCAAATATGCCTACAATAGGACAGTTCGTCATCTGCCCTGCCGTATTCCCGATGCTGTGGATGCTTCTCGTTCTTCGCAGCTTCCTTTCGCCACTGACTGATGGATCAACTATGAGTTTTCAGACTTTCCCAGTACTTTCGAGAATGCCTGTATTCCTGTGCGCCTGTCTGGCGCTGTCCGGAGTGGCGCTGTCTTCGTCTCTGGTTGCGGATACGCTTGACGACATCTTCGCGGTTTCCGAAGAACTCAATCAGCAGGCGCGCCAGTCACAAGCCAGGATTGATGAATTGTCTGAAGAAGCGCGCTCGCTGCTGACTGACTACAAGGTTGTCCTGAAGGAAATCGAAGGCCTGAAGGTCTATAACGCGCAGCTTTCGCGACAGATTCGCGGCCAGCAGCAGCAGATGGATCAGATCAACGGCTCGATTGATCGCGTCACTGCTACCCAGCGACAGATGACACCGCTGATGCTGCGCATGATCGATGGCCTCGAACAGTTCATCGCGCTCGATCTGCCGTTTCTTGCCGAAGAGCGTTCGGGACGCATCGAGCGATTGCGCGACATGATGGATCGTGCCGAAGTGCCGGTGTCCGAGAAATTGAGCCAGGTGCTGGCGGCGTATCAGATCGAGAACGAATACGGACGCACCATGGAAGCCTACTCGGGTACAGTCATGCTTGATGGTGAAGAGCGCGTCGCCGACCTGTTCAGGTTTGGGCGCGTCATTCTCGCCTTCCAGAGCCCGGATGGGGAACTGACCGGTATGTGGAATCGGGATTCCGCACAGTGGGAAGAGGTGGACGACGCTTACGCGACGGCAGTCAGGAACGGTATTCGCATGGCGCGCAAACAGCTCTCGGTCGATTTGCTGAACCTGCCGCTGGTCATTGATAACAAGGGAGGCGCGCAGTGATCTCATTTCAACCAAATTCTTCGGAGACTTGTCCCATGTTCCGGTCACGACTGCTCGCATTGCCCCTGTTGATGTTTCTCGGTCTGGCTGCCGGGCAGGTCATGGCACAGCAATCGGATGATGAACAGAGCCCGCAGGAAGCGGCATCCGTGGAAATCAATCAGGCTGCAACACTTGATGAATTGCTCGAACTGGTGCGCCAGAGACGTCTGGTCGAATCGCGCGAGCATCGCGCTCGCGAGCAGGAGTTCACGAATAATCGTGACCGACAGCAGGAACTGTTGCGGGAAGGTCGTGCCGAACAGCAGCGCGAAGAACGGCGCGCCGAGACCCTGAATGCCCAATTCAACGAAAACGAAGAGCGCATTGATGTCCTGCAGCAAACGCTTGATGATCGGCTCGGTGCCTTGCGCGAGCTGTTCGGCGTATTGCAGCAGGTTGCCGGAGATACTCGCGGGCTGTTTGAAGGCTCGATCATCAGTGCCGAGTTCGAACAGGACCGGGGCGAGTGGCTCGGCGAATTCGCCGCCAAGATGGGGACTTCCACGCAGTTGGCAACTATCGAGGAAATGGAAAAACTCTGGTACGAGTTGCAGCGGGAAATGACCAAGACCGGCGAAGTCAATCGTTTCAACGGTGTCGTCAAGCTGCTGAATGGCGAGAGCAGGGCTACCGATGTCATTCGCGTTGGTGCCTTCAATCTGGTGGCCGATGGCGAGTATCTCAATTATGTGCCAGGCGTTGGCATCACCGAATTGTCGCGCCAGCCGGCGGGTCGCTACGTCAACACCATCGAGGATCTGGAGGAAGCCCAGGCTGGCGATGTAGTCGAGTTTGCGGTGGACCCGACGCGAGGCTCTCTGCTGTCTCTGCTCATTCAGGCCGCAACCGTCGGCGAACGTATCGGCTCGGCGTTTGGCGGCATAGCTGATGGCGACTGTTATCTGCCGTTTTGCGATGGTCAGGGCGGCTATGTGGGTTCAGTCATCATCCTCGGCGGGATTATCGGCCTGCTGTTGGCTCTGGAGCGTTTTATTACCCTGTTTTTCGTCGGGCGCAAGGTAAACGCGCAGCGTGAGTCCGAAGTTGCTTCGAACGACAATCCGCTCGGGCGCATCATGCAGGTGTACGAGGCCAACAAACTGGTGGATGTCGAGACGCTGGAATTGAAGCTCAGCGAGGCGATACTCACCGAGACACCGGCCATCACGCGCAATATCACGCTCATTCAGGTGATTTCCGTGGTCGCGCCACTGCTTGGGTTGCTCGGTACGGTGATTGGCATGATCCTGACCTTCCAGGCCATTACCCTGTTTGGCACCGGCGATCCCAAGACCATGGCAGGCGGCATTTCAACGGCCCTGATGACCACCGTGCTCGGTTTGTGCGTCGCTATCCCGACGGTTTTGCTGCACGCGCTGGTCAATGGCCGCAGCAAGGCACTGATTCACCTTATTGATGAACAGAGTGCCGGTATCGTGGCGGATCATGCGGAGCGCACCGGCGCGGCGCTCGGATGAAGCATCGAGGCTGACGATGATGTTTTTGGTGACTGATCAAGTGATTTCGGGTAATTCGCGCAGGACTCGCAGGCAAGCACCATGATCGGCGACATTATTCTGGCAATTCAGATATTCATGGAGCGGGGCGGTGATGTTCTCTGGTTCATTGCTGCCATCACCTTCCTCATGTGGGCCTTGATTTTCGAACGCATCTGGTACTTTGTGCGCGAGCATGGCAATCTGGTGAACCGCACGGTCGAGGCGTGGGAGATGCGCCCCGAGCGACGCTCGTGGAGCGCACAGCAGATTCGCGATGCGCTCATCTCCCAGTCGAGCGAGAAGATTACCGGTTCGCTGCCCCTGATCATGACATGCGTGACCCTGTGCCCTCTGCTCGGCTTGCTCGGTACGGTCACCGGCATGATTTCGGTATTTGATGCCATGGCCACGCAAGGCGGCAACGCCCGTTCCATGGCGGCCGGTGTGTCCATGGCAACCATTCCCACCATGAGCGGTATGATTGCTTCGTTGTCCGGGCTCGTTGCCACCACATTCCTGCGTGGCCGCGTGGCACGTGAGGTGGAGTCGCTTCAGGATCACCTGACCTTCGATCATTAGTCTCTGCTTCAATCTACCGCGCTAGCTATCGTACCGATCACGCACCTCAGGGATTACACAAGGCGTACAAGAGTAGTCACCCCATGGCAAAGCAGCGTTTCAACCGCGACGAAGAATCGGATATCAATCTTGCTCCCATGCTTGATGTGGTGTTCATCATGCTGATCTTCTTTATCGTGACAGCCACCTTTATCAAGCAGGCCGGCATAGATGTCCTGCGTCCCATTGCTGGCAGCGCCGAGGAAAAACCCACGGTGAGCGTACTGGTCGCAGTGAGTGAGGCGGGTGATATATGGGTGGATAACCGGCGTGTGGAGGTATCCGCCGTGCGCGCACACATCGAGCGGTTGCACACCGAGAACCCCAAGGGAGGTCTGGTCGTACAAGCGGACCGCGGGGCAAAGATGGAGAAGGTGCTGGCGGTACTCGAAGCAGCGCGCGCTGCCAACGTCACCGAAGTGGCCCTGTCCACCGAGCGTTAGGCAGCAGTACCTCAGGCAGCGACACCGCAGGCAGCAGTACCAAGGAGGCGATATGAGCAACAGCAGTTTACTGGTCGCCGATAAGTCGCAGAGTTATCTGCGCCCGATTATCGGTGTCTCGCTGGGCTTTCTGATGACGGTGACACTCTTCCTGATCATGCAGGCCCTGATCAAGAGTGACCGCAGCCCGTTCACGGATTCACCGACCGGACGCATCGTGGATTTCGTGCGGCTGCTCGACGATACACCCATAGAAATCAAGCAGCGCAAGCCGCCGCCACCACCACCGGTGGACGAGCCACCGCCCGATATGCCGCGTCCGCAGATGGAGTCGCAAGACACCAACTTCGGGGTTGATATTTCCCATGTGGACCCGGGCATTGATGGCATCTCGCTGGGTACCGGCGGGTACAGTTCCGATGGGGAGTACCTGCCGATTGTCAAGGTGAAGCCCATTTATCCCAGGCGCGCCCAGACGCGCGGTATCGAAGGCTATGTATTGCTGCAATTCACGGTGACCAAGACCGGCGCAGTGGCGGACCCCGTGGTCATTGAATCCGAGCCTCGCGGCATCTTTGACCGCGCAGCCATCAATGCGGCGCTCAAATTCAAGTACAAGCCCAAGGTGGTGAACGGAGAACCCATTGCGGTAGCGGGAGTCCCGCACAGAATTACCTTTGAACTGGCTGATGATTAGGACAGGCAGGATGATGCAGAGATTTTTCCTCGGTTGTGTGCTCCTGGTCGGTTTGTCCGGGGGCTTGCTGCTCAGTCTGCTGCCGATGGGCAGCGCTCATGCCCAGTCCGAGCAGGAAGAGCGTCCGCGACAAGCCACTCGTCGCATCCCGGCAATGAGTGAGCAGGTCTTCAATCAGCTCGCGGAAGCTCAGGAAATGGTTGAGGCCAAAAACTACGCCGAGGCCAGTCGGCTGCTCGGGAGATTGCTTGAACGCCGACGTCTGAATGGCAACGAACGTGGTCAGATATACAACCTGCTGGCGTACGCGGCGCTCGAACAGGAGGACAACGCCGCAGCCATACGCAACCTCGAACTGGTGCTCGGTGAGGGTGACCAGATCACCGAGGGCCTTGAAACCTCCGTTCTCTACACCCTGGCGCAGCTTCAGTATCTGGAGGAGAACTTCGCTGCTGCCTTGCAGTACATGGACAGGTGGCTGGCCAAGCAAACCAGCCTGAGCCCGCAACCGCATGTATTCATCGGGCAGGTGTATTTCCAGATGGAAAATATCCCCAGAGCCATCGAGTACATTGAAAAAGCGATTGAGATTGCCCGCGCCTCGAACCTCGAAATCAGGGAAAACTGGTGGGCAATGCTGCGCTATTTCTATTACGAGATGGAAAATCTGCCCAAATCCATTGATGTTCTCAAGATTCTCGTACGCGATTTTCCCAAGCAGGACTACTGGATTCAGCTGTGTGGCATGTACAGTGAACTGGAGCAGGAAGACAAGGTGCTTGCCTGCTTCGAGGCGGCACATCTCGGCGGGCATCTCGACCGGGAGTCGCTGATGAGAAATTACGCTGGCTTGTTGCTGAACGCGAATGCGCCCTACAGAGCCGCCAAGTATTTCCGCGAGGCGATGGAGACGGAAGTGGTACCGGCAGGCGAGCAGAACTTCATCACACTCGGCCAGGCGGAACAGTTCTCGCAGGAACACGAAGCCGCTATCGAGGCGTTCGAGGCGGCGGCCGGGTTGTCGGAGAAAGGCGCTACCTACGAGCAGCTCTCGCAGCTCTATTTCGAGCGCGACAACTTCGAGATGTGTGTGGATGCGGCAAACTCCGCAGCCGACAAGGGCGGTCTTCGCCGTGAGGGCTCGATGCTTCTGGTCAAGGGCATGTGCCTGTTCAATCTTGATCGTCTGTCTGAAGCCCAGGACGCATTTGTCGCTTCGCGACGTGTTTCGAGACGCAACGAGGTGGCATCCGACGAGCTCACAGCCAGTCAGTGGATTGCCTATATCGACAAGGAAAAACAGCGTCGCGACACCCTGAGCGCGCGTCAGTAGTCGCCTTGAGTGGTACCGGGAACGCGTGCGGATGCTTCCGATGCCCTGCTCGGCAGCAGGACATTCCGGTGTCCTTGTGCCGGTGCCATCCGGAGTGTGTATGGGGCGCGTAGATGTTCACCGGTATTGTTGAAGCCCTGGTGCCTCTGCTCGAAGTACAGGAGAGTGGTGGTATTCGATGCCTGTCGGTTGCTGCGCCAGCGCCCTTGCTGGCATCGGTAAAGCGCGGAGACTCGGTGGCGGTCAACGGTGTATGTCTTACGCGCACTGATGCGTCGGCGCATCGGCTGCAATTCGAGGTCGTGCGCGAGACGCTGGAGCGTTCCAATCTTGCCGAAATGCAGGCAGGCGACAAGGTACATCTGGAAAGTTCACTCAAGTTTGGCGATGCGATTGGCGGTCATCTGGTGGCCGGACATGTGTGGAACGCAATTCCCTGCATTGCCATCGAGCAGGATGCGGACAATCGATTCGTCTGGTTCGCCCTTGATGACGAGTACAGTCGCTATATCCTGCACAAGGGATTCGTCGCGCTCGATGGTGTCAGCCTCACGGTGGCCAGGGTCGAGCCGTACGCTGCGGTGCCCAGGTTCGGGGTCACGCTCATTCCCGAAACCCTGGCGCGCACACGTTTTGCCTGGCTTCAGCCTGGCATGAAAGTGAATCTGGAGGTGGATTCCCAGACCCAGGCGATTGTCGAGACGGTCGAGCGGGTATTGAATGAACGCTCGGGCGCGCCGGGTACGCCAGAGTGAGTTCGCACCTCGCTCCGGTTATTGCGGTTGATGGGCCGAGCGGTGCCGGCAAGGGTGAGGTGAGTCTGTTTCTTGCCCGGCAGCTCGGCTGGCGCATCATGGACAGTGGTGCCCTGTACAGAATCCTCGCCCATCAGGCGCTTTTTGAGCGGGTGGCCACGGATGACCCCGAACGATTGTGTGAACTTGCGGGCGACCTGCACGAGGTTGACTTTCGGGTGCACGATGAGCGCGTCGAGGTGTTTCATGCCGGTCGCGATGTTGGCGATGACATTCGTCGCGAGGAGGTTGGGGTGGCGGCTTCGGAGTTGGCCGTCTGGCCAGAGGTGAGGCATTCGGTGGTGGCAGCGCAGCGAGTGCACAGATGTCCTCCCGGGCTGATTGCCGACGGCCGCGATATGGGTACCGAGGTGTTTCCCGATGCGCTGATCAAGATATTTCTGGATGCCAGCGTACAGGCGCGCGCCCAGCGGCGCTTCGAACAGTTGAAAGCTCTGGGATTTAATGCTAACTTAGATAGTCTTTTGCGGAGTATCGCGCAGCGCGACAGGAAAGACAGGACGCGGATTCATTCACCTCTGGTGCCCGCTCCCGATGCTGTTCTGATAGACACTACCAGTATGCTGCGCGAAACCGTGAAAGACCATGTCCTGAACCTTGTTCGGAGCATGCAACTCTCCGCAACCGGTTTTTCTCGAGCATCATCACAGGCCATGCCAACCCATCGAAAGGAAAATTCATGAGCGAAAGCTTCGCGGAGCTTTTTGAAGACAGTCAGCAGTCTGTCGACATGTATCCCGGCTCCATTATTTCGGGAACCATTGTTGATATCGATACCGAAAACGTTGTTGTTCATGCCGGGCTCAAATCCGAGGGAGTCATTCCCAGACAGCAGTTTCTCGATGAAGAAGGCCAATTGAATGTACAGGTCGGCGATCAGGTCAGGGTAGCCCTGCAAACTGTGGACGACGGTTGGGGCACGACCAGACTGTCAAGGGAGAAGGCGCGTCGCGCCGAAACCTGGGTTGAAATCGAAGACGCTTTTCGCGAAGGCTCCACGGTCAAGGGCAGTATCAACGGCAAGGTGCGTGGTGGCTTCACTGTCAGCATTTCCGATATACGCGCCTTCCTGCCGCAATCTCTGGTGGATACCTCGCATCTCAGAGACCCCATGGCACTCGAAGGCCAGCCGCTCGAACTCAAGGTCATCAAGCTTGATACAGAGCGCAACAACGTAGTGGTGTCAAGGCGTGCCGTGCTGGAAGAAGAAAACAGCGTCGAACGCCAGGCGTTGCTCGATTCCCTTCAGGAAGGGGCAGAAATGGAGGGCCTGGTCAAGAACCTCACCGATTACGGCGCTTTCGTGGATTTGGGTGGTGTTGATGGCCTGTTGCACATCACCGACATGGCCTGGCGTCGTATTCGCCATCCCGAGGAAATCGTCACTGTTGGCGATCAGGTCAAGGTCAAGATTCTCAGGTTTGATCGCGAAAAAAATCGTATCTCGCTCGGTATGAAGCAACTTGGCGATGATCCCTGGGTAGATCTCGAGGAGCGTTTCCCGCCGGGCACTGTCTGCGATGCCAGAGTAACCAACCTGACTGACTACGGGTGCTTTACGGAGATTCTGGAAGGTGTGGAAGGTCTGGTGCACGTATCCGAGATGGACTGGACCAACCGCAATGTGCATCCATCCAGAGTGGTTGCCGTTGGCGACGAAATCAAGGTCATGGTGCTCGATATAGATGCTGATCGGCGCAGGATTTCACTTGGCATCAAGCAATGCCGACCGAATCCCTGGGAGGAGTTTGCCGCGCTGCATAGCCGTGGCGATTTGGTGACCGGCACGATTCGTGCCATCACTGACTTCGGTATTTTTGTCGGGCTGGCGAATGGCATCGATGGCTTGGTGCACTTGTCTGATATCTCCTGGGAGGAATCTGGCGAGCGTGCTGTCCGGCGCTTTCGCAAGGGTGAAGAGGTGTCGGCGCAGATTCTCGCAATTGACGTGGAGAGAGAGCGTATTTCACTTGGCATGAAACAACTGAAAGAAGATACTTTCGGTGATTATGTCAACGACAATGGGCGTGGCAGCGTGGTGGAAGGCGAGGTCAGCAGGCTGGAAACACGCTTCGCCGAAATCACCCTGGCACCCGATGTCAAGGCCATACTCAAGTCGAGCGAAGTGGGTCTGGACGCTGTGGACAACATGGCCGATGTGCTTGAACTCGGGCAGAAGGTTGAAGTCAAGATCATGAACATCGAGCGCAAGAATCGAAATATCAGCGTGTCCATCAAGGCCGCCGAGGCCGAGCGCACACGCAAGGCCGTCAAGGCGCATCAGAGCGCCGAAGAAGAAAAGCGGCAAACCCGCTCCCTCGGTGATCTCATACGCGCAGAGATGGGAAAGAGTGTGAAGGAAGAATCTCCCAAATCCTGAGTTGCCCATGAGTTGTCCATGAAACGCTCCGAACTCATCATCAAGGTCGAGCGTGAGCAAGATGGCCTCAGTCATTCGGATATAGAGGCGGTCGTCAGTCACATCATCGAACTCATGTCCGTGGCTCTGGAGCAGGGGCGCAGGATCGAGATCCGCGGGTTTGGCAGCCTGTGTCTGCGAGAGCGTCACTCGCGCATGGGTCGCAACCCCCGTACCGGAGAATCTGTTGCACTGCCAGTGCGTTACGTACCTTTCTTCAAACCCGGCAAGGTGCTTCGTCAGCGGGTTGATTTTCCCGACACCTGATGACGACTGGCGCTGGCACCACACTATCGCGTCGGCTCACCCACAGGGTCGCGACCTTCGCACGATGCCTCCTGTTCGTTGTGTGCGCTGTCTTTGCCACCCTCGCAGCCATCGAGAACACTGAGCCGGTTCGCTTGAGTCTGCTTGGCTACCAGACTTCCGAACTGAGCCTCTTCTGGTGGTTGCTGAGCGCGCTCTTTCTGGGGTTTCTGGTTGGCTGCCTGACGAAATCGGGGCGCTCATGAATTGCCTTGCAGCCAAACCCGAGGGAAACTCTGAATAACAGAGTTCCCCGTGCGGCACATGGATGTGTCGCTAGATTCAGTGCCGTCGGGTTTGGCAGGCATTTGGGCGCACCGGACGGGTGCGGGCGGTGTCGTGGATGATGAATTCCCGGGCTATTCAGTGTCGTAATCAGCGCTGTCTGCGACGCTGATGCGATCTTCATTCAAGCTCACGATTCTCTCGCTGATGCCGCGAATCTGTACCAGATCATAGGGGTCTTCGAAGGGGCCGTTGGACTCTCGCCATTCGATGATGGATTTCGCTCGTGAAAGGCCCACGCCATCGAGAGCTTCAGCCAGGGACGCGGCATCGGCACTGTTGATATTGACAGTTGCGGCAGCGGTGTTTTCGGACTGTTCATCCGCCATTGTCGGGCTTTGTGCAAACAGAGCCTGCGATGTCATGATGCCGAAAATGAGTGTGAGAAGGGAAGTCAATCGTCGTTGAGTGTGCATGTGAATGCTCCTGTGGTTTCAGTGAATTGGTGAGTGAGTTTCACACCGGATGATGTGGTGCAGACTACCAATCGGCCTGTCGTTCGCAGGTGCGATACTTGCCTCAATATGTGTGCGAAATGGCTGAAATGCCCGGCTGGGCCAGTTGGCCGACATATTGGTCAGCGTATTGGTCGGAGTGAGTGGATTCGAACCACCGGCCCCTGCCTCCCGAAGGCAGTGCTCTACCAGGCTGAGCTACACTCCGATCTGTGCATTCTTCCGCCTGTGATGCCGGTTACACGGATTGCACACAGACACGGAATTGCGCGCACAGCGCGCACGGGCAGACTGACGGGATACATTGTCGGCAAGCTGTCGCCCGGAGTCAATGTCATGCTTCAGGGTCATGCTTCAGGTCTGGCGCGCCGAGTTGAAGCGAATCAGATTGATGAGCGCATCCCGACAGGCATTGTCCGGCAGTACCATGAGGCTGCTCATGGCGGTGCGGGCGTATTCCTGCGCGCGCGTTCTGGTATGAATCAATCCACCTGAGCGCTGAACAGCCTCGGCTACTTCTGTGAACAGATGCAGATTGCGCCGCCTGAAGGCATCCTTGATGGTCGCTGCATCATCCTGCGAACCTGCCGAGAGCGCGTGGATGACCGGCAGGGTGAGCGTACCTTCAAGCAGATCATTGCCCGGCTCCTTGCCCATATGCTGTGCATCTCCCGAGTAATCCAGCCAGTCGTCAATCAGCTGATACGCCATGCCGAAGTGCAATCCGAACTGCCTGGCGGCTGCATGGATTCGTGTATCGTCACTCGACAGGAGCGCGGCTGTTGATGCCGACACCTCGAACAGGGCGGCTGTCTTGGCGTGGATGATCTTCAGGTAACTGGCCTGGTCGAGTTGCACGTTGCCGGCGGCATCAAGCTGCGCCACCTCGCCTTCGGAAATGCTCGTGGTAGCGCGGGATATCTGTCGCAACAGCTCCATACGGCCAAGTTCGATCATGAGTTCGAAGGCGCGTGAAAAAAGCACATCGCCCACCAACACGCTGGCAGCGCCGCCCCAACGAGAGAAAGCGGTCTCGCGGCCACGCCGGGTTGGCGAGATATCCACCACATCGTCATGCAGCAGGGTGGCCGTATGCAGGAATTCGATCACCACAGCCAGCTTGACAGCAGAAGCCTCCGAATTGCCCAGACAACGCGCCACAAGCAGCACGATGAGCGGCCTCAGGCGCTTGCCGCCGCCACCGACAATATGGCGACTGATGGTTTCGACAAGGGGTACGTGCGAACCGAGTTGCTTGTGAATCTCCTCGTCAACACGCCGCAAATCAGCAAGCACCAGATCGCGCGCGGACTCCAGAAGCGCCGCTTCGGGAGCCTCGCAGGCATGCTCCTGCGGCTCGGCCATGGCTGCTGACCCCGAGTGCATCGTCAAGGTTCAGAGAGGCTGTGTACAACCGCTTGCCACGCTGCCCCGACCCGGCGAGGCACCTGCCGATGCGGGCAGAGCGCCTGTCGAGGGAGGAGGTGTCGAGGAAATGCGTGTCAAACAGATTGTCACAGGAAGATGTTCGCGGGTACAATGCCCGATGTTTGATTCAGCATTGTAATACAGGCACTCATGTTTGCAGTCATTGAAAGTGGAGGCAAGCAGCACCGCGTCGTCGCAGGCGATGTGGTGAAGCTTGAGCGGCTCAAGGGTCGTAACGGTACCGT
This sequence comes from Pseudomonadales bacterium, assembly GCA_965199815.1. GTDB lineage: Bacteria > Pseudomonadota > Gammaproteobacteria > Pseudomonadales > Azotimanducaceae > Azotimanducus. Next base: position 409,339 of record CBDATE010000033.1, read on the forward strand.
CGGCGAGGTATATCAGCCGGGCGATCAGGTCATCTTTGATCGCGTCCTCATGATGTCGGGCGAGGGGCGTGTGCTCGCCGGTTCGCCTCTGGTCGCAGGCGCGCAGGTGACGGGCGAAGTGCTGTCGGAAGGCAAGCATCGCAAGATTCGCATCGTGAAATTCAAGCGGCGCAAGAACTATCTGCGTCGGCAAGGGCATCGTCAGCTCTATTCCGAAGTGCGCATTACCGGCATCGAGATGCCTGTCGCTACCTGAGCCAGGGAAACTCTGAATAACAGAGTTTCCCGTGCGGCACATGGAGGTGCCGCCAGATTCAGTGCCGTAAGGCATTGAATCTGCGAGCAAATCAGAAGCGTACTTCTGATTTGCGAATCTGATCAAGTCCACGGATGGACTTGATCAGAGCATACCTAGACAAAGCACACCATCGCAATTACATCAGGAGCACACGACATGGCGCACAAGAAAGCAGGCGGCAAGACGCGCAACGGGCGTGATTCGGAATCCAAACGGCTCGGCATCAAGCGCTTCGGCGGCCAATCGGTTGCTGCCGGAGAGATTCTCGTGCGCCAGCGCGGCACCGGATTTCATCCCGGCACATCGGTGGGTGTGGGGCGAGACCATACGCTGTTTGCAAAAATCGATGGCACCGTCCAGTTCGAGATCAAGGGGCCACATCGTCGCCGCCGGGTGAGCGTACTGCCACCCGCCTGACTGTAGCTCGCAAGCGCTCCGCCGGTGCCGGCGGGCCGTTGCGTTGCGTACGCCGCACATGTCTCATGCGATTTGTTGACGAGGCACACATTGAAGTTATCGCCGGTGCCGGTGGCAACGGTGCCTCGAGTTTTCGGCGCGAGAAATTCATCGAGCGTGGCGGCCCCGATGGTGGCGATGGCGGTACTGGTGGCAGTGTCTGGCTGTGCGCCTGCGAGGCTCTCAATACTCTGGTGGATTTTCGTTTCTCGCAGCGCTTTCAGGCTGCCAGCGGTGCTGCTGGCGGTGCTCGTCAGAAAACAGGTATCAGTGGTGCCGACCTGCAGGTGCCTGTCCCTTGCGGCACCACCGTCAGTGACGACTCCACGGGAGAGGAAATCGGAGATTTGACTACGCAGGGTACGCGGCTTCTCGTGGCCACGGGCGGGCGGCGCGGACTCGGTAACCTGCGCTTCAAATCAAGCACCAACAGGGCACCGAGACGCACTACCCAGGGGACAGCCGGAGAACGGCGACGCTTGCGTCTGGAACTGAAACTCATGGCCGATGTGGGTCTGCTCGGTGCGCCGAATGCCGGCAAGTCCTCTTTCCTGTGTCGGGTCAGCGATGCCCGCCCCAAGGTGGCCGACTATCCCTTCACCACGCTTGCACCCTGCCTCGGTGTGGTGCGCTTCGGGTATGCCAGAAGCCTGGTGATTGCAGATATCCCTGGGCTTATCGAAGGCGCGCATCAAGGCGCTGGATTGGGGCGCAGCTTCCTCCGCCACCTGTCACGCACACGCATGCTGCTGCATCTGGTAGATGTCGCCCCGCTGGACGCAAGCGAGCCGCTACAGCGCATCCGCGCCATTGAATCGGAGCTCATGCGCTATAGCGAAACATTTGCTCGCCTGCCTATCTGGGTGCTGTTCAACAAGATGGATCTGCTTGCTCCGGCAGCTCGACACACCTTCATGCAAGAGGCGGCGGCGAGCCTGCCCGGGCGCCGCCTGTTCTTTGTGTCGGCGGCCACCGGCGAGGGTGTGCAGTCTGTGCTCCTGACCCTGGCGCAGGAATCATTCGCGCTCACTCGAGATCGGTGCGACCAGCAGGTTCACCCCGAATGTGCTGCGAGTCCCTGAGATGACGGCTTGCACAATGAATGCCTCGGCTGATATTTCACGCACCGAGCAGGATATTCGTGCGCGACTATGCAGCGCCCGGCTCGTGGTGGTCAAGGCGGGCAGCGCCATCCTCACCAATCATCGCGGCGAGATCGAGATGCACAGAATCGCCTGCATCGCGCAGCAGGCGGTACAGCTCGCGCACAGTGGCACGGAAGTGATTCTGGTCACCTCGGGTGCTGTAGCGGCGGGCATCGGGTGTCTCGGTCTCGAGCAGCGCCCACATGCGATCAACGAGGTGCAGGCAGCTGCGGCTGTCGGGCAAACGGCGCTCATCGATGCCTATCAATCTGCTTTTGGCAGCGAAGGGGTACAGGCCGCGCTCGTCCTGCTCACGCACGACGATGTCGCGAGCCGCGAGCGTTATCTGAATGCACGCGCAACCCTGAGAACGCTGCTTGACCTCGGCGTGGTGCCGGTGGTGAATGAAAACGACACGGTGGCTACGGATGAACTCAAATTCGGAGACAACGATGTGCTCGCCGGGTTGGTGACCAATCTCATGGATGCCGACGCACTTGTCTTGCTCACCGATCAGACGGGTCTGTATGACTGTGACCCGCGCTCCCATCCGGATGCCCGCATCATCGCATTCGAGTGGGCGCATGAGCCGGGCCTGAACAGGCTGTTGTCTGCGTCGCCTCCAGGTCCGCTTGGCCGCGGCGGTATTGCATCGAAGATCATGGCTGCGCGCGTGGCAGCGCGCTCCGGTGCCAGCACCATCATTGCCGACGGACGACATCCACGGCCGCTGGCATTTCTCTCCAGCGGTGCCCGTGAAGGCACACTGATCGCATCAGATACCACGCCGCTGGTCGCGAGAAAACGCTGGATTGCCGACCAGCGCAATCCAAAGGGTGAGCTCATGCTTGATGCCGGGGCAGCAGAAGCCGTGCGTTACAAGGGCAGGAGCCTGCTTGCGGTAGGCATTCTGGCGTGTCACGGCGAATTCGGCCGAGGTGATCCGGTGCGCTGCGTCGATGCTTCCGGTCAGGCGGTGGCGCAGTGTCTGGTGAACTATTCCAGCGAGGAGACGCGCAAGATTCTCGGTGCACCAAGCCGGGAAATCAAACGCCTGCTTGGCTACATGGGCGAGCCCGAGGTGGCTCACCGGGACAATCTCGTCCCCGCAGGCGAAGGATTGAATCAGCGCGCCGAGATCAGGAAATCGCCTTGATGCGGCGCACCAGTCTCGACTTCAGGCGCGCGGCCGTATTGCGATGCATCACACCTTTTTGCGCTGCGCGGTCGAGTTCCGATTCGGCCTGACGAAACGCAGTGTGTGCCTGTTGCGCGTCTTTTGCCTCGGCAGCCGATGTGACCCGCTTTACGTAGGTGCGAACACGAGAACGCCGCGCCATGTTGTGCAGGCGGCGAGTTTGATTTTGCCGGGCGCGTTTCGCGGCGGATGCAGAGTTGGCCAAGGCTTGACACCGGGAAGAAAACCACGCATTGTGCTTGCGTCATCAGGTCGTGTCAATGGCCGCGCGGCAAGGAGCCTGGGGGAGGGCGTACAAGGCATATGACGGGGCACATGACAGGGCGTATGACAAGGTGTATGACAAGGCATATTGAAGTAGCAAGGAGCTGCCCGGCAGTGCACAGAATCAGCAGAGTACAGGCCAGACAAGGATGAAGAGCGCAGAGAAACCGGAGCACCCGGAAGTTCAGGCCGCACAGCGTACGGATTCCGCGCACACACTCGAGGAGAGCGAGCACAAGCCCCCCAGGCGCCACCCTGCACAGCCTGATGCTCGTCAGGATATCCTGAATGTGCAGATCGAAGACGATGCCAGTCTGCAATCTGCCTACATGCCATTCGTTACCGGTGGCGGCCTGTTCATTCCTGCTGAAGGCGAATTCACACTCGGGCAGGAAGTCTTTGTCATGCTGTCATTGCAGGACCTGCAGGAACCTTTGCCAATTGCCGGCAAGGTTATCTGGGTCACCCCGGAAAACGCCGGTCGAGACTGGATGCGCGGTATCGGCTTGCAGTTCAGCGATGACGATCAGGAAGTCAGAGAACTCATCGAGTCGCGCTTGGCCTTGGGGGATTTTGTTGAAAACCCCAGTGCCACCCTGTAATCCACCCGGCAAGAGCTGTCACCGTGCATCACACCGGAACCATACCAAGGCGTGAGACTTGTTGTCGCATGCTGTCCTGTCGAATCCACTAGGGAGTGCAACACTCGATGAATATGCCGTCCACCGATTTTTCCTATCTCGCCCCGAAAACGCTCGCTGAAACCCTGCAGGTCATTGTCCAGGCCCGTGCTCAGGGCATTCGCCATCAGGTACTCGCTGGCGGCACGGACCTGATTGTGCAGATGCGCTCAATCGATCCTGGCGCACGCCGGATTGTTGATATCAAATCCGTTCCCGACACCAATCGCATCGACATTTCAGACGATGAAATCTTCATCGGCAGTGCAATTTCTTCGCTGCAACTCTCTCGTCATGAGCGTTTGCAGAGCGAATTGCCGGGCTTGCTGGAAGCCGCCTATCTGATTGGTTCGACGCAGATTCAAGGGCGCGCGACCTTGGTCGGCAACCTGTGTAATGCATCTCCGGCTGGCGATACCATACCGGCGCTGATTGCCAATCAGGCCGTGTGCGAGATTCTCGGGCCGGACGGCACACGCCACATGCCGGTCGAGGACTTCGTGGTGGGTGTGCAGAAGAACGCCTTGCGCACATCGGAGTTTGTGGTCGGGGTGCGTATGCCGCGCCCGCGCAGCCGAACTGCCGATGCCTACCTGCGCTTCACTCCCCGCACCGAGATGGATATTGCCGTTGCCAGTGCCGGTGTCAGCGTCACGCTCGATGCCGCCGGTGTGTGCACTCACGCCAGAGTCGCTGTTGGTGCGGTGGCACCCACGGCGCTTCTGGTGCAGGCTGCTGCCGATGCACTCATCGGCAGCCGGATTGACGACGCAAGCCTGACCAGGGCAGGGCAAGCCTGCACACGGGCAGCGTCTCCGATCACCGACAAACGCGGTACAGTGGCCTACCGCAGGAAGGTTGTTGCCGTGCTGTGCGAACGCGCTGCCACCATTGCCGCTGAACGCGCTCAAGCTCGCTGACGTATCCTGCACGACAGTACGCAATTGCGGCACATATTCATCAAGAGGTTCGGAAATCATGGCTCAGCAACACATCACCACCAGCATCAACGGCCAGGCGGTCGAGTATCTCTGCTCCCCCGAGCAAACCATGCTCGAAACCCTGCGTGATACCGTTCAGCTTACCGGTACCAAGGAAGGCTGCTCGACCGGCGACTGCGGTGCCTGCTCCATCCTGGTGGACGGTACGCTGGTGTGCGCCTGCCTGATGTTTGCCGCAGAGGCGCAGGACCGCGAAATCACCACCATCGAGGGCATTGCCTCGGGCAACGACCTGCATCCGCTGCAGAAGAAGTTTCTCGAGCACGCTGCGCTCCAGTGCGGTGTGTGTACGCCCGGGTTTATCGTCGCCAGCAAGGCATTGCTCGATGCCGACCCCGACCCGGATGAAGACAGCATCCGTTACTGGCTCGCGGGCAACCTCTGCCGCTGCACGGGGTACGACAAGATTGTGCGTGCCGTGCAGGATGCCGCCGCCGAGATGCGCGACGCGACATCAAGCTGAACCTGCGTCCGGTCACCGCACGACACCAGAACCCCGGCTCACCCACATCGCAAGGAACCAGTCATGACAAATGCACCTGAATTCAAGTACGTTGGCACCCGCCCGATTCGTCCGGATGGTGTTGACAAGGTCACCGGTCGCGCCAACTTTGGTGCCGATTTCACCCTGCCGGGGATGCTTCATGGCCTGGTGTTGCGCAGTCCGCACGCACATGCCCGCATCAAATCGATTGATCTCTCTGCGGCGCATGCCATGGAAGGTGTACATGCGGCGGTCTCCGGCAGCGACTTCCCGCTGGTAGAGGATGATGGCCAGATGGGCGGAGAAGGTGGCGGCAGTGTCAAGGACTTGTCGGACAACATCATGGCGCGCAACAAGGCGCTCTATCACGGCCATGCTGTCGCGGCCGTAGCCGCTACCTCGCTCAAGACGGCGCGCGCAGCACTCGCTGCCATCAAGGTGGAGTACGAGGTGCTCACGCCGGTGCTTGATCTTGATGCCGCCATGGCCGAGGACGCGCCGCTGCTCAACGAATCCCTGCTCACGCAGGGCCTGCCCGAGCCGACCAGCGAGCCGAGCAACATTGCCGCGCGCATGGTGCTGGGTCGAGGCGATGTCGAGCAAGGCTTCAAGGATGCCGATATTGTGCTGGAAGAAACCTATCACACCCCGACCGTCCATCAGGCATACATCGAACCCCATGCGTGTGTCGCGAGCGTGAATGAAGGTGCCCAGGCCACGCTTTGGTGCTGTACGCAAGGTGCCTTTGAAGTGCGCTCGTATTGCGCCACTCTGTGCGGTATGGAGGTTGGCGATATTCGCGTCATTCCCAGCGAGATCGGCGGTGGCTTCGGCGGCAAGACGACGGTGTATGTGGAGCCGGTCGCGCTCATGCTGTCGAAGAAGGCCGGTCGTCCGGTGAAGATGACCATGACCAGAGAAGAAGTGTTTCGTGCCAGTGGTCCGGCTTCGGCAGCCCGTTCGACTATCAGGATAGGTGCCATGCGCGACGGTACTATCACCACCATGCAGGCGACGCTCGCCTATGAAGCCGGTGCCTACCCGGGCTCCCCCATGGGGCCGGGATGCATGAGCGTGTTTGCCCAGTACAAGGCACCCAATCTGGCCATCGAAGGATTCGATGTGCTGGTCAACAAGCCCAAGGTGGCAGCCTATCGCGCCCCGGGTGCGCCGCAAGCCATGTACGCAACCGAATGTCTGGTCACGGAGCTTGCCGACAAGCTGGCATGGACCAGATCGAGATTCGCCTTGCGAACGCTGTTGATGAAGGCGACCGGGCACCCTACGGTCCTGTCTGGGGGCCGCTCGGTCTCAGGAAATGCCTTGAAGCAGCCAAGGCCCACCCAAACTATCAGGTCGAACTCGCACCTGGGCAGGGCAGGGGGCTGGCGATCGGCTTCTGGTTCAATATCGGCTTTCAGTCCTCGGCAGAAGTGCATGTGAATGCTGACGGCAGCGTCACCGTCATCGAGGGCAACCCTGATATTGGCGGCTCTCGCGCATCCATGGCCATCATGGCGGCGGAAGAACTCGGCATCCCCTACGAGAATGTTCGCGTACAGATCGGGGATACGGACAACACCGGTTACACCATGGTGACGGGTGGCAGCCGAACGACTTTCGCCACCGGCATGGCCGTGATTGAAGCGGCTCGTGATGTGATTTCGCAAGTCAAGGCACGGGTCGCCAAGCTCTGGCAGGTGGATGAGGACATGGTCGATTGGAACGACGGGCATGTTGTGCCCAAGGCGGGGATGAACATGGACCAGTCGCCCATGAGCTTTGCGGAAATCGTCGCCAAGACAGCTCGTTCCGGGCCGATTCTCGGCAAGGCATCGCTCAATGCACAGGGTGCTGGGCCGGGATTCTCCGTCAACTTGTGCGATGTGCAGGTTGACCGGCGCACCGGAAAGGTGGATGTACTGCGTTTCACAGCCATTCAGGATGCCGGACGCGCCATTCATCCGAGTTACGTGGAAGGTCAGTTGCAGGGCGGTGCCGTTCAGGGCATCGGCTGGGCGCTTAACGAGGAATATGTGTTCAATGCCGAAGGTGTGCAGCAAAATGCCGGTTTTCTCGACTACCGTATCCCGGTGGCCTCGGATTTGCCGATGATCGATACCCAGATCATCGAGGTGCCCAACCCTGCCCATCCCTACGGGGTACGCGGCGTGGGGGAAACACCCATCGTGGCCCCCCTGGCGGCGACTGCCAACGCGGTGGCAGATGCGACTGGCGTACGTATTCGTGACTTGCCCCTGTCGCCGCCGCGGATATTGGCGGCGCTTGACGCTGCGTCACCTGATGCCGCGTCACCCGACAGCCTGTGACCCCGTGTTGCACGAAGTGCTGTGCGCCACGAAGTGCTGTGCACAATGCCGAATCAATAACGCGAGACATGCGTGATGCGCATCTTTCTGCCGGATTTTCTTCAGACGCATACGGGACAGGCGCGCGAGATGCATATGCATGCTGACAGCTACCGTGAATTGATCGCGGCGTGTGAAGCCCGCTGGCCGGGGTTCGCGGCACTGGTCGAGAAGAAGGCGACTGTTGTCATCAATGGCGATATAGTGCCCGAGCCGCTCTTCGAGACATTGCCCGAGGGAGCCGAGGTCTGCTTTTTGCCGAAGATCGCGGCCGGGTAGGTCATCAAGGCCAGGTCAGGGCCAGGCCAAGGCGTATTGACGGAAACCTTCTCGTCAAGGTCGTCGGGCGTGGTCAAGGCTCGTGTGATGCCGCAGCCCACCAGATTCATGATGATCCGGACACGCCCCCACGACCTGCCACGCGGCTTTCTCCTGCTCGTGGCGGCCATGGTGGCCATCACGCCCTTCTCTGTGGATACCTACCTGCCAGCCATGCCGACCATGGCGCTGGAGTTCGGGGTCAGCATCGTCGATGTGCACTACACCATCAGCCTCTATCTGATCGGCTTCGCGCTCGGTCAGCTCATTGGCGGGCCTGTTTCCGATCAGCTTGGCCGCAAACCGGTCGGCCTCACCGGCCTGTGCATGTATCTCGTCGCCACCACGCTCATCATCCTGGCCACCAGCATCGAGCAGATACAAGTGCTGCGTGTATTGCAGGCGCTCGGGGGTGGCCTGTGCGGTGTTGTGTGCCTGCCCATGGTGCGCGATGCCTATCCGGTACGGGAAGCGGTGCGCAAGTTCCCCATCGTCATGATGGTGATGCTGGTCGCCCCCCTGATCGCTCCCATGGTGGGTACGCTGATATTGCCACTCGGTTGGGAATTCATCTTCGTCTTCCTCTGGGTCTATGGCCTGATGGCCATGCTCGCTTTCTCGCGTCTGCCGGAAACGGCACCCGACAGGCAAGGGCGTATCACCTGGACCCGCCTGCTGCCGCAATACATTGCTGTGCTCGAGCGGCGCGTGGACGGCAGGCTCGTCCCGCTCATGTACATACTCGGCAACGGGTGCCTGACTTCGCTGATGTTGGTGTTCATCACCAATGCCCCCTTCATATATCTCGAATACTTTGCCGTCGGCGAGTTCTGGTTCCCGTTCTACTTCGGTGCCAACGTGCTGGCGATGCTCACCCTCACGCTCCTGAGTTCGAGGCTTGTTCGCCGGGTCGCGCCCTTCACGCTGTTTCGCTTCGGTCGTGGACTGCAGCTCGTCTTCTTCGCCGCGCTCGCCATCCTCGTGCTGACGGTCGATGAGATTCCGGTGCTCGCCTGCACACCCCTGCTGGCCATCTCCATCGGGCTCAACGGGCTGATAGGGCCTGCGGTCTCCGGGCTCTATCTCACACAGTTCAAACGCCTGGTCGGCAGCGCATCCTCGCTCATGGGCATCACCATGTTTCTGATGGGTGGCCTGCTCGGAGCGGTATCCAGCTTTTTTCACGACGGTACGCTTGAACCCATGATTCTCACCATGGCCGGGTCAATAATTATTGGCAACCTGATTCTTCTGGGCATCCCGAAGCCGAGCAATCCACCCGAGGAGGCCGATGCGCGCGGGTACTGAAACAGTGCAGCGGAGCCGCGTGTGAGCGCGCCACGCGAAACTCACACGAGCGGTCGTCACCTGCTCAATCGGCTCGCCGAGCGCGCACTTGCGCTGTTACCTGCTGACAGCGTGGACTGGCAGCGGGAGCGGGCCGCGCTCTGGTCGAAGTCGGTGGCCGGGGGCTATCTCGGATCCTTCGAGATCACGACCCGGATTGGCCTTGATGATCTGCAATGCATCGACCGGCAAAAAGATATTCTGGTGCGCAATACGCGCCAGTTTCTGATGGGTGCACCGGCCAACAACGCTTTGCTGACCGGTGCGCGCGGTGCTGGAAAGTCATCGCTGGTGCACGCGCTGCTGAACGAGTTTGCCGAGGATGGCTTGCGTTTGGTGCAGGTGGAGAAGGCTGCGCTCGGCACACTTGCCGAACTCACCAACCGGCTGCGTCGCCTGCCGTACAGGTTCCTCATCATGTGTGACGACCTGTCATTCAACCTTGGCGATGATGCCTACCGGCAGCTGAAGAGCGCTCTGGAGGGGTCGGTATTCACTGCCGCCGAGAATATGCTGATCTACGCCACATCCAACCGTCGCCATCTGATGCCGGAATCCATGAGCGACAATCTCGCTGCCACGCACACCGCCGGTGGCGAGGTGCACCCCGGCGAGGCGGTCGAGGAAGCGCTTTCCCTGTCCGACAGATTCGGTGTCTGGTTGTCTTTCTATCCCTTTCCCCAGGACGACTATCTGGTCATCGTCCGGCATTGGCTGCAGGTGCTCGCGAAGCGCCATGATCTCGCCCTTGAATGGAATGAGGATCTGCGTACACAAGCCTTGCGCTGGGCGCATGCTCGCGGCAGCCGTAACGGTCGCGCCGCACACGCCTTTGCGCGTGACTGCACAGGGAGCCTGGTAGTGAGCAGGTCGCCCGCTCAATCGCGCTCGTCACGCGCAAGAGACTGACGAAACTCGGGCGCGGCGATGGCGATCAATCGCTCTCGGCGCACCTCGAGTGGCTGGTTTCCGAGTTCGGCCACGCCGTATTCGGTGACCACTGTGTCCACATCGGTGCGCAGCGCCGTGACCGGCGTACCCGCAGACAGGCAGGGCACGATGCGTGACAGGCTGCCGCCACGCGCGGTGCTGGCCAGGGCCAGGATGGACCGACCCCCGCGCGAGAGCGCGGCACCGCGCATGAAATCCACCGAGCCGCCGGTGCCTGACACCTGCCTCCCGGTCACCGATTCGGCGTTCACCTGACCATCGAGATCAATCTCGATGGCGGAGTTCACCGAACAGAAGTTGTCGAGCTGGGCAATGACGCGCACATCGTGGGTGTAATCGGCACCGCGTAATACCACCTCCGGGGTGTGCGCCAGCCATTCGCAGAGTTCCATGCTGCCAATTGCCATGCAGGCGATATGTGCGCCTCGATCGATCGCCTTGCGTGACCCGTTGATGTTGCCGCGGCGTATCAGGGTCATGGTGGCATCGTCGATGAGGCCGGAGTGCAGGCCCAGATCTTCACGCTCTGCCAGACAGGTGAGCACCGCCGCCGGAATCGCGCCTATGCCGGTTTGTATGCAGGCACCGTCCGGAATCAGATCGGCGACCAGGCGGCCGATTTCAAGCGCTGTGTCATCAATGCGCGCGACCGGCATGTGGGCCAGCGGATGCGCGGTCTCCACTAGCCAGTCAAGCTGCTCCAGCGCAATGCCGGGGGCGCTTGCGGGAGGTATCAGCGCTGCGTTCACTTCGGCCAGGATGCAACGCGAATTGGCGATCATGGGCTCGATGAAGTCGATATTGAAACCGTGTCGCGCAATGCCCTTGTCATCGGCAGGCGTTACTTGCAGGAGCAGCAGATCGAAGGTCGGCGCTGATGCGAAGAAGTCATGGCAGGCGCGCATGCTCATGGGCATGAAGCGCACACGCCCCTCGGCGTGTGCAGCTCGCAGGTGCGGAGCCATGAAGGGGACACACATGCGCGCATTCCGGTGCAGCGACGAATAGTCGAAGCTGTTCAGGACGGGCAGTGGGAACTGGTAGAAGTGTACGCCTGCGGCGGCATCAGGGGCCTCGCGGAGCAAGTCGATAAGCCCGCCCGGCTCGCCCATGCCGCCGGGCACGGCAACGCGCATCCCCGGGCGCAGGATATGTGGAAGATCGGCGGCGGTAATCTGCTTGGGCATGGCGTGTTCCCGGTCGGTCGTGCTGTGCGGAGGTTCGTTCATGGTACGGGAGACATCGCGCTGGGCAACTATAGGGCAGCTCTATTTGTGATGCGTGGATCAGCAGTGCCTGTGGATGAGATGCCCTCCTTACATTGAAATATGAACACGTACTGTTCATATTTCAATGTAAGGAGGGCATGTATGGCAAGCAGCGCCCCTGAGACAGGACGCTGACGACGGAACGGTTCCCATCTCCTTCATGGAAGTCGAGCGCACACATCACTTGTGCAGCGTTCAGTTGCTCTTGATTTCGGAGTTAATTTTTTACAAGTAATTGAATTCATTGACCACCATATGGCCGGGGGGCACTACATTCGGGTTTGTGAAACAGGGGTTTGTAAAACACGCATTCGAGGGCGCGTATCACGCCCGTTTTCGGCCTCTCCTTTTCTTCTCGGGCAGCCTGAATGGCTGCTCATCCCAAGTCAGTCCGACACATTTGTAGATGCGTCGCGCCATCATAGGGCAACTCTATCTGTGTTGCATGGATCAGCAGTGCCTGTGGATGAGATACCCTCTTTACCTTGAAATATGAACACGTGCTGTTCATATTTCAAGGTAATATGACCGCATGTATGGCAAGCAGCGCCCCTGAGACAGGACGCTGACGACGGAACGGTTCCCATCTCCTTCATGGAAGTCGAGCGCACACATCACTTACGCAGCGTTCAGTTGCTTCTCCGGGAATTTCCTGTTGTAGCGCTGCTCGGTGCCCGGCAGGTGGGAAAGACCACGCTCGCCCGACAACTCGCAGCGACGCACACGCAGCCGGTAACCTGGTTTGATCTGGAAAACCCTGTGCACTTGGCTCGGTTTGCCGATCCGGGTCTCGAGTTGCGTCCGCTTGAGGGCCTCGTGATTCTGGACGAAATTCAACGGCTACCGGAGGTGTTTCCGTTGCTGCGCACACTGGCTGACCGTCCCGAAACGCCGGCACGTTTTCTGGTACTGGGCAGCGCATCACCACACCTGCTGCGACAAACATCCGAATCGCTGGCTGGTCGGGTAGCCTTCCACGAACTTGATGGTTTTGCGCTCGACGAGGTCGAGGGGGTCGAGCGATTGTGGCTGCGCGGCGGGTTTCCGCGCTCCTTCCTCGCGGCTTCGGAACCTGCCAGCTGCCGTTGGCGAAACGCCTTCATTGACACGTTCCTGTCTCGCGATATCGCCGATTTTGGCGGTGCTGTTGCACCGGCAACGCTGCGACGCTTCTGGACAATGCTGGCGCACTGGCACGGCGGGGTTTGGAACGGGGCAGAATTCGGGCGCGCCTTCGGCGTGTCCCATACCACCATCAGGCGCTATCTGGACTTGTTGACTTCCCTGTTTGTCGTTCGCCAATTGCCGCCCTGGTTTGAAAACATCGCCAAGCGACAAGTTCGTGCGCCCAAGGTGTATGTGACGGATTCCGGCATCCTGCATGCTCTGCTCAACCTCACATCCCGCGAGGATCTGGTCTCACACCCGAAGGTTGGCGCATCCTGGGAAGGTTTCGTGATCTCCCAAATCATGCAATTGCTCACGGTACTCCCTGATCAGTGTTTCCACTGGTCCACCCACAGCGGTGCGACACTCGACCTTTTCGTTACTGCTGGCAACCGCAGATACGGCTTTGAAATCAAGCGCTCCGAGGCTCCCCGGCTTACTCCATCAATGCGCTCTGCATGTGCAACCCTGCATCTGGATCGTCTTGATGTGGTGCACGCTGGCACGGAGCAATATCGACTGGCACCCGGCATCAATGCGCTGCCTGCCAGTGAACTCTCCGCGATGCTGACACCTTTGCGCAGTTGACAGCCGAATCGTTCAGCATTGCATATCAGAGAGAGGGCAAGCCCTCGGTAACTTCGGGAGCGGTGCACCTCAGGGTTTCCCGAGGTTATACAATGTCGGCACTCATTTGCCGGATTGAGACACTCCAATGTCGCGTACGCTCATCTCCATGCTGGAATCCATGCCGATATTCATGCCGACCTTCATGAAAATCCCGAGCAAGACCCTCGCCAAGAATGTCCTGATGAACGCAGGCCTCGTGAACACAAGCCCGGTGAAGACAGCTTCGCGCCAGATCTGTCGCGAATCCTGTCACCACTCTACCCCCCCCCCCCCCCCCCCCCCCCCTCGTACGCACCTCCCTTATCACCCTCTTCGCTTGCCTCACTCTGAGCGTCGCTGCACACGCGCAACCCTCCCTCAGCATCGCTCCTGTCGCAGGGAGCGGGGTGACAGTCTCATCGAGCGATGCACAGCGTGGTGAGATAGACGAGGATGCCACCTCCGGTGCGGTGACCCTCGAGGTCACCCTGTCCGAGTCCAGCACCGAGGCGGTGACCGTGGCCTATGCCACGGCGGACTTCTCCTCCACCGACACTGCCGTCTCGTCGAGCAGTATCGACCCCGCCACCGCGGGCACCGACTACACTGCGGCCTCGGGCACCCTGACCTTCGCGGCGGGCGAGACCCGCAAGACCATCACCGTGTCCATCAGCGACGATGTGAACCGCGAGCGGGACGAGCTCTTCAAGGTCGGCCTGAGCAGTGCGACGGGGGGCGCGACCATCGCCACTACCGGGTCGGAGGCCACTATCCTCATTGATGACGACGACCCCTTGCCAAAGGCGACCATCACCGCCTCCGTGCCGGGCCTGACGAGCACCGGAGCACCGGGCGCAACCTCCACAGCCCCAGAGGGGTTTCTGAGCGTGGACGAGGGCGACAGCGGCAACACCGACATCACCTTCACGGTGACGCTGGAGGGGACGGACTATTTGGACACAAACTTCGTGGTGAAGAGTATCGATGGCAGCGCTACCGGCAATGAGGACTACAGGAAGCTGTCCTTGCGCTTATCGAATGGCGTCGTCCTTATCGCGCCAGGACAGACCACAGGCACGGTCACCCTGTCGGTCGTCGGGGACGAGAATTACGAGCCCGACGAGACCCTGTTCCTCCTATTCACTCACAATAGAGCCGGGGTCATCACCAACTCCGCCGACGACCGTGGCTTCCGTGTCGAGGTCACCATCACCAACGATGATGCGGTGATGGCCACATCGGCATCGAACCTGCAAGCGCGCCCGGCCGGTTCCGGCAACCTGGCCGTCTCCTGGGACCCGGCCTTCGGTGCACCGAACGGCTACAGCGTACGCTGGCGCAAGGCATCGGAGAGCGACACCGCCTTGAGTGCTGTGAACACCGTCACCGCCACCTCCTACACGATTACCGGCCTGGACAACGACACCAGCTATCACGTGCGGCTGGACACCCGCAACCTGGCCAACGATGGCATCGCATCGGGCACGAGCCTGACCACCGCTGCCACCCCCACGGCCGGGGCAGCACCGACGGTGAGCGCGATTGCCAACCAGAGCGCACGGGTGGGCGAGCCCTTCGAGGTGGATGTGGATGCCACGCCGGGCACGGCAGGCGACAGCCTCCAGTATCAGGCCGCCTCCAGCGCCCCGGCGGTAGCGACGGTGACCCCCACGGCGCTGACCGCCCACAGCGCCAATAGTCAGGTGACTGTGACACCGGTAGCCGCAGGCACCGCGACCATCACGGTGACGGTGAGCGACGGCACGGAGGTGGGGACAGAGACCTTCAATGTGACCGTCTCGCAACCCACCCTCAGCATCGCCCCTGTCGCGGGTAACGGGGTGACAGTCTCATCAAGCGATGCACAGCGTGGTGAGATAGACGAGGATGCCACCTCCGGTGCGGTGACCCTCGAGGTCACCCTGTCCGAGTCCAGCACCGAGGTGGTGACCGTGGCCTATGCCACTGCGGACTTCTCCTCCACCGACACCGCCGTCTCGTCGAGCAGCATTGACCCCGCCACCGCGGGCACCGACTACACCGCGGCCTCGGGTACCCTGACCTTCGCGGCGGGCGAGACCCGCAAGACCATCACCGTGTCCATCAGCGACGATGTGAACCGCGAGCGGGACGAGCTCTTCAAGGTCGGCCTGAGCAGTGCGACGGGAGGCGCGACCATCGCCAGTAGCGGGTCGGAGGCCACTATCCTCATTGATGACGACGACCCCTTGCCGAAGGCGACCATCACCGCCTCCGTGCCGGGCCTGACGAGCACCGGAGCGCCGGGCGCGACCCCCACGACCCCAGAGGGGTTTCTGAGCGTGGCCGAGGGCGACAGCGGCAACACCGACATCACCTTCACGGTGACGCTGGAGGGGACGGACTATTTGGACACAAACTTCGTGGTGAGGAGTATCGATGGCAGCGCTACCGGCAATGAGGACTACAGGAAGCTGTCCTTGCGCTTATCGAATGGCGTCGTCCTTATCGCGCCAGGACAGACCACAGGCACGGTCACCCTGTCGGTCGTCGGGGACGAGAATTACGAGCCCGACGAGACCCTGTTCCTCCTATTCACTCACAATAGAGCCGGGGTCATCACCAACTCCGCCGACGACCGTGGCTTCCGTGTCGAGGTCACCATCACCAACGATGATGCGGTGATGGCCACATCGGCATCGAACCTGCAAGCGCGCCCGGCCGGTTCCGGCAACCTGGCCGTCTCCTGGGACCCGGCCTTCGGTGCACCGAACGGCTACAGCGTACGCTGGCGCAAGGCATCGGAGAGCGACACCGCCTTGAGTGCGGTGAACACCGTCACCGCCACCTCGTACACGATTACCGGCCTGGACAACGACACCAGCTATCACGTGCGGCTGGACACCCGCAACCTGGCCAATGATGGCATCGCCTCGGGCACGAGCCTGACCACCAATGCCACCCCCACGGCCGGAGCAGCGCCGACGGTGACCGCCATTGCCAACCAGAGCGCACGGGCGGGCCAACCCTTCGAGGTGGATGTGGATGCCACGCCGGGCACGGCGGGCGACAGCCTCCAGTATCAGGCCGCCTCCAGCGCTCCGGCGGTGGCGACGGTGACCCCCACGGCACTGACCGCCCACGATGCCAATAGTCAGGTGACTGTGACACCGGTAGCCGCAGGCACGGCGACCATCACGGTGACGGTGAGCGACGGCACGGAGGTGGGGACAGAGACCTTCGATGTGACCGTCTCGCAGGTGACGCTCGGCTATTCGGCACCGCCGCCGACCTTGACGGTGGATACGCCTATCACGGCGCTGACGGCGACGGCGACCGGCTTCGGCAGCGCGACGGTCACCTACTCTGTGACCACAGGTACGCTGCCTGCCGGGCTGAATATCAGTACGGGCTCGGGTGCCATCTCAGGTACGCCGACAGCGGCGAGCACCACTACGACGACGGTGACAGTGACGGCGACTGCGGGCACCGGCATGGACACGCAGACAGCGACGGCGGACATCACCTTCCCGGCGGTGGGCAAGGCGACACTGGCGAAGCCGACGAATCTGGCGGTGAAGGCCAACAGCAGCACACGCACCGGTTTCACGGTGACTTGGGATGCAGTGCCCAATGCCGCGGGTTACACGGCGACGGCTGTGCAGGGGAGCAACTCCTTCACCGGCACGGTGAGTACGAGTGGCACCACGCCGGAGGCGGAGTTCACCGGATTGACGGCGAACACCACCTATACAGTGACGGTGACGGCCACCGGCGATGCCAACTATTCAATGAGCGAGGCATCGGATGAGTTCGATGTGACCACAGCGGCCAATCAGGTTCCAACCGTAGGCACCGCGATTCCCGACCAGACGGCGATGGTAGATACGGCGTTCGAGTACAGCTTCCCGGCTGGCACCTTCAGTGATGCGGACAGCGACAGCCTCACCTACACGGCCCAGCAGACGGACGGCACCACGGATAGCGCGCTGCCGACCTGGCTGACCTTCACCGCCAGCGAGCGCAAGCTCGCGGGCACACCGCAATCCGGCGACATCGGTACGCTGATGGTGAAAGTGACGGCGAGCGACGGCATGGGCGGGTCGGTCAGCGATACGTTCGATATTGTGGTGTCGGTGGCGGACACCGCCCCCGCCTTCGCGAGTAGCGCGACCATCGCGGACAAGACCTTCACGGTGGATATCGAAATCACCGCCTTCACCCTGCCGGAGGCGACCGGCGGTAACGGGACTATCAGTTACGCGCTGACCCCCGACCTGCCAACGGGGCTGAGCCTGAATGAGTCCACGCGCGAGGTGAGCGGTACACCGACTGCGGCAGCGACTGTGGCGACCTACACTTGGCGGGCATCCGACGGCGACACGAACACCGCCAACAGCGACAGCAGCGCCCTGACCTTCATGTTGACGGTGAACAAGGCCACGCTGGCGACACCGAGCAACCTGGGGCTGAAAGCGAACACGCAGAGCAAGACTGGCTTCACGGTGACCTGGGATGCGGTGTCGAATGCGACGGGCTACACGGCGACGGCCACCCCGAGCGGCGGGACTGCGGTGACCGGCACGGTGAGCACACCGAGTAGCGGCCCGGAGGCGGCGTTCACCGGTTTGACGGCGGGAACGACCTACACGGTGAGCGTGGTGGCCACGGGCAACACGGCCAATTACGAGGCCAGTACAGCCGCGACGCTGAGTCAGGCGACGGCGGCGAACTCGGCACCGACAGTGGCCACCGCGATTCCCGATCAGACGGCGACGACAGGTACGGCGTTCAGCTTCACCCTGCCGGCGGGCACCTTCAGTGATGCGGACAGTGGTGATAGTCTCACCTACACGGCCCAGCAAACGGACGGGACGACAGACAGCGCGCTGCCAACCTGGCTGACCTTCACCGCGGGCACGGGTGTCTTCTCGGGTACGCCGACATCCACGGACACCGGAACGCTGTCGGTGAAGGTGACGGCGAGCGACGGCACGGATTCGGTGAGCGACACCTTCGATATTGTGGTGTCGGCGGCGGACACCGCCCCCGCCTTCGCGGGTGGCACGACCATCGCGGACAAGACCTTCACGGTGGATGCCGAAATCACCGCCTTCACCCTGCCGGAGGCGACAGGCGGCAACGGCACCATCAGCTACGCACTGACCCCCGGCCTGCCGGCGGGGTTGAGCGTGGATACATCCACGCGCGAGGTGAGCGGTACACCGACGGCGGCAGCGGCCGAGGCCACCTATACCTGGCGGGCATCCGACGGCGACGTGAACACCGCGAACAGCGACAGCAGCGCCCTGACCTTCATGTTGACGGTGAACAAGGCCACGCTGGCGACACCGATGGTGACGGTTTCGGCGCAGGATGGGAAGTTGACGGCCAGCTGGGGAGGAATAGCGAACGCGGCGAGTTACGAGGTTGAGTACAAGCAGAGCACATCGGACACTTGGCTGGGCAATGACGACGACACATCGCCGGCGGAGATTGACAGTCTGACCAATGGCACGGAATACGATGTGCGAGTGCGGGCGAAGGCGGCATCGAGTTCGACGAACTATGAGGACAGTGCATGGTCGGATGTTGCGAAGGGTACGCCGGTTGCGGCGGATGTGGCACCGAGCTTCGGCAGCGAGACTATTGCGGCGCAGACATGGACGGTGGGTACGGAGGTTGATGTGACGCTACCGGCGGCGACAGGTGGTAATGGCACCGTCAGCTACGCGTTGACACCGGCGCTGCCGGGCGGGGTGAGCCTGGATGCGACAACGCGCAAGGTAAGTGGTACGCCGACGGCAGCAGCGGCCGAGGCCACCTACACTTGGCGGGCTTCGGACAGTGACAGCAACACGGCGGATGCGGATACGGCGGAGCTCACTTTTAGCGTGACGGTAGGCAAGGGAACATTGGCGACACCGAGCAACCTGGGGCTGAAAGCGAACACGCAGAGCAAGACCGGCTTCACGGTGACTTGGGATGCGGTGACGAATGTGACCGGCTACACGGCGACGGCCACGCCGAGCGGTGGGACTGCGGTGACCGGCACGGTGAGTGTGCCGAGCACAGGCCCGGAGGCAGTGTTCACCGGCCTGACGGCGGGAACGACCTACACGGTGTCGGTAGTGGCCACGGGCAACACGGCCAACTACGAGGCCAGTACAGCCGCGACATTGAGTCAGGCGACGGCGGCCAACTCGGCACCGAGCATCACGGACATCACCGACAAGAGTACGACCTTCGGGACGAACCTGTTGGTGGATGTAGATGCCACGGACACGAACGCGGAAGATACGCTGCAATATCAGGCATCGTCCGGTGATGCGGCGGTGGCGACGGTGAGTCCGACCGCGCTGACCGCCCTCGATGCCAATAGCCAGATAACGGTGACACCGGTGGCCGCGGGCACGGCCACTATCACGGTAACGGTGAGCGACGGCACGGATTCGGTGAGCGATACCTTCGATATTGTGGTGTCGGCGGCGGACACCGCCCCCGCCTTCGCGGACAGCGCGACTATCGCGGACAAGACCTTCACGGTGGATACCGAAATAACCGCCTTCACTCTGCCGGAGGCGACAGGCGGCAACGGCACCATCAGTTACGTGCTGACCCCCGACCTGCCGACGGGGCTGAGCTTGGATACCTCCACGCGCGAGGTGAGCGGTACACCGACTGCGGCAGCGACTGCGACCACCTACACTTGGCGGGCATCCGACGGCGACGCGAACACCGCGAACAGCGACAGCAGCGCCCTGACCTTCATGTTGACGGTGAACAAGGCCACGCTGGCGACACCGAGCAATCTGGCGCTGAAGGCGAACACGCAGAGCAAGACCGGCTTCACGGTGAGCTGGACGGCAGTGACGAACGCGACGGGCTACACGGCGACGGCCACGCCGAGCGGTGGGACTGCGGTGACCGGCACGGTGAGTGTGCCGAGCAGCGGCCCGGAGGCGGCATTTACCGGCTTGACGGCGGGAACGACCTACACGGTGTCGGTGGTGGCTACGGGCAACACGGCCAATTACGAGGCCAGTACAGCCGCGACACTGAGTCAGGCGACGGCGGCCAACTCGGCACCGACAGTGGCCAACGCGATTCCCGACCAGATGGCGACGACAGGTACAGCGTTCAGCTTCACCCTCCCGGCGGGCACCTTCAGCGATGCGGACAGTGGCGACAGCCTCACCTACACAGCCCAGCAGACGGACGGCACCACGGACAGCGCGCTCCCGACCTGGCTGAGCTTCACCGCGGGCACGGGTGTCTTCTCGGGTACGCCGACATCCACGGACACCGGAACGCTGTCGGTGAAGGTGACGGCGAGCGATGGCGCGGCTTCGGTGAGCGACACCTTCGACATTGTGGTGTCGGCGGCGGACACCGCCCCCGCCTTCGCGAGTGGCACGACCATCGCGGACAAGACCTTCACGGTGGATGCCGAGATAACCGCCTTCACTCTGCCGGAGGCGACAGGTGGTAACGGCACCATCGGCTACGCGCTGACCCCCGACCTGCCAACGGGGCTGAGCGTGGATACTGGAACGCGCGAGGTGAGCGGTACGCCGACGGCGGCGGCCGAGGCCACCTACACCTGGCGGGCATCCGACGGCGACGCGAACACCGCGAACAGCGACAGCAGCGCCCTGACCTTCATGTTGACGGTGAACAAGGCCACATTGGGGACACCGAGCAATCTGGCGCTGAAAGCGAACACGCAGAGCAAGACCGGCTTCACGGTGAGCTGGACGGCAGTGACGAATGCGACGGGCTACACAGCGACGGCCACGCCGAGCGGTGGGACTGCGGTGACCGGCACGGTGAGCGTACCGAGCAGCGGCCCGGAGGCAGTGTTCACCGGCTTGACTGCGGGAACGACCTACACGGTATCGGTGGTGGCCACGGGCAACACGGCCAACTACGAGGCCAGTACAGCCGCGACGCTGAGTCAGGCGACGGCGGCGAACGCTGCACCGAGCATCACGGACATCACCGACAAGACAGCCACCTTTGGGACGAACCTGTTGGTGGATGTAGATGCCACGGACACGAACCCGGAAGACACGCTGCAATACAGAGCATCGTCCGGTGATACGGCGGTGGCGACGGTGAGTCCGACCTCGCTGACCGCCCTCGATGCCAATAGCCAAGTGACGGTGGTACCGGTGGCTGCGGGCACGGCGACTATCACGGTAACGGTGAGTGATGGTACGGCAAGTCCGACGGACACCTTCGTGGTGACGGTGTCGCGTACGCAACTGGGCACACCGGTGGTGACGGTTTCGGCGCAGGATGGCAAGCTGACCGCGAGTTGGGCGGACGTGACGAACGCGGCGAGTTACGAGGTTGAGTACAAGGAAAGCGCTTCGGATACCTGGCTGGGCAATGACGACGACACATCGCCGGCGGAGATAGACAGCCTGACCAATGGCACGGAATACGATGTGCGTGTGCGGGCGAAGGCGGCATCAAGCTCGACGACCTATGAGGACAGTGCGTGGTCGGAGGTTGTGAAGGGTACGCCGGTCGAGGCGGATGTGGTACCGAGCTTTGGTAGCGAGACTATTGCGGCGCAGACATGGACGGTGGGTACGGAAGTTGATGTGACGCTACCGGCGGCGACGGGAGGTAACGGGACTATCAGTTACGAGTTGACACCGGCGCTGCCGAACGAGGTGACGCTGAATGCCGCAATGCGCAGAGTAGCTGGTACGCCGACGGCAGCAGCGGCCGAGGCCACCTACACCTGGCGGGCTTCGGACAGTGACTCGAACACCGCCAACAGCGACACGGCGGTGCTGATCTTTCAGGTGACGGTGGTGGACATGGCACCGATCATGACACCGACGCAGGTGAGCAACCTGCAGGTGAGCGCAGGAGATGGGTCGCTCGAGGTGAGCTGGACGGCGGCGAGTGTGGCTCCGAACGGCTACAGCGTCCGCTGGCGGGAGCGAGGGCCGGGCAACGCGCTCACGCCGGTGAACGAAGTGGACGGTACCTCGTTCACGATTCCCGATCTGATCAACGGTCAGGAGTATGTGGTGCGTGTGGAGACGCGTAACGCAGCGGATGACGGTGTACAGGGAGGCACAGTGGTGACGACCACGGGCACACCCGTGGAAGAGGCGCCGGTCGTCACACCGACGCAGGTGAGCAACCTGCAGGTGAGTGCGGGTGACGGGTCGCTCGAGGTGAGTTGGACGGCGGCGAGTGTGGCTCCGAACGGCTACAGCGTACGCTGGCGCAAGAAAGGGCCGGGCAACGCGCTCACGCCGGTGAACAGGGTGACGGGCACATCCTTCACGATTCCCGATCTGATCAATGGTCAGGAGTATGTGGTACGTATCGAGACGCGCACCGCGACCAATGACGGCGTACAGGGTGGCACAGTGGTGACGGCCACGGGAACGCCTGTGGAAGACGAGGTCGCGCCGCCACCTCCGCCTCCGCCTCCGCCCACGCCCACACCTCCGGCTGTTGACGAGCGGGGCTTGCCGAGGGTGAGTATTGAAGATGCGTCAGCCATGGAGGGGGATGATCTGGAGTTCCGTGTGGTGCTCTCCAAGGCAGTACGGCATCGGGTGAAGGTGTACTGGGCGACACGGCCGGGGACGGCGACGGCGAATCGGGACTATAAGTCAGCGGCTGGTGCGGTGGTGTTCAGGCCGGGCGTGACGGAGCGCAGGATTCGTGTGCGGACGATGGAAGACAGCCACAACGACCCGGATGAGACGATGCAGGTACGCCTGTCGAGTCCGCGCGGGGTGTTGATAGAGGATGGCAGAGCGGTCGGCAGGATCAATAACTGGGATGCGCTGCCGGTGGCGTGGCTGGCGCGCTTCGGGCGAGCGGTGACGGAACAGGCGCTCGAGGGTGTCGAGCAGCGGTTGACGGCCCCGCGGGAAGCGGGGACGCGGGGTACCCTGGCCGGGATGACGCTTGCCGGATTGACCACGAGCAACTTCACGCACACGGGCGCGATGGATGCAGCCGGTGGCAGCCTTGCCTTCTGGGGTCGGGGTGCCCGCGCGGACTTCCGCGGACTCGACGGTGTGGTGCATCTCGATGGTCAGACAGAAACCGTTACTCTGGGAGCGGACTACGCCAGAGATGCGTGGCTGACCGGTGTCATGCTGACGAGCAGTCGCGGCACTGGCGGGTATCAGGGTGTGGCGAGTGGGGAGGTCGAGGTCTCCCTGAACGCAGCGATACCCTATGGTTCCTACCGGTTCTCGGAGCGGCTGGATGTGTGGGGAGCTGTCGGGCGTGGCGCGGGTGTATTGACGCTCACACCGGAGGGTGAGGGCAGCATCGAGGCTGATCTTGACTGGAGCATGGTGTCGGCTGGGCTGCGCGGCGGGTTGTTCGGGGCGGCGGGACATGGTCCGGCCGTGACGCTGGTATCGGATGTGCTCTGGTCGCGCACTGGGTCGGGTCGAGTGGAAGCGGGTGAGAGGCATTCGAGCCTGGCCTCGTCCGAGGCAGATAGTTCGCGGCTGCGGCTGGGTCTCGAGGGGAGTTGGGCGGTGACGCTGGGGAATGTCGGCGCGGTGACACCGAAGCTGGAAGCGGGAGTGCGTCATGACGACGGCGATGCCGAGCAAGGCTTCGGAGTGGAAGTCGGTGGCGGGCTGGTGTGGACGCTGCCTGCACTTGGGCTGACCTTTGATGTGTCCGGTCGTACCTTGCTGACGCATGAAGACGATGGGCAGGAAGCACACGGGTTCTCGGCGGCGCTGAACTTTGATCCGAGCGCGGCGAGTACGCGTGGCTTCACGCTGAACCTGCGTCAGGACATCGGCGGGCCGTCGAGTGGCGGGGTACAGGCGCTGTTCGCCTCGGAGCTTCCCGGTATTGGCGACACAGGCATGGGCATGGGCGGCGGCTCAGCAGGTACGAGTGCTGGCACTCGCTGGACGCTGGAGACGGCGTACGGGCTGGCGGCCTACGGCGACAAGTTCACGCTGAGCCCGAGCTTCGGCCTGGCTGCTTCCGATACCTCGGTTGATTTTCATCTCGGCTGGCAACTGATGCCGGAGCTCAGTGAAGACGCGCTGAATCTCTCGCTGACATTCAAGGTCACGCGCCGCGAGCTGCTCGATGTGGGGACTGGCAACAGCATCGGTACGCCGGAGCAAGACCCCGAACACGGAGTGCAGATGGAGGTAAGCGCTCGCTGGTAAACTCTGTTATTCAGAGGTTCCCTCGGGCTGGCGAATGCGAATAGGCGGTGGCGGGTTTGGTCGATCAAGCAGTCCGAAGGTCAATATATTGATCCAGGATCTGTCGCGATTGCGCACCACTTCTTCAAGCAGGAAGTTGCCCTCACCGTCAAACCCGGAGTGCTCCGGGTAGTTGGTGGCGAGCACACGAAGCGCATCATTGGCGACATCGGTCAGCCCGAGGCGATAGTTGGCCTCGATCATGATGACCAGCGCCTCCGGCGTTCCCGGAGCACCGGGGTAATTCTCCACGACGTATCGTGCGCGATTGGCGGCCGCCACGAAGCCCCCGCGACGCATATAGAAATCCGCGATTTCCAGTTCCGATTCAGCGAGCACATTACGCAGGTAGATCATGCGCTGGCGCGCATCGGGCGCATATCGTGAGGCCGGAAAACGCACTACAAGCTGGTTGAAGTCGGCGAATGCAGATTCCACGCTGGTCATGTCGCGGCGCGCTACCTGCGCCGTGCCGATGCGGTCAAGATAGCCGCGCCCGGATTCGTACTGCGACAGGCCACGCAGATAGAAAGCGTAGTCCACATTGGCGTGTTGTGGATGCAGCCTGATGAATCTGTCTGCCGAACTGATGGCCGCATCCTGATCATAGGCCATGAAGTGTGCATAAATGAGTTCGAGTTGCGCCTGTTCGGCATAGCTGCCGAAGGGGAATCTGGTTTCGAGTGCTTCGAGCTTGTCGATGGCGGCGCTGTAATTGGCGGAACGAAGACTCGACTGGGCGCTTCGATAGAGCACCTGCTCGCTCGATTCGGGGACTTCCTCTTCGTCTCCGTCAAACGGCCAGAGGCCACCGAGTGCCGCACACCCGGACAGTGCGAGTGCGAGCAGCGGCAATACGAGCGCAGCGAAGCAAGTGCGCCAGCGGCTCGCCAGCGAGCGAGCGGGCATGATATGCGAGACCGACTCAATCATGGCATGCTCGAAGCTCGTGAAGCGCGCTCCGGCACATTGGAGAACTTGGTGAACAGAACTTGGTGAACATGGTATGAGCGAGGAAGACAAGGATCAACTGCGTCAGGTTGCAAGTGTACCCAAACTGCTGGCATCCCGTCGGCTCGACCACGCCGCCAGGCTGCTCTTTCCCGAGTATTCGCGCAGTCTGCTCAGCCAGTGGATTCGCCAGGGTCGCCTGACACTTGGCGGACATTCGGTACTCCCGAAACACAAGGTGAGCGAGGGCGATATCCTGCACCTGACACCGGAGCAGGTGCGCGTCGAGAGCGAAGCCGCGGCGCAGGCCATGCATCTCGACATACTGTTCGAGGACGATGCCGTTATCGTGTTGCACAAGCCCGCCGGTCTGGTGGTGCATCCGGGCGCGGGACACACGCAGGGTACGCTGATGAACGGACTCCTGCATCACAGGCCGTCGCTGCGCGCCCTGCCACGTGCCGGACTCGTGCACCGCCTGGATGTTGGCACCTCGGGGCTCATGCTGGTAGCCGCCAGTGAGCGCGCGCGCAGGATTCTCATCGAGGATCTTGCCGCGCGCAGAGTGGGGCGGTTGTATCAGGCGTTTGTCGAAGGCCGCATGATTGCCGGCGCAGAGTTCGATGCGCCCATTGGTCGTCATCCGCGGCAGCGAACCCGTCAGTGGGTTCGCGCAGACGGACGTGATGCCCGTACCAGTGTGCGTGTTGTCAGGCGCCATGTTGCACACACTCTGGTGCAGGCGCGCCTGCATACCGGTCGCACACATCAGATTCGCGTACACCTGTCGCATGCCGGGTTTCCTCTGGTGGGCGACAGTCAATACGGCGCGCGCGGCTTGCTGCCGTCACAGCCGACACCAGCGCTGACGAGGGCGCTGAGAGGTGTCAGTCGCCCCATGCTGCACGCGCGGCAGCTGACCTTCAATCACCCGCTTGATGCCACACCCATGGAGTTCTCATCGGCGCTTCCTGATGATATGGCGCACCTTGCAGAGGCGTTGCGTGAGCACACGGCTGACCATGCCTGAGGTTCTGCGGCCGCACTGGGAGACCCATCCCCGTATCCAGGCTCTGGTGACGACGCGCGCTGGCGGTGTCAGCCAGGGTTCATATCAATCTCTCAATCTGGGCGCGCATGTCGGTGACAATCCGCGCGCAGTGGCCGAGAACAGGGCGCGACTCGAAGCCATGAGTGCGCCCTGTGTGTTCGTCAATCAAGTCCATGGGGGCAATGTTGTGGAGGTGCATTCGAGAGAACGCAGCACGGGGCTTGCGGCAGATGCCCTGTGGACCCGACAGACGGGGCTGGCGATTGGCATCCTGACGGCGGATTGCTTCCCGTTGCTGCTTGCCGACCGGCGGGGCAGGCTGGTGGCACTCGCGCATTGTGGCTGGAGGCCCTTGCGCGAGCGCCTGATCGCTCGTCTGCTCGAAGCCTTGCCGGTGGATGCCTGCGAGCTGGTGGCCTGGCTCGGTCCCGGCATCAGCCAGAGCCATTATGCGGTTGGCGAGGATTTTGTTCACGCCATGGCGGATCTGTACGCAGATGGCCTCATGGACGGCGTGATTCGTCGCCACGCCGGGCGCATGTACGCTGACCTCGCGCGCCTGATACGGAACTCGCTTGCGCAATCAGGGGTGCATCTGGCCGCCGGTGAACCCTGTTGCACATTCGAGGATGATCGATTTTTCTCGCATCGGCGTGACGGGCCGAACACTGGCCGGTTCGCCTCCGTCATCTGGTTGTCTGCAGGCGACCTCGTTGCTTATGTATAGGGAAACTCTGTTATTCAGAGTTTCCCGTGCGGCACATGGATGTGCCGCCAGATTCAGTGCCGTAAGGCATTGAATCTGCGAGCAAATCAGAATCACATTTCTGATTTGCGAATCTGATCAAGTCCACGGATGGACTTGATCAGAACATAACATAGCGGTACAGGAAGCGCTCCAATCGCGTCAGGGCCAGGTCAAGATCGGCAAGGTTTGGCAGGAAGATCAGCCGCAGATGATCAGGCTTCGGCCAGTGAAAAGCCGTGCCGTGAGCCAGTAACACCTGTTCCTGGCGCAGAAAATCGAGCACCAGCTGCTCATCATCGGGCACCGGCAGGCGCTTCGGGTCAAGGCGCGGAAACGCATAGAGCGCCCCTTTGGGCGTGACGCAGGACACACCCTCGATAGCGCGCAAGCGCTGCACCACATAGTCTCTCTGTTCGCGCAGCCGCCCGCCGGGTGCGACCAGATCATCGATGCTCTGATAGCCGCGCAGTGCGGTGGCGATGGTGTATTGTCCGGGAACATTGGCGCACAGACGCATGGCGGCAAGCACACCGAGGCCGTCGATGTAGCTCCTGGCGCGCGTCGTGGGGCCGGACAAGGCCATCCAGCCAATGCGCAGACCGGCTGCCCGATAAGCCTTGGAAAGGCCACCGAAGGTCACCACAAGCTGGTTGTCGGCGAGGCTGGCCAAGGGGATATGCGTATGTTCGTCGTACACGATGCGTTCATATATTTCGTCGGCGAACAGGACAAGACCGTGGCGCTCGGCCAGTTCCGCGAGCCCCTCCAGAGTCTCGCGCGAGTAGATTGCACCGGTCGGATTGTTCGGATTGATCACCACGAGTGCGCGCGTCTGTGCACTGATGCGATGTTTCACGTCGTCAATATCCGGTGCCCAGTCGGCCGATTCGTCGCATCGATAGTGAACTGCGCGTGCGCCGTTCAGGCGCACCGTGTCGGTCCACAAGGGAAAGTCGGGCGCTGGCACCAGTACTTCGTCGCCCGCATTCAGCAGTCCCTGCAGGGCAATACCGACCAGCTCGCTCACGCCATTACCAATGAAGATATTCTCCACTTCGAGCGCTGCGATGCCGCGGTTGCGGTAGTAGTCGAGCACCGCTGTACGTGCTTCGTACACGCCCCTGGCTTCGCAGTACCCCTGAGCGCGCGACAGATTGTCCGTCAACTCGGCGAGAATATCTGCAGGAGTTTCAAACCCGAATATGGCCGGGTTGCCTATGTTGAGTTTCAGGATGTTTCGCCCCTGGGCTTCAAGCCTCAGGGCTTCATCGTGCACCGGCCCGCGCAGGTCATAGCCGACTTCCCCGAGCTTCTCGGAGGCTGTAATCAGGGCATGCCGGGAAGGCGAGTCATGTTTGCTTTGGCGAGGGTCCGAGAGCATGGGTTTACCGTGGAGTGAGGGGTGGGCAGGCAGGTGCGAAGCCTGAGTATGTTCTGATCAAGTCCATCCGTGGACTTGATCAGAACATACCATGTGTCCGCTGCAACGGAGTCGTCGGTAAATTCGATAATACTCTGACGAGACTTCCGGTAAACTGATCCGCTTTGCCGCTCGTGCACCCTTGGGGGCTATCACACCATCATGCGACTGGGCGTTCCTGCTGAATCTCACGTCATGGAAGCGCGAGTTGCGCTTGTCCCGAAGCACATTGCGGGATTCAGGGAGATGGGCTTTGATGTCTGCCTCGAATCCGGCGCGGGAACGCGGGGTGGATACCGGGACAGCGATTATCTGGCTGTCGGTGCCGAGCTTGTTGCCCGCGACGAGGCACTGTCTGCGGAGCTGATACTGCGTGTTGCATCGCCATCAATCCACGAGGTGGAGGCACTCGCGCCGGGCGCGGTGCATGTGAGCTTTCTCGACCCCTTTCGCCAGCGAGTACTGATTGAAGCCATGGCGAAACGAGGGGTTACGGGTGTCTCCATGGAGATGATTCCGAGAACCACAGTTGCACAAAAGATGGATGCCCTGTCCTCGCAGGCCAGCTTCGCCGGCTACGCCGCGGTGCTCCTGGCTGCCGAGCGCAGCGCCAAGTTCTTTCCCATGATGATGACTCCGGCAGGCACCATTGCGCCCGCACGAGTGTTCATCATCGGGGCCGGTGTCGCGGGATTGCAGGCAATTGCCACCGCCAAGCGTCTTGGAGCACGCGTCGAGGCGTTTGATACGCGTACGGAAGTCAGGGAGCAAGTCGAATCGCTCGGTGGCAAGTTTGTCGAAATCGACCTGGGCGAGACGGGTGCCACGGAGCAGGGATATGCCAGGGAATTGACACCGGCGCAGATAGAATTGCAGCGCCAGGGTCAAGCCGATGTGATTGCCAGGTCCGATGTGGTCATTACCACGGCGCAGGTATTTGGTCGGCCTGCGCCGCGCATTGTTACCGCGGACATGCTGGCCAACATGAAGGCAGGCAGTCTGGTGATTGACATGGCAGTTGATACTGGCGGCAATGTCGAGGGCACTCGACCAAACGAGGAGGTGCTCACCGATGCCGGTGCCATATTGCTCGGTGCCACGCATCTGCCTGCACGCATCGCTCGGGATGCGAGCCTCATGTACTCGAATAATCTGCTCAATCTGATCTCGCACCTGCAGGAGCAACACGCGGCAGCCAGCGAACAAGGTTCCTGGCCACAGGTACGCGAGGACGATCAGGTGGCGAGCGGGGCGATCATTACCCGTGGCGGGGAAGTCGTGAACAAACGTATCAGCGCGTACTATGCCGAACAGGGCGCTGCCTGAGCCTTGCCGAATCATCGCGGGCCTGACATCAAGAGGGAACAATCAAGTGGAAGCGGTATTTCTGACCTTTGTGCTGGTGCTCTCGATAGCGGTCGGCTTCGAGTTGATTTCCAAGGTGCCGGCCACCTTGCACACGCCGCTCATGTCCGGTGCCAATGCGATATCAGGGATTACGCTGGTCGGTGCATTGGCAGCGGCTGGCTCGGATACGGGATGGGCTGCGTCGCTGCTTGGCGGGCTGGCCGTCTGCTTCGCAACGATCAATGTGGTCGGGGGCTATCTCGTCACCGACCGCATGTTGAGCCTGTTTCGCAAGGGAAACTCTGAATAACAGAGTTTCCCGTGCGGCACACGGATGTGCCGCCAGATTCAGTGCCGTAAGGCATTGAATCTGCGAGCAAATCAGCACATTTTTGCAGGACAGCAAAAATGCACGGCGCAGCCGCCCGAAGGGGCGGGCACAAGGAAGTGCCCGCTGACATTTTTGCAGGACAG
Source organism: Pseudomonadales bacterium (assembly GCA_965199815.1). Lineage (GTDB taxonomy): Bacteria > Pseudomonadota > Gammaproteobacteria > Pseudomonadales > Azotimanducaceae > Azotimanducus. Next base: position 440,095 of record CBDATE010000033.1, read on the forward strand.
CAAAAATGCACGGCGGAGCCGCCCGAAGGGGCGGGCACAAGGAAGTGCCCGCTGACATTTTTGCAGGACAGCAAAAATGCACGGCGGAGCCGCCCGAAGGGGCGGGCACAAGGAAGTGCCCGCTGACATTTTTGCAGGACAGCAAAAATGCACGGCGGAGCCGCCCGAAGGGGCGGGCACAAGGAAGTGCCCGCTGACATTTTTGCAGGACAGCAAAAATGCACGGCGGAGCCGCCCGAAGGGGCGGGCACAAGGAAGTGCCCGCTGACATTTTTGCAGGACAGCAAAAATGCACGGCGGAGCCGCCCGAAGGGGCGGGCACAAGGAAGTGCCCGCTGTAGCGCACTTCTGATTTGCGAATCTGATCAAGTCCACGGATGGACTTGATCAGAACATACCAAGAAAGACACGTGAGGTGACCACACACCATGTCTGATATCGCGATCAATTTTGCCTATGTTGCCTGTGCGCTGCTGTTCATCCTCGGGCTGAAGCTGCTCAGCTCTCCCGAGACTGCACGGCGCGGGAACCTGTTCTCCGCACTCGGCATGTTGCTCGCCATTGTGGTGACCTTGCTGTCGCAGGACATTGTCGATTTTCGCTGGATAGCCGTGGCGGCAGTAGTCGGTGCCCTGATCGGTGCCCTGGCCGCGCGCCTGGTTGTGCTCACCTCCATGCCGGAAATGGTGGCCCTGTTCAATGGCTCCGGTGGCGGCGCGAGCCTGCTGGTGGGGTGGTCCACCCTGTATCCGGCATCAGGCTCAACCTTTACGCTGGTAACGGTGGCGCTGTCAATTCTCATCGGTGGCGTGACGCTCACCGGCAGCGTCATGGCCTGGGGCAAGCTGTCCGAGGTGTTCACCACCCGCGCGGTTGTCTTCGGGTTTCAGCGGGTGCTCAATTCCATCATTCTGCTCGCGCTGCTTGCGAGCGGTGTGCTCTTTGTGATGCACCCGGATCCATCTTCGCCGGCTTTCGTCGCGCTGGTGGTCTTTTCCCTGCTGCTCGGCGTGATGGCCGTATTGCCAATCGGCGGGGCTGACATGCCGGTGGTCATTTCACTGCTGAACAGCTACTCGGGACTCGCTGCCTGCGCCGCCGGTTTTGCCATTGGCAACAACATCCTGATTGTGGCTGGCTCACTGGTCGGGGCTTCCGGCATCATTCTCACCAACATCATGTGCAAGGCGATGAATCGATCTCTGGCCAACGTGCTGTTCAGCGGCTTTGGAGCCGCAAAGGTGGCAACCAAGGTGGAAGGCGAAGTGCGGCCGATTGTGGTTGAGGATGCCTTCCTGATTCTGGAAGCCTCATCGTCGGTGACCTTCGTGCCCGGGTACGGGATGGCAGTGGCACAGGCGCAGCATGTGGTGCGTGAACTCGGGGAACTGCTGGAGAAAAACGGAGCCGAAGTCACCTATGCCGTACATCCGGTAGCCGGTCGAATGCCGGGGCACATGAATGTGCTGCTGGCCGAGGCCAATGTGCCCTATGACCAGTTGGTCGAGTTGGAGGATATCAATCCGCGCATGGGCATGATCGATGTCGCGGTAGTGATTGGCGCGAACGATGTCGTCAATCCTGCCGCCCGCGAGGATCAGGACAGTCCCATCTATGGCATGCCGATCATCAATGTGGACCAGGCGCGCACGGTGTTTGTCCTCAAGCGTTCCATGGCATCCGGATTTTCCGGTGTGGATAACCCGCTGTTCTTCGGTGAAAACACTCGCATGCTGTTTGGTGATGCCAAGGAATCCATTTCGGGGCTGGTCGCCGAATTCAAGACCTGAGAATTCGGCGACGCGCTTCGCGCCACTCTTCGATGCCCGTGAGTCGCCGCTCGATTGGCGGCCTATAGACTATTCTCCGGTGGTCACCTCGACGGGCGAGCTGGTGGAAGCCAGGTTTTCCGATGGCTCGCAGCGCGCCCTGAAATACCTGTGTCCGCCGACAGATGCCGCACAGAAGCCTGCGCGAGGGCGCTGGAATGCCTCCCTGTGTCCTGACGATCATCTCTACTGGTGCCGGGAAGCCATGTTCTACCAGAGCGAGGTGAGCCGATTGCACACCCGCTTGTTCCGGCCTGTGCATTGTCTTGCCCAGGCAGAGACGGCAGGCGGTATTGCGCTCGAACTCGAATGGCTTGCGGGTGCACCGGGCGTTGCATGGAGTGAGTCGGACTATGAGGACGCGGCCTTTGCGCTTGGCGACTGGCAGCGGACCCTGGGGCGCTGTCCTGACGAGGCCTGGGTGTGCAGGAACTGGCTCGGTGGTTATCTGGCAGCGCGCATGGATTCGTACGCGAGTATTCAGGATGCGAGACGCTGGCGCGCCTTTGGGCACTTCACGCACAAGGAGCAAGCTCTCGTACTTCGGCTCCTGAATGTGCAGGACGCTCTCCTTGCATCCTTGCGCAAGTTGCCGCAGGTAGTCGCGCACAACGATTTCTGGCCTCCGAACCTGTTCATGCTCGACCGACAGGTGGTCGCCATCGACTGGGGGTTCGCGGGCAGCGCGCCGGTTGGCGGGGATATCGGCACCCTGTTGTTCGATGCGGTCTTTGATGCTTTCGTTGCGCCTGACGATGTGAGAGCGATGCTGCGGCGGCTCGAACACGCCTACACTCATGGTCTTGGTTGGCAGGACAGTGCCGAGCTGCGTTTTGCGCTGCTTGCCGGACTGGTGGTCAAGTACCTCTGGTTCTTCGGGTATTTGCTCGACTCGCCCGGGGTGCAGGCGTATCCATATCCGCAGGCGCATATACGCGCCATGCGCCTGGTGCTGTCCGCCGGTGCCGAGCTCGTGCGCTGAGGGTTTGCAGTAAGCAGGCTATAGGGAAACTCTGAATAACAGAGTTTCCCGTGCGGCACACGGATGTGCCGCCAGATTCAGTGCCGTAAGGCATTGAATCTGCGAGCAAATCAGGACATTTTTGCAGGACAGCAAAAATGCACGGCGCAGCCGCCCGAAGGGGCGGGCACAAGGATGTGCCCGCTGAATCACATTTCTGATTTGCGAATCTGATCAAGTCCACGGATGGACTTGATCAGAACATACATAGGTGTCCTGCTCAGGCCATAAGCGTTTACCATGGCGTGGTGGCATCTGCCCGCGGGTTCAATTCGAGGATCATCATGCACTCCAAAGCAACGCTTCAGGCTGATCGGGATGCGTGTGCGATGCCCGGTTCGCGCGGGTCTGTCGCCAATCCGCAGCTTGCCGAGCTCCTGTTCGCTGTCGCCGAGTCCAATGCGGCGCGTGTCTGCCTGCGGCCTGTGCAGGGGGAACCCTGGACATATCGGCAGGTGCATCTCCATGCGCTCGAGATAGGCGCGGAGTTGTATCGGCGCGGCGCGCAGCCGGGCGACCGGGTGCTGGTGCAAATCGACAAGTCCCCGCAGGCCGTATGCCTGTATCTCGGCTGCCTCTGTGCCGGCCTCGTATATGTGCCCCTGAACACGGCCTATACCGCGTCAGAATTGACCTACTTTCTCGACAATGCACAGCCCGCGCTGCTGGTACGCGCATCGCCGTGCCCCGTCCCGGGTGCCACCAGGCTGGTGCTGGCGGAAGAACTCTTCGCGACCAGTCGCGGCGCGCCGCCCCTGACCGGTGTACACGCCGCAAGCCCTGACACACCCGCCGCGGTGCTCTATACCTCGGGCACCACGGGGCGCTCCAAGGGGGCTGTGCTCAGTTACGGCAATCTGGTCGCCAATGCGCGCGCGCTGCGTCAGGTGTGGGCATGGCAAGACGAGGATGTGTTGCTGCACGCGCTCCCCATATATCACGTGCATGGCCTCTTTGTCGCCTTGCACTGTGCTTTCTTCAGCGGCAGCGAGGTGAGGTTCCTGCAGCATTTCACGGTCGAGGATGTGCTTGCCGCCCTGCCATACTGCACGGTGATGATGGGTGTGCCGACGCATTATGCGAGGCTGCTGGAGTCGCCCGCCTTCGACAAGGCCGCGTGTGCACACATGCGGGTATTCATTTCCGGCTCCGCGCCCATGACGCGGCAACTGCACACACAATTCAAGGCGCGTACGGGGCATCAGGTGGTGGAGCGTTACGGGCTCACCGAGGGCATGATCCTCACCTCGAACACACTGGATGAACAGCTGCTTGCGGGCAGCGTGGGGTGTGCGCTGCCCGGTGTCACCCTGCGCATTGCCGCGACCGACGCAACTGCCACGGATGATGCAACAGGCGAAGTGCAGGCCAGGGGGCCCGGTATCTTCCTCGGCTATCTCGCAAACAGCAAGGCCACACAGGAAGCCTTCACCGAGGATGGCTTCCTGCACACCGGCGACCTTGGGCACCTTGATGAGCACGGTCGGCTGAGTATCACCGGGCGTGCCAGGGACCTCATCATCAGCGGCGGCTTGAACGTGTATCCGAAAGAAGTCGAGATGCTCATTGACGATATGCCCGGCATTCGTGAATCGGCCGTTATCGGGGTGCCACACAGGGATTTCGGTGAGGCGGTTGTGGCGGTCGTGGTGGCAGATCGGGATGTATCGATACGTGTCCTGCGTGAGGCGCTCGCGCAGCATTTGGCGCGCTTCAAGTTGCCGAAGCAGGTGTGCCGCGTCGAGGAACTGCCGCGCAATCAGATGGGCAAGGTGCAGAAAGCGGAGCTGAGGCGGAATTGTGCACACCTCTTTGCCGAGCAGTTTGCCGATCAGGACGCGGCGCAAGCGGGCGCAAAAGTCACTTGAGCGAGCCGCTGGCAAATATTCGTGTTGTACTGGTCGAGCCAGCGCATCCCGGCAACATAGGTGCCGCGGCACGCGCCATGAAAACCATGGGGCTGTCGCGTCTGGTGCTGGTGCGTCCGCAGCGATTTCCTGATCCGCAGGCGATGTGGCGCGCCGCCGGAGCGAAGGATGTGCTTTCCCAGGCCCGGCAAGTGCAGGATTTCAGCGCGGCAATCGCCGATTGTCAGTTCGTTGCAGGTACCACGGCGCGTGCAAGACGCATGGCCTGGCAGCTCTCGACACCGAGGATGGCGGCACCGGAATTGATCGCCAGGGCAACGAGTACGCAGGTGGCGCTCGTCTTTGGCCGGGAAGCGGATGGCCTCGATAACGATGAGCTCGATCTGTGCCATCTGCATCTGGGAATTCCGGTATCCGATGCCTATGGTTCGCTCAATCTGGCCATGGCGGTACAGGTGCTCTGTTACGAGCTGCGTCTCGCCTGGTTGCAGGCCGAATGCGGTGAGCAGCCGACCCCGGCATGGGACCGCCCGGCGGCGAGCATGGCGCAGCTCGAAGCCCTCTATGCACATTATGACGACCTGATTGGTCGGCTCGAGTTCCTGCCCGATGAACATCATTCGGTGGTGATGCGGCGCATACGCAGGATGATGAGCCGTATCGAACCCGATGTCACTGAAGTGAGTATGTGGCGTGGGTTGCTCTCGGCTATCGACAGGCAACTCGCCAAAACTGGGCGATAGCGAAACTCTGAATAACAGAGTTTCCCGTGCCTACAATAGGCACTTTGAATGAATGTTCGCACGAGGGGGTTTGAAGACATGCTCTCCAGGGGCTCGCAAACGGCCTCGGATGCTGCCGGTACGCTGCGGGCGCACGAGTTCTTCATGCGTCGTGCGCTCGACCTCGCACATCGAGGGGAGCGTCTTGGTGAAGTTCCGGTGGGCGCTTTGGTCGTGGCGGACGATCGCATCATCGGAGAAGGCTGTAATCAGCCGGTCGCCAGCCAGGACCCCAGCGCACATGCAGAGATTCTGGCGCTGCGCGCCGCGGCGCGTACGCTTGGCAACTACCGCCTGCCGGGTGCAACCCTGTATGTCACCATCGAGCCATGCCTCATGTGTTGCGGGGCGCTGGTGCATGCGCGCGTACATCGCCTGGTATTCGGTGCACGTGAACCACGCGCGGGTGCCGTGTGCAGTCAGGCTGCGCTGCTCGCCAGCACTTGGCTGAATCATCAAGTGACGGTCGTTGAAGGCGTACTTGCCGAGGATTGCGGCGCACTGATGCGGCAGTTCTTTCGGCGCTGCCGACAAGTGCCCGAATAAGATGGTTCAGGTACTTCAGGGGCCTTCGGCTCTCTCGCCACTGCGCCTGCGGCGATTGCTGCAGGAAGTGCAACACCTGTGTCCTGCGGTATGCGGGCTGCGCGCCAGCTGGCTGCACTTTCTCGCCAATCCGCTCGCAGGCGAGGCTCTGGCGTGTGCGCATGCCTTGCTCAATTACGGCTGTGCACCGCCGACCGACGAGACCGACATGGCATCGGCGGGCGCAGCGCGCAACGCGTCTCGACACACCTGTGACGACGATTACAGGTTCCTGTGTCTGGTGCTGCCGCGTACAGGCTGGATTTCACCCTGGTCGAGCAAGGCCACCGATGTATTCCATACCTGCGGCCTCGAAGCGGTCGGGCGCGTGGAGCGCGGTGTGCGATGGGAACTCGCGGGGTCTGCCGATGAGCGTATTCTGGCGCGATTGCACGATTCCATGACGACGCGCGTTTGCGCCTCGCCGGACGCGCATCCGTTCACTGACAGCGAATCCCCCGTGGTGCGTGACCCGTTGCAGATCATCGAGCTGCATGATGAGGATGTATCGAGCCTGCGCGAAGCCAATCTCTCCATGGGTCTGTCTCTCTCCGAAGCGGAGATTACATATCTTCACCGGTTGTTTCGCGCTGCAGGTCGGCACCCAACTGATGCCGAGCTCATGATGTTTGCACAAGTCAATTCCGAGCATTGCCGACACAAGATTTTCAATGCCGGCTGGAGCGGTACGACGGATGCCATCTCGCTGTTTGACATGATCCGCTACAGCTCGATGCTGGCTATCGATAGTGGCGTACTCAATGCCTATCAGGACAATGCAGTCGCCATCATCGGGCATGAAGTGCTCGCGATGGACATACCTGAGGGGCTGCGCCATTACCGCTTCGTCAGACGGCCTTCACACATCCTCATGAAGGCGGAAACGCACAATCATCCGACGGCGATAGCACCCTTTCCGGGTGCTGCCACCGGTTCCGGCGGCGAGATACGTGATGAAGGCTCGGTCGGTCGCGGCTCCAAACCCAAGGCCGGATTTACCGGATTCACCACGTCGCATCTGCGTATTCCGTCGCTGCCGGAGCCCTGGGAACTGCCTGACAAGGCCTCCGAGCCGGAGCATCCCGAGCATCTGGCGACACCACTCGACATCATGCTGCAAGGGCCGGTCGGTGCCGCGTCCTACAACAACGAGTACGGGCGACCGGCTCTGGCCGGTTACTTTCGCAGCTTCGAGCATGACTCGCTGGCAGATAATGCCTGGGGGTATCTCAAGCCGGTGATGATCGCCGGCGGTATTGGTTCGGTGCGTGAAGAAAATGTCTTCATGTGCCCTTTTGCCCCGGATACCCTGCTGGTGGTGCTTGGCGGTCCCGCCATGCGCATCGGTGTTGGCGGTGGTGCGGCCTCATCTGCGCGCGCGGGCAGTCAGGAACGGCGGCTGGATTTTCAGTCTGTGCAGCGCGATAACGCGGAAATGCAGCGCAGATGTCAGGAGGTGATCGATCGCTGCTGCGGGCTGGCCGAAAGGAATCCTGTGCAGCGAATTCACGATGTTGGTGCTGGCGGCCTGTCGAACGCGCTGCCGGAGCTCTTGCGAGACGGCAGGGTTGGCGGTGAGATCGATCTTGCGCTGGTGCCTTCGGCCGACCGGAGTATGGGGCCCATGGCGCTCTGGTGTAACGAATCCCAGGAGCGCTATGTGCTGGCGGTGAGTGAGACACACATCGATGTGCTCGCAAAACTGTGTGCCCGAGAGCGCTGCCCCATGGCGGTGGTCGGGCGCGTGACCCCGGAAGAGCAGCGGCTCAGGGTTATCGACTCGCGGTTGGGGTCGGCATCGGATTCTGTGGTTGTGGACATGTCGCTGGCGGATCTCTTTGCCGAACCGCCACGCATGCACATGGAGTACAAGCCGCACGAAGAGCGCTTCTTGCCCCCCGCGCCAGCGTCTGCGGATGCCCGCTCACGCACCGGCATCTCTCTCGAAGAAGCCGTGCATCGTGTACTTGGCTTCCCCAGCGTGGCCAGCAAGAGCTATCTCGTCACCATTGGCGACCGCAGTATCACCGCTCTGGTGGCGCGTGATCAGATGGTGGGTCCCTGGCAGGTGCCAGTCGCTGATGCCGCCTGTACGCTGGTGGATTTTTACGGCCTCGGTGGCGAAGCCTTTGCGATTGGTGAACGTTCGCCAATCGCCATGCTGAATCCTGCGGCCTCGGCGCGCATGGCGGTTGCGGAAGCCTTGACCAACCTTGCCAGCGTCGGCTACAACGATATGAATCGGGTGGTGATATCGGCCAACTGGATGGCGGCATCGGGGGTGCCCTCCGAAGACGCGGCGCTCCATGAGGCGGTGCGCGCGGTGGCGACCGAGTTCTGTCCCGCTCTCGGCATCTGCATTCCGGTGGGCAAGGACAGTCTGTCCATGAGCACTCAGTGGAAGAAGTCGCGTACGCGCTGCGTGACCTCGCCGCTCACCCTTGTTGCCTCCGCCTGTGTGCCGCTCGTGGATGTACGTCTGGTACGAACCCCGCAGATACGTCTCGACCTCGGCGACACTGAACTCTGGCTACTCGACCTGGGCAAGGGAAGACAGCGCCTCGGGGCGAGTGTGCTCGCGCAGAGTTTTTCCATGTCGGCAGATGATCCGCCTGATGTCGAAGACACGGATGCATTCAAGCGGCTCCTGATTCTGGTGCAGGCTGCCATTGGCCAGCAGCTGATCATCGCCATGCACGACTGCTCGGATGGGGGGCTGTTCGTGACCCTGGCCGAGATGTGCTTTGCCGGACGCACCGGCGCACAGCTGGTACTGGACACTCTGGCGTGTCACGAAGCAGAAGCCCTCGCGTGTCTCTTTAGCGAAGAGGTCGGATTTCTTGTCCAGGTGCGCACACAGGATCGGGACATGTTCGAGGCGTGTATCGAAGCGCATGACGGTGCAGCTTTTGCCAGACGGATTGGTGTGCCAACCGCTGACGAGAACATCTCGATTCATCTGGGCGGCCATGAAATCTACAGGAGTACTCGTGCGTTACTGGAGCGACGCTGGCGGGCACCGTCACATGCCATGCAGCGACTGCGCGATCATCCCGATTGTGCTGATGAGGAACTGGAGACTATCGAGGATGCCGCCGCGCGTCTCAACCCGCAGGTGAATTTTCGCTGGCTTCATGCGCCGCCTGTGCACATCGGGCGCAAGCCGCGCGTAGCTGTCCTGAGAGAGCAGGGTGTCAATGGTCAGATCGAGATGGCAGCTGCCTTTACCCGCGCGGGATTCGATGCGATGGATGTGCACATGACTGACTTGCTGGAAAACCCCGGGCATCTCGACTGGTTTCAGGCAGTCGTGGCTTGCGGGGGGTTTTCCTATGGAGATGTGCTTGGTGCCGGTGGTGGTTGGGCCAAGTCGATTCTCTTTCATGATGCGCTTCGTGATGCCTTTGCCGAATGGCTGGAGCAGGATCATCTGCTGCTTGGCGTGTGCAATGGCTGCCAGATGGCATCGCGTCTCACTGCAATCGTGCCGGGGTCGGAGCATTGGCCGCGCTTCGAGCGCAATCGATCGGAACAGTTCGAGGCGCGGCTTGTACAGGTGCGTATCGAGTCTTCATCGTCTCCCTGGCTGAGCGACATGGCGGGCAGTGTGCTGCCGGTGGTCGTGGCGCATGGTGAGGGGCGGGTGTCCTTCCCGCATTCTGATGATGCACAGAAACTCGCGGCACGCGGCGGTATTGCCATGAGATATGTTGATGGCGCACATCAGCTTGCCGAGCGCTATCCTGCGAATCCGAACGGTTCCGAGGGCGCGGTTGCCGGTGTGACCAACGCCGATGGCCGTGTGCTGCTGCTCATGCCGCACCCGGAGCGGGTGTTTCGCGCCGCACAGTACTCCTGGTGCCCGGATGACTGGAAGTCTGATACCCCCTGGATGCGGCTTTTCCACAACGCGCGAGCATGTTTTGGTCGGGGCATGCCTCAGAGTCATGCCTCAGGGTAAGGTATGCCCCTATTCACATTCTTTCGCTGGCTTCATGCGCCGCCTGTGCACATCGGGCGCAAGCCGCGCGTAGCTGTCCTGAGAGAGCAGGGTGTCAATGGTCAGATCGAGATGGCAGCTGCCTTTACCCGCGCGGGATTCGATGCGATGGATGTGCACATGACTGACTTGCTGGAGAACCCCGGGCATCTCGACTGGTTTCAGGCAGTCGTGGCTTGCGGGGGGTTTTCCTATGGAGATGTGCTTGGTGCCGGTGGTGGTTGGGCCAAGTCGATTCTCTTTCATGATGCGCTTCGTGATGCCTTTGCCGAATGGCTGGAGCAGGATCATCTGCTGCTTGGCGTGTGCAATGGCTGCCAGATGGCATCGCGTCTCACTGCAATCGTGCCGGGGTCGGAGCATTGGCCGCGCTTCGAGCGCAATCGATCGGAACAGTTCGAGGCGCGGCTTGTACAGGTGCGTATCGAGTCTTCATCGTCTCCCTGGCTGAGCGACATGGCGGGCAGTGTGCTGCCGGTGGTCGTGGCGCATGGTGAGGGGCGGGTGTCCTTCCCGCATTCTGATGATGCACAGAAACTCGCGGCACGCGGCGGTATTGCCATGAGATATGTTGATGGCGCACATCAGCTTGCCGAGCGCTATCCTGCGAATCCGAACGGTTCCGAGGGCGCGGTTGCCGGTGTGACCAACGCCGATGGCCGTGTGCTGCTGCTCATGCCGCACCCGGAGCGGGTGTTTCGCGCCGCACAGTACTCCTGGTGCCCGGATGACTGGAAGTCTGATACCCCCTGGATGCGGCTTTTCCACAACGCGCGAGCATGTTTTGGTCGGGGCATGCCTCAGAGTCATGCCTCAGGGTAAGGTATGCCCCTATTCACATTCTTTCGCTGGCCCGCTACGAGGAACCTGACATGCAGTACGAGCTCGATGGAATCTCTCCCGAAGTGCCCGCAAATTGCTTTGTTGCGCCTGATGCCAGCCTGATCGGTCGCGTACTTCTGGGGATTGATGCGAGCGTCTGGTTTGGCGCTGTGCTCAGAGGCGATAACGAACCTGTTGTCATAGGCGCCGGTTCGAACGTGCAGGACCAGGCGGTATTGCATACCGACCACGGATTTCCCTTGCAGGTCGGGCAGGGCGTGACTATTGGCCACCACGCCATGTTGCACGGCTGTGTCATCGAGGACCACGCGCTGGTTGGCATAGGGGCGGTAGTCCTCAATGGGGCGCACATCGGGGAGAGCTGCCTGATTGGCGCGGGCGCACTCGTGACCGAAGGCAAGGTGATTGCGCCGAGGTCGCTGGTGGTGGGCTCGCCTGCCAGGGTGATTCGAACGCTGAGTGAGGCGCAGATTCAGGGCCTCAAGCTCAATGCCGCGCAGTATGTGCAGAATGCGCAACGCTATATTGCCGGGCTGCGATGAAGCTCCGGATTGCGATATTGCGATCCAATCCCGAATTGCGATGCAATCCCGAACTGCGATGCAGCCCCGCAGCGAATCCGGCCGCAGGCTCCTTCGGCATCCCTTCGTGCAGGCTCAGGAAACCTGCAGGATTTTCAGGGTGTTGGTGCCGCCCTGAACATCATGGTAGTCACCTTTGGTGAGCACCACGCGCTCCCCCGCCTTGACCACCTGATGGCGCTTGAGCCAATCGATTGCGCTCTGATTCACCTTCTCGAAGTCAATCGCGCTGGTGTCGAACAGCACCGGGTGTACCCCTCGATAGAGCGCCACGCGCGCCAGTGCGCGCGCATTACAGGCGAAGGCGAATATGGGTGGATGATTGCCGGCGGCGTGTGACATGAGCCGCGGTGTGTTGCCCTGGGCCGTCAGACAGGCGATAGCGGTGACCCCGTGCAGGTTGGACGCGACCTGCGTTGCGGCCAGCGCGACCGCCTGGTCAATGGGTTCGCAGGTCGGATCGATTGGAATCGCCATATTGAACTGGGAGTTTCCTTCCGCCCCCCTGATGATGTCGATCATGGAGCGCACAGTCTCTTCGGGAAAGCGTCCGGCAGCTGTTTCGCCAGACAGCATGACCGCATCCGTGCCGTCGAGTACGGCGTTGGCGACATCCATGACTTCGGCGCGCGTAGGTTTCGGATGCTCGACCATGGACTGCATCATCTGGGTTGCCGTGATCACGCTTCGGCTCAGGGCTCTCGCCGTGCCGATGATGCGCTTTTGCACCGCCATCAAGGCCGCGTCGCCGATTTCTATGCCGAGATCTCCACGCGCCACCATGACTGCATCGGAGGCGCGCACGAGTTCGCGTATGGTGTGGTCATCGGCGACCGCCTCGGCCCTCTCCAGTTTGGCAACCACCCCACAATCCGGGTCGTGTGCGTACACCATACGGCGCGCTTCGCGCATGTCGGATGCGTTGCGCGGGAAGGAGACCGCGACATAATCCACGGGCAACCGACAGGCAAACGCGATGTCTTCAGCATCTTTCTCGGTCAGTGCGGGTGCCGACAGACCGCCACCACGCTTGTTGATGCCGGCATTGGAATGCAACATGCCTCCGCTTGCCACGCGGCACTCCACCCGATGATGTGCGCTATGCCTGACTTCGAGCTCGATCAACCCGTCGCCAAGCACCAGCAGGTCGCCGCTCGCAACCTGGGCGGCGAGACGTGTCCAGGTGGTGCCCACGCAGCGCTCGTCTCCACTGTGTTCGTCGAGTGCCGCATCTATGCAGAAGTGAGCACCTCGCTCCAGTACCACGGGAGATTGACGAAAGCCGCGTATGCGGATTTTCGGCCCCTGCAAGTCGGCAAGAATGGCGACGAAGCGCCTGTGCCGCTCGGCGGCGCGGCGAATGCGCTGGACGCGCCCCCGATGCTCGGCATGAGAGCCGTGCGAGAAATTCAGCCGGAATACATCAACGCCGAGGTCGATGAATCGGTCGATCAGGGAATCCGAAGCGGGCCCGAGGGTTGCGACAATCTTGGTCGAGCGCATCTACACCCGAGCGGCCTTCCGCCTGCATGATCTGGCGAGTGCGAGCCTCGGCTCATTCGGATGCATCCAGGCTTCGGTCAGCACGGGTTCGACGCGCAGTTCCGGGGGAATCCTGTGCACGCCCATGATGCGGTCGGCGCTCTGATGCCAGTGGTAGATGCGCGCTTCCTGATAGGACAGCGGCACACCCTTGAATCCACAGGATTGCACCGATTTCTGAATCCATTCACCGAATTCCGTGTCTTCAATCAGCACCTGGCGCAGGCGTTCCCCATCGTTCTCTGTCCACATGTCCGGGGCATCTCCATCGCCCCAATCCGGGGCCATGGTCCAGGTCTCGAGTCGGCACTTGTCCACTCCATTCGGCCAGAAAAGCAGCGGAGGTATGGCGTATTGGCTGAGTGGCGACACCCAGTTGGGGAAGATTCCGTAGGATTGTGTACAGGTGCGAGCAATCTCTCCGGCCGATTCGATTTCCCGCGGCGGTTGCTCGACATGGCTGGTGAGCGATGAATCCTGGCCTGCGGGTCGAGGTGCCACCATGCGTCCGTGCCCTTGTGGGTACAGGGTGTTCACGTTGCGCCGGTCATCGAGAATCGGTGCCACGGTGTGCGGATGAATGCTGCGCACATGATAGACCTCGGTGTTGGCCTCCAGGGCAATCTTCCAGTTGCAGTTGAGGTCCCAGACATGATGGCGGGCAAGGCGGCATTGCCCGAACTGAAACTCACGCCATTCTTCGGCAATGGGGCCGAGCCAGTCGAGGAGTCCCGGTGCCTCGTCATCGAAGTTGACAAAGATGAGATTGCCGAAACGCTCGCAGCGCACTCTGATCAGGCTGCGACACGAGAAGTCGAGGTCGGAGAAATCCATGGGGTCGCGAACGGCGAGCAGGTCGCCATCGTGACTGTAGGTCCAGCCGTGGTAGGGGCACACCAGCCGGGTGCGCTTGCCGGAGGCTTTGGTCACCAGAGGAGCACCGCGGTGGCGGCAGGTATTGTAGAAGGCGTTGATCTCTCCCGAATCCGCGTGTACCAGAATCACGGGCTGACCGGCGGATTCCCAGAGCCTGAAGCAGCCCGGCTCCGGGATTTGATCGATGTGACCGGCAAACAGCCATGACTTGCGCCACAGGTGCTGGACCTCGAGCTCATGGAAGGCCTGGCTGGTGTAGCGCCCCGCGGGCAGGTCGGGGAAGGAGGGAAAGCCTTCGGGAGGCGATTTCCGCGTGGCCTCGTACTCCATGAGTTCGTGCAAGGCCTGGATGTCGTGGCGCTTCATGGCAGGGCGCAGAGATGCTGGTTCAGGTCAGACTATACATGGTCGCACCCTCACTATGGATGCAGGCAGACCCGCATGGCTCACAGCGCCCTCCCAATCACGAGGTGCAACAAGCAGGTGCAAGAATGCGCGCCGTTGCACAAAAACAGTGCACACGGGAAACTCCGAGTGACAGGGAAACTCCTGAATAACAGAGCTTCCCTGCACGGCGATCTTCCGACAGCGGTCCGCTACGCGCTGTAGTACATCTCGAACTCGATGGGATGGGTGGCCTGCATGAGCCTGGCCACTTCATCTTTCTTGAGTTCCATGTATCCGTCAATGGCATCGTCGGTGAAGACTCCGCCGACAGTGAGGAACTCCCGATCATTGTTGAGCGCCTCGATGGCATCTCGCAATGACGGCGCGACCGTGGCAACATTCCTTGCCTTCAGTTCCTGTTCGGAGAGCGCGTAGTAATCTGCCTCCAGAGGCTCCCCCGGATCGATTTCGTTGATGATGCCGTCGAGACCTGCCATGAGCATGGCGGCGAAAGCCAGATAGGGGTTGCCGGAGCTGTCCGGGAAGCGCACTTCGATGCGCCGCCCTTTGGGACTCCCCTGAATGAACGGAATACGAATTGATGCCGACCGGTTACGTGCCGAATAGGCCAGCAATGTCGGGGCTTCAAAGCCCGGCACCAGGCGCTTGTAGGAATTGGTGGTGGCGTTGGTGAATGCATTCAGTGCCCGCGCATGCTTCATGATGCCGCCAATATAGTGCAGGGCAGTTTGCGACAGGCCGGCATAGCCCTTGCCCTGAAAGAGGTTCTTGCCATCCTTCCAGATGGACTGGTGCACATGCATCCCGTTACCGTTATCGCCCATCAACGGCTTGGGCATGAAGGTGGCTGTCTTGCCCCAGGAGGCGGCCACGTTCTGGACAACATACTTGTAGGTTTGCAGTTCGTCCGCCTTGAGCACCAGAGAATTGAAGCGGACACCGATTTCGCCCTGTCCGGCTGTGCCCACCTCGTGGTGATGCACCTCGACATCCAGGCCCATATCCATCATGGTGCTACACATGGCCGCACGGATATCGGCCATGCTGTCCACCGGGGGTACCGGGAAATAGCCGCCCTTGACGGCGGGTCGGTGGCCGAGATTGCCGCCGTCATAATCCTTGCCGGAAGACCAGGCGGCCTCCTCGGACTCGATTTCGTAGCCGATCTTGGCCATGCTGACTTCAAAGCGTACGCCATCGAACACAAAGAACTCGGCCTCGGGCCCGAAGTAGGCGACATCGCCGATGCCGATATTTTGCAGGTGGGCTTCGGCTGCCTTGGCGATGCCCCGCGGGTCGCGGTTGTACGGCATCATGGTGGTGGGTTCCACTACATCGCAGCGGAGAATGACGGTGGGTTCCTCGAGGAATGGGTCGAGTACCGCCGAGCGATCATCCGGTACCAGCATCATGTCGGACTCGTGAATGGACTTCCAGCCGGCAATGGACGAGCCATCGAACATGATGCCGTTACTCAAGTCTTCGTCGGTTGCCCGTGTGGCAGGAATAGTTGTGTGTTGCGCTTTGCCACGCGGGTCGGTGAAGCGCAGATCTACCCAGCGCGCCTCATGCGTATTGATGAGTTCTTGTGTTTTCTTGTACAGCATCAGGGTGTCCTCGGCTCCTTGCAAACAGTGATCTGGTTAGGTAATGTTGGAGCCACAGTCGGCACCAAACAAGGGATACAGCAAAAATCGTGCCAGATTCAGCTGCGCGTTGGCAGTTGACAGCGGGTGCCTTGGCAGATGCGTGTCCGATGTGTCCGATACCGAAAAAAGGTAGAATCAATAAATAAACTTCCCTGTACAGGATGATGCGGATGCTATCCGGAGTGTCGAGTTCGTCCGGGCTTTCCGGGCTGGTCTCCCTGAACATTTTTCGCGGTACGCGCAGCGCCCGCCGCGCCCATGCTAGCGTTCATGGTATCCCCCATAGTAGCCCCCCCCCCCCCCCCTCAACAACAACAGCAGCAGGTGCGTAGCATGGCCCGCCTCTCAGCCCCCACAGTCAGAGATGTCTGCACAGCCCTGACGCACCTGCGGTGCGCCTCGCGTACTACCTCCCTCGCGCTGCTGTCGTTTGTGGCGCT
The DNA here is from genome assembly GCA_965199815.1 of Pseudomonadales bacterium. Lineage (GTDB taxonomy): Bacteria > Pseudomonadota > Gammaproteobacteria > Pseudomonadales > Azotimanducaceae > Azotimanducus. The sequence goes on from CBDATE010000033.1 coordinate 456,519, forward strand.
GCCCATCCTGTGCATGGGCCTGCTGCCGACTGCGACGTACGCGCAGTCGAACTCGGCTGAGACGCAGCTCGAGGCGTTGCAACTGTCGGAGGGCACCAAGCTGCGGATGCCCCCGGCGAACCTCTTCGAGGCGGACACCCTCACGTACGACGATACGGTGACCGAGGATGTGCGCTCGCTGACGGTGACACCCACGGTCAAGACCAGCGGTGCCACGGTGACGGTGAACGGCAAGCCGGTGGTCAGCGGCATGGCGAGCGAGCCGGTCGCGCTCGATTACCGCGCCAACGCCATCATCATCGTGGTGACCTCGGCGGACGGTATGGACTCGCGCACCTATCGCGTGAACATGCTGCGGACCGGCGGTGCCGACCTGAGTGCGCTGACGATTACCCAGGGTACGCTGAATCCGGCGTTCGCACCGGATGCGAGGAGCTACACCGTCACGGTTGCGAACAGCGTGAGCGTGTTGTACGTGACGCCGACCGTCGCCACCGCAGGTGCCACCATATCGATAGACGGCGCGGCCGTGGCCAGCGGCGCGCAGAGCGGGCCGCTCACGCTGAGCAAAGGCACGAACACCATCAACATTGCAGTGACTCCGCCGGGCCTTGCAGCGAGCAGCACGAACACGAGCTTCTACGTGTTGACCGTACATCGTGTCGGTGATGCCGAGTTGAGTGCGCTCACGCTTTCCACGGGTACGCTTGAAGGCACAGAGAATCCGACCTTCACACCGGTATCCACCGGCATATTGAACCCGGACTTCGCGCCGGGCACCCTGAACTATTTCGCCAATGTCGTTGGCAGCGTGACCGGGTTGACGGTGACACCTGTAGCCAGCGCCGGTGCCACGGTAATGGTGAACGGCACGGCCGTGACCAGTGGCTCGGCGAGCGGGGCCATCGATTTGAGGACAGGTAGCGTCACCACGAATGTGTCCATCGTGGTGACTGCGGGCAGCACCACGAAAACCTACACAGTCGCGGTGAACCGGCATTCCACCAATAGTTGGAACCCCATACAGGGTCTCCAGTTGCAGATGGTCGGCGGCCCATTCAGTTCGCCCAGGGACGCGATACTCAACGTGTCCATCCAGCCGAACAGGCTCACCTATCGAGTGTTCGATCCGGTGCCTTTGGGTGCCTCGCTCGAAATGAGACTCAATCCCGTCGGCCTGGCTGATCTCAACAAGTTCACGATCAACGGTCGAAAGGTTGTCGCTTACCGATATACCCCTGTACCCCTGCAGGCCGGTGAGAACAATGTCGTGATTCAGGGTGTGAGCCGGGCTGGTGCCACAGGCATCGTCACAGTCACCATAGACAAGCAGCACCCCGCGGCGCTCACCGATCTCGTGCCGTCCGCGGGCACACTGCGTCCGGCCTTCAACCCGACATTCGAGCGCTACTATCGGGTCACGCTGCCGCCCGATGTGGGCGCGTTCACGGTGACACCGCAGTCAGACGACAGCGAACTGCGTACCGATGCCGGCGGCATTCGTACCAGAGTCGCGGAGCCGGTAGGTACGCCGAGCAGGCCCATCCTGCTGGATCCGGGGCAGGCCAAGACCACATGGGTGTGGGTCTATCGCGAAGACCAGACCGGCACCCGGCGCTATATCAAGGATCGTCTCTACGAGGTGCGGGTGGTCCGCCCGGGGGCAGGGGATGCGGCGGATGCCAGCCTGAGCGCGCTGGTATTGGATGAGGTCGAGGAGGCCGCGGACTTGAGCCTGACATCCCTGAGAACCCTGACGCTGTCGCCGGGATTTGCCGCCGACACCACCAGTTACGCCCTGTCGGTGCCGCCGGACTTCAAGAAGCTGCGCGTACTGCCCACCGCAAACAACGCCGCCCTGAACGACGATGATGAAACCTTCAGGATGGTCCTGAACGGCAAGGGTGTCAGGCAAGCGGAAATCAAGGGTGCGCTGACCCTGCGCACCGGTGTCAACGAGATCCTGCTGTCGGTGCGCGCCGCCGACGAGGTCACCTGGCGCACCTACCGAATCGTCGTCACCAAACGCGCGCCCGCCACCCTCGAGGCGCTCGCGCTCGCCTGGGCATCGCCGGGCACCAACCAGCGCCCGGCCGACCTGAGCGACAGCGACTTCACTGCGATTGATCCCGTGCCGGTCTTTGCCTCGGGTACCGCCAGTTATACGGTGAGCGTACCGAGTACGGCGACGCTGCTGCGCCTCACCCCGACCCGGCCGGACAAGGTGGATCAGGATGATGCGGATGCCAGGGTGACGGTGAACGATGTGGCACTGGGCACATCCGAGGCTTCTTTCGTATCGCTGGTCGCGGGCGGCAACCGGATTGCGCTGTCGGTGATGGCTGCGGACGGCATCAGCCGCATGGACTACTCGCTGCTCGTCACCCGTGCCTTGCCGCCGAGCGGGCAGCTGTCGCTGTCCTTCGCCAATCAGCCGCGCATTCTGGTGCAGGCCGGCGCGGCCATGGCGAGTGTGACGCTGCCCGCCGCCACCGGCGGCACCGCCCCCTACAGCTATACACTCGTCACGGGCGCACCGACCTGGCTCAGCCTTGATGCGAGTACGCGTGCCCTGACTGGCACCGCGCCCGCAGGCACGGGAAGCGACCGGGTGTCGGTGCAGGTAACCGACAGTGCCAGCGCCACCGCGACTGCCTCGTTCAGTCTGGTGCGCGCTGCCCTCGCTTTCGGTGCAGTGCCGCCGCTGGACCGGGTGTATCCGGTCAATCAGGCGATTACCGATCTGGTGCTGCCCGCCGCCACCGGCGGTACCGGCGCGGTCACCTACACCCTGACCCCGCCCCTGCCTGCCGGGCTCACCTTCACTGCCTCGACGCGCACCCTCGCCGGTACGCCGAGCGCCGCCACCGCGACCACCGTGTACACCTACCTGGCCACGGACTCCGCCTCGCCCACGGCAAACACAGCGCAGCTCAGGTTCTCCCTGACCGTGGAGGCAGATCAGGTGCCCTCCTTCGGCGCGGCCTCCGTCCCCGATCAGGTGCTGGTGAAGGACGAGCTCGCGCCGAGCCTGCGGCTGCCTGTGGCGGCGGGTGGCAACGCGCCGCTCACCTACGCCCTCACCCCGGCTTTACCGGCAGGGCTCGCTTTCAATGCAGCCATGCGCATCATCAGCGGTACGCCGACAGCCGTAACGAGTCCTGCCGAATACACGCTCACCGTCACTGACGCGGACGGGCAGACAGCGACGCTCACCTTCCGGCTCGAAGTGCTCGCACAGGCGGACAGTGCGCCGCTGCTGCCGACGGACAGTGTGTTGACGGATCGCATCCTGATGGAGAATGTGCAGACCGAGACCATCACCCTGCCGGCGGCGACCGGCGGCAACGGGACGCTGACCTACACCCTGATGCCGGACCTGCCGACGGGGCTCACCTTCAATGCCGCAACGCGCACCATCAGTGGTACGCCGACGGTCGCCTCGTCGCCCCAGATATTCACCTACCGGGTGAGTGATGGCGACAGCAATACCGCGGCCAGCGATAGTGACCAGCGCCGCTTTACGTTGGCCGTGTTATCGGCACCGACCATGAATGCGCCCGGCATCACCTACCCGGCGGCACCGACCGGATTGCAGGTGGGTACGGCGATGCGTGGCCTGCTGCCGGTCGTCGGCGGCTTCTCCGGTACACCGACCTATACCCTGACGGGCACACTGCCCGCGGGGCTCAGCCTCGATGCTGCTACCGGCGTTATCAGCGGTACACCGACCGAGGTCAAGGCCGGTGTCAGCACCGTCACCGTGACGGCGATGGCGGGCAGCGAGTCGCCGCGCAGTGCTTCGGTCACACTGCCGGCGGTGAGCGCGAAGCCCACCGCAGTGAGCGGCCTCACCGTGACACCCCTGTCCGACACCGGGTTATTCGTCCAGTGGAGCGCGGCTACGGTAGCCGCGGACGGCTACTGGGTACGCTGGCGCGAGAATCGGCCGGGCCAGCGCTTTGTTTCGCGCGTCGAAACGACCCAAACCAGCTACACGATTGAGGGCTTGCGTTCCGGCACGGCGTATCTGGTGCGCGTGGACACCCTGAAGCTCGACAAACGGCGCGCGGCCGGCACCGCGCAGACGGCGACTGGCACCACGAACACAGCGTCGGCGAGTACGGCCCCGTTTCTGCGTTTCGCGCCCCAACCAGACAAGCTCGTGGTGGGACAAACTATTGATCGCATATTCCCCGATGTGAGGAACTTTGCGAACGGTGCCGTCATCACCTACTCGGTGGCTTCGGGCACCCTGCCGTCCGGGCTCAGCCTTGATGCTGCGACCGGCGCGATCAGCGGTGCGCCGGACACGCCGAACGACATGGAGGTTCTGGTCACCTTCAGAGCCACTGCCGGTGCGCAGACCGCGGACGGTAATATCCTCTTTCCGGATGTGGAACGCGGCCTCAGGTACCCGACCCCGCGCCCCCTGTTCGCGGGCATCGGCATCACCCCGCTCGCGCCGATTGTCACCGGCTTCACGCTCACAGGCGAACAGAAGTTGACGTTTCGGGCGATCACCAATCCGCCATCCGGGCTGCTCCTCGATACCGAGACCGGCGTGATCAGCGGCGCGCCGAACGAGCCGAGCCAGAGTCCGCAGGAAATGATCCTGGATGTGAGGGTCCAGGGCGCCTCGCAACGGGCTGTGTACACCCTCCTCTTCCCGCCAGTGCAACCGACACCGGATCTGCGCTACGACGGGTTGCCGGTGCCATTGCAAGTGGGCGCGCCCGTCAGCCTGACACCGATAGTGGGGTCAAACTTTACCGCTGTCAGATACATGCTGACCGACGGTACCCTGCCAGCCGGGCTGAGCTTCAGTACCAGCACGGGCGTGATCAGTGGTACGCCGACCACGCCCGCGCAAAGCGTGGACGAGCAAGGGGTGAGCGTGACGGTGACGGCCACGGGCACCAAGCCTGACGGTGGTGGCAGTCGGGCGATTGCCACCCCCATCGCCAGGGTTGACTTCCAGCCGGTACGATACGCGCCCCCGACCATCGCGGCCATTTCCGACATCACCAACCTCGTGGTGGGGGCCTCGCAGCGGGTGTCGGTGACGCTGAGTGGCGTACCCGTCGGCGCGACTTCGGCCATCGGGGCGACCCTCGGCAGCGTGGAAATGGATGGCACCTTTTCGGTGAACAGCATCGCCGTGGGTACGGTCGGCACGGACAGCATCACTCTGTACGGCCTGCGGGCGGGCATGGAGACGGTGACGGTGACCGCCACTGTGGGCGAGGGTGTGGCGGCCTCCCGTGAAGGCCGAACCACTTTTCAATTGACCGTGACCGACGCGACGCTCACGGCAGAGGCCGGCGACCCGCCGACATCAACAGCGGTGGGCACTGCCGTGACGCTGACCGGCTCGGCGCGTGGCGGTGCGCCGGCAGTGATGAACCGGATGGCATCCTACGGCTATGCCTGGACGGTGGTAAGCGAGCCGACGAGTTCCAGCGTGTCGATCAGCGATGCGGACAAGGCGAGCGCGTCCTTCACGCCCACCCACAACGGCACCTATCAGCTGCGCCTCACCGTCACCGACTCGGCCACCCCCACGGCCAACACTGCCATGGACACGGTGGATGTGGTGGTGCCCACCTCGTCGGGTACCAACAGCAGTCCGGTCATTACCGACATCGACGACAAGAGCGTCACCTTCGGTGCGACGCTCGAGGTGGATGTGGATGCCACGGACGCGGATGCGGGCGATACGCTGGTCTTCAAGGCGGCATCGGACGACACGGGCGTGGCCACGGTGACCCCGACCGCCGATACCACTCTCGTCACCGACAGCAAGATAACGCTGACCCCGGTCGCCGTCGGCACAGCTACTATCACTGTGACGGTGAGTGACGGCACGGACAATGTGACTGACACCTTCGAGTTGACGGTGGAAGCGGCCAAACTGGGCAAGCCGACGGGTCTCGCGCTGAAGACGGACAGCAAGAGCAAGACTGGCTTCACGGTGACGTGGGATGCGGTGACGAATGCCGCGGGCTATACGGCGAGCGCCATGCGTTCCGACAATACCGGCACGGCGGTGACCGGCACGGTGGATACGAGCGGAACCACGCCCGAAGCGGTGTTCACCGGCCTGGCGGAGGACATCGCCTACACGGTGACGGTGACGGCCACCGGCAGCGGCAACTATGCGAACAGTGATGCCTCGGACGGGTTCGAGGTGACCACGGCGGCCAACTCGGCACCGACAGTGGCCAACGCGATTGACGATCAGGCGGCGACGGTGGATACGGCGTTCAGCTTCACCCTGCCGGCGGGCACCTTCAGTGACGCCGACAGTGGCGACAGCCTTACTTACACGGCCCAGCAAACGGATGGGACGACGGACAGCGCGCTCCCGACCTGGCTGGGCTTCACCGCGGGCACGGGTGTCTTCTCGGGTACGCCGACATCCACGGACACCGGAACGCTGTCGGTGAAGGTGACGGCGAGCGACGGCACGGATTCGGCGAGCGATACCTTCGATATTGTGGTGTCGGCGGCGGACAGCGCCCCCGCCTTCGCGGACAGCACGACCATCGCGGACAAGACCTTCACGGTGGATGCCGAGATAACTGCCTTCACCCTGCCGGAGGCGACAGGAGGCAACGGTACCATCAGCTACGCGCTGACCCCCGATCTGCCGACGGGGCTGAGCTTGGATGAGTCCACGCGCGAGGTGAGCGGTACGCCGACGGCGGCAGCAGCCGAGGCCACCTACACCTGGCGGGCTTCGGACAGTGACAGCAACACCGCGAACAGCGACAGCAGCGCCCTGACCTTCATGTTGACGGTGAACAAGGCCACGCTGGCGACACCGGCCAACCTGGCGCTGAAAACGAATACGCGGAGCAAGACCGGCTTCACGGTGACCTGGGATGCAGTGACGAATGCGACGGGCTACACGGCGACGGCAACGCCGAGCGGTGGATCTGCGGTGACCGGTACGGTGAGTGTGCCGAGCAGCGGCCCGGAAGCAGTGTTCACCGGCTTGACGGCGGGAACGACCTACACGGTGAGCGTGGTGGCCACGGGCAACACAGCCAATTACGAGGCCAGTACAGCCGCGACGCTGAGTCAGGCGACGGCGGCCAATTCGGCACCGACAGTGGCCACCGAGATTCCCGATCAGGCGGCGACTGTGGGTACAGCGTTCAGCTTCACCCTGCCGACGGGCACCTTCAGCGATGCCGACAGTGGCGACAGCCTCACCTATACGGCCCAGCAAACGGACGGTACGACAGACGGGACGACGGACAGTGCGCTCCCCACCTGGCTGAGCTTCACCGCGGGCACGGGTGTCTTCTCGGGTACGCCGACATCCACGGACACCGGAACGCTGATGGTGAAGGTGACGGCGAGTGATGGCACGGATTCGGCGAGCGACACCTTCGATATTGTGGTGAGCGCACCGGTGCCTCTCCCGACCTTGAGTATCGCGGTGGTGAAGACTCCGGATATCTCTATTCAAGGAAAGTTCGCCGACGCAAATGAAGACATAGGTACGGTTGAATTCGCGGTCACCCTGTCCGCCGCCAGCACCGACAGGGTGACGGTGGAGTACGCCACCGAGGATATCGCCGCCGGTGATCCGGCACTCGATCCGAGTGATGTATATAGGGCTATCGTCGGCGAGGATTACACCGCCGTCACGGGTGCGCTCATCTTTGCGCCGGGCGAGACCAGCAAGACCTTCTCGGTGCAGATCATTAACGACGGTATGTATGAGGAGATCTCCAATGTATTCCGCGTCAAGTTGAGCAATCCGTCCGCAGCCACCATCGCAGCCAACCAGGGGGAGGTGGACTTCAGGATCGGCAACGACGACCCGCCGCCTCCCATATCGCTCATGGCGGTGGGTCTGGCGAGCACCGGCTCGCCGGGGGCGGCCCTGGCCACCCCGGAAGGGAAGTTGAGCGTGGTCGAGGGCGACAGCGGCTCGACCGATGTGACCTTCACCGTTACGCAAGCCATGGAGGTTGGCTGGACAAGCATTAACCCCGGTCTCTTGACCCGCGAAACTCTATCCGCTACCACCGCTACCGCCGGTACGGATTTTACGGAAGTGACCAACATGGATCTTACGCTTGGTGCGGGTGAGACGCAGACTACTTTCACCTTGTCGATTACCGGCGACACGGATGCCGAGGGTGACGAGCTCTTCCATGTTGAATTCAGTCGTTTCGACCCCCGAAGCATTGTGACCAATTCCGGCGAAGCAAGGTTCCTGATCGAGATCACCATCGTGGATGACGACGGGGTACCTTCCAAGCCGCGCGCGCCGCGCCTGACGGCCTCGGCGAGCGGCCAGTTGACGGTGAATTGGGCGGCACCGGCGGACGACGGCGGCCAGCCCATCGATGACTACGATGTGCGCTACCGTGTGAAGCCGACCTCCGGGGACCCCGCCTGGACGGAAGAAGCCTCATCCACCGCTGACAGTACCGCCCTGACGAGGGTCATCACCGGCCTCACCGACGGCACCGCGTATCAGGTGCAGGTGCGCGCGGAGAACGAGAATGGCGACGGTGCCTGGTCGGATACGACGGAAGCTACGCCGGTGGCCAGCCCGAGCACATCGCCGACGGCGGAATACAATCCGGGCAGCGGAGCACTGGTCATTCGCAATGCCCCTCTCCGCGCAATTGATGCAACTTTCATCAACAGATTCAATGCCCAGTTTCATGTCGTCGAGATTACGATAAGCAATGGCTCCTTTGGAGGCAGGACGGCAAGCTCTCTGACCTTGATGGTGGGTAGCGCCAGAAAGGTCTATTCGGCTGGCGGGACAGATGCGGGCGAACGCTCCTGGCGCGCGGTCGACGCTCAGGAGGTGACTGAAGGTAGCGCCACCATCAGCACGAAAATACCAGGTGCCAGCATCACCGCGGCTTCATCGATCTCCGGAATCCGTTTCCAGTCGTTTGTCCAACCCTTTACGGGAAGGAACCTGAACATCTCCAGTTTTCCGATCACGCTCGTGCAAACCGCGCCCGACGCGCCGGAAAACCTGACGCTGGCGCTGCGCCCGCAGATGGCGACCTTGAGCTGGAGCAACCCGAGAGATTCCAGCATCACCGGCTACCAGTACCGCGTTGGCACGAGCGGTGTGTGGACCAACCTGCCCGGCAGCAGCGCGACCACCACCAGCTTCGATGTCTTTGACGGGCTGACCGGCGGTTCGCCGCAAACTGTTCAGTTGCGCGCCGTGAACGCCAACGGCAATGGTGCGTCCGCTTCGGTTACGAGCGCGGTGCCTGCGGCCCCGACCGGCCTGACGGCGGTGGCGCTGAGTGCATCTGCGCGCCTCGGGTGGGCCGACCCCGATGACCCCAGCATCATCAAGTACCAGTTCCGGGTTGGCACCAGCGGCACCTGGACCGACATCGCGGGCAGCAGCGCCGCGAGTGTCACCGGCATTGCTTCCGGGCTGACTAACGGCTCGGCGCAGGATGTGTTCCTGCGCGCCGTGAACCTCGCTGGCGCGAGCACGGCATCCTCGTCGGTGTCGGTGACACCGGTGCTCAACCGCGCGCCGACGCTGGTGCAGACGCATCTGGATAGCATCACACCCCTGACCGTGCCGGTAATTCCGGCGCTCACGGAGGGTGGCATACCGCATCCGCGCGCAGGCATCTACGAGGTGGTGCAGATTGACCTCTACGAGTTGTTCAACGATGAGGATAACGAGCCGGTGTTCACCGCCACCGGCACGACCAGCGATGCGCGCGTCGTCACCGTCGGGCAATCGCCGCGTGGTCAATATCTGAACCTGTACGGGCAGAGCCGTGGTAGCGCGACTGTCACGGTGAAGGTGACCGATCAGTTCGGGGCGATGAGTCCTGTTGCGACCATCATGGTGACCACGGAGAACCAGCCACCGCGGTTGGTCGCCGAGGTCGATGATGTGAATCTGGTACGCAGCGGCACGAGCTACACATCGCAGACGCTGGACTTGTCGCGGGTGTTCAGGGATATGGATGGCGACAACCTGAGCTATACGGCCAAGCTGTTGGACGATACCGCGGATCAGATAGCGAATCTGGAGGCCCAGATTGCGGAGTTGACACGTCAAGGGCGCGTTGCCGAGACCATAGTTTTGCAACTGGTCCTGCAAGATCTCAAGTCGGGGTTGGGTTCGGCACCAGAGTCGATCACGGTGAGCCTGAGCGGTGCGATCGTCACCCTCGGTGCCACCGGTCCGGGCGTGGTTGATGTGATAGTGACGGCCAGCGACGGCCAGGGTGGCAGTGCGTCGGATACCTTCGATGTGTCCGCACCGGACCCGGATATAGCTGAGGGCGAGGGGCGCATCAGATGCGGCGACGAGCAGAGCGACCGTCTGCTGGAGATACCGGAGGGCGGTACTCTGGCGTGTCTGGTGCGCTACGACCGGACACACAGCATCTACGTGGTGCCGGCTTCGGGTACGGCGGGCACGAATCTCGACTTTCCCGGTTCGGACGCTGAATGCCGGGGTGCCGGGGCGGATATCTACATCGAGGGTGCGAGCTTCACCAAGGGGAGCGGTGATGCCTGTACGCTGTCGCGCACTGCGGACGGTGCGGGCAGTGATGGGCTGTCGCTGACGGTTCATGCGCCGGTCAATGGCCGGGCGGATGGAGAGCGCGCCTTTCGGGTGGAGATTCGCAGCAGCGATGGTGCCACGACGCTGCTGTCCTCGCCAGCGATCAGGATCATAGATCCGGGCTTGAGCTACGAGGTGCCGGACAGCCTGCAAGTGAAGATACCAGCGCGGGTTCTTCCGACGCGGGTTGGCTTCAGCAACCCGATCAGTTACGCGGTGACCGCGGGTACGCTTCCGCCGGGGCTTGCGATTGATGCGAGCACGGGGGTTATCTCGGGTACGCCGACCACGGCGAACGCGAGCGGTGTGACGGTGACGGTGACTGCCACGGCGGGCACGGGGAGCACATTGCAGACGGCGACGGCGGATATTGCCTTGCCGGCGGTGGAAGCGGCGGCGACGGTCGCGGCGCTGGTGTTGTCGGAGACATCGCTGACGGTGGACGAGGGGGCGAGCGATACCTATACGGTGAGGCTGGCGACAGAGCCGACGGGGAATGTGGATGTTGCGGTGACAGTGGCCGGTTCGGCGGATGTGACGGTAGGTCCGGCCTCGCTGAGGTTCACGAGGTCGAACTGGAACATCGTGCAGACGGTGGCGGTGAGGGCGGCCGAGGACACCGATATGGTGGATGACACAGCAACCCTGAACCACGCGGCATCCGGCGGAGGCTACGACTCGCTGACGGGTAGTGTGGCGGTGACGGTGGACGATGATGAAGCGCCAACCCTCCCGACCCTGAGCTATCCAGCGGCCCCGAGCAGTCTGGTGGTGAATACGGTCATTACCTCGCTGACCCCGACAGTGAGCGGCTTTGACAACACGGTCAGTTACGCAGTCACCACGGGTACGCTGCCGCCGGGGCTCAGGATTGATGCGGCCACGGGAGTTATCTCGGGTACGCCGACCACGGTGAACGCGAGTGGCGTGACGGTGACGGTGACCGCCACGGCAGGCACGGGGAGCACATTGCAGACGGCGACAGAGGACATCGCCTTCCCGGCGGTGGCCGCGGCGGGGACAGCCGTCAACAGCAGTCCGGTCATTACCGACATCACCGACAAGAGCGTCACCTTCGGTGCGACGCTCGAGGTGGATGTGGATGCCACGGATGCGGATGCGGGCGACACTCTGGTCTTCAAGGCGGCATCGGACGACACGGGCGTGGCCACGGTGACCCCGACCGCCGATACCACTCTCGTCACCGACAGCAAGATAACGCTGACACCGGTCGCCGTCGGTACGGCCACCATTACTGTGACGGTGAGTGACGGCACGGCTAGTCCGACCGACACCTTCATGTTGACGGTGAACAAGGCCACGCTGGCGACACCGGCCAACCTGGCGCTGAAAACGAACACGCGGAGCAAGACTGGCTTCACAGTGACTTGGGATGCGGTGACGAATGCGACGGGCTATACGGCGACGGCCACGCCGAGCGGTGGGACAGCGGTAACCGGCACGGTGAGCACACCGAGTAGCGGCCCGGAGGCAGTGTTCACCGGATTGACTGCGGGAACGACCTACACGGTGTCGGTGGTGGCCACGGGCAACACAGCCAATTACGAGGCCAGTACAGCCGCGACGCTGAGTCAGGCGACGGCGGCCAACGCGGCGCCGACAGTGGCCACCGAGATTCCCGATCAGACGGCGACGGTAGATACGGCGTTCAGCTTCACCCTGCCGACGGGCACCTTCAGTGACGCCGACAGTGGCGACAGCCTCACCTACGCGGCCCAGCAGACGGACGGGACGACGGACAGCGCGCTCCCGACCTGGCTGGGCTTCACCGCGGGCACGGGGGTCTTCTCCGGTACGCCGACATCCACGGATGCCGGAACGCTGTCGGTGAAGGTGACGGCGAGCGACGGCACGGCTTCGGTGAGCGACACCTTCGATATTGTGGTGAGCGCACCTGCTCTGGTGTTCACGCCGACTGCGCTGACGGTGGATGAAGGCGGTAGCGGTACCTACACGGTGGCGCTGAACACGCAGCCGAGCGCGACGGTGACGGTAGCGGTGGCTGGTTCGGGCGATGTGAGCGTGTCTCCAACATCGCTGACCTTCACGACGGCCAACTGGGACACGGCGCAGACGGTGACGGCGAGTGCTGCCGAGGACGAAGATGCCGGGGATGACACGGCTGCGATCAGTCACACGGCCTCGGGCGGGGATTATGGTTCGGTGACGGGTAGCGTATCGGTGACGGTGGACGATGATGACACGCGCGGGGTGACGATTGACAAGACGGCGCTGACGGTATTGGAGGGTTCGAGCGGGACTTACACGGTGGTGCTTGGCACGCAGCCGACCGGCGATGTGACGGTAACCATTGGTGGCACGAGTGACACTGACGTGTCGGTAGATACGGACAGCGGCACGATGGGCAACCAGAACACGCTGACCTTCACTTCGAGTAACTGGGACACTGCACAGACAGTGACGGTGGCGGCGGCGACGGATACTGATGCCGCCAACGATGCGGTGGTGACCTTGACGCACGCTGTGAGCGGCGCGGACTATGCGTCCGAGACGGCGCCGTCGGTGGCGGTGACCATCACCGAGAAGGACACGGCCACCTTCAGTGTTACCGGTCCTTCGGATGTGGCTGAGGATGCGGGCACGGCCACCTACACGGTGTCGCTGAGCAAGCAGCCAAGCGGGAACGTGACGGTGAAGTACGCGACTTCGGACGGCACGGCGACGGCGGGTTCGGACTACACGGCGGCGAGCGGGACGCTGACCTTCACGAACATGAACTGGGATACGGCGCAGACGGTGGATGTGAGCATCACGGACGACACGGTGGATGACGACGACGAGGCCTTCACCTTCACGCTGAGCGGGGCGAGCACCGGGACATCGCTGTCGGCGAGTCCGTCAGTAACCACCGGCATCACGGACAACGATGTGCCGGCGGTGACGGTGTCCTTCGGTGCGGGGACATACAGCGCGGCGGAAGGCGGAACAGCGAGTGTGACGGTGACCTTGAGCGCAGACCCGGAGCGGTCGGTGACGATTCCGCTGACGACGATGAACGGAACCGGTGCGGCTGCTGATGATTACAGTGTGCCAACATCGGTGGGCTTCGCGAGTGGCGAGACCTCGAAGACGCTGACCTTCAGTGCGAGGGACGACTCGGTGGATGAGTCGGACGAGACGGTGACGCTGGGCTTCGGGGCTTCCCTGCCGACGCGGGTATCAGCGGGCACGACCTCGCAGGCGGTAGTGACCATCGTGGACGATGACACGGTGGGTCTGACCTACAGCGCGGCACCCTCGACGCTGACGGTGGGCATATCCAGTACGGCGCTGACGGCGACTGCAACGAGCTTCGGCAGCGCGACGGTGACCTACGCGGTGACGACAGGTACGCTGCCGGTCGGTCTGAGGCTTGATGCTGGCACAGGCGCTATTACCGGCAAACCGAGGGCGGTGAGCGACAGTGGGGTGACGGTGACGGTGTCGGCGACCTCCGGTTCGGGAGCATCAGCCAGGACGGCGACGGCGACGGTCACCTTCCCGGCGGTTGGCAAGGGGACACTGGCAACACCGAGCGGTCTGGAGGTGAAGGCGGGTACGCTCGCCCAGACCGGCTTCACGGTGACCTTTGATGTGGTGCCGTTTGCCGGCAGGTACACGGTGGCAGCCACGCCGACGAGCGGTGGGAGTGCGGTGAGTGGCACGGTGATTGCCACCACCATAGGTCTGGAAGCATCGTTCAGCGGGTTGACGGCCAGCACCACCTACACGGTCTCCATCACGGCCATCGGCAACGCCAATTACGATAACAGCCAGGCCGGGACGATCAGTGTGGTCACGCTGGAGGATCCGACACCCACGCGGGCGAGCAATGTGCAAGTGACTGCGGGTGACGGGTTGTTGACGGTGAGCTGGACGGCGGCGAGCAACGCCCCGAATGGATACAGTGTGCGCTGGCGGGAGAGAGGGCCGGGCAACCTCCTGACATCCGCCAACGAAGTGGCCGGTACCTCGTTCACGATTTCCGGGTTGACCAACGGTCAGGAGTATGTGGTGCGAGTCGAAACGCGCAACACAGAGGACGATGATGTACAGGCAGATACGGCGGTGACGGCGACCGGTACGCCGATGGAGGCGGACAGTGTGCCCGCTTTTGCGTCCGGTAGCAGCATCTCCGATCAGCTGTGGACGGTGGGTACGGATGTTGAACTGACGCTGCCGGAGGCGACGGGCGGCAACGGCGCACTGAGTTACACGCTGACCCCCGAGCTGCCAGCGGGCGTGGAGCTAGATGACGCGACGCGCGTGGTCAGCGGGACACCGACATCGGCGGCGAGTGCGACGACCTACACCTGGCGGGCTGCGGATAGCGATTCGAACACGGCGGACAGTGACGCGGCGGTGCTGAGCTTCCAACTGACGGTGAACGACCCCGTGCCCACGGAGGCGAGTGCCCTGCAGGTGACTGCGGGCGATGGTTCGCTTGAGGTGAGTTGGACGGCGGCGAGTGTGGCTCCGAACGGCTACAGCGTACGCTGGCGCGAGGAAGGGGTGGGCGGTGCATTTACGCCGGTGAACACCGTGAGCGGTACTTCGTTCACGATTCCCGATCTGACCAACGGGCAGGAGTATGAGGTGCGTGTGGATACGCGCAACGTGGCGGATGACGGAGTGCAGGCAGGTACGGAGGTGACCGCAACCGGAACGCCGGTGGAGATGGACAGCGCGCCTGCCTTTGCGTCCGACACCAGCATTCCCGATCAGACCTGGAGGGTGGACACGCCCGTGAGTGTCACCTTGCCGGAGGCGACGGGTGGCAACGGGACGCTGAGCTACACGCTCACCCCCGATTTGCCGACAGGAGTGACGCTGGATACCGCGACGCGCGTGGTCAGCGGGACACCGACGGCGGCGGCGAGCGCAGGCACCTACACCTGGCGGGCTGCGGACAGTGATTCGAACACGGCGAACAGCGATACGGCGGAGCTGAACTTCCGGTTGCGGGTTGATGGGAGGAGGGATGCACGGCCAACGGTGAGCAGTTTGCCGAGGGTGAGTATTGAGGATGCGGAGGCGATGGAGGGCAGCAATCTGGAGTTCCGGGTGGTGCTCTCGGAGGCAGTGCGGTATCGGGTGAAGGTGTACTGGGCGACGCGGCCGGGGACGGCGACGGCGAATCGGGACTACAGGTCGGCGGCTGGTGCAGTGGTGTTCAGGCCGGGCGTGACGGAGCGCAGGATTCGCGTGGAGACGCTACAGGATGAGCACAACGACCCGGACGAGACGATGCAGGTGCGCTTGTCGAGTCCACGCGGCATCTTGATAGGAGACGGCATAGCGACTGGCAGGATCAACAACTGGGATGCGCTGCCGACGGCATGGCTGGCGCGCTTCGGTCGAGCGATGACGGAGCAGGCGCTTGAGGGTGTCGAGCAGCGGTTGACGGCTCCGCGGGAAGCGGGGACGCAGGCTACTGTGGCCGGGATGACGCTTGATTCGCTCGGGCTGTTTGCTGACGGGGCGGGTGCCTGGCCGCCTGCCGGGAGGGTCTCAGAGCAAGTTTCAGGGCAAGTCTCAGGGGATGCCTCAGGGAAGATGCTCGGCGGCGTGTCCTTCGGCAGCTACTTCAACAGCACCCCGCTTGATGGCTCGCCTGTATTCGGCGGCGGTAATACGTCAACTACTCCGTCAACTTTGGGTGCATCCTTCGCAAGCTCACCCTTCGGCGGCGGTCTGCTGACCACGAGTAACTTCACGCACACGGGCGCGATGGATGAAGCCGGTGGCAGCCTCGCCCTCTGGGGTCGGGGCGCGCGCGCGGACTTCCGCGGACTCGACGGTCTGGTGCATCTCGATGGCCAGACGGAGACCGCCACTCTGGGTGCGGACTACGCCAGAGACCAGTGGCTGACCGGTGTCATGCTGACGAGCAGCCGCGGCACTGGCGGGTATCACGGTGTGGCGAGCGGGGAGGTCGAGGTATCCCTGAACGCAGCGATACCCTATGGGTCCTACCGGTTCTCGGAGCGGCTCGATGTGTGGGGTGCTGTCGGGCGCGGCACGGGGGCACTGACGCTCACGCCGGAGGGTGAGGGCAGCATCGAGGCTGATCTCGACTGGAGCATGGTGTCGGCTGGGCTGCGCGGCGGGTTGTTCGGGGCGGCGGGATATGGTCCGGCAGTGACGCTGGTATCGGATGTGTTCTGGTCGCGCACCGGGTCGGGTCGAGTGGAAGCGGGTGAGGAGCATTCGAGCCTGGCCTCGTCCGAGGCAGATACTTCGCGGTTGCGGCTGGGTCTCGAGGGGAGTTGGGCATTGATGCTGGGGAATGTCGGTGCGGTGACACCGAAGCTGGAAGCGGGAGTGCGCCACGACGACGGCGATGCCGAGCAAGGCTTCGGAGTGGAAGTCGGTGGTGGTCTGGCGTGGACGCTGCCCGCACTTGGGCTGACACTTGATGTGTTCGGTCGCACCTTGGTGACGCATGAGGACGATGGGCAGGAATCGCACGGGTTCTCGGCGGCGCTGAACTTTGATCCGAGCACGGCGAGTACACGCGGCTTCATGCTGAACCTGCGTCAGGACATCGGCGGGCCGTCGAGTGGCGGGGTACAGGCGCTGTTCGCCGCGGAGCTTCCCGGTATCGGCGGGATGGGCATGGGTGGCGGATCAATGAGTGCGAGTGCTGGCAGTCGCTGGACGCTGGAGACGGCATACGGACTGGCGGCCTACGGCGACAAGTTCACGCTGAGTCCGACCTTCGGCCTGACTGCTTCCGATATGTCGGTTGATTTTCATCTCGGCTGGCAACTGATGCCGGAGCTCAGTGAAGATGCGCTGGATCTCTCGCTGACATTCAAGGCCACGCGCCGCGAGCTGCTTGATGTGGGGACTGTCAACAGCATCGGTACGCTGGGTCAGGGTCCGGAACACGGAGTACAAATCGAAGCGAGCGCTCGCTGGTAACCCCGGCGGGCGCGTCCCGCCATTGGGCGACAATCGCTGTGCGGCACTGAATTATGTACCAGGCACTGTGAAAAGCCTTATAATTCATCCCATGAATCTGGAACTCGCATATGAACAGCCGATGAGTACAGCACTCGCATATGACACGCACGGCTTGGTAAAGCTCTTGAGCGGAGATGGTGCCTTTACCGAAAGGCAGGCTGAGCTTCTCGTCGAGGGGCAAGTTCTTGCGTTCAGGAACAACACTGTCAATATGGCCGCCAGGGAGGATGTTGTATCTATCCGGCGAGATATAGCAGCGATTCAAGCGAATATCGAGGCCCTTCGGCAGGAGACCAAAGAGAACATTGCGCGGCTTCAAGCGGACATTGATGCCCTGCGGCAGGAGACCAGAGAGGGCATTGCGCGGCTTCAAGCGGAGATTGAGGCCCTGCGCCTGGAGACCAGAGAGAACATTATGCGGCTTGAAGGGAGCATCGAAAACATGCGCCTGGAGACCAGTAAGGACATTGAAAGGCTGCGCGTTGAGACCAAAAAGGATATCGAAAACATGCGCCTGGAGACCAGCAAGGACATCGAAAAGCTGCACATGGAGGCCAGCGAGAATGTTGTGCGGCTTGAAGGGAACATTGAAAAGCTGCGCTTGGAGACCATGTCGAAAGTTGACGAAGCGAAAATCAACCTGCTGAAGGGGATGATCACATCCATGTTTGCATTCGCTGGATTGATCATCGCTGTATTGAGGTTCCTTCCTGTGGCATCCTGATTCGCGCTCAAAGGGGTGGCGTGTCATCCACAGGAGCGAAGCGCAGCTGGAAGCAACGCTACCCGCGGGATGGTGGAGTTCGCGCACTCGCCGCAAGGGGCCGTGTGTCGCGCTCGCCTTTCGGTCTCATATCCGGTGAACGAGCCCCCGTTGATGTACTGCGAAAAGTAGTAGAATTCATCCCATGAATCTGGAACTCGCATATGAACAGCCCATGAGTACAGCACTCGCATATGACACGCACGGCTTGGTAAAGCTCTTGAGCGAAGATGGTGCCTTTACCGAAAGGCAGGCTGAGCTTCTCGTCGAGGGGCAAGTTCTTGCGTTCAGGAACAACACTGTCAATATGGCCGCCAGGGAGGATGTTGTATCTATCCGGCGAGATATAGCAGCGATTCAAGCGAATATCGAGGCCCTTCGGCAGGAGACCAAAGAGAACATTGCGCGGCTTCAAGCGGACATTGATGCCCTGCGGCAGGAGACCAGGGAGGGCCTTGCGCGGCTTCAAGCGGAGATTGAGGCCCTGCGCCTGGAGACCAGAGAGAACATCGTGCGGCTTGAAGGGAGCATTGAAAAGCTGCGCGTTGAGACCAAAAAGGATATCGAAAACTTGCGCGTTGAGACCAAAAAGGATATCGAAAACATGCGCTTGGAGACCAAAAAGGATATTGAGGCCATGCGCTTGGAGAACAGCAAGGACATTGAAAAGCTGCGCATGGAGGCCAGCGAGAATGTTGTGCGGCTTGAAGGGGGCATCGAAAACATGCGCTTGGAGACCAAAAAGGATATTGAGGCCATGCGCCTGGAGACCACAACGAAAGTTGACGAAGCGAGAGTCAGCCTGCTGAAGGGGATGATCACATCCATGTTTGCATTCGCTGGATTGATCATCGCTGTATTGAGGTTCCTGCCACCCTGATCGCGCTCGGCGGTAAACGAGCACAACGCATGCACAGCTCGAACCGGAAAAGGTAGAATGCCGGTCGGTAGTCCGTTGAATCGGGGTGTGCATGTTATTCAGTTATTCAGTTATTCAGGCTTTCGAACTCGCTCAGGCCATTCGGGGGTATCCCTGCAACTACTGTCCACAGTGTGCACAGCACACATACCCCCCCCCCCCCCCCCCCTCAAAGATGTTTACAGCAGCAGGAGCCTGACATGGCGCATCTCCCAGCCCCCACAGCCAAGCGTGCGTTCACCGCCCTGACTCGTCTCTGGCGCGCCCCGCGCGCGCCCTTCGGGGGGCCGACTGGCCCCGCCGGGCCGACCGCCCAACGAGCCCCGTTCACCGCCCTGCTCGCCCTCGTCGTGCTGACTGCGAGCCTCCTGCCGACCGTCGCGCACGCGCAAACGGCGACCACCGTCCAATCAATAAGCATCACCAGCACCCCCGATAGAGGCCAGACCTACGAGTTGGGTGAAGAAATCACGGTCGAGGTTGTTTTTCCAGGCGAGAACAGACTGAGTGTTAACGGTGGCCTCTCATTGCGTCTGCGGATCGGCTCCCAGACCAGAACCATGACTTTTGGGGTTCTATCTCTCAACACTATCGATGACGTTGAAACTACGCCTGTGACTTTCAGGTACACCGTCCAGAGTGGTGATCTTGACACCGACGGCATCAGCATTCCCGCCAACCCCTTCACACTGTCACAGGGAGTGACTTTTCGAAATGTTGATACCGGCACTGTCGATCTCACCTATGCCGGGCTGTCAGACCAGGCGATGCACAAGGTGGATGGTTCTGTTCCCCCCGGCATAGAGGTGAGCAGTGGGGCGTTGGCGGTGGGGGAAGGCGGCGCGGGTACCTACACCGTGAAGCTGAACAAGGCACCTGCAGCGAACGTGACCATCGCCATTGCCAAGGAATCCGGTGGCGATGCGGATGTGTCGGTTGCTCCCACCAGTTTGATCTTCACCAACACCACCTGGGACACTGTGCAGACCGTCACAGTGACGGCGCGTGCGGATACGGACAACAACTACGGCAGCGCCACATTCAAGCACACGGCAAGCAGCACCGATACCGGCTTCGACGATCGCACCGCGTCAGTGGAGGTGCAAGCAGATACGCGATTCCCCAGGATCAGCATCATCCCCATCAAAGCTCCAGGGCAATTTCTCGGCCTGGGAGCTCCTAGCATCGGGCGCCCGGGAGGCTTTACCAATGTGGAAGAGGGTGTCGGCTCTGCCGTTGCTGACGTGATCCTGTCGCGGCCCAGCACCAATCCAGTGACAGTGGACTATGCCACGGCCACCATCGCCAGCGATGACCCGGCTCTGGGGAACCCCTCCACCGGTTTCGCCGTTGCGGGGGAGGCTTACACGCCTGTATCGGGGACGCTGACGTTCGCACCGGGGGATGTGAAGAAGACCATCTCCGTGCCCATTATTGATGATTCCCTGTTTCTGGAAAGCGACCGATATTTCGAGGTCGTGCTGAGCAATCCGTCCTCGGGCACATCCCTCTCGGATACGCAGGGAAAACTTCTCATCGGCATAAACGAAGGTGATCGTGCGCCGTCGGTGACGGTGGCGGCAGCGGGTCTGAGCACCACCTCACCGGGGCGGCTGAGTGTGAAAGAAGGCGACAGCGGCACCACGGTGGTCACCTTCACCATGACGCAGAACCAGAGAAGGCTACCCCGAAGCAATTCTATGAATGTACTGACTGTGGCGAGCGGCACCACCGCCACCGCTGGTTCGGACTTCGCGACGCTGCAAAGGCGAACAGATATTTTGTTTGAAGCGGGAGAGGCCTCGAAAACCTTCACGGTGACCATCAACGGGGACACGACATCTGGTGAAGGAGACGAGACCATTGGTATTTCTTTCGGCACGGGCAATTCCGTGTTCACCAACAGTGGAGGAACAGATTTTGACGTAACGATCACCATCCTCGACGACGACGACTCGCCTTCCGCGCCGGCGGCACCTGCATTGACTGCGGGGAACGCCCAGTTGGGTGTGCAGTGGAGTGCGCCGACGGATGACGGCGGGGTTGCCATCACGGATTACGATGTGCGCCATCGGCAAAAACCGGCCACCCCTTCGGATAGCGGCTGGACGGAATTGGCGGACACCACGGACAGCACCGCCACCACGGCCACCATCTCCAGCCTCACCAACGGCACGGTCTATGAAGTGCAGGTGCGGGCGCAGAACGAGAACGGTGCCGGGGACTGGTCGGCTTCGGCAGAGGCGACCCCCTCCACCATGACCCTGAGTTATACGGCCCCGCCCACCACCCTGACGGTGAACACGGCCATCACGGCGCTGGCGGCGACCACATCCGGTGTCACCGGCACCATCGCCTACACGGTGAATCCGTCCCTGCCGGCGGGGTTGAGTTTGAACGCCAGCACCGGTGCCATCAGCGGCACACCCACCGCCAAGAGTGACAGTCCGGTGACGGTGACGGTCACAGCGACTGCGGGGAGCACTACGGCCCAGGCCGACATCCTCTTTCCCGCAGTGGCGGGCGAACCCCTGGCCACGCCGGTGGTGACGCTGGATGTTGACAATCGCCAGCTCACCGCCAACTGGGCTGCGGTGACAGGTGTCGGCAACTATGTGTTGCAGTGGAAAGCATCGACGGTGACGGACTGGGCCATGACCGGTGTCACCACAGTCAACGCGGGAGGCTCCAGCTCCACCCGGTACGTGATGCCTTATCTGACCAACGGCACCGCATACGATGTGCGGGTGCAGGCCAAGGCGGCATCCGCCTCGACCACCAGGGCGGACAGCGCCTGGTCGGCGGCGGTATCTGCAACCCCGACAGCGCCCACCCTGAGCATCGCGGTGGTGGAGAAGGCCGGTGTCTCGAAGTCACAGCGAAACATTACGATTCAAGAAGATGCGGGCATGGTTGACTTCACGGTCACCCTGTCCGCCGCCAGCACCGGGATGGTGATGGTGGACTATGCCACCGAGGGTATCCCCGATGGCGACCCGCTCATTAGTCGAGGTGATCAATCCAGTGCCATCGCCGGAGAGGATTACACGGCCGTCATGGGGACGCTCACCTTTGCGCCGGGCGAGACCAGCAAGACCATCTCGGTGCAGATCCTTGACGATACGGTACATGAGACTGACGACTTCTTCAGGATCGTACTGAGCAATCCGTCCGCTGCCACCATCGCTGCCAATCAGGGGCGGCTCCTTTTGCACATCCCCACCCACGACCCGGTACCGCCCGTGACGGTCACGGCGGAGGGCTTGACCAGCACCGGTTCGCCGGGGGCGACCCGGGCTACCGCGGAAGGGAAGCTGAGCGTGACCGAGGGCGATGCGGATGCTGACATCACCTTCACTTTCACGCAAGCCAGCGCGGTGAGTTGGAGAAAAATCGCTATCGGCACCTTCGGAATCGGAAGTGGCACTGCCACTGCCGATACGGACTTCGAACTCTCAACCAGTACCTTGGAGATTGCGGCAGGCCAGACGCAGGTCCAAGCTACGGTGAAGATCAAGGGCGACACGGATGCCGAGGGCGACGAGACCTTTTATGTTGAATTAAATCGCGGCGACGGCATTGTGACCAATTCCGGCGACCAGCGTTTCCTGATCGAGGTGACCATCCTTGATGACGACGGTGTGCCTGATGCGCCTGCCGCGCCGCGCCTGGCATCCTCCGCGAGTGGACAGTTGACGGCCAGCTGGCTGCCGCCGACAGATACCGGTGGCGTGGCTATTACCGACTATGATGTGCGCTACCGCGTGAATAGCGGCAGCCCCAAGCCCGACTGGACGGAAGAAGCATCCACCACCGCCGCCAGCACCGCCCTGATGCGGGACATCGGCAGTCTTGTTGGCGGCACCGAGTACGAGGTGCAGGTGCGGGCACAGAACGAGAATGGCGAAGGTGCCTGGTCGCCATCGGCCACGGCCACCCCGTCCACCATGCTCCTGACCTATGCCTCCCAGCCGACGACACTGCGGGTTGGCGACACCATCACCGATATCACGGCGACGGTGACGGGCTTTACAGGTACGCCGACCTACGGGTACGCGGTGACCTCGGGCACCTTGCCGCCGGGGCTGACGTTGAGTTCGACCACGGGCATCATCAGCGGTACGCCGACGACGGCGAATGCGAATCAGGTGATAGTGACCATAACCGTCACTGCGGGCAGTGAGACGGCGAGCACCAACATCGTCTTGCCGGCGGTGTTGCCACCGAGCTTGAGCATCATGCATGTACCTGGTTCGGGAACATTCTCCATGGCCGGCGGTGTGGGGAAAGAATTCCTCAGCGTTGATGAGGAAGGCGACACAGTGGTTGTTCAGGTGCTTCTGTCTTCGGCAAGCCTTGCGCCGGTGACCGTGGAGTACGTCACCGAGGGGATCCGCGCCGACCATCCGTTGCTTACGGGTGCTGGTACCGGCATTGCCACCGCGGGCGAGGATTATGTGGCGCAGAGTGGCACCCTGACGTTCGCGCCCGGGCAGACCCGGCAAGCCATCACCATACCACTCATTGATGATGACATTGACGAGGGATCCGACGAGTTTTTCAGGATTCGCCTGAGCAACCCCACGGGAGCCACGCTGCCTTCCGGCAGAGACATACTGCGCATCGGCATTGGCAATGCGGACATCTCGGCACCCGTGACAATCACGGCGGAGGGCCTGACCAGCGACGGCAGCAGGGGACGGCTGCGCGTCGTCGAGGGCGATACCGGCAACACCGAGGTGACCTTCACCATCACGCTGGCGGCACCCAATCTCTCGAGCGACTTTTTTATAAATTCTATTACCGATACTTTCAACGAGCATCCCAAAACTGCCACACTTTCCGGCTCCGACAAGGATTTGGAGCCGTTCAGCGCAACTCGACCTCGTATCCCCAAGGGGATGACCACGGCCACCGTCACGCTCCCGATCATCGGGGACACGAGGGTTGAGGGCGACGAGACTACCGTTCTCGAATTGTCTCGAGGCGACAACGGCATAATCACCAATGTCGGCGGCACCAAATTTCTTGTGGATCTCACCATCGTTGATGACGACGGCGTACCGGCGGCACCGGCGGCACCGGTGTTGGTGCCGAAGGGTGCCGGACTGGATGTCAGCTGGCTGCCACCGACGGATACCGGCGGCATGGCCATCACGGACTACGATGTGCGCCACGGTGTCAAGCCGACCTCGGGAGACCCCGCTACCTGGACGGAGCTGACCGACACCTCCGACAGCACCGCCCTCTCCGCGACCATCTCCGGTCTGACGAACGGCACGACCTATGTGGTGCAGGTGCGGGCGCAGAACGAGAACGGCAACGGTGTCTGGTCGGCATCCGCGACGGCCACCCCGTCCACGATGACCCTGAGCTACACCACCCCGCCGACCACCCTGACGGTGAACACCCCCATCACGGCTTTGACGGCGACCACATCCGGCGTCAGCGGCACCATCGCGTACACGGTGAGTCCGGCCCTGCCACCGGGGTTGTCGCTGAACGCGACCAACGGCACCATCTCGGGGACACCGACCACGGCGAGCACGAGCCTGACCAGGGTGACGGTGACCGCGACGGCGGGCAGCAACACGGCGACGGCGGGTCTCATCTTCCCGGCGGTGGACAAGGCCCTGTTGGCGGCACCGGTGAACCTGGTGCAGAAGTTCGGCACCACTCCGAGCAAATCCGGATTCGCGGTGATTTGGGATGCGGTGAGCAACGCAGTGGGTTATACGGTCACCGCAACGTCGGGCTTTGGCAGCACATCGGTGATGGTGGAATCCCCGACCAGGGAGGCGGTGTTCACCGGACTGCGGCCTGGTGTGGACTACACGGTGACGGTGACGGCCACGGGTGATGCCAACTACGCAGACAGTCCGGCATCAACGGCGCTGTCCTTGACCACACTGACCAACAGCGCGCCGAGTATCACGGCCATTGCAGACCAGATGACGACCGTCGGCACCGATCTGCTGGTGAATGTGGATGCCACGGATGCGGATGCGGGCGATACGTTGCAATACCGGGCGACTTCGAGTGATACGACGGTGGCGACGGTGAGTCCGACTTCTCTGACCGATCTTGGTGCCAATAGTCAGGTGACAGTAACGCCGGTGGCTGCGGGCACGGCGAGCATCACGGTGACGGTGCGCGACAGTGTGGTAGCGATGACCGAGCTGTTCAAGGTAACGGTCATGGAAGTGGAGGGCAACAGGCTGGCGACTCCGACGGTGACGCTGATTGTGGGCGACACCTGGTTGCAGGCGATATGGCCCGCCAATATCGGTGCGGTGGCATCGAGCGAGTTGCAGTGGAAGGCATCGTCAGTCACGGGCTGGAGCGGGACGGGCGTGACCACGGTGACGAATACTCCCACTACTCCCGTCAAGCGGACGGGCACGGACATCATTGGCCTGACGACCGGCACGACGTACGAGGTGCGTGTGCGTGACAAGGCAGTCGCGAATAGTCCGGATTTTGTTGACAGCAACTGGTCGAGCGCGGTCAGGGCCACGCCGAAGGGGATACCGGCTCCGACGGGCCTGGTGGTCGAGGACGAAGATGATACGGCGCTAACCCTGCGCTGGACACCGCCCGCGGACACCAGATTCACGGGCTACGAGATCAATCAGGACGATGGCGGCTGGGAGCCACTTGATGCCAGCATGGATAGCACCGATGTCCGCATCACGGGCCTGACCAACGAGCAGAGCTACAGCTTCCAGTTGCGGGCAGTGAGGAACCTTCAGGGTGCTCAGGGTGAGACTCTGGGGGCGGCAAAGATTCTGGGTGCGGCAACGCCTTCCGTGAGCGGAATGCCGGGGACGAGGCCGCGTGCGCCAGAGATGTTGACGGCGGAGTCGGGCGATGGTCAGGTGGTTCTGACCTGGAAGGCACCCTCGTTCGGCGGGACACCGACGGGGTATGAAGTCAGCAGTGACGGCGGAAAAACCTGGACGGCGACCGGCAGCACGGACCTCAGCTACACGGTGATGGGCCTGACAAACGGTCAGGGCTATGTCTTCTTGGTGCGGGGAGTGAACGCGATTGGGACGGGTTCGCCTTCGGCATCGGCCTCTGCGACACCGAGGGGGGTGCCGTCGGCACCCACAGGACTGGCGGCCGCGGCGGGCAACGGCGAGGTGAAGCTGACCTGGACCGCGCACCCGGATGGAGCCAACCAGGTGGAGGGAGTCACCCTGTTGCGGTTCGAGTACACAATTGATAGCGGTACTACCTGGACGCCGATAGAAGGGAACCCCGTGAGCAAGGTCAGCCATGTGGTGACGGGTCTGACGAACGATCAGGAGTACACTTTACAGTTGCGCTTCGTGAACAGTATCGGGAACAGCGCGGCTTCCAACGAGGCGGAAGCCACGCCGACCGCTACCGGGAACGTGAGGTTCCCGGCACCGGTGACGGGGTCTGACGGTCACGGCGACCGCCCAGCGGGAACTGACAGCGACTTGGGTGATGGCGAGCCACGCACCGGGCGGCTACGAGCTGCGCTGGCGCAAGGCGAGTAATTTCAGGGGCTTCGCCGACAGCGACAAGAAGACGCTTGCTGCCACGGATACATCCCACAAGATCACCGGCCTTGACCCTGGGACTGATTACATTGTGGTTATCGTAACCCTGGATTCGTCAAAGGCCGAGGTCTCGGACACGGTTGTTGACAGGAGAGTCGCGACGCTGGGAGCCCCGACCCTGAGCTATCCGACGCTGCCGACGACTCTGCGCGCGGGCGTAGAGTTCGCGACGCTGACCCCGACACCCGCCAACTTCGCAACGGGCTCGACTTACACCTATGCGGTGACGACA
>CBDATE010000034.1:0-478624 GCA_965199815.1 Pseudomonadales bacterium
AGGGCGACCGGTCGCTCATCCCATTTCGGATGCGGCATGGCGACCACGCATGCCTGCGCCACGCCCTCGAGAGCGACAATGTGATTCTCGAGATCCACCGATGAAATCCATTCGCCGCCGCTTTTCACCAAATCCTTGGAGCGGTCGTTGATGATCAGGTATTGCGCCTCGTCGATCATGCCCACATCGCCGGTGATCAGCCAGTCGCCATGGAATTTGTCGGGCTGCGGGTTCTTGTAATACTCGGAACAGATCCAGGGCCCGCGAATGAGAATCTCGCCCACCGACTTGCCGTCGTGTGGCAAGGGATTGAATGACTCGTCAAAGATTTCCACCTCCAGCCCGGGCATGATCTGGCCCGCCTTGCACATGTTGGCGAATTTCTGCTCATCGCCGAGATGCCTGTCCTCATACTTCATGGAGAAGCGCGACAGGGTGGCCAGTGGCGAGGTTTCGGTCATGCCCCAACCCTGAATCATCTCCACGCCGAGTTCGTCCCAGTACCATTGGATGAGCGATGGTGGCGGTGCCGAGCCGCCGCAGGTCACGCGCTGCAATGCGGAGAAGTCGTAGGCCCCGGGGTTCGCTTCACAGGTCGCCCGAACAGCCTGCCAGATGGTCGGTACGCCGGCAGAAATGGTTACTTCTTCCTCGGCCATCAGGCGACACAACCTGTCGGGGGTCATGTAGCGGCTCGGCATGACCTGCTTGCTGCCGAGCATGGTAGCGGCGAAGGGAATGCCCCAGCCCATGGCATGGAACATGGGCACTATGCCGAGAATGCAGTCGCACGCCGAGAGTGACATGGCATCGGTCATGCATTGCGTCAGGGTGTGCAGATACTGCGATCTGTGTTCGTATTCAACACCCTTGGGGTCGCCGGTGGTGCCGCTCGTGTAGCAGAGGCCAAGCGGCGAGGTCTCGTCCATATCCGGCCAGTCGTAGTGGCTCGCCTGCCCGGCGATGAAGGTTTCGTATTCAACCGCTTCCGGCAGGCTGGTGGCCCAGGTTTCGTGCTCCGCATCGACAGCCACCACTACCTTGCGCACCGTTTCGAGCCGGGCGGCGATGGGTTCAAGCAACGCGACGAGATCCGAGCTGACAATAATCACGCTGGCTCCGGCATGGTTGATGATGTATTCAAGGTCGGATGGCCCGAGGCGTATGTTGATGGTATGCAGCACCGCCCCCATGCTGCAGATTGCGTGGTAGCACTCGAGATGGCGGTGGTCGTTCCACATGAAGGTGCCAACCCGGTCGCCCGGACGCACTCCGGCATTCGCAAGCGCATGCGCGAGTTGGTGTGCACGGCTTCGTACCTGTGCGTAGCTGAGACGTCGGCATCCGCTGGCGGTGGCGGTGACGATTTCGTTGCCGGGGGCCACGCGCGCACCGTTTTCCAGAAGTTTCGACATCAAGAGTGACGTGCGTTGCATGGCCATGGCGGGGTACTCCTTGGGGATGTTCTGGTCAAGGGGATGTGCTATTGCATGATGTTACGAGCGCCGGGGGAGAGCCGCGATTCGCTGTGCATCGTAGCCGAGAGATGTCAGTATTTCCTCGTTGTGTTCGCCGAGACTCGGCGCTGGTCCGGCAATCGCTTCCGGGGTGTGCTCGAAGCGGGCAGCGGGACGCGGCTGTCGTACGCGCCCGACTACGGGATGGTCGAACTCGCGCATGAGGTCGTTGGCCACTACCTGTTCCTGCACATACACCTGCTCGCGGCGCAGAATCGGTGCACAGGGTACGCCATGTTCATCAAGCAGGTGCAACCAGGCATCCGAGGTCTTGTGGCGCAGAACTTCCTGCAAGAGGGTGATGCGCGTCGCGGCATGCCTGATGCGCGCCGAGGGTGTGCTGAAGCGCGCATCCGCCAGCCATTGCGGGCGTTCGGTGGCGCGGCACAGGCCCTGCCATTCGACATCCGACACGGCACCTACCGTGATGTACCCGTCTGCGGTTTCGAACACCAGGTCGCGCGCGAACTGCGCGCGCGCACCGTGCACTTCCTGGCCGACCAGCGTGTGACCCACGAGACCTTCCGGCCACAGATAGGCAATCATGGCATCAAGCATGGCGATACGTACATGTTGGCCGGTCTGTGTGCGTTCACGCGCGAACAGGGCGGCAGTCACCGCTTGCGCCGCGGTGAGCGCGGTGGTCTTGTCGGGGATGATGGTGCGCACCATTTTCGGCCGTCCGGTCTCGCTGTCGCTCTGAATATCCGCAAGCCCGGAGAGCGCCTGGATCACCGGGTCATACACCCGCTTGTGTGCATAGGGTCCGCTGGTGCCGAATCCGCTGATGGAGACATAGATGATATCGGGGCGCAGCTTCCTGACGCTCGCTTCCCCGAAGCCCATGCGTTCAATGGCACCCGGACGAAAATTCTGTACGAAGACATCCGCGGTCGGGATGAGATCATCAAGCACGGCGCGCCCTGCAGATGTCTTGAGATCAAGCGCCAGCGAGCGTTTGCCACGATTCAGGGAGATGAAGCCGATTGAGAGGCCGTGTGTACGTGCTGACATGCGCCGCACCAGATCACCCTCCGGCGGTTCGACCTTGATGACATCCGCGCCCTGATCGGCGAGCAGCATGGTGCAGGCGGGACCCGACACCATGCTGGTCAGGTCGATGATGCGAATACCGTCAAGTGGTCCGGGCATGATGACGGGGCGCTGGTGAAGCGGCCTTGCTGATGGAAAAATGCAGGCGGGCATCGTCTATCTCGGCCACCTGCGGCTCCGCATCGACTGCGCCCTCACTGATCTCGACCGCCAGGGTTTCGCCCGCGATGTAGTCATGATAACGCTGAACGCACGTACACAAGGCCGCATCGCCCTGATAGCGGACCTCGATTCGGTCGCTCACCGCGAGGTCAATCGCCTTGCGCGCGCGCTGGATGCGGTTCACGATCTCGCGTGCCCAGCCCTCGCTGCGCAGCGCTTCATCAAGTGTGCAGTCAAGCGCGATGGTGATGAGCCGGTCGGACTCGGCACCTGACTCCGGTGCGGGTTCGCGCAGTATCTGAATCTCGTCGGCGCTGAAGACCTCGCCAAGAAGTTCCATCTCGCCGTGTTCCTCGAAGTGGAGCAGGGTGGCTCGATCAAGCGTCTCGAGCGCTTGCGCCACATCGCGCACTCGTGCCCCGAGGCGCTTTCCGAGCAGCGAGAAGTTCGGCTTGGCGTACAGCGAAACATAGGCCGCCTCGTTGCTGTCATAGACCACCGACTTCACGTTCAGTTCCCTGGCAATGCAGGGTTCGAGCAAGGCAATGTCGGCCAGCAGATCGGCGTTGGCGTGAATGATGCGCGCTTCCCGCAAGGGTGTGCGTAGCCCGATGCCGGCCCGCTCCCTCTGCCGACGCCCGAGCAATATGATGCGGCGCATGCGTTCCACTGCCGATTCGAGGCCTTCATCCACCAGTGTCTGGTCTGCCTCCGGGTAGGCGCACAGGTGTACGCTTTCCGGTTCCGGCTCCGCGCCATCAAGCGAGGCCAGTCGTCGATGCAGGTGCTCCGAGAGAAACGGCGCGAACGGTGCCATCACCAGTCCGAGTTCCTGCAGACACCGATAGAGCGTACTGAAGGCGGCAATCTTGTCAACATCAAGATCGCTCGCCCAGAAGCGCGCGCGATTCAGCCGAATGTACCAGTTGGTCAGATCGCTGATGAAGTCGAACAGTCTCGGCACCACGGAGTACAGGCGGTACAGCGACATCTCCCTCTCCACGGCGCGCTTCAGGGTTTGCAGGCGGGAGAGAATCCAGCGGTCCAGGGCATTATCGCCAAGATGCATCCCCTTGCCCGGAGACCAGTCATCCACACGCGCGTAGGTTTCAAGGAAGGAGAATGCGTTGTACCAGGGCAGCAGTACGCGGCGCACCATGTCGCGCACCCCGTCATCCTCGAATCGCTGCTCCTCTCCACGCACCAGTGGCGAATTGATCAGATACAGGCGCAATGCATCGGCACCATAGGTCTCCATCAGATCGTCGGGTGGCGTGAAGTTCTCCTTGCTCTTGGACATCTTGGTGCCGTCCCCGGCCAGCACCAGGCCGTTCACCACCACGTTGCGAAAGGCCGGCTTGCCAAATATGACGGTGCTGAGCACCATGAGGGTGTAAAACCAGCCGCGCGTCTGATCGAGTCCCTCGGCAATGAATTCCGCCGGAAAGCCGGACTCGAACAGGGCCTTGTTCTCGAACGGATAATGCAGCTGGGCACAGGGCATGGCACCGGATTCGAACCAGCAGTCAAGCACCTCCGGTACACGCCTGTAGGTGCCGGGTTCGCCCTTGATCTCGAAAGTCAGGGGGTCCACATGTTCCCGATGCAGGTCCGTAACTCGTACTCCGGTGAGCTCGGCGAGTTCGTCGATGGAGCCAAGGCAACGCGTCTCGCCACTCGTATCGTTTCTCCAGACAGGCAACGGCGTCCCCCACACCCTGTTGCGTGACACGGCCCAGTCGGCTGCGTCCCGCAACCAGTTGCCGAAGCGCCCTTCCTGCAGGTGTCCCGGTACCCAGCGAACCGACTCGTTGGCTTTCACCAGCGCATCGCGAAACTCGCTCACGCGCACATACCAGGAGGGTATGGCGCGATAGATGAGTGGCGTTTCGGAGCGATAGCAGAAGGGATAGGCGTGTTGCAGGGTGGCCTGATCGAACAGCACATCGCGCTGCTTCAGATAGCGGATGATGGCGGCATCGGCATCCTTGACGTGCTGACCGGCAAAGTCGGTGACTTCGTCGCTGAAGACCCCCTGCATGGAAACGGGACAGGCGAAGGCATCTATGCCTTCACGCTTCAGGATGCGGAAATCGTCTGCACCGAATGCCGGTGCCTGATGCACCAGCCCGGTACCCTCATCGTCGGACACATAGTCATCGGCGACCACGCAAAATGCACCACGGCTGCGCTCTTCTGCGAAGTACGGGAACACGGGCGCGTAGCGGAGCCCCACCAAATCACTGCCGCGCCGGTGCCCGAGCACCTCGAGGTCGTGGCGCTTGCCGTAGGCCTTGATGCGCGATTCGGCCATCCACAGCTTCTTCCCGCTGTCCCTGTCGAGCACCAGGGCATAGCGCATATCGGCGTGTACACAGATGGCGAGATTGGATGGCAAGGTCCAGGGCGTGGTCGTCCACACCGACAGATACTCATCCCGGTCATCAAGTGCGAAGAGCACCGTGATGGCCGGGTCCTCGACCGTCTTGTAGTTCTGGTTGGCCTCGAAGTTTGCCAGCACGGTGCCGAGCGCTGTACTGATCGGCATGACCTTCACGCCTTCGTACACAGTGCCCTTGTCCCAGAGCTGTTTGAAGACCCACCACACGGATTCCATGTACCAGGGTTCCATGGTCTTGTAGTCACGATCAAGATCAACCCATCGCCCGAGGCGCGTGATGGTCTTGCGCCACTCGTTGGCATAGCGCTGCACGATTGAGCGACATTCGTCGTTGTAGCCTGCTACCCCCAGCGTTGCCACCGCCTCTGTCACGCTCATGCCAAGCCGTTTGTCGATCTCGTGTTCGATGGGCAGGCCGTGGCAGTCCCACCCCCAGCGCCGGTTCACATGGCGCCCGATCATGGTGAAGTAGCGCGGAATCACATCCTTGATAGTCGAGCACACCAGATGCCCGTGGTGTGGCAGGCCGGTGGCGAAGGGCGGACCGTCATAGAAGATGTAGGGCTTCTTGCCGGAAGTTGCGGCCAGGGTCTGGTGAAAGATCTGTCGCTCTTGCCAGAAGTCGAGCACATCGTGCTCCATCTTCACAAAAGAGAATGCCGACGGGGATGAGGAATCGAGCATGAGGGAGTGTGTGGCTTGGGTCGGGCGTGGGCTTCAGTGACGCTACTCTCTGAAGGGCGGCGTACAAAGGCGGTGATTATATCAATGTGGCCTGAAGCGCTTTTCGAGGCTGTCCTGTGAGCGAGACCGGACCGCCCGTTGCTGCGGGGGTCAGTCTTCGACAGTGTGCGTCAGCCGCTCCACGGCTTCGAGGTAGTCCTGCATGAACTCGCGCAGCACATCCCGCGTGGATTGAATGCTGTCCATCAGCCCGACTCCCTGTCCGACAAAATAGGTCGCGAGTTGCCGCGCGCCCTCGTGCCCACCTTCGGCGAGCTTGGCGACCTTGGCGAGCGGTGGCTCGCTGACAAGGGATTGCAGCGGCATGGGCAGGGCATCGGGCGAATTCTCGGCCTCCCAGGCATCTGTCCAGGGCGAGCGAAGCTGGCGCGAGTACTTGCCGGTTCTCGCCTTCGAGCGCACCGTCTCGCGCGAGGTCGCTGCCACGTATTTCTCCTTGATATGCATGGGGGTTTCGGCTTCCATGGTGGTGAGCCACATGGATGCGGTCCAGGCACCATGCGCTCCCATGGCCATGCAGGCGGCCATCTGGCGCCCACTGACAATGCCGCCGGCTGCCAGGATCGATACGTTTGCTCCTGCCACGGCGCGCACCACTTCCGGGACCAACACCAGCGTGGATACCTCTCCGCAATGGCCACCGGCCTCGGTGCCTGCCACCACAAGAATATCGACACCGGCAGCCACCTGCTTGACGGCGTGTTCCTTCGCGCCTACCAGCGCAGCAACGGCCACGCCGCGCTGCTTGCCCATCTCGAGCATGTATTTCGGCGGCACTCCGAGAGCATTGGCGATCAGCTTGATCGGAAAGGAGAATGCCACATCGATGATGTTGCCCGCACCTTCTTCATCGAGGAATCCCCGACCGCCCGTGCGTCGCCCGTGATAGACATCCGCGCCGTCTATCTCGTACTTGCCGAGGATGTCGAGGGCGTAGTTGCGATGCGTGTCTGGCACCATCGCGCTCAGTTCATCGGTCGAGGGCGATGTGCGCGAAGCCATGCTGGTCGGAGCGATCAGATCCACGCCATAGGGCATGCCTGCTACGCGTTCGTCAATCCATGCGAGTTCGATTTCGAGTTCTTCGGGGGTATAGCCGGCCGCGCCGAGCACACCCATGCCGCCGCCTTTGGAGACTGCCACCACCACATCCCGGCAGTGGCTGAAGGCCAACAGGGGAAACTCTATGCCCAATTGTTCGCAGATGGGTGAACGCATCGGATCAGCCTGTCTCGACTCGTGCTCCTGACGACCCTACTCGAGTCCCAGGTAGAGCTTTTGCCTGAATTCCACAGGCTGTTCCCGCCCGTCAGGCGTTTTGATACGCAGCTCGAAGCGCATGACTTCCTCGGTGTGCGTAATCGATGCAATCGAATAGTGAGCGCGGTCTGCCGTGATCAACCGGAAATCGAGCGGGCGCTGAATCCCGAGCAGATTGATGGCCTGGCCGCTGATCTCCACCGGCACGGAAGCCGCTTCGCTGTTCAGCACCGAGATGGTGAGCAGCGACTGATTGCGCGCTCTCGAAACGCTGTAGGTGTCGGCAATGTGCGGCTCCAGACTGAGGGTATCGAGGATCATGTAGTGCGCCTGATAGTCGCCGATTTGAATGTATTGTTCGGCGAACGCCGGGGCGCAGAATGCGTACGCCAGCATGCTCGCGAGAGCTGACAGTCGCCTGCTCATGCCTTGCCAATCCTGTAGTAGGCGGTGATGCCAAACATGTTCGGCAGGCGGTTGACCAGCCAATTGTTGCTGTAGGTATCATCCACCACAAAGCGTTCGTGAATCGCTATCCGATTGGCGCGACAGAAATGTTCGAAGTCGCGAAAGGTACACACGTGAATATTGGGTGTGTTGAACCATTGATTCGGGAGCTGTCTGGTGACCGGCATACGCCCCTTGAAGGCGAGTTGGAGGCGGCAGCCGAGATGCCCGAAATTGGGGAAGGTGACCACCGCCTGGTGGCCAATACGCAGCATTTCGCCAATGACCCTGTCGGGGCGCTTCACCGCTTGCAGCGTCTCCGTCATGATCACGAAGTCGAAACTCTCGTCGCTGAATCCTGACAAGCCGTCGTCAAGGTCCTGCTCGATGACATTGACACCGCGGGCGATGCACTCCAGAATCTGGTCGTGGTCAATTTCGAGGCCATAGCCATTGACTGCCTTGTGCGCTTGCAAGTGTGCGAGCAGAGTACCTGAACCACAGCCAAGATCAAGCACACGCGCCCCCGGCGTGATGAGCTCGCTGATGATCTGCAGGTCGGGGCGCAGCGGGGTCATGCGGTTTCCCGTGCCACGCGCTGCATGTAGGCACTCAGCAGCTTGTGATACGCAGGCTCCGAGAGCAGGAAGGCATCGTGGCCGTGTTGGGTTTCGATAACCGCGCTCACCACGCCCTTGCGTGCAGAGACCAGCGCTTCGACGATTTCCTTCGAGCGCTGCGGAGAGAATCGCCAGTCGGATGTGAAAGCCAGCACGAGAAAATGGCACCTGGCCTGTTCGAAGGCGCGCACCAGGTCGCCGTCATGCTCGCGGCGAAGGTCAAACAGATCCAGTACCCGCGTGATATTCATGTAGCTGTTGGCATCGAAGCGGCCGGCAAAGCTCTTGCCCTGATGCCGCAGGTAGCTCTCCACCTGAAACTCGATAGGACCGCATCCTTCAATATCGCCGCTGCGCAGGTCGCGCCCGAAGCGTGCGCCGAGGCCAAACCCCGAGAGGTAGGTGACATGTCCGAGCATGCGCGCCAGCATGAGCCCACGCTCCGGTACTTTCCCCGCCTCCAGAAAGCTGCCATCAAGAAAGTCCGGGTCGCTTCTGATCGCGTGTCGGGCGATTTCGTTGAATGCGATGTTTTGTGCGCTCAGCCAGGGCGCGGAGGCAATGGCGACAGCGTGTGCGATACGCTCGGGACAGGCAATCGACCAGTAGAGCGCCTGCATGCCGCCAAGACTGCCGCCGATGACCGCCGCCCAGCGCTCGATGCCGAGCCGGTCAGCCAGCGCCGCCTGACATTGCACCCAATCTTCCACGCTTACTTGCGGAAAGTCGTCTCCCCAGGGTTTGCCAGTGTCCGGGTTGGTCGAGTTCGGTCCCGTGCTGCCGTGGCAGCCGCCGATATTGTTCGGGACGACAACGAAGAAGGTGTTGGTATCTATGGGTTTGCCGGGGCCAATGGCGGTTTCCCACCAGCCCGGTCTCGACGCTCCCTGATGATACCCGGCGGCGTGATGATTGCCCGACAGCGCGTGGCAGATGAGTATCGCGTTGCGACGATCAGGACGGAGCTCGCCGTATGTCTCGTACACCAGTTCATAGCCCGGCAGCGATGCCCCTGATCTGAGCCTGAGGGGTTCATCCCAGCGCGCACATTGCGGGCTGACCAGACCGACCGAAGTCTTCGCAATCTGTGCAGCTTCGACGGGCATCGAGGCGCTGCATCAGAGACCAGCGAGTGCGCTCAGCCAAGGCAGCACTCCACTGCGCAGAATCATGAGTGCAAGCAACACCACCAGCACCGAAAAATCCAGACCTCCAACAGGCGGAACCACCCTGCGCACCGGAGTGAGCACCGGCTCCGTCAGTTGGCGCAGGATCATGGTGGCAGGGTGGGCGCTGGCAGGCGCGATGAAGCTCATCACCACCACGATGATGAGCGCAAAGAAGAACAGATTGGCGAACAGGTCCAGCGTGTGCACCAGTCCGCCAAGCAGCAGTACTTGAAGGTCTTCGTACCCGGCCAGAGCCAACTGTGCGACCTGCAGTGCCCATGCGGCCAGCAGGGAAGCCGAATCAACGCGGCTGCCAGAGGGGAGCAGAATGCGCAGCGGCGCGAGCACCGGATCGGTAAGGCGAATCACGTATTGAGCGACCGGGTTGTAGGCATCAACACGTGCGGCCTGCAACAGGAATCTCACTGCCGAGAGCAGCGCAGCAAAATACAGCACCAGTCCCGAGAGCAGCATGGCGGTTCCCAGTAGGGTGTCACCCATTGAATTCTCTCCCCAATTCCCTGGATCTCTGCCAGGATTGATGAATGCCGTTCGCGATGGCTTCGCGGGCTCCCGAATGATCGAAGGTGATGATGGCGGCTTCGGTGGTGCCCTTCGGGGAGGTCACCATGCGTCGCAGCCGTGAGAAATCAGTATCCGAATTGCGTACCATCTGAGCCGCGCCCCAGGCCGTGGCTGCAACCAGACGGTAGGCTGCGTCTTGCGACATGCCGAGTTGCGTGGCTTCTCGCTGCATGATTTCCATGAGATAGAAGAAGTAGGCCGGCCCGGAGCCGGATATGGCGGTGACAGTATCAATCAGCCCTTCGTCGCTGAACCATTCGGTGTCTCCGACCACAGACAGGATGTCCTCGGCAAGCGCGCGCTGCTCTTCGCTGACCTGCGGATTGGCATACAGCCCGGTGATACCTGCCCGGTGCAGCACAGGCACATTGGGCATACAGCGCACGATCGGTGTGCGCCTGCCAATCAGACTGGCAAGCGACTCGCTGGAAATGCCCGCGATGATGCTGACCACGAGTTGCTGCTCGTGCAGATACTCGCGCAGACCGGCAACCATTGTGTCAGTGGCCTGCGGTTTGACGGCGAAGAGCACCAGATCTGCTGCTTCGAGGCGGGCATCCGGCGATGGCAATGTCGTGACACCACGCTTCCGGTATGCCTCGCGCTTGGGCTCGTTCGGATCGATGAGCAGGAGTTGATCGGCTTTCTTGCCGCCGTCGAGCAGCCCGGAGAGAATGCTGCTGCCCATGTGGCCGCCGCCGATAATCGCGATTCTTGTCTGTTCGTCAGGCATTCTGGTGCGTTGTGGTCGTGGCCAGGTACAGCGAAGTTGCGCAATTCTAACCTGTGCGCTCGGGCAGGCTGCGTCTCGGACCGAAAATCCCGGTGCCGATGCGTATGCAGTTGGAGCCTTCCTGCAGGGCCAGCTCAAAATCATCACTCATGCCCATGGACAGGGTGTCCCAGTCTTCGCCGCGCTTCAGCTGCGCTCGGGTGGCATCGAATACCTGCTTGCCGCGGGCGAATGCGTGACGCAAGGCGTGGGCATCCTTTCCGGGTGCGGGCATGATCATGAGGCCGCGCAATCGCAATCCCGGCAGTGTCTCCATGACGCTGACGAGCGCGGCGAGTTCGTCCTCGCGTATGCCGTAGCGACGTTCTCCGTGTTCAACATCAAGCTGAATGCAGACATCAAGGGCTGCGCCGCTGCGAAACTGGCTCAGTTTCTGTGCGACTTCAACCCGATCCACTGTGTGAATCCACTGAAAGTGTTGTGCGATATCCCGTGCCTTGTTGCGCTGTATGCGGCCTGTGAAGTGCCACACAAGATCGGTAGCTCGCGTTGCGAGAATCTTGCCGATTGCTTCCTGCACATAGTTTTCACCGAAATGCGTGAGCCCGGCCGCAGCCGCGGCATGCACATCTTCGAGTGTCCTCGTCTTGGAGATGGCGATGATTTTCAGCGAATCGTCGCCCGCATCCCGGATCTGGCTGCGATAGGGTGATAGGCGACGGTGAAGCTCGGCGACACGAGCGTCAATAGACATTGGCTTTGATACAAGGGGTTCGATGGAAAGCAATTCTACTGTTCTGC
This sequence comes from Pseudomonadales bacterium, assembly GCA_965199815.1. Lineage (GTDB taxonomy): Bacteria > Pseudomonadota > Gammaproteobacteria > Pseudomonadales > Azotimanducaceae > Azotimanducus. Next base: position 11,493 of record CBDATE010000034.1, read on the forward strand.
CCGCCAGGGCGCGCGCTCGGGATTCGCTCAACGCCCTGCTGCAACTGGTTCTGGACAAGGGAGCATCGGACATGCACCTCAGGAGCGGTGCCAGCCCGGTGCTGCGAATTGACGGCAAGCTCGATGTAATCGATATGCCTCCGGTCACGCAAACCTTGCTCGAGATCATGCTCGCCAGCGTGTTGCCTGACGCGCCGAACAGCTCTCTCGAGAGCGCGGGCGAGCTGGATTTTGCCCTGAGTCATGAGAGTGGTACCAGATTTCGTGCCAACGCATTTCGCTTTGCATCCGGTCTGGGGCTGACGCTGAGAGCCATATCATCGCGCCCCCCGAGCATGGCGCAGCTTGCCCTGCCGGATGTATTGAATCGCTTCTGTGAACTGCCGAGCGGCATGGTACTGGTTACCGGACCCACCGGCTCGGGCAAGAGCACGACGCTTGCCGCCATGGTGCACGAGATTAATCGCACTCGTTCGGTGCATGTGCTCACGCTCGAAGATCCCATCGAATTCGTGCATGAGAGCGAGTCTGCGCTGGTTACGCAGCGCCAGGTCGGGCGCGATTCGGAGAGTTTCGCGAGCGCCTTGCGCTCGGCCTTGCGCCAGGATCCGGACGTGATTCTGGTAGGTGAATTGCGCGACCTTGAAACCATCAGCCTGGCCCTGACCGCAGCCGAAACCGGTCATCTGGTGCTCGGCTCACTGCACTCGGCATCGGCGGCCAAGACGGTGGACAGAATTATCGATGCCGCGCCCGCGCATACGCGCAATCAGGTGCGTTCGCTGCTGTCGGAGAGTCTTCGTGCGGTCATCTCGCAGGTGCTGCTTGCCCGGCCTGGGGGTGGGCGCGTGGCGGCACTGGAGATTCTCGTTGTGACGCGAGCGGTCGCCAACCTCATTCGTGAAGATCGCGTGGCGCAGATCTATTCCGCCATGCAATCAGGCGCAGCGAGTGGCATGAGAACGCTCGACCAGGAGCTCGCGCGGCTGGTCAATGCGGGTGAGCTTGATGTGCAGGTGGCACTGGCCGCGGCGCGCTACCCGGAAAAACTGCCGATTCCGGGCGGGTAGCTGCACGGGCAGTTCAGCGCGGTTGATGTGCTTGCGAGACGGCAACGGCGATATCGAAGACGGTGCGTTGAATCTCTTCGGACATGGCCTGACCTATGAGGTCGAGCTTGCGCACCTGGGCAATGCGCTTGTCGGCGAGGCGCAACTCGCGTGGACTCAGGATGAACTGAAATGCGTCCACCGCGTCTGCGAGGCAGATGAGTACGATGTCGCGAGGCTCCGGGACGCTGTCGCTCAGCAATACATCGAGCAGGCGCATCTTGACTTCGCGTTCCTCATGGTCATCCACGACGGGATAGCGGCGCCGCCCGAACACCCACAGGAACTTCTTTTCCTCTTCGCGCAGGACACCGCGCTCCACGAGCCTGTGCAGTGCCATATCGCGCAGTTCCAGTCCGCGGTCGGAGAGGCGCTGAATCCATTGTCTCGGGTGCAGTGATTCGTCCGCGCTGCGTATGTCCTGAAACGCCAGGTCCAGCGCGGCTTCGCCGGTGGGCGATTCGTCCGTTACGAAGACTTTCTCCAGATCGCAATCTATGTGACCGCGCATACCGAGATCCATCATGGCGGCACCCGCCATCAGCATCTCCATGACCGTTGGGTGCACACTTTCCATCTTGCCCGTCTCATCATCAAGAAGCAGCAAGAGAATTTCTTCTGCAAAAGTCAGTCCCGCCACGCAAGGCCCTCATGCCAGTACAGGGCACATCCTAGCGTCATATTCCGTGAATTGAAACATGGAGGTCAGGCTGACACACAGGTGGACAGGAAGCCGCGGAACAGTTCAGCCTGCAGGTTTCGGTCGCAGGTCGGGCCAGCCGCGAAGGAGTGAGGTTGGTTTTCCAGTGCAAGCGAGGAAACCCCGGGTTGTATCGGGCGGAGCAATCAAGGGGGTGCCGGTGCGTTTGGACGGCGCAGCCTGTTTGCTGCCCACCTGTAGCCGGGTGAGAAAACCCGTCCGTCTGATCCGAATAGCCTTGCGATGTGGCCCCTTCGGGCACCTCAGGCAATCCGCGTTTCGCGAATACAGGTGCGATTGACCAGCGTATCTTCCTGAAACCAGTGCCAGGTGCGCGCTCGCTTGTCGTTTTCCAGATTGATCTGAATCATCTCGTAGAGATAGCTGCCCGGAAGTTGCTTGCGCGTCCAGGTAAGCATCATGGATCGCTCATCCACCTCCCAGGCGGACCCCACGATGCGCTCGGTATCCCACCAGATGCGCCCATCTCGATATACGGCCGGGAAATCGAGCCGCTCCTCACGCCCGTCAGCCCAGGTATAGATGTTCTGCTGGTGGTAATCGAATTCGCCGGACTGCGGAAACAGGCAGATCAAATGCGAGTCGTGCCGGTCCAGTATTGAACCATCCGGCGCGTGCAAGATATATTCCCCTTTCCACTCGCCCTGATGGCGGGCGAGCACCGGCATGGCTGTTTTGATATCGCGACTCATTTTTCCAAACCCGAAGAGCGAAGTTGTACTAATAATATATCATTATGCTATATTGTCTCTTACCAACCTTTTCCCATCAGGGGGGATTTGCTATGCGACGCACTATTACTCCGAGTCTCACGCTGATGCTGATGCTTGCGCTTGGCATCCTGCCAAATGGCTCGTTGCTTGCTCAGGGGCAGGGGCTCTCAATCGAGGAAGTCATTGTGACAGCCCGCAAGATTGAGGAGAGCTTGAATGATGCGCCGGTTACGGTAACTGCCATTACCGCCTCGGCTATTGAAGACCTCGATCTGAATTCGATATCGGATGTCGCCCGCTTCACGCCCGGGCTCAGCTTCTCGAGTGCCTTCGGACGTGCAACTGAACGTCCGGTTATTCGCGGTCAGGGCAACATCCTGGCCGGTGTGCAATTCGGCGTGGAGAGTGGTGTTGCTTACTTTGTGGATGGGATGTACTACGCCGGCGACATTTCAACTCTGGACATGTCGAATGTCGAGCGGGTGGAGATTATCAAAGGTCCACAAAGCGCACTTTACGGACGTAACACGTACTCTGGTGCCGTCAATTTTATTACCAGGCGCCCGGATGACGAATTCAGCGGTCGCTTGAGGGCGAAGGGGCTTGAGGATGAAGCCGAGATTGTCGGTAACTTTGGCGGTGAGATCATTGATGATGTGCTGTCGGCCAGCGCGGCCTTGCGCTACTACGAGTTCGATGGTCAGTGGACGAACCTCGTGACCGAGTCCGATATTGGGCAGGAAAAAACTTCTTCAGCCAGCCTTGCCCTTGACTGGACACCCAATGATGCCTGGTCAGTCAGCGCGCGTCTGCAGTATCAGGAAGACGATGACGGCACTCGACCTTTCTTTCTACAGTCTGCCACCCAGAACAACTGCTACCCGGGATACAGGTCGCTTGCATATTACCCGGCGGTGGAGAGTAGCAACCCCAACCAGTATTTCTGTGGAGAGATCAAGGCCGGACCGATTCATTTGAATGATGGTCCAGACGCTGACGGCATCCCCAACACCATCCCCGGAATTCAGGAAGGCAGCACCTTCTCCAACATCGCCGGTCTCCCGTTCCTTCCTCGTCTGCCTGGCGAAATATATTCTCTGCAGCAGGGCGTGGCGTTCAGTGGTGTCGAGCGGGAATTGACTGTGCTCGCGCTTTCCTCCGAGTATCAACTGGCATCTGGCCACAGTCTGGTCTTTCAGACCTCGCATCGAAGCGAAGATCTCATGACGGGATCCGATTCCGATCATAGCTCTGTCAATTACTTTTTCCCTGCTCCTCCTCCCGCCGGAGAGTCTTTCTTCGGCAACACCGGATTACAGGAAGCAACTGAACAGACCTACGAACTACGGCTCAATTCAAGCCCTGATGATTCGCTTCGCTATACCCTGGGCGTTTTCTATTTCGATCTCGAGGAAGATGACAGCGATATCACCTTTTCCGGGATTACGCCCGATGGCCTTGACAATTTCATCACGAACTTCGCCGTTTTCGGTGCCTTGACATATGACTTCTCGGACAAGCTCAATGCCAGTCTCGAACTGCGCTATCAAGACGAGGAAAAGGAGCAGAAAGACTACAATGCAATGGGTGACTTGACATTCGAGGGTGCCAAGAGTTTCACGAGCGTCACGCCACGCCTCACGCTGGATTATCGCTTGACTGACGATGCGATGCTTTACGGCATTTATTCCGAAGGTATCAAGCCCGGTGGCTTGAACGGAGAGGATGGCGTGGAAGCTGGTCGTCGTTCGTATGAGGAAGAAGAATCCCGGAATTTTGAAATTGGCATCAAGGCCAGCGTTCTGGATGGGCGGGCGCAGCTTAACGTCGCGCTCTTTCAAACCAATGTTGACCAGTATCAGCTCACCACACCAATCGTTAATCCCGATGGTGCGCTCAATTCGATTGTTACCAATCAAGCAGATGGCGAGGTTTTCGGCTTGGAAGCGGAACTCATGGCAAAGCTTTCGCAAACCACACAGGTCGGCATCACGTATGCGCTCGCCGACTCGGAGTTTACCGAGGGTTGCGACGAGTTTCAGTGGACGCTGACGAGTGGTGGCGGCAAGTTCAGAGGCGACCCGGCTACTGCATCGAATCCAAGTGGTATGGGCGACTGCTCGGTGGAAGGCCATCAGTTCCCCATGGGGTCACGGCATCAGGCCAGTGCTTGGCTGGACTGGGCGCGCCCACTGGCGATGGGCGGAGAAGCCATGGAATTCTTCGGCAATCTGAATGTGAGCTACGAATCCAGGCGCTTCACCCAACTTCATCAGGAGTCTTATACCGGAGCGGCTACTTTGGTAGGAGCGCGTATTGGCTTGCGAGGCGAGAACTGGATAGCAGCCCTCATAGGGCGTAATCTGACTGACGAAGATTCCGCTGTTCTGGCCACGCGCTGGTTGCAGGTGCCGTTCTCGGGGTCCTTTTCGAGGAACTCGGCACCCAGAAGCATGGATCCGGATACCGGAATCGTGCGCTCCTTCTTTGCCCTGCCACGCAGAGAGCGCCAGATCGGTCTCGAGTTGAGCTACTCCCTGTAGCAAGCAACCTCTCGGCACCTGGAAAAACCCGATCAGACTCCGGTGTAGCCCGCTGCGCGCTACACCGGAGTGCGCGGTCATGTGGCCACCCCTCCAGTGCGCGATTACGCGTCGCGCATGACATCCCCCGTCAACTCTTCCGGATATACAGCCTCGTACTTCAGGGGCCTCCATAGCCGCTCTGTGAATCGGTTGTCGGTCCAGCGACCGCGACCATCCATACTGATCCGTATGCCGACATCACGCAGTACCCCAAGGTACGCATCGCTCGTGAACTGACATCCCCCACCTCTCGCACAGTCCGGTCACCGCGCACCGCCCCCGCGCACCGCCTCTGCACACCGTCACCGTGCACCGCCTCTGCACATTGTCCCCGCGCACCGCCTCCACAGCGACCTTGCGCTTGAATTCTGCTGTGAATTTCCCTCTCTTCCGTATCAGCCCACAGGGCGATATCTTTGCCTGTACAATCTCGCACATGAGGCTGGTAAAAAGTGGCACAAATGGGCATATATGTGTTAACTTTGTATTAAAAGGTGTCGGTTGTTGAGGCACATGGTGCGGAGCTTACTGGGTCTTGCGGCAAATCCTTTTTTCGTCAGGGCACGAATTCCTGAGGATTCACGCTGAGCATGTTTCGCGGTAGCCACAACCTGACGCTTGACTCCAGAGGTCGCATCATGCTGCCGGTGCGTGTACGCGCACTCATGCAGGCGATTTCCGAAGGGCAGGTGTACGTCACCATTCACAGCGACGACCCCTGTTTGTTGATTTATCCAACGCCGTACTACCTTGAAATCGAAAAGAAGATAGACAGCCTTCCCAACCTCGACAACCCGGACAATTGCGATTTGCAGCGATTTTTCATGGGCAAGGCGGGAGGTGTCGAGATTGACGGCAACGGTCGGCTGCTTATTCCGAACGAGCTGCGCAAGAACCACAACCTCGAAAAATCGCTGGTACTGGCAGGTGTTGGCAGAAAGCTCGAGTTATGGAACGAGGCGGACTGGATTGAGCGATTCGATGCCTGGCGCGCTGCGAGACGCAATAGGCGATCAGAGGAAAGATATGAGCCAATCGAGTTCAGTCTTTGAACATCAACCGGTGCTGCTTGCCGAGGTGAGTGAGGCGCTCGCGCCTTGTGCTGAAAGCAGCACGGAAAGTACTGCCGGAAATACAACCGGAAGCAGCGAGCGGGCGGTGCTCTTCGTTGATGCTACCTATGGCCGCGGCGGTCACGCGCGGCATCTTCTGTCAGCACTCGGGCCGCTGGGCCGCCTGGTGGTAATCGACCGGGATCCGGCCGCGATTCGTCATGCGCGCGCCTGGGCGCGGAACGAACCGCGCGTACTGGTTATCAAGGGGCGTTTCGGTCAGCTTCGCGATCACCTCACTGCCCATTCACTCACGCCCATTGATGCGCTACTCGTTGATCTTGGTGTTTCTTCCCCGCAGCTCGAGGATGCTTCGCGCGGGTTCTCATTTCGTCTGGCTGGACCGCTCGACATGCGCATGGACAATGAATCCGGCACACCACTGACCGACTGGCTGGATTCAGTCGGTCAAGCCGAGCTTGCCAGGGTACTTGTCGAGTTCGGAGAACTGCCGCGCACCACAGCAGCGAGGGTCGCCGAAGGCATCATCCGCTCGCGACAAACGGTACCTATCGACACCACGCAAGCGCTTGCCGCTCTGGTGCGGCCGCTCATGGGGCGGCCACGGCGACGCTCGCAGGCCGGTAAAGACCCGGCGACCGGCGTTTTCCAGGCTCTGCGTATGCATATCAACAAGGAAGTGGATGAGCTTGAACAGTGCCTCGAGCAAGGATTTGCGCTGCTGCGTGAAGCTGGCCGCATGGCCGTGATTTCCTTTCATTCGATTGAAGATCGCATCGTCAAGCGTCGCTTTCGATATTGGCTGATGGGAGACCCCGGTCTCGCGCGCCTGCCGATTCCCGGCCGTCAGGGCCAGGCGCGCTCCGTCATTCGCCTGGCAGTTCCCGATCAGGCCGAGATCAAGGCCAATCCACGCGCGCGCAGCGCAAGGCTCAGGGTAATCGAGAAGTGCGCCATGGAGATGGCGGCATGAGAGTTCATGGCCCGAAACTCATCGTGCTTTTCGCGCTGGTCACCTTTCTGGCCATACTGTCTGCTGCCGCCGCCGAAAAGAAGCGCTTGCTTTCGGGAGAGTTGCAGTCGGCCTGGGAGCATGGCGACGCGATTCTGCACACCTACAGTCGCTTGCTGATCGAACGCGGCGCGCTCAGGAGTAACCGGCGGCTCGATGAGATTGCCAGTAATCGGCTCGCCATGCGCTACCCCGACGAAGTGCGCTGGGTCGAAGCGCCATGAGCAGCAATACCCCGGGTGTCCCCGCGAGCGCCGTCCCCACGAGTGCCACGAGCGCCGTCCCCACGAGCGTCAGCATGAGCAGCCGCTACCGGTTCATGCTCGGCTGCTTCCTGCTGGTCACCACGCTGTTCATGGGCTACCAGTTCTTTCTCACCTTCGTGCGCCAGGAGTTCCTGCAAACCCAGGGTGAAATGCGCTCCAACCGCCTGGAGACGGTCGCCGCGCATCGTGGCATCATCTTCGACCGCTTCGGCGAGCCGCTGGCGATCAGTACGCCCGTGTTTACTCTGGTGGTTGATCCGGTCATTGCCGCGTGGAGCGAGCAGGAAACCAGACGCATCGCCGAATTGCTCGACATCTCCTCCAGCGAGCTGAGCCAGATGTTGCAAAGCCACAAGCAGGCCGGTCGCAGATACCTGCGCCTGGCCAGACGCCTGGATCCGGAGCAAGCCGGCAAGTTTCGTCAGCCGCAGCTGACAGGGCTCTTTCTCGAACGCGAATATCGGCGCTTCTATCCGGCAGGTGAGGCGGCGGCGCATCTGGTAGGTGCCACGAACAGCGACAATCTGGGCATTGAAGGCATCGAGTACGCCTATGACCGCGCGCTGGCCGCTCACGATGGTGCGCGTCGCGTACTGCGCAACGAGCAGGGCGAGGTGGTCAAGCATCTCGGCTATGAACAGCTGCCGAGATTCGGCGATGATCTTGTGCTCTCGGTGGACATTCACCTGCAGCATCACGCACACAGCGCCCTGGCGCGCGCGATTCAGGACACCCGCGCCAAGTCAGGTGCACTGGTCATGCTTGATGCCCGCAACGGAGAGATCCTGGCACTCGTCAATCAGCCCAGCTTCAACCCGAATGCGCCCTTTTCCGAGCATGGTGCCCGCAGAAACCGGGCAGTGACTGACAGTTATGAGCCCGGCTCCACCGTGAAGCCTTTCGCCGCTCTGGCCGCACTGAGAAGCCGGATCTTTCGCCCCGATTCAGTCATCGACACCAGCCCCGGCCACATCCGCGTCGGGCGCAAGCTGGTCGAGGACCCGCGTGATTACGGAGTTCTGACGCTGACTGGCGTGATCGCCAAGTCGAGTCAGGTGGGTATCAGTCGGGTCGCACTCAGCCTGCACGAGACGGCTGTGTTCGAGGTGCTTGAAGCGCTCGGATTCGGCACTCCGACACTGAGCGGACTGCCCTTCGAGGAGCCGGGCGAACTCAGTCGGCGCGGGCTGTCCAGCGACCTGACGCGCGCCACCCTGGCCTATGGCTATGGATTGACAGTGACACCCATGCAGTTGGCGAGCGCCTATCTCACCCTCGCGACAGGCGGTCTGCGCATACGCCCGACCGTATTCAAGTCCCCGCCTGAAAGGGCTGTCGGGGAACGCATATTTGCCCGGCGCGAGGTGGGTCAGGTCACGCGCATGCTGGAACAGCCCATCACGTCCGAAGGCACTGCCTGGCGCGCGCGCGTCCCCGGCTACAAGGTGGCGGGAAAGACCGGGACGGTGCGCAAGGTCGGGCCGAGCGGATACGATTCGTCGCGGCATGCCACCTGGTTTGCGGGCATGGCACCGGCAAGCGACCCGCGCTTCGTGCTGGTGGTGTTGATCGACGAGCCCGACATTCGCGATGCCAGCGGCGGCTCGGTCTGTGCCCCTGTGTTCGCTCGCGTGGCCGCGCTCGCGGTGCATCATCTGGGTATCGCGCCCGAGGTGCGCGCATGATGGCGCTTTCCCTGGCCATGCTCTTTCCCGAAACCGGCGACCCGGTGACGCAAGTAAGCGGTCTCGCGCTCGACTCGCGACAGGTCGTCCCCGGCGATCTGTTCATCGCACTTGCGGGCAGCGAGCGTGACGGACACGACTTCGCAGCGCAGGCCGTGAAGCGAGGCGCGGTCGCCATTGCCTGTGAACGCCACTTGCCCGGCATGTCGGTGCCGGTGATCAGCGAGCCGAACCTGCGCACCATGGTGGGCGAACTGGCGGCGCGATTCTACGGGGAACCGGCCTTGAGCCTGCGCGTACTGGCGGTTACTGGCACCAACGGCAAGACATCCGTGGCCTGGTACATCGCCAGCCTGCTGAATGCGCTTGGGGAGTCCGCCGTCTGCCACGGCACGGTTGGCTGGGGCCAGCCGCCGCGGCTTGTTGCCACCAGCCTGACCACGCCGGATGCCATCACCTTGCAGGCACGATTCAATTCGCTGCGCCTTGCCGGTGTGCGTTGGGTGGCGCTTGAAGCCAGCTCGCATGCGCTTGATCAGCATCGCATTGAAGCGAGCAATCCGGAGGTCGCCATCTTCACCAACCTCGGCCGCGATCATCTCGACTATCACGCGCACATGGATGCCTATCTCGAAGCCAAGATGCGCCTCTTTCGCATGCCCTCCGTCAAGTTGGCAGTGATCAACGCGGATGACCCGGTGGCAGGCGCTATCGAGGCGGCGGTTCCCGGAGATGTGCAGATATGGCGCATTGGCAAGAGTCGTCAGGCCGATGTGCGCTACGCCTTGCAGGAGGTGTGCACGGGCATGCAACTGAATGTCCGGTCGCCCTGGGGTGGCTTCGAGGCACCGGTCTCCATGATTGGCGAGACCGGGCCGATCAACCTGCTGACCGCCATGGTCAGCCTGGCGGCACTCGGGTTCGATCTGCGTACCATGATCGAGCAGATACCGCAGCTGCCGCCCGTGCCCGGAAGGATGCAGGTATTCGCTGCCCGCGTACCGGTCGTCGTCGATTACGCCCACACCCCGGATGCCCTGCGCCATGCCCTGACATCCTTGCGCCAGCGATTCAGCGAGGGCGTGATTTGCGTGTTCGGGTGTGGTGGCGACCGCGATTCCGGCAAGCGCGCACTCATGGCATCGGTGGTGGACAGCCTGGCGACGGATGCCTGGGTGACCGACGACAACCCCAGAGAAGAATCGGCGAGCGACATACGCTCCGAGATTTGTCGCGGGTTCACGCGACTCACGCCGCAGAACGTGGCGAATCGCTCACACGCTGCCCGTCAGGCTCTGGCCTCGGCGCGGGCAGGACAAGTGCTTCTGCTCGCCGGCAAGGGGCATGAGGCGGGCATGATTCGCAAGGGTCGCGTCACGCCATGCAGTGATCTTGATCTCGCGCACAGCCTCGCGGAGTGTCAGGCATGTTGAACTGGCTGGTGGACATGCTGTTGCAGATCGACCCGGGCTTCGGAGTGTTTCATTACCTGACCGTTCGCACGGTGTTTGCCGCAGTGACCGCGCTGCTCATCAGTCTGCTGCTCGGTACCAGGGTGATTCGCTTCCTGCAACGCCTGCAGGTCAAGCAGGTGGTTCGTCAGGATGGCCCACAGACGCATCTCGCCAAGGAGGGGACACCGACCATGGGCGGGTTGCTCATTCTCGGCGTGTTTGTTCTGACGGCGCTCATCTGGGCGCGGCTCGGGAACACCTACGTGTGGGTAGTGGTGTTGGCGACCCTGGCCTTCGGAGTGATCGGATTCATTGATGACTATCTCAAGGTAGTGCGCGGTAATTCGGGAGGTCTGCGCGCGCGCTGGAAATTCACGGCGCAATCCATCATCGCGCTCAGCGTCGGCGGCTTCCTGTATGTCACCGCCACGGACAGCGCACAGACAGCTCTGTTCGTGCCGATTTTCAAGGAAGTCGCGCTTGATTGGGGCCCGGCCTACGTGCTGTTTGCCTATTTCGTGATCGTGGGCAGCAGCAACGCGGTGAATCTCACCGACGGGCTTGATGGTTTGGCCATCATGCCTTGCGCCATGATTGTCTCGGCGCTCGGGCTGCTCGCCTATGTAGCCGGGCACGCGGAGATGTCGGTCTATTTCGGCGTACCGCACATCGAGGGCGCTGGCGAACTGGCGATTGTGTGCGGGGCCATCGCCGGTGCCGCGCTCGGCTTTCTCTGGTTCAACGCCTATCCGGCGCAGGTGTTCATGGGCGATGTCGGTGCCCTCGCCCTCGGAGCCGCTCTGGGGGTACTCGCGCTCATCGCGCGACATGAGCTCCTGCTGGTGGTGATGGGCGGCGTGTTCGTGCTGGAAACCCTGTCGGTCATGGTGCAGGTGGCATCCTTTCGCCTGACAGGTCGGCGAGTCTTTCGCATGGCCCCCTTGCATCATCACTTCGAACTCAAGGGTTGGCCGGAATCCGTGGTCATCGTGCGCTTCTGGATCATCAGCCTGGTGCTGGTGCTGGTGGCGCTCTCCACCTTGAAGATTCGCTAGCGAGTGGGCGCTGCGATGAATCGACAGATAATCGTCGGCCTCGGGGTCACTGGCTATTCTCTGGTGCGGCATCTGCGCGCCGCGGGCACACGTGATCTCCTCGTGGTGGATACGCGCGACGAACCGCCCATGCTGGCAGCTGCACAGCGTACCTGGCCGGATGTCGAATATGTCTGTGGCCGGGCATCGAGATACATCTCCTGGCGCGAGGCCGTGCGCGTCTGGGTGAGTCCCGGGGTGGCCATGGATGCCTGCCTGCTGGTCATGCCGCGACGTCTCGGCATACCCATGGACAGCGATGTGGGACTCTTTTTGCGCACTGTTCAGGTACCCGTGTTCGGGGTGACCGGCACCAACGGCAAGAGCACTGTGTGCAGCCTGGCCGCGCATCTGGCGCGTGAAACTGGCGTGAACATGCTCCTTGGCGGCAATATCGGCCAACCCGCGCTTGATCTTCTCGGGCAACCGGCAAGCGCCTGCCTGCTCGAACTGTCGAGCTTTCAACTGGAAAGACTGCACAGCGAGTGCCTGTACATGGGCTCGGTGCTCAATCTCGCGCCGGATCATGCCGACCGTCACGCTACCTTCGATGAGTACCGTGAGGCCAAGCTGAGAATCTATCAAGGTGCCGAGATCAGCCTGGAGAACCGCCAGGATGCATCGACCGCCTCACGTGGCGCGCGTGTCAGGCGCAGTTTCGGGCTTGATGCACCGCCTGGAGAGCTGGATGCCGGGCTGCTTGACGGCGACTGGCTCAGCCTGGGTCAGGAACGTATTGCGCGGGCGCGGGAACTGTCGCTGATTGGCCGCCACGGATGCGCGAATGCGCTTGCCGCGCTGGCGCTGGCAGCCGAGGCGGGCGTGGATGTGCGAGCTGTCGGCGCACATCTGGCGAGCTTCGAGGGGCTTGAACACCGAGCGCGCCTGGTGGGGGTGCGTCAGGGTGTGCGCTGGATTGACGATTCCAAGGCCACCAATCTGGCGGCGGCGCTCGCCACCATGGAAGGGCTGAGCGCTGCGCCAAACACGGATGCTCTCTCGGCAGGTTCAACAGAAGATCTGTCGGGCGGTCTCTGGTGGATTCTCGGCGGCGATGCCAAGGGCGTTGATCTCACTCCCCTGAAAGACGCTCTCGGTACGCATGTGCGCGGTTTGTGTGTTCTCGGCAAGGATGCCGAGCGATTTCTTGATGTGGTGGGCGACGCAGCGCCGGTGATGCGCGCCGGGTCCATGCACGAGGCGGTGGCGTTGTGCGCCGCGCGTTCACAGGCGGGAGATACGGTGCTGCTCTCGCCCGCCGCGGCGAGCCTGGACATGTTCGCGAACTATCGGGCGCGTGGGCGCGCCTTCGCAAGTGCCATGCAGGCGCTCGACGCATGAACAGGATGTCTCGCCCAATCTTCGCGCCCGGACTCATCATGCCCGCCTTGGGTCTCGCCCTGATTGGCCTGGTGATGGTGTCGTCTGCCTCTCTCTCCGGCAGCCTCGAATCACCCTCGAGTTTTGCGTTCACCTTTCGCCACGGACTCAATCTCGGGGTCGCCCTGGTCGCCTTCCTCATCGTGTCGAGCCTGCCGCTCAATCTCTGGCAGGGCTTTTCGCGCCTGCTCATGGCGGCAGCGCTGGTGCTCCTGGCGCTGGTGCTCGTCGAGGGCGTGGGGGTGCGCGCGGGCGGTGCGCTCCGCTGGATTGCTCTCGGCCCGGTGTCGCTGCAACCCATCGAGCCGGTCAAGTTCCTGCTCATCGTCTATCTCGCGGCGACCCTGTCGAGACAGGTGCATCCTCACGGGTTGCCGGTCAGTGCCTACCCGGAACCGGCAATCCTCATTGGTGTCATGTCGCTGCTCATCTACATGCAGCCGGATTTTGGCTCGGTGGTGCTGCTCTGGGCGGTGGTTTTGGCCATGACCTTCCTGGCCGGTATGCGTATCTCCCATCTGCTGGTCGCGGGCGCGACGCTGGCGAGCGGGCTTGCTGCGCTGGCCATCGCCGCGCCCTACCGGTTGCAACGCATTGCCACTTTCACCGACCCCTGGCAATTCGCCATGTCCGAGGGGTATCAGTCGGTGCAGGCGCAAATCGCCTATGGGCGCGGGGAAATGACCGGCCTCGGTCTTGGCGACGGCGTACAGAAGCTCTCCTATCTGCCCGAGGCGCACAACGATTTCATTCTCGCGGTCATCGCCGAGGAACTGGGGTTTCTGGGCAGTCTGGCCGTGGTATGTCTGTTTGCCTGCCTCATCCTGCACATACTGCGAGTCGGACACGGTGCCTGGTTGCGGCAGGATTTCTTTTCGGCGCTGCTGGCCTGGGGAGTGGGCCTCGCTATCGGATTGCAGGCGTTGATCAATCTTGGTGTCAGTCTGGGCATCCTGCCCACCAAGGGCTTGACGCTGCCACTGGTCAGTTACGGTGGTAACAGTCTCATGGTAACCGCCGCCATGCTCGGACTGGTGACGAGAGTCGAGACCGAGGCGTTCGCCAGGGTGATGCGAGCGCCCGCTGCCGGTGCGCCCACTGGCGAGTCACGCACAGCGGCGGAGATGCCATGAGCAGCGCGATGGAAGTACACCGCACTGGCGCGCAATCGGATTACCTGCGCGAGGCTCGCAGCGCACGCCCCATGGGGCGAGTGCGCCATGTGCACTTCGTCGGTGTCGGCGGTGCCGGGATGTGTGGCATCGCGGAAGTGCTGGTGAGCGAAGGCTACAGCGTGTCCGGGTCGGATGTGCAGGACAGCACCACTCTGCGTCATCTGGAGCGCGCCGGGGTGCGCGTCTTTGTCGGCCACGATGCCGCGCAGATAGCGGATGCGGATGTGCTGGTGGTATCTGCCGCGGTACCACCGACCAATGTCGAGATTCTCGCCGCCAGGGCACAGGGCGTAGCGGTCATCCCGCGCGCCGAGATGCTTGGCGAGCTCATGCGCTACCGCGTCGGTATCGCTGTGGCCGGCACACACGGCAAGACCACCACCACGAGCATGATCGCGGCCATCTTCGAATATGCCGACGAGGACCCGACCTATGTTATCGGCGGACTCTTGCGTGGACGCAGCGGCAACGCGCGATTCGGGCGCGGGGCGCACCTCATCGCCGAGGCAGACGAGAGCGATGCCTCCTTCCTGCATCTGCTGCCGCAGCTGGCCGTGCTCACCAACATTGATCGCGATCATCTGTGTGCCTACGATGGCCAGTACGAATCACTCAAGGATGCCTTCATTCGCTTCGGGCAGCGATTGCCCTTTCACGGTGCCCTCATTGCCTGCGCGGATGATGCGGGTGTGGCTGACATCATTCCCGCGCTCACCCGCCCGATCATCACCTGCGGATTCGCTGAAGGCCGTGACTATCAGGCCACCAACCTGCGCGTTCGCGGGCTGAACTGGCAGTTCACGGTACGCAGACCCGAGGGCCGTGCGCCGCTTGAAATCGCGCTGTCTCCGCCGGGGACACACAACGTACTCAACGCCCTGGCGGCGGTGGCTGTTGCCAGCGAACAAGGCGTGAGCGATGAGGCCATTTGCGAGGCCATGGCGGGATTTCACGGCGTTGACCGACGCTTCGAGATTCATCAGGGGTGCCGCCTGTCGGGCAGGCAGTTCACGCTTATTGACGACTACGGGCATCACCCGCGCGAGATTGCCGCGGTCATCGACACAGTGCGTCGCATCTGGCCACGCCGACGGCTGGTGATGGCGTTTCAGCCGCACAGATACACGCGCACACAGGATCTGTTTGATGCATTCGTGGAAGTTCTGTCTCGCGTGGACATGCTCATTCTGCTCGCTACCTACCCGGCTGGCGAGCAGGCGGTGGCTGGTGCCGAAAGCCAGGATCTCTTCATGGCCTTGTGCACACGCGGTGCGCGTCTGAAGAAATGTATCGCGCGCACTCCGGAAGATGCGGTGGAAGCCTTGCACTCGCTGATCGCCGAGGATGATCTGCTGCTGGTGCAGGGCGCTGGCAGTGTCAACCGCATCACCGAAACCCTCAGCACATCCCCGGTCCGTACGGGCACCGGAATGGAGGCTCGCTGATGTCTGCTCGCACCACAAGCAGCGGGTGGGGCGGGCTGATTGCCGCCCTCGCGCTCGCCGTGCTGTTCCTGTGTCTGGAGATGGGTCGGCTGTATCTGGCGAGCGGCATCAAGATTCGCGTGGAGGGCAATTTGTCTGCGCAGGAGCGCGAACAGCTCGGGGCCGTGCTGCGCCCCTGGTTGCAGACCCAGGTGTTCACGCTGGATACCGAGGAGCTTGCGCGCGAAGTCGGTTCGCTTCCCTGGGTAGGTGCCATAGAGGTTCGCCCGATCGGTATCAAACGCATATCCGTGAAGCTGTCGCACAGCTTGAGTAACAAGCTCACCAAATCGGAACGAACGCTCATCAATACGCTCGGCGGTCTGGTGGCGGGCAGTGACGTGCCGGTTACCATTGCCCGCGATCAGATCGACCTGCAGTTGCTCGGCGACAATGCCTCGGCACGGGAGTTCGTGTTTCTGACCTTTGATGTCATGCTTGAAGGTCTGGAGCTTGAACTGGAATCCGTCGAGATAAGTCCGTCCGGGCATGTGCAGCTCGAGATCGATGCAGACAAGACGCTTGTGCTTGGCGCGAGCGAACCCTATGCCCGCCTGCACAGATTCGCGCGCATCTATCGAGCCGCCCTGCAGGACGACTGGGCACGAGCGGAGCAGGTGGATACGCGCTATCACGACGGCGTGTCGGTGCGCTGGCGGCACGCCGGCTTCGCCGCCGAGGGTGGTGCGCCGTTGCCAACCGGATTGAGCACACCATGACCATCCTCACCAGTCTCGACATAGGTACGCACAAGATCGTGGCCATCATGGGTCGGCTGCGAGCGGACGGGGAGGTGGAGATCATCGGTGTTGGACATCAGGATTCCACCGGCCTCAAGCGTGGTGAAGTGGTGGACATAGATACCACGGTGGATGCCATTCGTTCGGCCATCCGCGGTGTCGAGTATTCGGCTGGTGTGGACAGCGGCAGCGTCACCGGTGTCACGGCGGGCATTGCCGGCAGTCATGTGCGTTCCAGCCATGCTGATGGCCGGGTGAAGATCTCCGCCAGGGAAGTCAGCGCGCAGGATGTGGAGGCGGTCGTGGACACCGCCAGCGCCATCGACATCGGGTTGGGTGAGCGCATGTTGCATGTCCTGCCGCGCACCTTCACGGTTGATCGCGCCACCGGTGTCACGCAACCCATCGGCATGTGTGGCAAGCAATTGGGGGTCGGGCTGCTGCTGGTGACTTGCGCCGACTCGGCCGCGCGCAATATCGAGAAGTGTGTACGTACCTGTAGCATGAAGGTGGAATCGCTGGTGCTCGAACAGATTGCGTCGAGTCGCGCGGTGCTGGATCAGGACGAGAAGGCGCTCGGCGTATGCGTCGTCGATATTGGAGGGGGTACCACCGATATCGCCGTCTATCTTGATGGCGCGCTCGAGTATGTGGGGGTCATTCCCATCGCCGGGGATCAGATAACGCGCGACATTGCGCATGCCTTGAGAACTCCCATGCGCGTGGCGGAAACGATCAAGGAGCAGCATGGCTCCGCCATGGCGCGTGATGTACGTACTGACGAAATGGTGTATGTCGAGGGCGTGGGCGGGCGTATCGGCGGTGAAATCCAGCGCCAGGTGCTTGCCGAAGTGGTGCAGGCGCGGTATCTGGAACTCTTTTCCCTGATCAAGGAACAGCTGGTCAGCGAAGGGCTGCTGGGGCGATTGAGCGCCGGCCTGGTGCTCACCGGCGGTTCGGCGAGCATGGAGGGCTGCATCAAGCTGGCTGAGCGCCACTTTGAAATGGCCGTGCGCCGCGGCATGCCGACTCAGAAGTACGGAGTTCGCGTCATGATGCAGGACCCCAGGTTCTCGACCGGTGTCGGACTTCTGCTGCATCGCGCGGACGCATTGCGTGCGCGTGAGGCGCAAACCGGCGGCAAACGTTCATTTCTCTCTCGCCTCACACGGCTGTTTCGGCCTGTGACGCACAAATCCATGATTTTTCAAGGTCATTAACGCACATCCCCCGGCTTTCAAGGCCATCAACACAACACGTTCACAGGAGACACTCTCATGTCACAAATATTCGTCGTCGAAGATTCGGAGCCGCAGAACGCCATCATCAAGGTGATGGGTGTCGGCGGCGGGGGCGGCAATGCCGTCAACCACATGCACACCAGCGGCATGTCCGAGGTCAGTTTTCTGGCTTTGAATACAGATGTCAGCCATCTTGCCACCCTCAATGTACCTACGCTGGCTCTCGGCAGGCAGCGAGACAGCGGTCTGGGGGCGGGGACAAACCCGGAAGTGGGGAGGCAAGCCGCGGAAGAATCGGTGCAGGACATAGAGTCGCACCTGTCGCAGGCGGACATGCTGTTCATTGCCGCTGGAATGGGCGGCGGTACGGGGACGGGCGCAGCGCCGGTTGTAGCGCGGCTCGCGCGCGAGCGCGGCATTCTCACGGTGGCGGTGGTTGCCATGCCCTTCAGTTGGGAGAAGCGCACCAAGGTGGCGGAAGAAGGCATCGAGAAGCTGACCACCTCGGTGGATTCGATCATCGTCATCAGTAACGACAAGGTCTTCGAGGTGCACAAGGATGCGAACATGGACGATGCCTACGCGAAAGCAGACGATGTGCTCTGTACAGCGGTTGGCGGCATCTCCGATCTGGTGATGAAGACCGGCAAGATCAATGTGGATTTCGCTGACCTGTCGCGCATCATGCGCGGCAGTGGCAAGGCGCTCATCGGCGTGGGCGAGGCAAGGAACGAGGTCGGGGACGAGGCAAAGGATTCAAATCGCGCCAGGGAGGCGGCGGAGGCCGCCATGTCGAGTCCGTTGCTGGAAAATGTGGACATGAAGGGCGCGACTGGCCTGCTGGTGAACGTGACTTCCGGGCGCGACCTCAAGTTGAAGGAGTATGGAGAGATCAACACGACGGTCAGCGAACACGCCGCCGAGTCGGCGCAGATCATCTGCGGCTGGGTCATTGATGATGAGATGGAGGGTTCGGTGCGGGTAACCATCGTGGTCACAGTGCCGCATTCGGACACGGAGCATCAGGGGCATACCCCCGTCACGCGCAACGAGCGAGGCGAACGCGACTATTCAGCGCTCGATACGCCTATTACGTCACGTTCGCGGGTCAAGTTGCCGCGTCCACCGGAAGGTGTCCCTCGGCCTGTGGCGCACAACAATTCGAGCGACATAGTGCCCGTGACAGACCCTCGGTGGACTGATGTGCGCGCCTATATCAGCCGATAACCGAGGGTACCGGTCGATGAGCGGATGCCGGGCGATGCTGGCCGCGAAGTGGGTGCTGTTCGATGCGTGAAGGTTTGCCGGGGCTGGAGTGTCGGCTCGCTGGGTCACTTCGCAGGCAACTTGTTCGCGCCGGCTTCCGGTGCGCCCGAGGAATTGATACTCCATTTGCTGATGGTGCAGAAGTCGCCAAGCCGCTGCAATCGTGGCAATATGTGGGGTTGCAGATACCTGAGCCTTGTGGCCACGGAGGAATTATCCGCAAGCAGTGTCAGTACGCGACCGTCATGACCGGCTACCCGGCATCTGCGGGCAATGCCCAGCGGCAGGAAAGCCCTGAATTGCTCGCTCAGGTGTTCGAGCCGCCGTGCCTCGCCAATCAGTTGTTGAACGCGACTGGCGTGGCGTTTGCGGTGAGTGGTGGCTGGAGTCAGTAGCGAGTCGATCGAGCGAATGGCCAAGCGACATTTTCCAGGATTGCTGAAGGGGCCAGTGTACCTTGAGCTTGCCGTCGAATCAGCGAAGGGTCGTCGATTCTCCTTGCGTCTGCGGCGACGGACGCTGTACGCCACCTTCCTGTTGTTTGCGGGCAGTCTCCTCGTGCTGGCGACGGCGCTCAATCGGGTGAGCATGCATTACGACGGGCCCATGGCCAGCGAAGCGACGCTCGGGCACTGGGAAGCGCAGATGCAGGCGCAACATCAGCAGATTGATCGCCTGCGCCGGGAATCTTATTACGCGGTCGAAGATCTGGTGTTGCGTGTGCGCGACCTGGAAGTCGGCCTGCGCAATGTGGAATCTCTCGGGGAACATATGCTGGAAGAAGTCGGCATCAAGGTTGATGGTTTCGACATGCGCCGCTCGAAGATAGGCGGCACAGGTGGCTTGCCTCCATCGGAAAACCCGACGCTTGTCGTTGAAGCGCAGGAAATTTATGCCACCCTGGAATCGGCGCGCGAACTCGAGGCGCTACTCGAGATCAGAGGTCGGCAGTTGCAAGTGCTGCGGTCACTGGTGTTTGGCGCTCATGTGGAAGATGCGCGCGACAGGGTTTCGGGTTGGCCAGTAGCGGAAGGCTGGATTTCCTCGGGATACGGACGCAGGCGCGACCCCTTCACACAGCAGATGGCGTTTCATGCCGGCATGGACTTTGGCGCTCGATTCAGTCACGACATCATCGCCACCGGCATGGGTGTGGTGACCTTCGTTGGCCGCTCGAGGAACTATGGAAATTATGTGGAGATTGCTCACGGGCAGGGCTTGAGCACCCTCTATGCCCATGCCAGAAGCATCAGCGTTTCACCGGGAGATGTGGTTGAGAAGGGGCAGGTCATTGGCGAGGTCGGCAGTACCGGACGCAGCACGGGGACACATGTGCACTACGAGGTGATTCAGGATGGCAAGCGACTGAATCCCTGGTCGTTCGTCCAGTCCACACAACTGGCCGATGCGAGTGGGCGTTGATCAAGTTCACGCATGGATTTGATCGGAATACACCTGCGGAAGTTCTATAATTCGACCCTACCAAGGTGTCGATGCAGAGCAAGGGCGTGCAAGTGGGAAATCTGTTCAAAGCCCTGATCGGCTCCAGAAATGAACGCGAACTCAAGCGCATGCGTGCAATCGGCGCGAAGAGTACTGATCTCGAAGTGGCCATGCAGGCGCTGTCCGATGAGCAGCTCGCTGAAATCGGGCCTTCGCTGAAGGCCAGGGTGGCCGCCGGGAGCACACTTGAAGCCGTGTTGCCGGAGTGTTTTGCCGCGGTACGGGAGTCGGCCAGACGCTCTCGCAACATGCGGCACTTTGATGTGCAGCTCCTCGGAGGTATTGCCTTGCACGAGGGCCGCATCGCCGAAATGCGCACCGGCGAGGGCAAGACACTGGTGGCCACATTGCCCGCGGCGCTCAATGCGCTGTCCGGGCAGAATGTGCACATAGTCACGGTGAACGACTATCTCGCGCGGCGCGATGCCGAGTGGATGGCACCCGTCTATCAGGGCATTGGCATCACTGTGGGGGTCATTCAATCAGGACAGCCCGTATCCGGGAAGCGGGTGGCCTATGCTGCTGATGTCACCTACGGCACCAACAACGAATTCGGGTTCGACTACCTGCGCGACAACATGGCCTTTGCCGCCAGTGAACGGGTGCAGAGGGGCCTGAGTTACGCGATTGTCGATGAGGTGGATTCCATCCTGATCGACGAGGCGAGAACCCCGCTCATCATTTCCGGTCCCTCCGAGCGCAGCACCGAACTCTACCTGCACATGAATGAGATTGCGCCACGGCTCAAGCGTCAGATTGGCGGTTCCTCGGATGAAGACGAACTCATCGAGGAGGGGGATTTTCTCATCGACGAGAAGAATCGTCAGGTGGAGTTGACCGAGCCGGGTCACGCAGCCGTCGAGCAGCGCCTGCAGGCGCTTGGGCTGCTGGCATCTGACGACAGCCTCTATGCCGCACACAATCTCGCGCTCCTGCACCATGTGCACACCGCCCTCAAGGCGCATGTGCTGTTCAAGCGCGATGTCGAATATATCGTGCAGAACGGACAAATCGTCATAGTCGATGAGCACACCGGCAGAACCATGCCCGGTCGGCGCTGGTCGGATGGCATACATCAGGCGGTGGAAGCCAAGGAGGGTGTGGCGATTCAGCAGGAGAGCCAGACGCTCGCATCTACTACTTTCCAGAACTACTTTCGCCTGTTCGACAAGCTCGCGGGCATGACCGGTACGGCGGATACCGAAGCCTTTGAATTCAAGCAGATCTACGGCCTTGATGTGGTGGTAATTCCTACGCACAAGCCGATGATTCGGGACGACCGGCACGATCTGGTGTATTGCTCCACGAATGAGAAATACGATGCCATCGTCAAGGATGTGCTTGATTGCCGGGAGCGCGGTCAGCCGGTGCTCGTGGGTACTGTGTCAATCGAATCGTCCGAGAGGCTGTCGAGAGAACTCAACCGACGCAAGATTCCGCACAAGGTGCTGAATGCCAAGCAGCACGAACGGGAAGCGGAAGTGGTCGCCCAGGCGGGCCGTGGCGGGGCGGTGACCATCGCCACCAATATGGCGGGACGCGGCACGGACATTGTGCTTGGCGGCAATTCGCAGGTGCTCCGCGAAGACGGGGAAGCGAGCCCGGGTGCGCGCGAAGCGGCGCATCTTGCCTGGCAGGAAGAGCACAACCGGGTGCTGGAGGCGGGTGGACTGCACATCATCGGCACCGAGCGACACGAATCGCGACGCATCGACAACCAGTTGCGTGGCCGTTCGGGCAGGCAGGGAGACCCTGGGTCTTCGGCTTTCTACCTGTCGCTTGAAGATAATCTGATGCGCATATTTCTCTCGCCGCGCATGGGCGAGATGTTCCGGTCGCTCGCGGGCGAGAGTGGCGAGGCGATTTCGCATCGCTCGCTGGACAAGTCCATCGAACGCGCCCAGCGCAAGGTGGAAGGGCGCAACTTCGATGTGCGCAAGAACCTGCTCGAGTTCGATGATGTGGCAAATGACCAGCGTCAGGTGATTTATTCGCAGCGCAACGAGCTCATGGAGTCCGAGAATATCTCGGAGACGGTGGAACTCATTCGGGACGAGGTAGTGACGAATCTGGTGCGCGGCTACGTGCCGGCGGAGAGCATCGAAGAGCAGTGGGATATTGACGGACTGCAACAGGCGCTTCGCACCGAGCTTGCCGATCAGATTGCCGTTGCCGACTGGGTGCGAGATGAGCAGGAACTGACTTCGGAGATGCTCCTGGAGCGCATCAAGCAACATGCCAATGAGCGCTATTCGCAGCGAAAGCAGGATTGGCGGGATGCGGGTGTGGACCCCGATCTGGTCGAAAAGCAGATCATGCTTCAAGTGCTTGATGAGCGCTGGAAGAAGCATCTGGCCAACATGGACTACCTGCGACAGAGCATCCATCTGCGCGCCTACGCGCAGAAGCAGCCGAAACAGGAGTACAAGCGGGAGTCCTTCGAGTTGTTTTCGGAGTTGCTGGAGAACATCAAGCTCGACTTTGTGCGCCTCATCACGCGCCTGAAAATCGAGCCACGCGAGGATATCGAGGCGCGTGAACGCGAACGCCGCAGTGCTGCCAGTGCATCCATGCGCTATTCGCACGATGCCTCTCGTCAGGCCGATGAGCGCAGGCGGGTGAAAAGGCCGCTGGCGGCGCGCAAGACGCGCTCCAATGTCGCCAATTTCGCTCGTGCGGAACGCAAGATCGGGCGCAATGAGCCGTGCCCTTGTGGTTCGGGCAGGAAGTACAAGCATTGCCACGGGATGGCTGGAAAGAGCGAGCAGCAAGCCTTGTGAACGGCGTGGCTGGGATTCGGCTGGGAACCGGCCGCGGCGGACTCTCCGCATCGAGGATTTACGAAGGGCGGGATGATGTGCTGGTGATGGCCTTGTGCGCTGATGCTTCGGTGGCCGGCGTGTTCACACAAAACGGGTTTCGCGCGCCGCCCGTGCAGCTCGCGGAACGCCGTGTGGCCGAGGGCGGGGTGCGAGCGCTGTTGATCAATTCCGGCAACGCCAATGCCGCAACCGGTGCCGAAGGTCTGAGACGATGTGAAGCGACCTGTCGCATGCTGGCCGGGCAACTGGGAATTGATGCAGATGCTGTATTGCCCTTCTCGACCGGCGTGATTGGCGAGCACTTGCCGCTTGATGCCATGTACACGGGCATTGCCGAAGCGACGCAGGCGCTGCGCGAGGACGGGTGGCAAGCGGCCGCGCGCGCGATTATGACCACCGATACGGTGCCCAAGCTCTGTGTTCGCGAGTTGCATATCGATGGGGTGCCCGTGCACCTGTACGGCATCGCCAAGGGCGCGGGCATGATCGCGCCGAACATGGCCACCATGCTGGCGTTTATCGCTACCGATGCTCGCGTTGATTCCAGGCTTCTGGCGAGGCGGCTGCCGAGGCTCGCCGACGAGTCCTTCAACCGTGTGACGGTTGATGGTGATACATCCACCAACGATGCCTGTGTGCTGATCGCGACCGGTGCTTCCGGCGTGGAAGTGGCAGGGGAGGGCGCGGGGTACGCGGGTGATGCGGGGGGAGAGGGCGATGTGGGGGGAGAGGCGGACGCGGGGCACGGGTTCTGGCAGGCGCTGGAGAGTCTGATGCAGGAACTGGCGAGCGCGCTCATCGAGGATGCGGAGGGCGGCACCAAGTGCGTTCGCGTACAGGTTGTGGGCGGGCGCTCAAGGGATGAATGCCAGCGGGTGGCGCGCTCTGTTGCCGAGTCGCCTCTGGTGAAAACCGCGCTTTTTGCCGAGGACCCGAACTGGGGCCGCATCTGCATGGCTATCGGCAATGCCGACCTTGAAGACTTCGATCAATCGCTGGTGGATATACAGATTGGCGGGTTGCCGGTGATGAGCGGTGGTCTGGCCAGTCCCGAATATGACGAGAAACAGGCCAGTCTTGTCATGCGCGGCACCAGATATACCCTGCGCGTGTCACTCGGGCGCGGCGAAGCGAGCGGTGAGCTACTGACAAGTGACCTGTCGCATGAATATGTCACAATAAATGCCGACTATCGAACCTGATGTCAAGATCTGTTCGGGTCGCGCAGCGCTTCGCGGTCGTTGTCTTCATGTTGACGACTTGGCGCGAATGACGGGCGACGGACTTCGCGCAGATGACGGGGAACATGCCGGAATAGCTCAGTCGGTAGAGCGGCTGATTCGTAATCAGTAGGTCGGCGGTTCGAATCCGCCTTCCGGCACCACTACGTGTGACTGATGCAATTCAGAGATGATCTTGCGAGACCGGAAGCCCAAACCGAAGTCCAGTCGCCGTCCTGTTCCCGTCGCTGCCGTCCTTGATCATGCTGCGTTACTGATCTGTTGCAGGGGATCGATTTCGAGGCACAGCCGCGCTATCGACAAATCAATGTGCTCTCGCTCCCTCTCGCAACCAACGAACCGCCGCCCGTTCCTCACTGCGGATATCCCCGTGGTGCCGCTTCCCGAGAAGGGGTCGAACACCAGATCATCCTCGCTGGTGGAAGCCAGGATTATCCGATCCAGCAACGCTACGGGTTTCTGTGTGGGATGCTTGCCGCATGTCTTCTCGGCCTTGCCCGGTGCAGCCATTTTCCATACCGTTTTCATCTGCTTGCCGCCGTTTTGTTCGCGCATCGCCTGATAATTGAAGCAATGCTTCGACTTCTCCGTCCTGGCGGCCCACAGAAGGGTTTCCGTCGAGTGGGTGAAATAGCGACAGGACAGGTTGGGTGGCGGGTTCGGCTTCTCCCAGACGATAGCGTTCAGAATCTTCATGCCGAGGCACTGCATGGCGTAGCCCACGGAATGGATGATGTGATGCGTTCCCGACACCCATATCGTGCCGTTCGGCCTGAGGAGGAGCTGGCACAGGCGCAACCAGTCCAGATTGAAGGTGTGGTTTGCCTCTGCACCCTGTGATGCATCCCAGCCGACCTTGTTCACACTCACCATCTTCCCGCTGTGGCAGCTGATTCCACCATTGGAGAGGAAGTACGGGGGGTCAGCAAATATCATGTCGAACAGGCCGTCGGGGTTGTCCGCCACCAGCTCTTGCATGAAGGGCAGGCTGTCCGCATGATGCAAGGCAACACCTTCTGCATGGAAGGCCGGGTTCGGTTTCATTGTGAATTTCTCTCAGGCTTTCCGGTTTCAATTGTCCACCGGGTGGGATGTTACATCAAGGCGCGCTTGAAGACGCGAGACATGTGCTGACTCCGCGGGCCAGGCCAGGAACACACAGGCATGCCCCCGCAGCCTTGCCTCACGGAAGCAGTTTGCGGATGGCCGCTGCAGGTGGCGCGTCCGGCATTCGCATGATGACCGCGTGTTCGAACCCCATGGTGGCGAAGCGGGCGAACGTGTTGCGCAGTTCGCCGAGATCTGTGTCCCGGTTGACCACGATGGATGAAACCACCGCTGCACGACCGCCAGCTTGCGTGTATTCCAGCATTGCTACCTCGATCTGTTCGACACTGCGATAGAGGCGAGAGGCAATCCAGCCGTCGAACTCACGTGCGGCGCGGCGTACGCCCTTGCTCCAACTGCCGAGATAGATTTTCGGGGTGCCGAGGAGTGTGCTTCCGGGTGTCAGGTCGCGGTCGCCGAGCTTGCCGGTCTCGAGCAGGGTGCGTGTGTCCTGCAGGAGACGACGAAAATCCTCGACGCGACTGGCATGATCGCGATCGAGCACACGAAAATCGGTCTCAATCGAGCCTGTTCCCACGCCAAACACGAACCTGTCGCCCGCTGCCTGCTTGAGGCTGAAAATCCTGTGTGCAAGGTCAATGGGGTGGTACAAGGGCACTTGCAGCACCGCTGTCCCTATCAGCACATCCTCGGTGACGGAGGCGGCCACGGCAAGACTCATCAGTGGGTCAGGCATCATGATGCCGCGACCTATGGTGTGCGCCGCCCAGAGGCTGCTGTAGCCCTGATCGACATAGGCCGTCGCCTGCTGTGCAATTGACTCGGGGCCATCGGGGCCACGGGACATGCCAAGAATCGCGCCGAGTTTCACGGCGTACTACACCTCGCAGTCGCTGCGTGAAGGATATTGCCGACACAGGGACTCACCGAGGCTGTTGCTCGCCACGACCTGAAATCCGTCGTTGACGCGTGTGACCTCCACCATGAGATCAACCTCCGTCGCGGTCGGACGCCAGCCGATGACCTCGAACAGGCTTTCATCGCTCTCCCCGGACACATGCCAGGAGCCTTCGCCGTAGGCACCATGGCGAAGCCTGTGCTCCTCCTGAAATGGCTCGATGCTGGCGATGCTCGCATCAAGTACGCCGAGGCGGGCGGTTTCCAGATAGTCCTGGTAGAGCATTACTGCCACTGTCGAGAGGATCGAACTGAGCACCAGTACCAGCATGAGTTCCAGAATGGAAAAGGCGTGTCCTTGGCGAACGGGACGCGCGACAGGCTTCGATTTGGATTGACGAGTGCGGAAGATCATGTGCGTTGGCATCCCGGGCAGTGGCGAAGAAGTATTGGCTCACTTCCTAGTGTAGCCGTAGTGAACCTCATTGGGGTGCAACCAGGCAGGTTCGCAGACAGGCGCGGTCACAGACTTCAGATATCCTCCCAGCGCACACTCTGCACTTGTGTGCTCTCGAAGTCGGCATAGGCGGGACGAGTGAACTCTGCCGCGTAGTCCCCGGCGACGATTGTGCCGGTCACTTCTATGGCGATCTGTCCCGAGGTGTCGTCGTCTTGCGTGTGCGCACCGGCCTTGTAGGCCGCTACGCCAGTCGGCGCGCTTCCACCCGAGGCGTTGAGTCGTTCGGCGAGTTGTTCTGCCGTGAGCAGGGCATCCATGCTTTCGCCGTCGAGTAATCCCATCGTCAGATTGATTTGTAGCCGACGCAGTTCGTTTTCTGCAAAGCGCGTACCCTCGGCCATATGCACGTTCACGCGCGACATGTTGGCGTTGGTCACGTAGTTCTGGTACGCGGGCACGGCAATGGCAGAAAGGATACCGATGATCGCTATGGCGACCAGAAGTTCTATGAGGCTGAAGGCTGCCTGCCGGAAGTTGTGTGGATGCATTGAGGCACTCCGTGGGTGTGTGAGAGATGCTTCCAGTTTGCCGAGGGCAGCTTGTGAATGAGGTGCGATATTGCGGTGAGGTGTTGTGGGAAGATTCGGGATGTGTTGTGAGAGATGCGCTATGCAGGGCGCGGCAGGGCATCCCAATGCGGCTGGTTGTATCATGTGATGCCCATCATCAAGAAGCATCATCGGATGCGGGAGGCGAGCGATTGGACATAC
Organism: Pseudomonadales bacterium; assembly: GCA_965199815.1. GTDB lineage: Bacteria > Pseudomonadota > Gammaproteobacteria > Pseudomonadales > Azotimanducaceae > Azotimanducus. Next base: position 39,252 of record CBDATE010000034.1, read on the forward strand.
GGGGCGGGGTCGTGGTGGTGACTGGTGGTGCCTCTGGCATCGGGTGTGCGCTTGTGCGGGCGTTACACGATGCCGGTGCTCGCCATCTGGTGGTGGCCGATCTTGATGCAGCCGGTGCCGAGGCAGTCGCTGCACAGGTTGGCGGCACGGGCGTTGCGATGGATGTGGCCAGGGAGAGCGAAATACAGGCGCTCGTGGAGTCGGTCAGCAGGGACATAGGTCCGATTGATCTCTTCATGTCAAACGCTGGATATGCCACTTGGGGAGGGTTGGAAACCCCCAATCAAACTCTCGATCACATGTGGCAGGTGCACGTGATGGCGCATATATATGCCGCACGCGCGGTGCTTCCCGGCATGATCGAGCGCGGTCGTGGCTACATCATGAGCACTGCATCTGCGGCCGGATTGTTGACCCAGGTGGGGTCACTCGCCTATTCGGTAACCAAGCACGCGGCGGTAGCGCTTGCCGAATGGATTGCCATTACGCATGGGCATCAGGGCATCGCGGTGTCTGTGCTCTGTCCCCAGGCCGTGGACACGCGCATTATCCAGAACAGCCCGGATGCGGAATTGAACCCGTCCGCAGATGTTGCCTCCGGCGATGGGGTGCTGAGCGCTGAATACGTGGCCGAGGTCTGTCTGGAGGCAATTCGCGATGAGCGATTCTGGGTGCTTCCGCACACGGAGGTGACCGAGTATGTGCGCCGCAAGGCGGGCGATATAGAGCGGTGGATCTACGGCATGCGTCGCTTTCAGGAGCGCACCTTCGAGGGTGAGCCGCTGCCTGCCGAGTGGCTCACCGATGATCCTCGCCGGACTTCCGGCCATGAATGACCGGCGTACATCGGCGTACACCAGTACACACGAGCGTCAAGTCTGCGTACAATTCGCACCTTGCAATTTACTCCTTGCCTCACGGGTGTCATGGACAGGCCGGAGGCTTGAACCCGAAGGGAGACTTTCATGAGACATTACGAAGTCGTTCTGCTCGTGCATCCGAACCAGTCGGATCAGGTGCCCGGCATGATGGAACGATACAAGACCCTTGCAGAGCGCGACGGCGGCAAGGTGCACAGACTGGAAGACTGGGGCCGACATCAGCTTGCCTACCCGATTAACAGGATTCACAAGGCGCATTATTTCCTGATGAATGTTGAAGTTGATCAGACAGTCTTCGAAGAGTTGCAGTCGGCCTTCAAATTCAATGATGCGGTCATTCGGCACCTGATCATTCGCCGCTCTGGCCCCATTACCGAAATGTCCAGTATCTACGCCGAGGAACTCCGGGAACGTGAGCGTGAGCGTCAGCGTGAGGAAGAAATACTCACACGCCCGAAGCTCGACAGGAACGAAGCGAGCGAGCGAACCGCCGATGCTGACGCACAAGACGAGATGAGTAAGTTCGAGAATGGACAACCAGGCGAAAACCCGGAGAGCGAAGAGCTCGTGGAGGAGCAAATCTGATGGCAAGACAATTTCGACGTCGCAAGTTCTGTCGTTTTACCGCTGAAGGCATCACGGAAATCGATTACAAGGATCTCGAAATCCTGCGCGAATACACCTCGGAAACCGGCAAGATCGTGCCGAGCAGAATCACCGGCACCAAGTCCGGATATCAGCGGCAACTCGCCACCGCCGTGAAGCGGGCGCGCTATCTTGCCCTGCTTCCCTACACCGACCGGCATGCGTAGGGCAATCCGGTGAAAGTCATACTGCTCGAGCGTTTGGGTTCTACGGGTGCCATCGGCGACGAGGTGCAGGTAAAGAACGGTTATGCGCGCAATTACCTCATTCCGCAGGGCAAAGCGGTGCGGGCGACGGTGGAAAACCGTGCACATTTCGAGAGCCGAAGGGTTGAAATCATGAAGGCCGATGCCGACCGGCTGTCGTCGGCGCGCGGACGGGCGGAAGAGCTTGCAGATGTTGCTATCACGATTGCCGGGCGCACCACGGAAGAGGGGCGTCTCTATGGATCAATCGGGGTGCGTGAAATATCGGACGCGCTGGAGCGCGCTGGCCATCAGGTGGAGCGACGCGAAATTGATCTGGCTGATGGCAACATCCGCGAACCGGGCCAGTATCAGGTACGACTCCTGTTACACCCGGAAGTCAGTACCAGCATCGGAGTTCTGGTCATTTCCGCAGCGGCCTGATGTCCTGATACATCACGGCTTGCTCGCGTCTGAAAAAACCTGCTCCAGCAGCGTATCCGGTAGCGGCTTGCTGGCGAGCGACACCAGCCAGGTGGCCAGCACCGACACGATTTCGCCCATCGCTGCACAACTGAACGGATTCGGCGCTTCAAGCGAGAGCCACACAGCCGCCTGATGCAGGCTGCCGGGCGCAAACCAGTCGGGGGAAATCAGCCCCGCGTGCAACACCGAGAATATCCCGATACCGCTGATGAGGCCAGCGAAGCAGCCAGCTCTGGTGACCCCGCGCCACAGCGAGCCGAGCACCAATGGACCGGCGAAGGCCGCCATCATGCCGCCGACACCAATCCAGATGACGAGCGCGACATTGCGGTCAAGCAACATCCAGGCCATGACGGCGGTGAGCACCACTACCAGTACCGTACTCATCCGCGACAGCCGCAGGGTGCGGCGCTCTATCGTCTTTTCATCGAGGTCTCCGGCATAGCGAGGCACCCAGGTGCGCCGATAGAAATCGTTGGCAATGATCTGTGACGATGAGATCACGAGACCGTCTGCGGTTGACATCACCGCCGCCAGTACACCTATACCAAGCAGGGCCGCGAGCCAGGGCGGAAAGAGTTCAATGAACAGCATTGGCAACGCCAGGTTGTCCGAGCTCAAACTCCCTTCAAACATGGCGCGTGCCATGAAGCCGCCAAGCCCGAGCAGGGACAGCGCATATCCCATGATCACGGCGTAGAGCAGGAAACGCCGTTGACTGCGCTGATCTTTCAAGGCCCAGAGCTTGTTGCCGATGTGCGGCAACAGGCCGAGGGGGATATGTGCGAGCAGCACGGCGATCAGCGACCAGGGCGCGCGGTAGAGGGGATAGTCGGGGTTCACCCACTGCACCAGATTCGCATCCTGTGCACGGAGCCCGTCCACCAGGCTCATGGGGCCGCCTTCAATACCCGTGCCAAAGACAAACATGATGAGTACAACAAGGCCCAGCAAAACCATGATGAACCCCTGAACGCCATCGGTCATGATGTCTGCGTGTGCCCCGCCAAGTACCAGATAGGTGAGCAGCACCAGAGTCGTCACGAGCAGCGCCCAAGTCTCGTCGAGCCCGAGCATCACCTCGAACATGACGATGCCGGATATCAGCTGGCCAGCGATATAGAACAGCAGCAGCAAGGAAAAGACCGACACCAGCAGTCGCACCGCCTCCGACCCGTAGCGTTCGCCCAGAAATTCGGGAATGGAGCGGCTGCCGAACCTGTTGCCACAGGTCGCCACCAGGCGCATGCACACCAATATGCCGAGATAGACACCGGCTGGATAGAGCAACATGCTCCATCCTGCGGACAAGCCTGCCGAGTAGGCAATGCCGGGCAAGCCGACAAAGGTGGCACCACTTGCTACGGTCGCGGCAAAGGCGAAAGCAAGAAACAGCGGCGAGTAGCTGCCTCGCGCCGTGGCGAAGTCGTCGGCGCTGCCGACTCTGGTGCGTGAGTAGAGTCCGACGGCGAGCATGGCGAGTACATACACGCCGAGCAGAAGGAAAGACCAGAACTCGAGTGATGCCATGGAATGAACGCCAGACTGCGGCGGGTAGAAGCGGGTATTCAGCTGCTCAGGTCAATTGCAACGCAGGGTCATGCACGGGAACATGATGAGACAGCATGATTGAAGTGGCGCTACAGTCTGGCCAGTGCCCTGAGCGTCAAGACGCGCACCAGATGATCCCGGTAGGCAGCCGACGCATGCAGGTCGTTGTTGAAGTTGCTCGAATCAAGTGATACGTTCGACAAATCCTTCACGTTGGCTCCGTGGCTCTCCGCATCGTTCCAGCGAAAGGCGCAATGGCTTGCGCCGGTCACGCCGATGCGGGTGTCGAGGTCGAATCGCGCCGCATAGACACCGACGATGGCGTAGCGCGAAGCAGGGTGGGGGAACTTTTCGTAAGTGCTGGCGCTGGGAATCGGAAACTCGACTCTGGTGATGAGTTCCCCGGGCTTCAGGGCGGTACGAAACAGACCGAGAAAATACTGATCTGCTCGAATTTTGCGCAGGTTGGTGTGAATCACGGCGTTCAAGGCGAGTAACGCCGCTGGATAGTCTGCCGCCGGGTCGCTGTTGGCGATGGAGCCACCGATGGTGCCTCGATTTCTCACCTGAGGGTCGCCAATGCCGCCGGCGAGTTGGCTCAAGCCGGGAATCATCTTGCGCAGTTGCTCCGAAGTGTGCACATCGCCATGACAGGTCATGGCACCGACAGAGACCACCTTGCGCGAATGCGAAATGCCATCGAGATGGGCACCTGAGAGATCAATCAGGACATCGGGCGCGTCAAGCTCCTGCTTGATGGACGGTAGCAGGGTTTGTCCTCCGGCCAGGTATTTCGCGTTACGGGATGTGCGCCGACGGCGCACGGCATCGCGCTCGGAAGTGGCGCGTTCATACACGAATTGACTCATGAGATCGTCCCTCGAGCGCGGTGTGAAGACATGACAAGAGGCGGCTTGCCTCAGGAGGAGTGCACCTTGCGATGCATGGCCTGCCAGACTTTCTCGCTGGTCGCCGGCATCGAGATATCAATCTCGCCGATTGCCTGTGTCACGGCGTTGATGACCGCGGCCGGGGCACCTATGGCACCGGCTTCACCACAGCCTTTCACGCCCAGCGGGTTGTGCGTACAACTGGTCACGGTGGTATCAACCAGATAGCGCGGTACGTCATCGGCGCGCGGCAAGCAATAGTCCATGAGACTGCCTGTGAGCAACTGGCCGTTCTCATCGTAGCGCGCGTGTTCAAGCAGCGCCTGGCCTATACCTTGAGTGAGTCCGCCATGCACCTGACCTTCGACGATCATCGGATTGATGACTTCGCCAAAGTCATCAACAGCAACGAATTTCACGATCTCGACCTTGCCCGTGTCACGATCAATTTCCACCTCGCAGATGTGCGTCCCGGCGGGATAGGTGAAGTTTTGCGGATCGTAAAAGGCTTTTTCGGCGAGGCCCGGTTCCACTTGATCCGTGGGCACCTTGTCGGGAACATAGGCAGCGAAGGCGACCTCGGCAAATGTCAGCGCCCGGTTGCTGGCCGCGGCCGAGAAAACACCGTCTTCAAACTCCACCTCTTCGGCTTCTGTGCCGATCAGATGTGCCGCAATGTGCTTGCCCTTGAGGATGATCTTTTCGCTGGCACGAACCAGCGCCGAGCCACCTACAGCGATGGAGCGTGAACCATACGTGCCGAGGCCAAAATCAACCCGGCCGGTATCGCCGTGGATCACTTCCACCTGATCGAAGGGTACGCCGAGCTTCTCGGAGACGACCTGTGCAAAAGTGGTTTCATGCCCCTGCCCATGGCTGTGCGAACCGGTGAAAACGGATACGGATCCGGTTGGATTCACGCGAATCTCCGCGCTCTCCCAGAGGCCCACGCCTGCGCCGAGATTGAGCGCGAGTTGCGATGGTGCCAGTCCGCAGGCCTCGACATAACAGGACAGTCCGATACCGCGGCACTTGCCGTGCTTTTCAGCTTTGCGACGACGTTGCTCGAACCCTGCGTAGTCCGCCATCTTCAGGGCCTTGTTCAGACTCGCCTCGTAGTCGCCCGTGTCGTACTCCAGGGCGACCGGTGTCTGATAGGGAAATTGCTCCGGCTGGATGAAGTTGCGTCGCCGCAGTTCGGCAGGGTCCATCTTCAACATGCGCGCTGCCGTTTCCACAAGTCGCTCGACAACGAAGGCGGCTTCCGGGCGTCCGGCACCGCGGTAGGCATCCACCGGGCAGGTATTGGTGAACAATCCCTGAACTTCGACATGTATGGCGGGCGTTGCATACTGGCCAGCCATCAGGGTGCCATACAGCCAGGTGGGTACTGAAGACGCAAAGGTGGAGAGATAGGCACCGAGGTTGGCCTTGGTGGAAACCTGCATGGCGAGAAACCTGCCCTGCTCGTCGAGGGCGAGCCGTGCCTTGGTGATGTGATCGCGACCGTGGGCATCGGTGAGAAAGGCCTCCGAGCGCGTGGCGGTCCAGCGCACCGGCCGCAACAGGCGCTTCGCCGCCCAGGCTACGGCTACTTCCTCACTGTACACAAAGATCTTGGAACCGAAGCCACCGCCCACATCGGGGGCGATTATGCGCATCTTGTGTTCGGGTGCGAGCTGCACGAAGGCGGCCAGTATGAGGCGCAGAAGATGCGGATTTTGCGAGGTGCTGTGGATGGTGAACTCGCCGGAACCGCGTACATACTCGGCAATCGCCGCGCGCGGTTCCATGGCGTTGGGTGCCAGGCGGTTGTTGCCGAGGTTCAGTTCGCACACATGCGCGGCATGCGCAAAGGCAGCTTGTGTGGCTTCCTTGTCGCCGATTTCCCAGTCGTAGCAGATGTTGCTCGACAGGTCTTCATGGATGCTCGGGCTGCTCGCCGCCGATTCAAGCGCTACCACCGGTGGCAATTCGCTGACCTCTACACATTGCTCCAGTGCGCGCGCCGCATTGGCAGCCTGAGATTGGGATTCGGCCACGACGATGGCAAAGGCATCGCCAACATAATTCAGCATTCGTTCAGCAAGTGCGGGATGCGCGGGTTGCTGCATGTCAGAGCCGTCCTTCGACTTGACCAGCCAGCCGCAAGGCAGGCCACCGAGCCCGTCCGCCGCCATGTCGTCACCGGTCAGTACCGCCAGTACGCCGGGCATGGCGGCCACCTTGTCTCTGGGCAGGCTGTCAATACGTGCGCGCGCCCACAGCGAACGGGCGAATGCGGCGTAGGTTTGTCCGGCGACAAACACATCATCCGTATATCTGCCGCTGCCGGTGACGAAGCGGCCGTCTTCCTTGCGCAGCACCGAGGCACCTATTCCGGTATGTTCGCTTGTTGCCATGATTGCGCCTCCGTTTTCTCGGTCTTTCCCCGGTCGAAATCGACTTGCGTGATTCAGATGTTCATGCGACGAGCGCCCTCGAGCACTGCATCGACAATATTCTGGTAACCAGTGCATCGACATATGTTGCCCTCGATGCCCTTCCTGACTTCGGATTCGCTCGGTTGCCCTGTGTGCTGCACGAGATCCACCGCGCTCATGATCATGCCGGGGGTACAGAAACCGCACTGGAGTCCGTGGCAGTCCCTGAACGCAGCCTGCATGGGATGCAGCGCATTGCCGCTGGAAAGCCCCTCGATCGTGGTGATCTCGGCACCATCTGCCTGAGCTGCGAGGACGGTACAGGATTTGGCTGAGCGGTGGTCGATATGCACCACACAGGCACCACATTGGCTCGTGTCGCAGCCGACATGGGTACCGGTGAGTCCGAGCTGAGTGCGTAATACATCGACCAGCAGGGCATGCTCTGCGACCTCAATCTGATGGTTGATGCCGTTCACCGTGAGAGAGATGTGCATCGAATTCAAGCCTCCGTATGTTCAGTTCGGCAGGATGGACACGAAAACCCAGACCAGCGCCAGTGCACCGGCGGCCGCAGCTGCCGTCCACACAAGCCAGCTGGTTCGAAGCGCTGCTCGGCCCTGTGCGGAATCGGAAGATGTGGAAGCGGGCTTGCCGCCAAGTTCGCGCTCGAGCCTGCCGAAAAAGGATGCCGCCATGGAACTCGCAGCGGATTCGACCAGGCGCGCACCAAGCTGTGCCAGCTTGCCTGCGACCACTGCCTGAATCTCGTAATCGAGGAGTGTGATGCCCTTCGATTCCTCGCGCAGGGTGACCCTGGCTTCGCCGCGGCCAAACCCGGCTGTGGCACGTTCGAGCTCCGCGAGCACCCGAAAGGTCTGCACATCAGGGTTGTTGTCAGGGGGAGCGCTCTCGGGGGAGTTGCTGTCAGGCTCTTCGATGAGGGTGAGATTCGCTATGAACACGGCATCTACCGGGCCGATGTGCGCCCGAACCCTGGCGCGAAAGGACTGCTCGTCGAGTCGTTTGAAGGATTCGCAGCCTTCAATGCAGCGTGCAAGCAGGCGAGTGTCATTGAGCGCCTCCCACACACGAGATTTGGGCGCGTGGATTCGGTGATGCCCAGATTGCTTCAATGCATCTCCACAGACTCAGGCCCGACCCCTGCAATGGGCGATTATTTCACGTTTCACAGCCCTTGGGGTGCACCAAACCGGTGACAGTCAGGCGCGGTCGCCACTGAAGGTCGCGTTACCGAAGGCACCGAGCTTGACGTTGCCGGAGATGCTGTCACCATCGACGCTGCCGCTGAACTCGAGCGTCATGGGCATGGGTTGGGATATCTTCGCGCTCCAGCTGACGGAATTGCCGTCAACCTTGCCATTTTCGAGCTCCATGGAGCCTTGGGCACCAGACATGGTGCCGGTCAATTCGTCGCCGTTGACATCAAGTGTCAGTGTGCCTTTTTGCGCACCCATGGGGGTGTTGGTGGTGATATTCCAGATGCCTGCAACGCTCATGAGTGTCTCCCGATGAATGAGAAGTATGAATCACCCTGAGAGTATGCCAGAAAAGACCGCACCATATTCTGAATGGTACTTGTCCGGCAGGACGATACCGGCGACATATCAGGTGCATTTTTCACTGACATCCGGTCCGGTGCGTTGTCATCAGGATAACTACGTTACAATGTAACGTTTTCGCGTGGCATGGCACATGGTGTGTCGTGCAGCCCCGGGCAACCACTTCAATAATCTCATGAATTCCCTTGACGACCAGATTGGCGCGGCCGAGCTTGGCAGGTCCCGCCTTGACCTCTATGCAGCCGGACTGTCAGCACTGTGCCTGATCCACTGTCTGGCCGCCCCCTTGATCGTGATCATGATTCCCGTCATGGCTGAAACTGCCCAGAGCGAGTTGACGCATCAAGTACTTGCTTTTATTGCGGTTCCGGTGAGTCTGCTGGTGATCTGGCAAACTCTGGCCGCACACGGCAACAAGCTCTTTATCACCGCGGCCCTGACGGGGGTCGGGTTGCTCCTGACGGCGGTATTTGTCGAGGCGATGTCGGCTCACGCCGAGCAAATCACGATTGTCGGCGCACTGCTGCTGTCCTCGGCGCACCTGTGGCGCTGGACGCGACAACCTGCCTGGCGCGCGTTGCGGCTGCGAGACAATGCGGAATGATCAAGGCAGCGGAGAAAACGGCAAAGCTCGCCCCCAAGTGGCGGAAACTCGTCGAAACGCGCTGCCTGGAGACGGGTGAGCGCCTGACACCGGCGCGACTCGCTGTGTATGCCGAGTTGCTCGCCTGTGACCGGCCGCTTTCCGCCTACCAGATCCTGGCGCGTCTGGAGCAGCGTCAGGAGCGCAAGGTCGCGCCATTGACCGTGTATCGACACTTGCGCTTCCTCATGCGCATCGGTGTCGTCCACCGGCTGCAATCGACGCAATCCTACCTGCCGTGTGACCATCCCGAGCATCTTCACGACAGCCAGTTTCTGCTGTGTTCTTCCTGTGGCCATGTGGACGAGGTGGAATCAAGCGGGATTGAGAGCATGCTGTCGCACATCGCGGACGAGCGTGGATTTCGCCCGCAACACAGCATCGTGGAGATCCAGGGGGTGTGTGGCGTTTGCGCCGACGCTGGAGTTGATTGACCCCCGAACTCCCAATCGGAGGGACTGACAGCCGCAGGCATCCGCCGCCAACCCGTGACGGTTCCGGCTGTTTCAGGGGGCGAGAAATCGCGCAGGGCAGTACGCTCGATTTGACGACGAACGCATTGACTCCGTGCTTTGTGTTCCTGTCTAATGATGGGCAAATTCAGGGACAATCGGTGCGTGACAAGCCTCGGCTTCAAAGGCAAGGTTTTGTGCCCGCCATGCACGGCAAGGTGATGCGCTTCAAGGTGGTGGATGAAGATGAGTGGGAGCAACGGCTGAATGCGGTGCTGGAGGCTTGGGGCGGATGCCGGTTGAGCGGAACAGCGACTGTCATGCTCTGCAGGGATCTGGCGGCACCGGGATTAACGTCCACGCTGTGGATATATTTTGCGGCATCGGCGGATTGACTCACGGCTTGGAACTAGCGGGAGTCCAAGTGAAGGCAGGGTTCGACAACGACCCCTCATGCCACTTTGCCTTTGAGGCGAACAACCCTGGGGCAAGGTTCACTGAAGCCGATGCCCGAACGCTCAGCTTCTCGGACTTCAAGCCACACTATCAAGGTGCCGACGTAACCGCCTTGGTTGGGTGTGCGCCCTGCCAACCGTTCTCCGCGCACACCAGGCGTCAACGAGGCTCTGGGACGGATGACTGCTCGCTGGTGGAGGAGTTTGGCCGCCTGATCGCTGAAGGGCTGCCCGACCTGGTTTCCATGGAAAACGTGCCGGGGCTTGCCAGGCACGAAGTCTTCGGCACTCTGCGTAACAGTTTGAGATCGTTGGGCTACGCACACGACTTTGGTGTCGTGTCTTGCGCCGACTACGGGGTCCCGCAGCAACGCCGACGCCTGGTTTTGGTCGCCTCACGCCTGGGCGCAGTATCGTTGCCAAAGCCATCGGCGGGCAACAGGACGGTCCGCGACTTCATAGGCGCACTACCGTCAATAGCCGACGGTAGTGCGTCAAGCACCGACCCCGTCCATGCCTGCATGCCGTTGTCCACAATCAACCGCTCCCGCATTCGGCAATCGAAGCCCGGCGGTTCGTGGCGCGACTGGGAGCCTCACTTGGTTAGCAGCTGCCACACGAAGGCCTACTATCCCGCGCCCTACGGCCGAATGTGTTGGGATGCACCGGCGCCGACCATCACGACGCAATTCTGCTACTACAGCACGGGCCGCTTCGGCCACCCCGAGCAGCACCGCGCCCTGACGGTTCGGGAAGGTGCCCTGTTGCAGACCTTTCCCCCGGACTATGATCTGATTGAGTCGCCAGACAATCCACCGCCCATACACAAGTTGGCCCGGCAGGTCGGCAATGCGGTGCCGGTGGCGCTGGCCCGCGCCATCGGCGAGTCCCTGTTGGATGCAGCGAATGGGTGACGACCGCTATCTGATGACCCTCAGCCTCAACGTGTTGAATCACTTGGGACTGAATCTGTACAGCAACACGCCAGCAGTGATTGCTGAGGTGATCGCCAATGCGTGGGATGCGGATGCCACCCGGAAACGCTGACACCGAAGGGCCGAAAACCCATGGGCCGCAAGGGAATCGGCAAGCTCTCCCTGTTCTCGATTGCCAACAGGATAACCATCCATACGAAGTCGGAAGGTGTCGACCAGGAGTCCTTGGATTGTTCGAGAAAGACTGATGGTGGTCAGCACACTGCAGAGCCAAGTGAGGGATGGCGCGAAGGAAAAAGTGATCCAAGAGTACGTCTTCGATCACCTGTGGCTGCTCGACCCAGCTTGGGAACGCGCAACCCGATGTGAGGAGATGGAGAAACGATTACAGCTTGTAATTGAGGGCCAACAAAAAGACCTGAGAGCCGATATCAGCTACCAACGAGTATCGGCGGCTCATGTCATCATTGAACCAAGTATGTTCTGATCAAGTCCACGGGTGGACTTGATCAGACCTTCCCCGGGCAGGGTTCTTCACCGCCCGCTTCCCTGATCGGCGAGCATGGCATCAAGTGCGATGCCATCGTGTGCCCGCTTGATGACATATTGACGAATGTCCTCCGCATCCTCTGCACTCAGCAGCTCGGAGAATCCAGCCATGCCTTTGCCGACAAGCAAGCCATCAAGCACTATGGCATCCCACAACTCGTGGATGGCATCGTTGCTGTAGCGCAGATCCGGTAACACACCGGAGCCAACGGCACCGCCGCCGTGACAGACAGAACAGTGCGTGTGGAAGAGCGTCTCGCCGCGCTCCAGTTGAGCTTCATCCGTGGTCATCGGCGGCGGGGGCGGCATTTCGGCCAGCAGCACCTGGGGCGACGGCAACACTTGACCGCCATCAAGCTTGTAGGCCAACACCCGTCCATGACGAGCGATCATGCCGGGCTGTGGCGGGATGCCCGATGCCAGGCCAAAGGCACCGCCCCAACCCGCCATGACGACCACGTACTGCTCTCCGTCCACCTCATAGGTCACCGGCGGCGCGATGATGCCTGCATAGGTCCGGGTCTCCCAGAGTTCGCGTCCGGTATCTGCGGCATAGGCCGCGAAATAGCCGTCTGCCCGGCCCTGAAACACCAGTCCGCCGGCGGTGGACAGGAGCCCGCCGTTCCAGGCTCCCGAGTGCTGCACCTGCCAGGCCTTCTTCTGTGCGACCGGATCCCAGGCCAGCAAATGCCCCTTGACGAGCTTCCGGCCCTCCAGCTCTCCGGCGAGTGAATCGGCCGGTGCCATGAGATTCTGGTCAATGCCGGTATTCCAGGTCTCGGGGTGGTATTCGAATTCGCGCGCCTGGCCATAGACCATGGGCACATCGAGCACCGGGATATACACCAGACCCGTGGCGCGGTTCCAGGCCATGGGGTGCCAGTTGTGGCCACCATACGGAGATGGATAGACGAGCTTGGGCTCGTTCGCATACTGGCCACCAGACTCGACCGGGCGTCCGGTTTGCGCATCTACATGCGTGGCCCAGGTAGTCTGCACATAAGGTTCGGCGGAAATGAGTTCACCAGTGCGCCGGTCGAGCACATAGAAGAACCCGTTCTTTGGTGCCTGCACCAGCACCTTGCGTAATTGCCCGTCGAGTTCGAGGTCGAGCAGCATGATGTGTTGCGTTGCGGTGTAATCCCAGGAATCGCCGGGGGTCGTCTGGTAGAACCACACCATGGAGCCGTTATCCGGATTTATGGCGATAATCGAGGACAGGTACAGGTTGTCGCCACCCCCGGGACTGCGGATGTAGCGATTCCAGGGCGAGCCGTTACCGGTTCCTATGTACAGCAGATCCAGTTCGGGGTCATAGGCCATGGAGTCCCACACGGTGCCGCCACCGCCGACTTCCCACCACTTGCCACCTCGCCAGGTGGATGCCGCGGTGCGCATCGCCGGACTCTCGAAGCCGAGTTCGGGATTGCCGGGCACCGTGTAGAAGCGCCATACCTCCTCACCGGTGTCGGCGTGATAGGCACTGACATAGCCGCGCACCCCGAATTCGGCTCCCCCGTTGCCGATGATCACCAGATCCTTCACCACGCGCGGTGCTCCGGTGATGGTGTAGAACCTGTCGCGCGGGGTTGTCTGTACATCCCACAAGACTTCGCCGTTGCCGGCATCCAGAGCGACCAGACGACCGTCAATAGTGCCGACATACACGCGCCCCTTCCACACGGCGACACCACGATTCACGACATCGCAGCAAGCCTTGGGGCCCCATTCGCGCGGTACCTGCGGGTCGTAGCGCCACAGCAGCTCGCCTGTTCTGGCATCGTAGGCGTACACCAGACTCCAGGAGCCGGTGGTGAACATGACTCCATCAACGACTATGGGCGATGCCTCGAGGCCGCGGGTTGTGCCGGTGTCGGCGTACCAGGCGAGCTGCAACTCGGAGACAGTGTCCTGATTCACCTGCTCGAGCGGCGAAAAGCGTTGCTCCTGATAGTCGCGCCCGTGCGCGAGCCAATTGCCAACCTCCCGGTCTTCGTCGGCGGCCTCGATGCGCGCGCCATCAAGGTCGCCCGTCCTGGTGCGCAATTCTTCAAAGCGCGCCTCACCCTGTGCCGTCGTGATGACCTGCGAGCCCGCCTGTTGTGTGCGCGAATCGATGGACTCGCGATTACAGGCGTAGAGTGCACCGACGACACCGACCAGTGTCAGGATCATCACGATCCGTGAAGCGAAAGCGGACAGATTGATGTCCGACATACCTTTGACCCCCTGCGAGTGCCCTGGAGATTCGGAATCATAGCAGTTTGTTTCAGGCATCCCGTGTTGTGCGGGCAAGGAGACAATTCGCTCGTATTCGAGGTTGACACCTGCCCAGGCCAACAAGGACAATTTCACCTCGGTCAGCGCTGTGTGTTGCAGTGCGCCTCAGGGGTGTCGCCAAGTGGTAAGGCACCGGGTTTTGATCCCGGCATTCGCAGGTTCGAATCCTGCCACCCCTGCTTGTCGGCGGCCTGGGGTCGGCACATCAGAACGAACAAGGAATGCAAGCAACCCGGTAGAATGATGCCCGCGGCCCGGCAGGTGCTGCACACCATCTGCATAACAGGCTACAACGCGAATCACGCGTGAGAGATATGACAACACCCAAGCTCTTCGCCGGCAGTTCCAACGCTGGGCTGGCGCGAAAAATTGCCTACCAACTCGGAACTCCGCTCGGAGAAGCTTCCGTGGAACGTTTCGCGGATAGCGAGATCAATGTGGAAGTACGCGAGAATGTGCGTGGCAAGGATGTATTCCTGCTGCAATCCACTTGCCGCCCGGCCAACGACCATCTCATGGAGCTGCTGATACTTGCCGATGCCGTGCGCCGCTCTTCAGCGCACCGCATCACCGCCGTATTACCCTACTTCGGATACGCGCGCCAGGATCGTCGTCCGCGCTCGGCGCGCGTTTCCATCAGTGCCAAGGTGGTGGCAGACATGGTCACGGTTTCAGGTATCAATCGCGTTCTGACTGTGGATCTGCACGCCGATCAAATTCAGGGGTTCTTCAATATCCCGGTAGATAACGTGTACGGGTCTCCCGTGCTGATCGACCACGCCCTGTCGCAGAACTACGAGAATCCACTGGTAGTATCGCCGGATGTCGGCGGCGTGGTGCGCGCACGAGCCATCGCCAAGCAACTGCACGATGTCGGTCTCGCCATCATCGACAAGCGACGCCCGGGGCCGAACGAAGCGGAGGTGGTGAATATCATCGGCGATGTTGAAGATCGCACCTGCATTCTTGTCGACGACATAGTGGATACTGCCGGCACCCTGTGCCATTCGGGCGACGAGCTCAAGCGTCGCGGCGCGCGCAGGGTGGTAGCCTACATCACTCACCCGGTACTCTCGGGGCAGGCGCTGGCCATCATCGAGGCATCCGGAGTGGATGAGCTGTATGTCACCGACACCATCCCCTTGACTGACGAAGCGAAGCGCATCTCCAAGATCAGGCAACTGTCGCTGGCACCACTGCTCGCAGAGGCGATAAGGCGAGTCAGCAACGAAGAATCCATCAGCGTGATGTTTCGCTGACCGGGACGCATCATTTCCAGCATTGGCACATTCAGGACACCAGACCAGGGAAAATACCATGACCGATCAAATCACACTGGAAGTTCAACACAGGAGCGAGCGCGGGACGGGCGCGAGCCGCCGCCTGCGCCGCCTGCAGGGCATGATTCCCGGCGTACTCTACGGCGAAAAGACCGAGACCCAGGCCGTCATGATTTCAGACCGGGCGCTCAACAAGGCCCTGCAAGAAGAATCCTTCTTCTCCCAGGTGCTCGACATCAAGCTCGGCGAGGAGAGCATTCCGGCGGTGGTACGCGATGTGCAGCGCCATCCGGCCAGCCATCGGGTGTTGCATTTCGATCTCCTGCGTATCAGCGAAGATCACGAAATTCAGGTCTCGGTGCCACTGCATTTCCTCAATGAGGAAAGCTGTGTCGGAGTGAAGGTCGGCGGTGGCAACATTGCGCGTTCGCTGACGGAACTCGATATCCGCTGCCTGCCACGGCATCTGCCGGAGTTCATCGAGGTGGATCTGGCCGAAGTCGAGACGGGGCAGACGATTCACCTGTCTGATCTCGTGTTGCCGGAGGGCGTGACGCTTGGCTATGCACAGCTCGGCGACCACGAACACGACAGTCCGGTGGTCAGTGTAACCACACGCCGCGGCGGCAAGGCTGACGATGAGGAGGATATGGCGGAGGCGGCGGCTTCCGAAGAATCCGAGTAGTGTGCTGCGCCAACCCCTGCAACTGATCGTCGGACTCGGCAACCCCGGCGAGCGCTATCAGGGCACACGCCACAATCTCGGTGCCGAGTGTCTTCGCGCGTTGCTCGGGCGCCATGGTCTCGAGGCCAGATACGCCATGCGCTACAAGTCCGAATTTCTTGCCACGAAGCTCTATGGCACCAAGTTGCGCTGCCTCATTCCGCACAGCTTCATGAATCTCTCCGGACAACCGGTGGCGCGTATCTGTCGATTCTTCCGCATACCTGCCGAGGCGGTGCTGGTGCTGCACGACGAAACCGCTTTTGCGCCGGGGTGCGCGCGCCTCAAACAAGGCGGTGGGGCGGGAGGTCACAACGGCGTGGCCGATGTGATACGGGCCATCGGCCCGCAATTCATTCGCCTGCGGCTCGGTGTCGGTGCCCCGCCCAAGGGGCAGGCGGCTGTCCCCTGGCTGATTCATCAGCGCCCGCACGAGGAGGACAGGGCGCACATGGCGCGCGCCTGTGATCTTGATGAGGACATCTGGCGGCGGCTGATACTCGGCGATGTGGAAGCCGCGATGAATCGGCTGCATGCGCCGACCAGCGCAGGTATTTGAACCTGTGGGCTTTCAGTGTGGCATTGTCGGCCTGCCCAATGTCGGGAAATCGACGCTTTTCAATGCGCTGACCAGCGAATCCATTGAAGCCGCCAACTATCCTTTCTGCACGGTTGAACCCAACCGCGGCATGGTGGCGGTACCCGATGAGCGTTTGCAGGCCCTGGCTCGCTGCTATTCGCCCAGGTCCGTCATCCCCGCCGCCATGACTTTTGTGGACATTGCCGGCCTGGTCGAGGGCGCATCACAGGGCGAGGGGCTGGGCAACCGCTTTCTCGCCCACATACGCGAAACCCAGGCCATCATTCAGGTGGTGCGCTGCTTTGCTGATGAGCGCATCACACACGTGTCTGACGAAGTCTCTCCGGCATCCGATCTGGAAGTGATCAACACGGAACTCGCGCTGGCGGACCTCGAAACCATCGAGCGCAGTCTGGGCAAGCTGCGCCGACGCGCGGGTTCCGGAGACAAGGATGCCAGGGTAGAGGTCACGCTGCTGGAGAAGCTGCAGGATGCGCTCGCTGCCGGTGAGGCGGTGCGCGACCTGACGCTCACGGACAGGGAACAGGGGCTGGCCGCGCCCTACTTCCTGCTCACTGCCAAACCCATGTTGATCGTGGCCAACTGTGCAGACACCGAGCACGAGGACAACGCGCTGCTTGCGGAGGTCAGGCAGGCCGCGGGGCAATCCCGCGTTATTCCCCTGTGCAACCTGCTGGAAGCGGAAATCTCGCAGCTTGACGCGGAAGAACGCGATGAATTTGCACAGGCGATGGGCATTGACGAGCGCGGACTCTCCAGAGTCATTCGCGCAGGGTATGAAATGCTCGGGCTGCACAGCTTCTTTACCGGCGGAGCGCGCGAAGTGCGCGCCTGGACCATTCGCCGCGGAGCGAACGCGAGAGAAGCGGCAGGTGTCATTCACAGCGACTTCGAGCGCGGCTTCATCCGCGCCGAGGTGGTCTCCTGTGCGGATCTTGTCGCCTCTGGCGGCGAGGCAAAGGCGCGCGAGCAGGGTAAATATCGCGTTGAAGGCCGTGAGTATCTGGTGCAGGACGGAGATGTCATGCTGTTCAGGTTCAATGTTTCGCAGTAGGGAAACTCTGAATAACGGAGGTTCCCCTGGGTCACAGGACAGGACACGTGTATGTGTTCCTGGCAAGCGCGTCATTTTGCTTGACATGAATCCGTCTCTAGCGAGATAATTCGCCTCTTTTGCTTGCAGGGGTTCCCGAGCGGCCAAAGGGATCAGACTGTAAATCTGACGGCATTGCCTTCGCAGGTTCGAATCCTGCCCCCTGCACCAGGTACGATTGTGCACGGTAACGGGGCTTGCGGAAGCAGGTTCGTGCAGGATTCGCAGCAGGATCCCGGGTGATTGACAGGTGCGGCGCGTTCTGGCGAGGCGCGTCTTGTCTGGCAAGTTTGGCGAGTGTGGATTTGGCGGGTCATTGGCGAGTCAGGCGGGTAGTCAGGCGGGTATAGTTCAATGGCAGAACTTCAGCCTTCCAAGCTGATGATGCGGGTTCGATTCCCGCTACCCGCTCCGGTTCGGTCATGCGTGGAAACGATTTTCTGTCCAAGTGTCAGGAGAACAGGAGCAGGGCGGTGAAACAGGCAGGCAAAACGCGGATGATAACTCGCCATCAGCGACAGAGATATGCTCACATAGCTCAGTCGGTAGAGCACTTCCTTGGTAAGGAAGAGGCCACCGGTTCAAATCCGGTTGTGAGCACCAAAAACCTGGACATATACATTCGAGAGAACAAGACAGGCAGTACAGGGGCGTGATTGTGCGCCTCACCGAGTCCGAATCTTGTTCGTTCATGCCACCACAGCAAGGAGACAGTACGCATCATGGCGAAAGAAAAATTTGAGCGCACCAAGCCGCATATCAACGTGGGCACTATAGGTCATGTTGACCACGGCAAGACTACCTTGACCGCTGCCTTGACCAAGGTCTGTGCAGAAATGCAGGGACGCGGCGAGGTCAAGGCCTTTGATGAAATCGATAACGCGCCTGAAGAAAAGGCACGCGGTATCACCATTGCCACGGCGCATGTGGAGTATGAAACCGACAGCCGCCACTACGCGCATGTCGATTGCCCGGGCCACGCCGACTATGTGAAGAACATGATCACCGGTGCCGCGCAAATGGATGCCGCCATTCTGGTGGTGGATGGCTCCGACGGCCCCATGCCACAAACGCGCGAGCACATCCTGCTCAGTCGCCAGGTCGGCGTACCGCGCATCGTGGTATTCCTCAACAAGGCAGACCTTGCGGACGATCCTGAACTCATCGAACTGGTTGACCTCGAGGTGCGCGACCTCCTGAATACCTACGAGTTTCCGGGCGATGACACGCCGATCATCGTTGGCAGCGCGCTCAAGGCTCTTGAAGGTGATGCCACGGGTGTGGAGTCCGTCAGGAAGCTGCTCGAAACTCTCGACACCTATGTGCCCGAGCCGCAACGCAACATCGACAAGCCGTTCCTGATGCCGATTGAAGATGTCTTTACCATTCAGGGCCGTGGCACCGTGGTTACGGGGCGCGTGGAAAGCGGCATTCTCAACCGGGGTGAGGAAGTCGAAATTGTCGGTATCAGCGATGCGACCAGCCGCACTGTCTGCACCGGTATCGAAATGTTCCGCAAGCTGCTCGACGAGGGGCGGGCCGGGGAGAATATCGGTGTGCTGCTGCGCGGTGTTGATCGCTCGGATGTGCAGCGTGGGCAAGTGCTTGCCAAGCCCGGCACGATTACTCCGCACACCGAATTCGAAGCAGAAGCCTATGTGCTGACCGAAGAGGAAGGCGGGCGTAACAAGCTCTTCCGTTCCGGGTACAAGCCGCAGTTCTACTTCCGCACCACCGATGTGACCGGAGAAATCGAATTGCCGGAAGCCACCTCGGTCGTCATGCCGGGGGACAATGTCAACATGAAGATCAAACTCATCAGTCCGGTTGCCATGGACGATGGCCTGCGCTTTGCGATTCGCGAAGGCGGGCGCACCGTGGGTGCCGGAGTGGTCAGCAGTATCGTGAATTGAGATTCGAGGGCCAGAGCACACTTGCACACATCCATGTACGCACGGGGAGAGAAGACAACGCATCGAGAGGTACGGGTCAGTAGCTCAATTGGTAGAGCGGCGGTCTCCAAAACCGCAGGTTGGGGGTTCGATCCCCTCCTGACCTGCCATGCGTTCGTGCCTCGTGTACGGGAGTCCGAAGGATATCCGAAGGATGAAGGATGATGAAGGAGGATGAAGGATATCAACTCGACCTGCAGATCAGGCAGCAGTCGGCACACCTGATGGCATGCCGGAGCGAGGCCCGAAACACGTCACACATGCCCTCCCGCACATGATGCACACCAAGTCACGCACATCACCGAACCCGAGAACAGCCCCAATCAATTCATGAACACGTCATCTCGCACATCCGGTCTCGACTGGCTCAAATGGCTGCTGGTCTTTGCCATTATTGCAGCTGCGATTGTCGGCAACTGGTATCTCGGCGAGCAATCATTGCTGAACCGCGTACTGGCCATTCTTGGGCTCGGTCTGGTAGCGCTGTTGATTGCTTCGCAGACCGAGAAAGGCGCGGCGGTGTTCTTGCTGATCAAGGAAGCACGCAGCGAGATTCGTCGCGTCGTATGGCCAACTCGTCAGGAGACGACCCAAACCACTTTCATCGTGATTCTTCTGGTCATTGTCTTCGCCATCATCCTGTGGGGCCTTGACTCCCTGCTGAGTTGGCTCGTTTCCATGGCGATAGGATGAACGAACCCATGCAGGCAGTGCAATCGACAGCTGTGCATCAAGTGCATCAAGCGCCGTGCGAGACCGCGCAACAGCGTCCACAGGTCATGCGCTGGTATGTCGTGCAAGTCTATTCGGGCCATGAGAAATCGGTCAAACAAGCGCTCGAGACCCGTATCCACGAATCCCCCGATGCCCATCTTTTCGGTCAGGTCCTGGTGCCGGTCGAAGAAGTGGTGGAGATGCGTGGCGGGCAGAAACGCCGCAGCGAACGCAGGTTCTTTCCCGGGTATGTTCTGGTGGAAATGGTGCTCAACGATGACACCTGGCATCTGATACAGAAGACTCCGCGGGTGCTCGGTTTTATCGGCGGCAAGGCCGATGATCCAACCCCTCTGACAGCTGCGGAAGCGGATTCGATACTGGCCAGCGTCGAGGCCGGTCGCGGCGACCAGGCACGACCCAAGATCGTCTATGAACCGGGAGAGATCGTGCGCGTTACGGAAGGGCCTTTCAACGACTTCAGTGGCGTTGTCGAGACGGTTGACTACGAAAACAGCAAGCTCAAGGTCGCCGTGACCATCTTCGGACGTTCGACCCCGGTCGAACTCGAGTTCACTCAGGTGGAGAAGGGATAACGACACCCCTGTCAGGCAAGGCATTCAGGCGGAGAACGCGGGCCGGGCACGTACAAGAACACAAAGACACACGCACAAGACACACAAGACACAGGATACACAGGCATGGCTGAAATCACGGGATACATCAAGTTGCAGGTGCCGGCCGGCGATGCCAAGCCGGCACCACCCATTGGCCCGGCGCTCGGTCAGCACGGCCTCAACATTCAGGATTTCTGCAGTCGTTTCAACTCCGGCACCGGACATCTCGAACGCGGCATGCCAGTGCCCGTGGTCATCAGCGTGTATTCGGACCGCAAGTTCGACTTCGTTGTCAAATCCCCGCCAGCGGCGGTGCTCCTGCGCAAGGCGGCAGGCATAGACAAGGGCTCTGCCACGCCCAACACCGAAAAGGTGGGCAAGGTCACGCGCAGTCAAATCAACGAAATCGCTGCCCTGAAAAAAGACGACCTGAATGCTGCCAGCGAGGAAGCGGCTTTCAACATCATCGTCGGTACCGCCCGCAGCATGGGCATTGAAGTCAACGCGGATGCCTGAGCCGGGCATTCGCGGACAGACACATCAGGAAGCACACATGAAACTTACCAAACGCCAGGCCAGAACCCGCGAGCTTGTGGAATCAGGGCGCTACTATCCCATTCACGAAGCCATGGAAGTACTCAAGACCCTGAGTCCGAAACGGGCCAGCGAGAGTACCTTCGAGGAATCCCTCGAGGTGTCGGTGAATCTGGGTGTCAATCCGCGTCGCTCGGACCAGACGGTGCGCGGTGCCACGAAACTGCCGCACGGCAATGGCAAACAGGTGCGCGTGGCCGTGTTTGCTACTGATGATGAAGCTCAGGCGGCGCTCGAGGCAGGTGCCGATGCTGTGGGGCTCGAAGATCTCGCCGAACAGATCAAGGGCGGCGACCTTGGCTTTGATACCGTAATCGCAGCGCGCTCCGCCATGAAAACAGTCAGCCCGCTGGCGCGCCTGCTCGGTCCCAGAGGACTCATGCCGAACCCCAAGTCGGGCACGGTCACGGACGATGTGGCCACGGCTGTGCGCGATGCCAAGGCCGGGCAACTTCGCTTTCGTACTGACCGCGGTGGTCTGATTCATGGCTGCGTGGGCAAGGTCGGTTTCGCGCCCGAGCATGTCAAGGAGAATGTCGAGGCACTGTTGTCCGACCTCAAGCGCATCAAGCCGGCGAGTTCCAAGGGGGTTTATCTGAAGAAGCTGACACTGTCGTCAACTTTCGGGCCAGGTATTGCCATCGACCTGTCAACCCTGGCCATCTGAATACCCCAGGCAATCCAGTCAAGCCGAACTTCAAGGACACACCATGCCATTGACACGAGAGCGCAAGGAAACCCTGATCGAGGATGTACGGCATCTTGCCAGCGAGTCTTCCGCGCTTCTGCTGGCCGATTTTCGCGGGCTTGATGTCGCGGCCATGACCGATATGCGCCGTCGTGCGCGCGCACAGTCGATACGCCTCAAGGTGGTTCCCAACAGGCTGGCACGGCTTGCGCTCGAGGATACGCCGCACAAGTGCTTGCAGGATACGCTCACCGGGCCGAACCTGCTGGTCTCCACGCAGGAAGATGCCGGTGCGCTGGCGCGCCTCATGCGCGAGTTCATGAAAGACCACGAGGCGCTTGCAGTGCGCGCTGTCTCGGTTGATGGCCACCGTCTCGCGGGAGATGCGCTGCACACCATCGCCAATCTGCCATCACGGGAACAGGCGCTGTCCATGCTCATGGGAACCCTGAACGCGCCGGTCGCGAAGTTGGCGCAGGTGCTGACCGCCTTGCCACAGAAGCTGGTGGGTACGCTCGATGCCTGTGCCAGGGCCAAGGACGCAGAACACGCAGATGGCGACAGCGCCTGAAGAAAATCAATCACGCATATGCACACGCATAGCCAACACACCCCTGGAGGAATACACCAATGGAATTGTCCAAAGACGATATCGTAAACGCCGTCTCCGAGATGAGCGTCATGGATGTGGTCGAGCTCGTCAAGATGATGGAGGAGCGCTTCGGCGTGACAGCCGCGGCCGCCGTGGCAGCACCTGCACCGGCACAGGCCGGAGAAGAATCTGTCGGCGGTGCCGAAGAGGAAGTGCAAACCGCCTTTGACGTGGTTCTCACTGCACCCGGCGACAAGAAAGTCAATGTCATCAAAGCCATTCGGGCTATCACCGGACTCGGCCTGAAGGAATCCAAGGCCGTCGTGGACGGCGCTCCCCAGGTGGTAAAGGAAGGTGTCAGCAAGGAAGAAGCGGAATCCTTCAAGACACAGATTGAAGAAGCAGGTGGCAGCGCGGAACTCAAGTAATTCGACAGGTTCGAGATCTCATTGCTCATCGGGAATCCGACAAGCGCCTGGCAGCGGCTTGGCGAGTTCCCGAGACATTTCGGCCTGAACGGCTCTCGCGTACGTGAGTCGTTCAGGCCATTGAATTTTTTTGCAGTACTTCAATGGAGCACCCCATGTCTCTGAGTTTGGCGGAAAGGAAGCGTTGGCGCAAAGACTTCGGCACCTTGCCCGAAGTCATGGAGATTCCATACCTGCTGGCAATCCAGATCAATTCCTATCGCATGTTCCTGCAAGCCGATGTAGCGCCGGAAGAACGCGGCGAGCACGGGCTGCATGGCACCTTCAAGTCCATCTTTCCCATCAAGAGCCGTTCCGAAAATGCACAGCTCGACTATGTGAGCTACAGCTTCCGGGAGCCGCCGTTTGATGTCAAGGAATGCCTGCAGCGCGGTGCGAACTATGCCGCGCCGCTGCATGTCAAGGTGCGGCTCAAACTCTTTGATCGCGAGACGAACAACAAGACCGTCAAGGAGATCAAGGAGCAGGAAGTCTATATGGGCGAAATTCCGCTCATGACGGAACACGGCACCTTCATCGTCAACGGCACACAGAAGGTCGTTGTCTCGCAATTGCACAGATCTCCGGGGGTCTTTTTCGATCACGACAAGGGCAAGACACATTCTTCCGGCAAGCTGCTCTATTCGGCACGGGTCATTCCCTATCGAGGCTCATGGCTCGATTTCGAATTCGACCCCAAGGACCTGGTGTATGTGCGCATTGACCGCAGACGCAAGCTGCCGGCCACCATCATGCTGCGCGCGCTCGGCCTGTCTTCCGAGGAAATGCTCGCTCTCTTCTTCGAGAAGGTGCATTTTCACCGCAAGCGCAACGGCAAATACTCCATGGATCTGGTGCCGGAGCGTATGCGTGGAGATGTGGCGAGCTTTGATATACACGATCGGGAAGGTAAGCTGATCATCTCTCAGGGCAGACGCATTACTGCCCGTCATGTCCGCCAGCTCGCTGCCACCAGATTCAGGCGGCTCGATGTCCCGCGCGAATTCCTCGTCGGCAAGGTCTGCTCCAGCGCCCTGATTGACAAGAGCACCGGCGAAGAGGTGGCACCCTGCAACACGGTTATCACTGACGAATTGCTGACGCGTCTGGAAGAGCTCGGCTTTCAGGACATAGACACCATCTACAGCAATGATCTTGACTGTGGCAACTATCTGTCGGAAACCCTGCGCATCGACCCTGCGCACACCCAGCATGAGGCCAGGGTGGAAATCTATCGCATGATGCGTCCGGGCGAGCCGCCTACCCGTGAAGCCGCGGATGGACTCTTCGAGCGTCTGTTCTTTTCCGAGGAACGCTACGACCTGAGCGCCGTCGGCCGCATGAAATTCAATCGGCGTCTTGGGCGCGACAGTATTGAAGGCGAAGGCGTACTGACGACGGACGATATTGTCGAGGTATTGCGTACCCTCATTGAAGTGCGCAATGGCAAGGGTACGGTGGACGATATCGACCACCTTGGCAACCGCCGTGTGCGTTCGGTGGGCGAGATGGCCGAGAACCAGTTTCGCATAGGTCTGGCGCGGGTCGAACGCGCTGTCAAGGAGCGTCTCGGCGTGGCCGAAAGCGAAGGTCTCATGCCGAAGGACATGATCAACGCCAAGCCGGTGGCGGCTGCGGTACGCGAGTTTTTTGGTTCGAGTCAGCTTTCGCAGTTCATGGACCAGAACAACCCGCTCTCCGAGGTGGCCAACAAGCGCCGTATCTCGGCGCTCGGACCGGGTGGCCTGACGCGCGAACGCGCCGGATTCGAGGTGCGCGATGTACACCCCACGCACTATGGCCGCGTCTGTCCTGTCGAAACGCCCGAAGGTCCGAATATCGGCCTTATCAACAACCTCGCCACCTATGCGCGCACCAACGAATACGGTTTTCTGGAGAGCCCGTACCGCAAGGTCATCGATGGTGCAGTGACTGACGAGATCACCTATCTCTCGGCTGTAGATGAAGCCGATTTCGTCATTGCCCAGGCTGGGACGAAGATTCTTGACGGCAAGCTCGTTGACGACCTTATTGACGTGCGTCGCAACAACGAATTTCTCAAGACCACAGCAGAAAATATCGATTATCTCGATGTCTCGCCCAAGCAGGTGGTGTCGGTGGCGGCATCACTCATCCCCTTCCTCGAGCATGACGATGCCAACCGCGCACTCATGGGCTCCAACATGCAGCGTCAGGCCGTGCCGCTCATTCGTGCCGAGACCCCGCTTGTCGGCACCGGCATGGAGCGCCGCGTGGCCATAGATTCGGGGGTGTGTGCAGTGGCGCGGCGTGGCGGCGTGGTGGAGAGCGTCGATGCCGGGCGCATCATCGTGCGTGTGCGCGAGCAGGAAACCGAAGCTGGCGAGGCAGGTGTCGATATCTACAATCTCACCAAGTTCTCCCGCTCCAACCAGAATACCTGTATCAATCAGCGCCCGCTGGTGCGCCCGGGCGAAGAGGTCAGTCCCCGCGATGTGCTCGCTGACGGGCCGTCAATCGATCTCGGTGAACTGGCGCTCGGGCAGAACATGCGCATCGCGCTCATGCCCTGGAACGGCTATAACTTCGAGGATTCCATTCTCATTTCCGAGCGAGTGGTCAGCGAGGACAGATTCACCAGCATCCATATTCAGGAACTTACCTGTACGGCGCGCGACAGCAAGCTCGGTGCCGACGAAATTACCAGCGACATTCCGAATGTCGGCGAAGGTGCGCTGCGTCACCTTGACGAATCCGGAGTTGTCTATATAGGTGCCGAAGTCAAACAGGGCGATGTGCTGGTTGGCAAGGTCACGCCCAAGGGCGAGACACAACTGACACCGGAAGAGAAGTTGCTGCGGGCCATCTTCGGAGAGAAGGCGTCGGACGTCAAGGACACCTCGTTGCGCGCACCCTCGGGGGTCAAGGGCACGGTTATCGATGTGCAGATATTCACGCGTGAAGGTGTCGAGAAAGATGCGCGCGCGCAAGCCATCGAAGATCAGCAGCTGCGTGAAATCCGTCAGGACCTCGATGACGAGTTTCGCATTCTCGAAGAAGCGACCTTCGAGCGTCTGCGCAGCATGCTGGTCGGCAAGAAGGCCGTGCGTGCGCCCGGCAAACAGTCTCGCTCCATCATCACTGACGCGTATCTGGATGCACTGCCGCGGAATGACTGGTTTGGCCTGCGGATGGTGGTTGAGCGTTGTAACGAAGAACTGGAACAGGCTGAATTGCAGCTTCAGCAGCGACGCACACGGCTCGAAGAAGTGTTCAACGACAAGAAGCAGAAGCTGCAGCGAGGTGAAGACTTGCCGCCGGGTGTCATCAAGACCATCAAGGTGCTGCTCGCGGTCAAGCGTCGTATTCAACCGGGCGACAAGATGGCCGGTCGGCACGGGAACAAGGGCGTGATTTCGGTCATCATGCCGACGGAAGACATGCCGTACGATGAGCATGGGGAGCCGGTAGATATCATCCTCAACCCGCTCGGCGTACCGTCGCGCATGAATGTCGGGCAAATCCTGGAGGCGCATCTGGGCTGGGCCGCCAGGGAAATTGGACAGAAGATCAACGCCATGCTCGAGCAACAGCACGCGGTGAAATCGATCCGCAAGCTGTTGGACGAGGTGTACAACAAGGGTGAGGGGCGCAAGCACGACTTTGACGCGCTCGACGATGCCGCGCTTGTCGAGCTCGGGCGCAATGTCACGCGTGGCATTCCCTTCGCCTCTCCGGTGTTTGACGGCGCGACCGAGGATGAAATCAAGCGGCTCCTGAAGCTGGCCGACTTGCCGTCCTCGGGTCAATGCACTCTCCATGACGGGCGCACCGGCGAGCAATTCCACCGACCGGTAACCGTCGGCTACATGTACATGCTCAAGCTGAATCATCTGGTTGACGACAAGATGCATTCGCGCTCCACGGGCAGCTACAGCCTGGTGACGCAGCAGCCGCTCGGTGGCAAGGCGCAGTTCGGCGGTCAGCGGTTCGGCGAGATGGAAGTCTGGGCACTTGAAGCCTATGGTGCTGCCTACACCCTGCAGGAGATGCTCACCGTGAAGTCGGACGACATCAACGGGCGCACCAAGATGTACAAGAACATTGTTGATGGCGACTTCCGTATGGACGCGGGCACACCGGAGTCTTTCCAGGTGCTGTTGCGCGAGGTGCGATCACTTGGCATCAATCTGGAGCTCAACCGCGAGTAGGCATGGCCGCGCGCTCGGGCCGCACTTCGGGCGCAAGCGACAATCAGGCAGCTGTCAGAGCAGAAGATCAACAGAAAGACGATTCAGGAAGAGGCAAGGAGTTACCATGAAAGGATTGGAACAGATGATGCGCGGAGCGGATTCGCGGCTCGACTTTGATTTTCTCAGCATAGGTCTTGCCTCGCCCGAATTGATCCGTTCCTGGTCCTACGGCGAAGTCAAGAAACCGGAAACCATCAACTATCGCACCTTCAAGCCGGAACGCGATGGTCTCTTCTGTTCGCGAATCTTCGGTCCGAGCAAGGACTACGAATGTTTGTGCGGCAAGTACAAGCGACTTCGTCATCGTGGTGTGGTATGCGAGAAGTGCGGCGTTGAAGTTACCGTCAGCAAGGTGCGTCGCGAGCGGCTCGGTCATATCGAAATGGCGAGTCCGGTGGCGCACATCTGGTTCCTCAAGTCACTGCCCTCGCGTATTGGCTTGCTGCTCGATTTCAGTCGCATCGAAGATGACTGGAGTACGGAGCAGCGTGAGTCGAGACGCGCCCTGAAGTCGCTGCGCGACATCGAGCGTGTGCTGTACTTCGAGTACTATGTGGTCATCTCTCCCGGCATGACCGAGCTCGAGACGGGTGAATTGCTCACCGAAGAGCAGTATCTCACCAGGCTCGAGGAATACGGTGACGAATTCGTTGCCGAGATGGGTGCCGAGGCGATACAAACGCTCTTGAAGAGCCTTGATCTCAAGGCCGAAATTGCTGCGCTCAGGGAAGAGATTCCCCAGACCACCTCGGAATCCAAGGTCAAGAAGCTTTCCAAGCGTCTCAAGCTGATGGAAGCCTTCGTCCGCTCGGGCAACAAGCCTGAATGGATGGTGATGAATGTCCTGCCGGTACTGCCACCGGACCTGCGCCCGCTGGTGCCGCTCGAGGGCGGGCGCTTCGCGGCTTCCGACCTGAATGAACTCTACCGTCGCGTCATCAACCGCAACAACCGACTCAAGCGACTGCTCGATCTGAACGCCCCGGACATCATTGTGCGCAACGAGAAACGCATGTTGCAGGAATCGGTTGATTCACTGCTCGACAACGGGCGCCGCGGGCGCGCCATCACCGGTACCAACAAGCGGCCGCTCAAGTCGCTCGCCGACATGATCAAGGGCAAGCAGGGGCGCTTCCGTCAGAATCTGCTCGGCAAGCGCGTGGATTATTCCGGTCGCTCGGTCATCGTCGTCGGCCCCACCCTCAAGCTGCATCAGTGCGGCTTGCCGAAGAAGATGGCGCTGGAACTCTTCAAGCCCTTCATTTTTGCGCAGCTCGAGTCGCGCGGTCACGCCACTACCATCAAGGCGGCGAAGAAGTTGGTGGAAACCGAAACCCCGGAAGTGTGGGATATTCTCGATGACGTGATTCGCGAGCATCCGGTGCTCCTGAACCGCGCGCCCACCTTGCATCGCCTCGGCATCCAGGCCTTCGAGCCGGTGCTCATCGAAGGCCGCGCCATTCAGCTGCATCCGCTGGTGTGCGCCGCCTACAACGCCGACTTCGATGGTGATCAGATGGCAGTGCACGTGCCACTCACGATAGAAGCGCAGCTTGAAGCGCGCGCACTCATGATGTCCACCAACAACATCCTGTCTCCGGCCAGTGGTGAACCGATCATCGTGCCCTCTCAGGATGTGGTGCTCGGCATCTACTATCTGTCCCGTGAGCGTATCAATGCCAGGGGCGAAGGTGCCATCTTCGCCGACCTCGCCGAAGTCAAGCGCGCTCTGGCAAATGGTCAGGTGGATCTGCATGCCCGGGTCAAGGTGCGGCTGACCGACATGGAACAGGATGAAACGGGGGAGTTTCTCGACAAGGAGGTGTTATACGACACCACTGTGGGGCGCACCCTGCTGTACGACATATTGCCGCACGAGTTGCCTTTCGGATTGGTCAACAAGACGCTGGACAAGAAAGGTATTTCCCAGCTTGTTGATGAATGTTACCGGCGCGCCGGACTGAAGGCGACGGTGGTCTTTGCCGACCAGCTCATGTATCTCGGATTCGAGTATTCGACCATTTCGGGAGCCTCGATCGGCATTGAAGACTTCGTGATTCCGTCGGAAAAACCGGACATCATCAGGGGTGCCGAGAGCGAGGTGCAGGAAATTGAAGAGCAATTCGGCTCGGGTCTGGTCACCCTCGGCGAGAAATACAACAAGGTCATAGACATCTGGTCGCGCGCCAATGATCTGGTGGCGCGCTCCATGGTGGATGGCATTTCGCGTGAAACGGTCGTGAATGCGGATGGCGAGGCGGTCGAACAGCCATCGTTCAATTCCGTGTTCATGTATTCGGATTCGGGTGCCCGCGGTACGCCCACGCAGATACGTCAGTTGGCCGGTATGCGCGGCCTCATGACGAAACCGGACGGCAGCATCATCGAATCGCCCATTACGGCCAATTTCCGCGAGGGCCTGTCGGTGAACGAATACTTCATCTCCACGCACGGCGCACGCAAGGGTCTCGCCGATACCGCGCTCAAGACGGCCAACTCGGGCTACCTGACCAGACGGCTCGTGGATGTGGCGCAGGATGTCGTCATCCTCAACGAGGATTGTGGCACGACTGACGGCTTGCGCATCTCGGCGCTCATTGAAGGCGGAGATGTCATCGAACCCCTGAGCGCTCGTGTGCTCGGTCGAGTGGTTGCCGAGGACATAGTGCATCGGCGCCACGGGAGCGATGAAGACATTGTCATTCCAGCGGGTACCATGCTTGATGAATCCTGGGTTGATCGCATCGAGGGCCTGGGTATCGACGAGATCAAGGTGCGTTCAGCCATCACTTGCGCCAATGACCATGGCGTGTGTGCCCAGTGTTACGGGCGCGACCTCGCCAGGGGTCGGCAGGTCAATTTCGGTGAGGCTGTGGGCGTGATTGCGGCGCAGTCGATTGGTGAACCGGGTACCCAGCTCACCATGCGCACCTTCCATATTGGTGGCGCGGCATCGCGCGCTACGGCTATTGACAGCGTACAGGTGAAGCACGGCGGCGAAATCCGCCTGCACAACATGAAAACCGTGCGCCGTGAGTCCGGTGAACTGGTCACCGTATCGCGCTCCGGGCAGATTGCCATACTCGATGAGTTCGGGCGCGAACGGGAACGCTACCGCGTACCCTATGGGGCGGTGATTTCCGTGGAAGACGCGACGCGCGTGGATGCCGGCAAGATCATTGCCAACTGGGACCCGCACACCCACCCGATTATCACCGAGCAAAGCGGAACAGTCGTTTTTCAGGAAATGGAAGAGGGGCTGTCAGTAAGCTATCAGACCGACGAGCTCACGGGACTGACCAACATCATTGTGCTGGAAGACTCCGAACGCCCACAGGCCGGCAAGGATTTACGCCCCGCCGTGAGTCTGGTGGATGCCTCGGGCTCCGAGGTGCATCTCGCCGGCACCGAGATTCCCGCCCACTATTACCTGCCGGCGAACGCGATTCTGAATCTCGAAGACGGTGGCCATGTCGGTATCGGTGACGTAATTGCGCGTATTCCGCAAGAAGGCTCGAAAACACGCGACATCACTGGCGGTTTGCCCAGAGTGGCTGACCTTTTCGAGGCGCGCAAACCCAAGGATGCGGCCATTCTTGCCGAAGAGACCGGGACGGTGAGTTTCGGGCGCGAAACCAAGAGCAAACTGCGTCTGGTGATCACGCTGGACAAGCCCCGTATCGAGGGATATGGCGACTCCGAGAAAGAAGTCACCAGCGTCGAGACGCTGATTCCCAAATGGCGCACTATTTCTGTCTTCGAGGGCGAGCACGTGACACGCGGCGATGTGGTGTCGGAAGGCCCCTACAACCCGCACGACATCCTGCGATTGCAGGGTGTTGGCCCGTTGGCGGACTATATCCTGAGCGAGATTCAGGAGGTGTACCGACTGCAGGGAGTGGACATCAATGACAAGCATATCGAGGTCATTGTTCGACAGATGCTGCGCAAGGCCGAGATTCTTGATCCGGGGGAAACATCCTTTGTGCGCGGCGAACAGGTTGAGTTGACCAATGTGCACATCGAAAACCGGAAGCTGAAAACGGCCGACGACGATAGCGCGGAGGTCCCAGAGAGCGATGACGGTGCCGCGCCCGCACTCACGGAGGCATCCGCACAGGTCGATACCCAGGCATCCGAAGGTGTCGAGCCGGATGCAGTGATGGACGCAAGCGGGGAGCCCGGGTTGCTCGCCGAATCTCCGGATGCGGATACTGCCAGGGAGCGCAGACCGGCGACCTATCAGCGTGTGCTGCTCGGCATCACCAAGGCATCGCTGGCAACCGAGTCTTTCCTGTCGGCGGCCTCCTTCCAGGAAACCACGCGCGTACTTACCGAAGCGGCGGTCACCGGCAAGCAGGATTACCTGCGCGGACTCAAGGAGAATGTTGTTGTCGGACGCCTGATTCCTGCCGGTACCGGTCTCGCCTATCACATACGGCGGCGTCAGCAGCGCGCCGAGGAAATCGATGTGGCGCGCGCGCTGGAGGATTCCGGAATCAGTTCGGAAGAGGTTGATCGCTTGCTTGCCGAAGCCCTGAGCGGTGCCGAGTGAGCGAGTTCGATGCATGTCATGAGCGCAATGATTCACCTCGTGAATTGACCCTCTCATGCCGTACCCTGTTAAAATTACCCCGTTAACGAAGAGACGCTATGGCCACCGCTAGTCAACTGGTACGCAAACCGCGCAAGAGGAAGCTCGAGAAGAGCAAGGTTCCCGCCCTGCAAGGCTGCCCGCAAAGGCGTGGCGTGTGTACGCGCGTGTACGCGACCACTCCAAAAAAACCCAATTCCGCCATGCGCAAGGTGTGCCGGGTGCGCCTGACCAATGGCTACGAGGTTACGTCCTACATAGGTGGTGAAGGTCACAACCTGCAGGAACACTCGGCTATCCTGATTCGCGGTGGGCGAGTCAAGGACTTGCCGGGAGTTCGCTACCATACGGTGCGTGGAACGCTTGATGCCTCCGGTGTCGCGAGCCGCCGCCAGGGCCGCTCCAAATACGGTGCCAAGCGACCCAGATAACCCACCATCTCACTGCAACAGCAAGTAAGGCCGCATCCGGGCGGGCGTACAGGTCGCCGAGTGTGCGGATACCCTGAAGTGGAGGACAACCCATGCCAAGAAGACGAGTCGCGCAAAAGCGCAGCATCCTGCCAGACCCGAAGTTTCACGACCACACGGTGGCCAAGTTCATCAATCACATCATGGTGAGTGGCAAGAAATCGGTGGCGGAACGCATTGTTTACGGCGCGTTTGACGTGATCGGCGAGAAGCGTCCCGGCCAGGATGCAGTGCAGCTGTTCAAGGACGCGCTGGAAACGGTCTCTCCGGTAGTCGAAGTACGCTCGCGCCGTGTTGGCGGTGCTACCTATCAGGTGCCGCACGAGGTGCGCGAGAATCGCCGCCAGGCACTGGCCATGCGTTGGCTGGTTGAATGTGCTCGCCGCCGCAGCGAGAAATCCATGCCTGCCCGCCTGGCGGGTGAGTTGCTCGACGCTGCCGAAGAGCGTGGAAACGCTTTCAAGCGCAAGGAAGACACGCATCGCATGGCAGAGGCTAACCGCGCTTTTTCACACTATCGCTTCTGACGCAGGTTTTTTTCCTGCAAGAAGGCAGCTTCCATTTTCGAGATTTTCGCCGGGCACAGGAGATGTCATGCCTCGCACAACACCTGTTCAACGCTATAGAAACATCGGCATCGTCGCGCATGTGGATGCCGGCAAGACCACCACCACGGAGCGTGTGCTGTTTTACACCGGGCTCACCCACAAGGTGGGCGAAGTGCATGAGGGCAGTGCTGTCATGGACTGGATGGAACAGGAGCAGGAACGTGGTATCACTATCACTTCAGCCGCCACCACCTGTTTCTGGGAAGGTATGGACGGCCGCTATCCGCGCCACCGAATCAACATCATCGACACGCCTGGACATGTGGACTTCACCATCGAGGTAGAGCGCAGCCTGCGCGTCCTTGATGGTGCCGTGGTGGTGTTTTGCGGGGTTGCCGGTGTCGAGCCGCAATCTGAAACTGTCTGGCGACAGGCGAATCGCTATCAGGTGCCGCGCATGGTGTTTGTCAACAAGCTGGACCGTGCCGGCGGTCAGTTCCTGCGCGTGGTTGACCAGATTCGTACCCGACTCGGCTCGGTGCCCGTTGTCATGCAGCTGCCGATCGGCAGTGAAGAAAACTTCCGCGGCCTCGTTGATCTCGTGGAAATGAAGGCGCTGTACTGGGACGAAGCCGACAAGGGTACGCGCTGCGATATTCAGGACATTCCGGCAGAGATGCAGGAGGATGCCGAGCACTATCGTGAACTTCTCATGGAAGCGGCGGCCGATGCCAGTGATGAGCTCATGGAAGCCTATCTCGAAGAGGGGGAACTCTCCGGCGAGGCCATTCGCAAGGGCATTCGGCAACTGACCATCGACAACCGCGTTGTGCCGGCGCTGTGCGGCTCGGCTTTCAAGTTCAAGGGCGTACAGACCATGCTTGATGCCGTCATCGACTACCTGCCGGCACCGGATGAAGTCAAGGCCATCGAGGGTACGCTCGATGATGGCGAGACCATCGGGGAACGTCATGCAGACGACAAGGCACCATTCGCCGCACTGGCTTTCAAGGTTGCTACCGACCCCTTTGTCGGCACCCTGACCTTCTTCCGCGCCTATTCGGGCATCCTCACCTCTGGCGATCAGGTGTACAACCCGATCAAGCAGCAGCGATTCAGAATTGGACGCATGGTGCAGATGCATTCCAATCAGCGCGAAGAAATCAAGGAAGTGCGCGCCGGTGATATCGCTGCCGCTGTCGGCCTCAAGAGCGTGACGACCGGAGACACCCTGTGTGACCTCGGCAACCAGATCACGCTGGAGCGGATGGACTTCCCCGAGCCGGTCATTTCGGTCGCAGTGGAGCCCAAGTCGGTTGCAGATCAGGAGAAGATGTCCGCCGCCCTCGGCAAGCTGGCGCAGGAAGACCCCTCATTTCGCGTCACCAGCGACGAAGAATCCGGCCAGACCATTATCTCCGGCATGGGCGAATTGCATCTCGACATTATCGTGGACCGCATGAGACGCGAGTTTTCGGTCTCTGCCAACATCGGCAAGCCGCAGGTTGCCTATCGGGAAACGATCAAGTCGTCGGTGGAATCCGAGGGCAAGTACATTCGTCAATCCGGCGGGCGCGGCCAGTACGGCCACGTGTGGTTGCGCATCGAACCTCTGGAGAGCGACGATGACAGTGCTGGCTATGAATTCGAGGAAACCATTGTCGGTGGCGTGGTGCCGCGCGAGTATATTCCGGCGGTCAACAAGGGCATTCAGGAACAGCTTGAAAACGGTGTGCTGGCGGGCTACCCGCTGATCGGCGTGAAAGCGACTCTCTATGACGGCTCCTTTCACGAAGTGGATTCAAGCGAGGTGGCGTTCAAGATTGCCGGTGCCCAGGCGCTCAGGGACGGTGCGTTGCGCGCGTCACCGGTACTGCTCGAACCCATCATGAATGTCGAGGTGGTGACACCGGAAGACTACATGGGCGATGTAGTCGGGGATCTCAATCGTCGCCGCGGCCTCATCGAGGGCATGGACGAGAACCCTTCCGGCAAGGTGATTCGCGCCGCCGTACCGCTCGCCGAGATGTTCGGTTATTCAACTGATCTGCGCTCCGCGACGCAAGGTCGGGCGACCTTCACCATGGAGTTTGCGCAATACGGCGAAGTACCGCGCAATATCGCCGAAGGCATCATTGGCAAGTAGCAGCCAGACACGGGAAACCCCTGCATAACCCTGCATAGCTCTGCATAACGGAGTTTCCCGTTATTCGTGACGCTCAGCGAAAACTTGCGAGGAAGCTCGTCGGGGAGAGCGCTACGTGTGCATCAAGCGGGGGGCGCAACTCGAATGCTGTGGGGCGCTGTGCAAAGTTGAACACGCGCAGCAGGCACCAGACATCTTCTTTCTTCTCGGCTATATCAAGCTCGTTGCGGGAGATGAAGAAGGGCGTTCTTTCCCATCCGTTTGTGGTCTTGACTTCTATCAGGCGCCTGCTGCCATCGGGCGAGAAGCTCGCTATGTCGAACCCCGCGCCATCGCCTTCTTCTTCCGAAATCCAGTGTACGCGTCTGGCGAGGTCCTTGCGGCCCTTGTTGGTGAGCACTTGGCGTTCGGTTGTCAGAACAAGTTCTTCACCAGCCCGTCCGAGTTCGCGATTCCTCTGATCCCGACCCGCAAAGTCGAATTTGGCGACGAGTGAAGCCACATGCCCGTGATCCTTTGGCGGCGGTTCGTTTGTGAGTGAAGGCGGAGGCACGAAGGCCAGCGCCACTTCCTGGTCGCGCAGGCGAGTGGAAAGCGGTGGTCGATCAATCCATGCGCGATTGCCGTCAAGCCAGCGCTCCACCGCGTTCACAAGGGACCTCTGGAAGTTCATGGCGGGCTTGTAGCCGGGAATCCAGGTCTCTCCGCTCAATTGCAATATGGCGCTGACGTTACGGATCTTGTATCCGATTGAACCTTTGTTACGCCCGGTTTGCTCCTGCAGCCTTCTGCTGTGTTCCGCCTTGGAATAGGGGTGGCCCCTCAGGTCCATATCGAGCATTTCAAAGTAGCTCGCAACCACCAGATCGTTCTCCCAGTCTGTCCATGTACTGCTTGGCATGGATGCCAGGGTAACACTGTGTATTGACCCAGGCACATTCGGCTCGGTGCGGCTGGCGGCGGCCATCCGTTTCCCGGCGGCATCAGGCCCCCCTGTTATTCAATGGGTTCCCCACAGACCCCCACAAGCGCTCCACTTGCTTTACAATCCCGGCAGTTCCTGCAGGTGTCCTGATATGCGCAATATGCTCACTTTCTTGCGACGACTGGTCGGCTCTCTGTTGGCCGTGGCGGCGAGTAGCCTCGGTTACGCTGATGATGGCGAATACGCCGATACCTGGGGGCCAGATACAGGCTCGCAGATAGCGGCGTTCGAGCTCGATGATTCCGTCGGCGACCCGCGTACACTCGACAGTCTCGCCTCTCCCGCCGGGCTCATACTTTTCTTCACTCGCTCCGCTGATTGGTGACCCTATTGCCAGCAACAGTTGGTGCAACTGTCAGAATCCCTCGCCTCCTTCGAGGCCCTTGGTGTGGCCGTCGCCGCCACCACCTATGACAGCACGGAAGTGCTGGCGGAGTTTGTCGCAGACAACAATATCAGCTACCCCCTGCTCTCCGATCAGGGCGGCGAGTTCGCCACTGCGCTGGGCATCCTCAATGAAGATATCTCGGCAGATCATTTCGCCTACGGGGTGCCTCATCCCGGCATCCTGTGGCTTGATGCCGACGGACAGGTGCTGGCCAAGTTTGCCGAGCAGGATTACCGCAAGCGTCCTGAACTCGAAGAGGTTCTCGCCAGGGTTCGTGCGCTGCGCTGAGTCACGGACTGCTTGATGGGCACCCATTCGGAGCTCACCAGGCATCCTGTCCTGCTCGCATCCCTGCCGGGAGTCGTCTATCTGCTGCTGTGCACCGGAGTGCGCGCACGTATTCTCGCGCCCCTGTATCCGTCCCCCGAGATAGCAACGCTGGATATCGTTGCTGCTTTCGCGCTCGGCTGTGCGAATGATCTGATCGCCGCCTGCATCCTGTCCTGGCCGCTCGCCGTCCTGCTGCTCTGCTGGCGCGGGAAGAGCCCGGCCAGGCGCCGCGCCCTGACCGGTCTGCTCGCGATTGAACTTCTGGTGGTGGTCATCGTACTGGCCATCGAGCTTGCCGTCTGGCAGGAACTTGACATGCGCATCGGACGCTTCGCGGCACAGTACATCGTCTATCTCCAGGCAACTGCATACTTCGGACTCGAATACCTGCAAGGCATGTCCTGGCGCGTCTGGGTCACTGGCCTGACGCTGTTCGCCCTGTCGGCCTGGCTGGCCACGCGTGTGGCTTCGGCGCTGACTCCGGGGATGGCAGAAAGTTCTCGCGAGCAATGTCGGCCCCGGCAACTGGCAGTATATCTGCTCGTCTCCGGCATCCTCGTGGGCATCTACTTCGTTCTCCCCGAGGCGCGCGTGAGTGAGAGATTCAATCTCAACAACGCCGCCGAAAACACCTTCACACACATCCTGCGCAGCGCCTTTCGTGACGATACCCGCTGGCTCGGTGTCTATGCCGACCTGCCGGAGGACGAGACGCGCAGACGACTCGCCGCCATCTGGCCAGGGCATGCTCCCGAATCTGGCGCGGAGCGCCTGGCGACCAACGCCACCCTCGGGCACCCTGCTGGCTCGGACGGGGCGCAATCCGCGGCTGGCATCCGCCATCTGGTGCTCATCATCGAGGAATCCTTTGGTGGACATCACTGGACGAACCTGGCGAACCGCGAGCGATACATGCCGGAATTCCTGCGCCTGTCCGACGAAGGCCGACTGTTCACGCATGTGTACGCGACCGGCCTCAGGACCGTCCGCGGCCTTGAAGCGCTGCTCCAGGGCATAGTTCCGGTCCCCGGGTTCTCGCGTACCACGCTCGGTTCGGGCAGTCGCCTGCCGTCCCTGAGCGCATCCCTGAAGGCGGCCGGGTTTCGTACCGGGTTCGTCTATGGCGGCTGGCCGACCTTCACCAACTTCGCGAACTACTGGTCGAGCATCGGGTTTGAGCGCGTACTCTCTCGCCACGACTTTCCACACGCCGGGTTTGAAACTTCCTGGGGCATCGCCGACGAATTTCTGTTCGACCGGCTGCTCACCGAGATGGATGACATGACGCAGCACTCCGAGCGTGTATTCCTTGCCACCCTGACCGTGTCCAATCATCTGCCTTTCGCCTTTCCCGAGGGGCGCGTACCCTACGCATCAGGAACACAGGCACCCGCCCTCGGCTATGCGGACTGGGCGCTGGGGCGATTCATGGACGCGGCGCGCAGCAAGGACTGGTTTGCCGACACCCTGTTCGTGATTGCCTCCGATCATGGCTACGGACGACTGGGTCATGCGCGGATTCCGCTCACTCCCTACCGGGTTCCGCTGCTCTTCTTCGCTCCCGGGCATATTGCACCGGGGCACATCAGCGCCGTGTCTTCAAACATGGAAGTGCCCAGGACGATCCTCTGCCTGCTGGAGTTGCCCGACTGCACGGCCTTTCGCGGGCGGAACCTTCTTGCACTGGGGCATCAGGAGCATGGCGTGGCACCCATCGAGTTCGCATCCCTGCTTGCGCTGGTGAACATTGATGGCGTGACGCTGTTGCTGCACAACGAGGAGGCCGAGAGCTGGCACCGGGATGCCTCCGGGACGCTGCGTCTGACCGAAACAGATCAGGAAATGGCGTACAACGCTTCGGCGATATTCAGAACCGCCATGCAGGATTTTCATGGAGAATTGCGATAGTCGTGTTCTGATCAAGTCCATGGGCTTGACCAGAACATGGATAAGCATATGAATGGGTAGAATGGGGCATACGGGTCAGGCGTTGATACCTCATGCGGTTGATCACCCTGAAAATATTGCGGACATTGACGGCGCTGCGTGACACCGGCAGTCTGGTGGAGGCATCCAACCGCATGTGCCTCACGGTGTCGGCGCTTTCGCACCAATTCAAGGAGATTGAAGACGAGCTCGGCAGTCAACTCTTTATTCGCAAGTCCAGGCCGATCAGATTCACGCCCCTTGGCCGCCGTGTGCTGGCGCTGGCCGATCAGGTGCTGCCACAGGTCGATGCCGGTGAAAGCGAGATCAGGCGTCAGGCGCTGGGGCAGGCGGGCCGCTTGCGGTTCGGATGCGAGTGTCGCTTCTCGTTCGACTGGCTGCTGGCGGCGGCGCAGGTGTTTCGCAGTCAGTGGCCAGCGGTCGATTTCGAGATCGCAGAGGAAGTCAATATCACGCCATTCGAATTCGATGCCGAAGGCGGACTCGACCTGCTTATCACGCCCTATAGAGGTGTGCACAAACACACCTCCTACATTCCGCTCTTTCGCGGGCAACTCTCACTGCTGGTGCCGGAAGGGCATGCCTTCGTACGCAAGCGCCGCTGCAATGCCGGAGACCTCGCCGGCCAGGTGTTGGTGGTGACCAGAGAGGAGGCGCTTCGGCAGTGGTTCCTGCGCGCCTTCTTCGGCGAAATCGGCGAAACTCCGGCCAGGGTGCACAGTGTTGATCTGCCCGCCATCATGATCCAGCAGGTGGTGACCGGCAAGGGACTCGCGCTGGCACCGGGCTGGGCAGCGCGCCCCTATGTGGAGCAGGGCATGATTCGCGCCTTGCCTCTCGGCCACCCCGAGCTTGCCTATACGCTCTATGCAGCGCTGCGCACCGAGGAGCTCGAAATCGAACACTTCCGCGGCTTCATCGAAACCATCAGGAACTATTCCCTGAGCGCCTTGCCCGATGTCGAGCGGGTGGAAGCTTCGACCCTGTCCGGCCTGTCCGGCTGAGGAACAGGATGTCCGTGCGAGCGGCGGGGGCGCGCGTCAGTCTTCCGCGAAGGCATCGATGGGCAGCACAGCGCCCGTCTGAATGAGCAGTGCCTGCTTCTTCAGGAAGCGAAAGAACCCGGCATCGCCCATGCGCGATGCGCCCAATCCCGAATCGACAAAGGCATCCTTCTCCACATCCGATACCTGCGTGGTCAGGCCACAGTCGTTGATGCTGACAGCCCCGGCGCGAATGCACATGGCGACTTCCGTGGCCTGTTCCGGGGGGCCCATAACCGCCGCGGACAGGCCGTAGCGCGAATCATTGGCAAGAGCAATGGCTTGTTCTTGCGTTGCGAACGGCATGACCGGCATGACCGGCGCGAAGGTCTCTTCCTGCATGATGCGCATATCGTGATTGACTTCTGTCAGTACCACAGGCGAACACCAGACACCTTCCGGCCTGTGCAGAATCTCGCCACAGTGCAGCTTCGCGCCTTGTTCAAGCGCATCATCAAGATGCGCCTGCAGGGTGTCGGCCTGTCTCGGGTCAATGAAGGGCCCCAGGTGTCCCGCCCCCGAACCGGTTGCAACATCACCGTCAACCTTCCGGTTGATCAGCCTGACGGCTTTCGCTTGTTGCACCAGGCTGTTCACGAAGGCCGG
Source organism: Pseudomonadales bacterium (assembly GCA_965199815.1). GTDB lineage: Bacteria > Pseudomonadota > Gammaproteobacteria > Pseudomonadales > Azotimanducaceae > Azotimanducus. The sequence goes on from CBDATE010000034.1 coordinate 79,821, forward strand.
GTAGATATCCTGCTGCACATACAGGCGCTCAATTGATTGACAGGCCTGTCCGGTATTGAGAATCGAGCCTCGCAGGGCGGCTTGCACGGCCAGCTCGAGGTCGGCACCTGCGAGCACCACCAGAGGATCCTTGCCGCCGAGTTCGAGAAACGCCGGGATCAGGCGCGCCGCGGCGCGCGACGCCACCTTGCGTCCGGTGCGGGTGCTGCCCGTAAAGCAGACGGCATCCACGACATCCACCATGGCCTCACCGACTGCGCCGTCCCCGCAGACAAGCTCGAACACCTCACTGAGCGCTGGAACTGCTTGTACCGATGCGCGCAAGGGCGCGATGAATCGAGGTGTCACCTCGCTCGGCTTGAGCAACACCGAACAGCCCGCGAGCAGAGCCGGCAGTGCATCGATCAGCGACAGGAGCAGCGGCACGTTCCACGGGCTGATGATGCCGAGTGTGCCCAGTGGGTGCCATGTGTGCCGGTAGCGAACGCTCGGTGCGGTTGCGGATGCGCCTTCCGAAACTCGGGCGAGCAGCCTGGGCGCGCGCTCTGCCCAGTAGTCCATGCGTCTCAGGGTGCCGTCAAACTCGCTGTGTGAAATGAGCCGCCGTCCAGTGTCCTGAATCAGCGCATCCACAATCGCCTGGCGATGTGATTCAAGCGAGGCCCGCCAGTCACGCATCACCCTGACACGCGCCTCGATGCCACGCGCTTGCCAGCTCGGCTGCGCCTCGCTGAGCCGTGTCGCAAGCCTGTGAATCACTGCATTAGTCATAATGACCTATCATTATATCTTTTCACGGCCTGGTTATTCATGCCCCGCACTCTCTTTGACAAGCTCTGGCAGAGTCATCTGGTGGACAGTGACGGGTACGGAGAGAGTCTGCTGTATGTGGACCGCGTGTGCATGCATGAACGCACGGGCAGCATCGCCATGCAGTCGCTCATTGACCGCGGCCTCCGCGCACGATGCCCTGCACATGCCTTCTGTGTCATGGACCACACGGTGGATACACATCCCGGGCGCGGCGACAAGACACCCATGCCCGGCGGAGAAGCCTTCATCGTCAGCACCCGTGGTTCGGCGCGCTCCCTCGGCCTGAAGGTTTTTGACGTGAGCGATGAGTTGCAGGGCATTTCGCATCTGGTGAGCTTCGAGCAGGGATTTGCCTTGCCCGGCCTGTCGCTGGTGTGCCCGGATTCGCACACCTGCACTCTGGGCGCGGTCGGCGCGCTTGCCATCGGCGTGGGTGCCAGCCAGGTTGAACATGCCCTCGCGACTTCCTGCATTCGTCTCGTCAAGCCGGCTGTCATGCGCGTGACCTTCGAGGGAGTGCTCGCGCCCTGGGTCACCGCCAAGGACATGGCGCTGCATCTGATCGCCGAAGAAGGCGCGGCGGGCGCACAGGGCGCTGCCGTCGAGTTCAGCGGCTCCGCGGTGCGGCAACTGTCACTGGAAGCGCGCATGACGCTGTGCAATATGGCGGTGGAGTTTTCCGCCTTCACCGGCATCATCGCACCTGATGAGACCACCTTTGCGCAATTGGCCGACAGGCCGCATGCGCCCACCCCGCTTCCGCGCGAGGTTTGGCGGTCGCTGGCCTCTGACCACGGTGCCGAATTCGCGCGCGAAGTGCACATTGACGCGGCCAGCATTCGTCCGCGCATCACCTGGGGCACCTCGCCGGAGCATGGCGTGGGCATTGATGATGCGGTGCCGACACCACGCAATTCGGATGCCGGCAAGGCGCTCGACTACATGCAACTCTCGCCCGGGGTTCGTATGCAGGACATCGCCGTTGATGCCGCCTTCATCGGCTCCTGCACCAATGCGCGTCTCGGCGACTTGCGTGCGGCGGCGGCCATTCTGCGCGGTCGTCATGTCGCTCCCCGGGTTGCGGCAGTGTGTGTCCCCGGTTCCACGCAGATCAAGCGGGCGGCAGAAGCCGAGGGCCTGCATCAGGTGTTCCTCGACGCGGGATTCGAATGGCGCGAATCCGGCTGCTCCATGTGCTTCTACGCCGGCGGCGAAACCTTTGGGCCGGGCAAGCGGGTCATCACCTCGACCAACCGTAACTTCGAAGGTCGGCAGGGCCCGGGGGTGCGCTCGCACCTGGCCAGCCCGGAAGTGGTGGCGGCATCTGCGGTGCGCGGCAGGATCAGTTCACCCGACATGCTGACATGACCGCGTTCACAAGACATCAGGGTGTTGCGGCACCGCTCATGGAGGCGGGAATACTGCGTCGCAACATAGACACGGACGCGATCATCCCGTCGCGGGAAATGAAACAGGTCTCGAAGCACTCGCTGTCGGGCGGCCTGTTCGCCAACTGGCGCTACCTGTCGCCAGATGCGCGCGAGCCGAACCCGGAATTCGTCCTGAATCAGTCGAGATTCCGCGCGGCCAGCCTGTTGCTCGCCGGTGAGAACTTCGGGTGTGGTTCTTCACGTGAGCAGGCTGTCTGGGCGCTTGGCGAGTTTGGCATCAGAGCCATCATCGCGCCGAGCTTCGGGGCCATATTTGCGCGCAACTGCGTCGCCAATGGCCTTCTCGGGGTGGTGCTCGATGTGGCGGAGGTGCAGCGCATCGCCGACTGGGTGCTGGCCGACCCGCAGGCGCGCCAAGTGGTGGTCGATCTCGGGAAACAGGAGGTGGAGGCAGCAGGCGAACGCTTTCGCTTTCATACGCCGACAGCGGAACGATTGCGACTCCTGCAAGGACTCGACCACATCGAACTGACCCTGAGCGCGCAGGACAAAATCGAGGAGTTCGAGAGAAGGCACTTCGAGACCACCCCCTGGGCGCGTCTCGAGGCGGAGTGATGCCCTGATCGCTACGGAAACTCTGAATAACAGAGTTTCCCGTGCGGCACACGGATGTGCCGCCAGATTCAGTGCCGTAAGGCATTGAATCTGCGAGCAAATCAGAATCCACATTTTTGCAGGACAGCAAAAATGCACGGCGCAGCCGCCCGAAGGGGCGGGCACATGGATGTGCCCGCTGAACATTTCTGATTTGCGAATCTGATCAAGTCCACGGATGGACTTGATCAGAACATACCTACTGATCAGCGAGCCTGGTTTCCAGTGCCCTGCGATAGAGCTTGAGTATGAGCGGCGAAAGACACATGACCGGCAATCCAAAGAGTGCCGGGATGACCGCCACGCTGTAGCGCACACCATCGCCCCCGACATTCTCCGGGCTGAACAGGGTGTCGTTCAACAGCCCGACGAGCGTGGGGCCAAGACCGAGTCCGGCGAGGCTGATGAACATGTAATAGAGCGCCACCGTCTGTGCGCGAATGCGCGCCGGTACGATCTGCAGGAGCGCAGTCACGCCGACCGAAGAAATGAATGCGAGGCCCACATTCGACGTGACGATGACCGCGAAGGCATGCAATCCATTGTCGAGTAGCGGCGCGACCACCGCGAATGGAATGCCGAGAAACAGCCCCAATATGGCGATGCGCATGGGCGCATCCTTCACGCCCCTCTGGGTGTAGCGGTCGGACAGCCAACCGGCGAACATCACCGACAGTGGCCCCATGACGATTAGCGAGAGGCCGTTGTAGAGCGCGTACTTCTCGACCGGCCAGCCCCAGGTGCGGCTGAAGGTGACGGCCAGCCAGCCGTGACTGTAAGCGACGATGGTCATGCAGCAGAAGATGCTGACAAAGCAGAGGTAGGTTGGCCAGTGTCGGCCCACATGCCCCAGCATATGACCGAGGTGCGACGGTCGCCCGCCTTCCGGCAGCGTCATGCGCGCAGGCTCCGAGACGAGGAGAAACGCCACAGCCAACAGTACGCCCGGCAATCCCACGGTCAGAAAGGCGATTTGCCAGGGGGCGAGCGTACCGACCACCGGCAGGGTCAGGCTCCCGGAGGCGTTCGCCCAGGTGAGCACCGCCGCGCCGAGCAAGGCCGCGAGCGCAGAACCGACCGAGATGGCGCTCGAGTACATGGCGATGGGTTTGCCGCGCCGGTCTTCGGGAAAGGAATCGGAAATCAGTGACATGGCGCACGGGCTCAGGGTGGCTTCGCCGACACCGACCGACAGCCTGGCAATGAACATCTGCGCGAAGTTCCTTGCCAGCCCCGAGAAGGCAGTGGCCAGCGACCACAAGGCGACACCGGCTGCAATGATCCAGGTGCGCCTCGAACGGTCCGCGAGCAGGCCAAGCGGCAGCCCCATGGTGGCGTAGAAAATGCCAAACGCCGGGCCGAGCAACAGGCCAATCTGGAAGTCGGTCAGGTGCAGGTCAGCCTTGATGGGGTCGATGAGCAGACTCAGGATGTACCTGTCCACAAAGGACACCACATAGGCGAGGGTGAGCAGCGTCACCATCATCCAGGCGCGCGCGGGCGGCGGGAAGCGACTGCCGCCTTGCGGCTGCTGGCTCGTCATCGGGTCTTCAACAGAGGCCGGGATCAGTGCGAATCCTGGCTGGCGCTGCTGGTGATGTGATAGATGACAGTCAGGTTGCCGTCAGCATCAAGCACACCTGTCTCACGCCCGATGCGACCATCGTGGGTGATGAGCTTCTCTTCCGCAAAGACCGTGAATCCGCCCGCCTTGGCGCGCGCGACCACAGCATCAACATCCTCCACATCAAGGACGATGGCCGAACGTCTTGGTTCCGGCTGCCTGTCGAGCCCCGATACTTCGGTGAGCGCCATGATGCGCGGCTGACTCGGCGTACTCAGCACCGCGAAGCCAATGGGCCGCTCGCTGTCTATGGCAAAGACGGTGTGCGAGTAGCTGCTCTCCCGGGCAGGCTTGACGAACGCCACTTCCATGCCCAGCACATCCACATAGAAGCGCAGCGCCCGCTGCATATCGGAGACGAGAAAGTTTGCTCGCTGCAGGCGAATGCTCATGCTGACTCCTCGGAGTAGTTGGTGGCCAACACCTGATTGCATTCAAGGAAGTGGCCATCCGGATCAAACAGGGACACGCCGATCAGATGTCTGGTTCCACCGTCTGCGCCTGGCATTGTGAATTCTCGCCCCGGGTTGTATATGCGTGTGCCGAGCGCCTGCGCGCGCCGCGCGAGTTCTGGCGCATCGTCCGTCTCCACTACAAACACGGGCAGCCCGTAGCTGACCGATGTGGGAATCTCGGGTGCCGGCAGCGGCGGGTCGAGCCATTGCAGCAGTCCGATCATGCCAATCTTCTCATCCTCTGCGCGCATGATGACCAGATGCGTCCTGTCGCCGGGTGCACCGGCACACAGACCTTCTCCCGTGAGGGTAATCTCGGTATCAAGCCAAGTGGTCATGCCGAGCACGTGTTCATACCAGTGGCGGCTCTTCTTGATGTCGCGCACGATGAGCGTGGTGCGCTTGATGATGCTGCGTATGCGCGGCGCGTCTGCCATGAGATCAGTCCGCGGTCTCGATGAGCAGCACCTGGCAATCGGCAATGCCCTCCCGCAGCTGCTTCACTTCTGCGTAGTCCTCGGAATGCCAGAAGGCCAGCGCCGATGCCTTGTCCGGCCACTTTGAAATGACCAGTGAGCCGCCCGGATGCTCACCCTCGAGCACCTCGACACCCGGCGCACGGACAAGATACTCGCCGCCAAAGGCGCAGGTGAGTTCGGCAGCCTTCGGACCATAGCCAGTGATGAACGCCTGCCGGTCGCGAAGCTGGGCGGTAATGACAAGGTATGCTGACACGGTGATGGGTCGAAGTTCGTTGATGACGGGACCGGGAGAATGCGAAAATCAGGCCTGATGCCTGCGGATGCCCGCCCAATATACAGCAAAAGTCATATTGATATATCTTTATGACTTTTGCGTATCCCGATTTCAGCCTCGCGCTAACACCTCGCCAGCCAGGCATCAACGAACTCGTCAAAGTTTGCCTGTGGCTGCTGCCCGAGCCTCTGGGCTTCGGTCAGCGATGCGCTCACCTCTGCTTCGAATTCTGCGAGCCGCTCGGGGGCGAGGGTGCGTTCAAGCATCAGCTTCTGGTTGTACAGGGCAAGCTCTCGTGAATAGCTGAAGAAGGACTGCCCGGAGCTGGCCAGTTGCCTCAATACGCGCGCTGAGGGTGTAAGTTCCGGGAAGTGGATATTCCCGACCTGACGCTTGACGGCTTCCACATATTGATGCGTGGCGTTGGCTGCATCAAGCAGTTCAGCCGCCGCCAGACAGTCGTCGAGCAGTTCAAGTGCCCAGCTGCGCGCCTCACGGGAGCTGCCGCCCGATTTCAGGGTCAGGTCGGGCGCACGTCCCGAGCGTACCATGCGCCAGAGATTACGGCGATTCTCGCGCGCTTCGTCAGGTGAATCCTCGCGCGATTCGCCGAGCAGGCAGGCGAGCAGGAAAGTATCGAGGAAGCGCACCTGTTCGGCATTGATACCGAGCGGCTCGTATGGATTGAGGTCCACGCAACGCAGTTCCACATACTCCACACCGGCGCGAATGAGCGCTTCAAGGGGGCGTTCACCCGGTTTCGGAATGCGCTTGGGGCGGATGTTGCTGTAGTGCTCGGCTTCAAATTGCAACAGATGCGTATTCATCTGGTGCCGCTGTCCGTTGGCGCGCAGGCCGAGCGCGGCGAAGGGCGCGTAGTGCTTGTTCATCGCCTTGCGCAGGCTCCTGGCATAGGTATCCAGGCTGTTGCAGGAGATGTGCAGGCGACGCTGCGAGCGGCCCGTGTAGCCGAGTGGCCCCATGCGCAGCGAAGTTGCCTCGCGCCGGTACAGGGTTCCCGCATCCCACCGGTCGAGCTTGTGCCTGACACCCTCGGCAAGATATGTGTGGCACAGGGCAGGCGATGCCCCGTACAGGAGTATGAGCAGCCAGGCATGGCGGTTGACATTGCGAATCAGGTGCATGTAGGCGGCGGTCGGCGAGTCGCAGAGTTCCGTCAGCAGCTCGTTCGGGAAAGACAGGTTGTAGTGAATGCCGGACACGGTCTGCATCTTGGCACCATAACGGAGCGCCAGACTCACGCGGTACAGATGCTTGAGACGTCCCGCATTGGTGTTCCCGAATTCGGCGATTGGGATGTCTTCCTCACCGCCAATGAGGCAAGGCATACTTGAAGTCCACAGGAGTTCGTCCACAGGCGCGAGCTTCTGGTACACGAAGGTGTGCAGGTCCAGCAGTTCATTGAAGCAGTCGTCAATACGGCGATGTACGCTGGAAATGAACTCGAGCTGGGATTCGGCAAAATCCGTCGTGATACGCGGATGCGTCAGTGCATTGCCGAGGGATTCGGGGTGTGAACTGCGCGCCAGGGAGCCCTCCGATGTCATGCGCAGGCTCTCTTTCTCTATGCCGCGGCGAATGGCGCTCAGCGCACTGAGGCCCGCTGGTTGCGACAGAATGCGATGCGCTCGCGCCGTGTGTGTCATGACGATGCCGTTTGGGTGTGTGTCCGCGGTGAGCAGTTACCCGTTACCCGGAGCGGCCATGAGGATGTCCTTGTCCAGCCCCGGCATGGTCTCGCTGTTCCTGCGGAATTCGGCGATCAATCCCTTCGCCGCCAGGTCATAGGCATCCTGGTCTGACCAGGATGCGCGTGGGTCCGTGGTGCGGTGACGCAGACCCGGGATGGTCTCCGGTATGTCGAGATTCAACCCTTTGATGTGTCTGGTCGGTACGCCACGCAGGCTGTCCGACTGAATCGCCTGCACCATGGCGCGGGTATCCGGGATGAGAAATCTTTCTCCGACACCATAGCCGCCGCCAGTCCATCCGGTATTGACGAGAAACACCTGGGAGTCGAATTCGGCGACGCGCTTCATCAGCAGGCGCGCATACTCGCCCGGACGGCGTGGCAGGAAGGCGCGACCGAAGCCAGCCGAGAAGGTGGCTGTGTAGGCACTTGTCGAGCCCACTTCAGTTGAGCCGACCTTGGCCGTGTAGCCGGACAGGAAGTGATAGGCCGCCGCCGGGCGCGACAGCACGGAGACCGGCGGGAGTACGCCGGAGACATCGCAAGTGAGAAAGATCACATGCCTGGGTTCGCCTCCGCGCGCACCGGCCGCCACCTGGGCGACATGACTCAGGGGGTAGCAGGCGCGAGTATTCTCGGTTCTGGAGTCGTCAGTGAAGTCGGGCGCGCGCGTCTCGTCGTCAATGACCAGATTCTCGGTAATCGCGCCGAAGCGAATGGCATTGTAGATGACCGGTTCGGTCTTCGAGGACAGATGGATGCACTTGGCATAACAGCCGCCTTCAAAGTTGAACACCACGCCCTTGCCCCAACCGTGTTCGTCATCGCCAATGAGTACCCGGTCAGGGTCCGAGGAGAGGGTCGTCTTGCCGGTGCCGGAAAGTCCGAAGAAGAGCGTGACATCACCAAGATTGCTCATGTTCGCCGAGCAGTGCATGGGCAATACCTCACTCTCGGGCAGAATGAAGTTGAGCACCGAAAACATGCTTTTCTTCATCTCCCCCGCGTACTTGAGGCCAGCAAGCAGCACCCGGCGCGCGGTGAAATCGATCATCACCGTGGCTTCGGAGTTGGTGCCATCGCGTACCGGCTTGCACTCGAAGTCGGGGGCGCTCATCACTTGCCAGACGGGCTTTTGCAGCGGGTTGAACTGTTGCGGGCAAATGAAGAGATTGCGCGCGAAGAGGGCATGCCAAGCGTATTGGGTACGCACCCTGACGGGCAGATAATGGCAATCGTCGGAGCCGACATGGAGGTGATTGACCAACGTCTGCCGTTCCTCCAGCCAGGACTCGACGCGCTGCCAGAGGGCGTTCATCACCTGCGACTCGACCGGCTGATTGATGCTGCCCCAATCCACTGTGTCTTCAGTAGTTGCGTCGCGTACAACGAACTTGTCGTTTGGTGACCTGCCGGTGCGCACACCGGTCTCCACCACCAGTGCGCCGCTGTCGGCAAAGACCCCCTCGCCACGGGACAGGGCGAGTTCCACAAGTGGCGCTGTCGCCAAATCTGTCAGTTCGCCGGATATGCCGTTTTGCACGCGTGTTGTCATGGTGGGGCTGGTCTCTCTCGAGTGAGTGTGTGATGAGGGTGTGATGAGTGTGTCTTTATAACAGAGATTTCACATACACTTGCCTGTAACACAGGTGTAAATGCATATGAATTCCGATTTCATGAAATCGCTTGGCGAATTGGTGGAGGAAGCCGGCAAGGCCACACTGGAGGTGCGCGCCGCAGGGTTCAGGATAACAGACAAGGCGGACAAGTCGCCGGTGACTGAGGCTGATCTCCGTGCACATGCCATTCTGGTGGCGGGTCTGTCTCGCTTGACACCCGAAATTCCCGTCATCTCCGAAGAAGGCGACCTGCCCGGTGTGGCGGAGCGCCGCGGCTGGCGGCGCTGGTATCTCGTTGACCCGCTGGACGGAACGCGCGAATTTTCCTCCGGTGGAGACGACTTCACTGTGAATGTGGCGCTGATTGAGGCGGGTCTGTGCCTCGCTGGCGTGGTTCATGTGCCAGTGACGGGAGAGACATTTTTCGGTGCCCGGGATGCCGACATTGCCTGTCTGCGCAACGCACGGGGTGAGGAGCGCGACCTGCGCGGCGGCAGAGATGCGCGTCGGGAGCGGTTGCGGGTGGTGGCGAGCAAGAGCCATCGCACACCGGAGCTCGAGTCCTGCCTGAGCAGGCTCGAAGATCGCTACGGCGACATTGAGGCATTGGCGTTTGGCAGCTCGCTCAAGTTCTGCGCCCTGGCTGATGGTCGGGCTGACATCTATCCGAGGTTCGGCCCCACATCGCAGTGGGACACGGCTGCTGGTCAGGCCGTGCTGGAAGCCGCGGGTGGGGTGGTTTGGGCGGCACATGGCGCCAAGCTGTCCTACGAGGCGCGGGAGAGCTTTCTCAACCCCGATTTTCTCGCCTGTGCAGATGCCTCGAGATCTGCGGACGAGTTTTTCCGCGGAGTTGATTCCCGGTGACAGGCAAAAACGTTCAAGGCGAGGAAATAATCTATGTATGTTCTGATCAAGTCCATCCGTGGACTTGATCAGATTCGCAAATCAGAAGTACGCTTCTGATTTGCTCGCAGATTCAATGCCTTACGGCACTGAATCTGGCGGCACATCCGTGTGCCGCACGGGAAACTCTGTTATTCAGAGTTTCCCTATTGGCCTTGTGGAAGTTCAGTCTGCATACTGTGTGTCCTGCCATGTGCAATTCGAACTCCATACACATTCACTTGCCAGACTTGGGAACACAACATGAACCAGCCGATTGACACACTTGCCACAGGTGCAGCCCGCATGGACACAGGGATCAAGACTGAAGACAGAATCGCCATCGCCGAAGGACTCGCGCATTTGCTGGCCGACACCTACACGCTGTACCTGAAGACGCACAATTTCCACTGGAATGTGACCGGCCCCATGTTCAACACGCTGCATCAGATGTTCGAGCAGCAGTATCTGGAGTTGGCGACGGCAGTTGACGAGATTGCGGAACGCATACGCGCACTTGGCGTGGTTGCGCCGGGGTCTTACCAGCAGTTCGCCGCGCTCACGGCGATTGAGGAGGAGACCGGAGTGCCTGCGGCGGAGGATATGATCGCTGCGCTGGTGCGCGATCAGGAGACGGTGGTGCGTACTGCGCGCAAGGTGTTCCCGGCAGCCGATGCGGCGCGCGATGAGCCGAGCGCCGATTTGCTTGCGCAGCGCATGCAGACGCACGAGAAGACCGCCTGGATGCTGCGCTCGATGATTGGCTGACATGTTCCGGCGGGGCCCCGTGCCGATGTTTGATCTGCGTGTACTTGTGCGTTCCGCATCCCGTCCATGCTGTCGCGCTTGATTGATGTACGTTCTCTGGGCGAAGGTCGGTTTCGTGCCGACCGCTCGCCCGACAAGGGGCATCGAATCTACGGCGGCCAGTATCTTGCCCAGTGTCTCTCGGCTGCCGGCGCGACGGTCGCCGCCGAGCGCGCAGTCAGTTCGCTGCACGCGGTGTTCCTGCGCGAGGGCGATGTTGATCTCGACCTCGAGTTGCAGGTGGAGATGCTGCGTGATGGACGCACCTTTTCATCGCGCGAAGTCATCGCCGGGCAGCAAGGCAGGGTCCTGTTTCGCATGTTGGTCTCCTATCAGGCACCCGAAAGTTCGCCGGAATACTTGTGTGCCGCCATGCCATCCGTGCCGTCCCCTGAAGAGACACCATTCACCTATGACGACTTCACCCTTGCCCAGACCGGCGAGGATGCCTGGCACGGGACGGACAGGCCCATGGATATTCGCTATATCAACCCGCCCGGTGCGCGCGGCGAGCCGGTCACGGAGCCACAACTCACCTGGATGCGCACTCGCGAGACGCTGCCGGAGGCGGGTCGGCATCACGAGGCGGGGCTCGCCTACCTGTCCGACAGCACACTGATCGACCACATCATGCTGCCCTTCGGGATGCGCTGGCAGGACGCGGATTTTTTGGGGGTGAGCCTTGATCACGCCATGTGGTTCCATCGCCCCGCCCGCGCTGACGACTGGTTGCTGTTCGAACAGTCGGTGGAAGCGACCGGGGCAGGGCGCGGGCTCGCCCGCGGGCGCATCTTTACCCGCGATGGCGCACTCGTGGCTACCTGTATGCAGGAAGGGTTGATGCGCTGGGTCGAAGGTGGCGGGTAGTCGGTATGTAATGCTGCTCGTTACAGTCAATCGCGATGCCGAGAGACCGTAATGTTCGGGTGCAGGTTGCGACTGGCGCGCAAGAGGGCGGTTGGCGCGCAAGAGGGCGATTGCATATGAGGTTCGCCATGAAGCGCCGCATCCTGACCGGTTCTGCGCCTGGCCCATCCTGACCGGTTCTGCGCCTGGCCCATCCTGGCCGACATGGTGGAGGCGGCGGGAATTGAACCCGCGTCCGTCAGTGTTCAGTCTCGAGGCACTACATGCTTAGTCCGCTTGTTGCTTTACGCACTCCGAAAACAGCGAACGCTCCGAAGCACAACCCGAACCTTGGTTAACCTGGCTTGTACGGGGTGAAACCAGGCGATCCTGCGAATTCGACTCTCGTTGACCGGTGCCGCGGGCATCACCAATCCAAGAGCTGGCCGCGTTTTTCAGGCAGCCAGGGAGTAGTTTTCGTCGTTGGCAACTATGAGCCATTGCAACGGTTGATTTACGAGAGCCGCTACCCTCTCGACATGCGCCCCAAGGCCTCGCAACCGGCGTCGAATCCATGATCGCCCCCGAAGGCCCCGCGCTGCGGCATGGCAGGCCAGGGAGTGCACTGACAACAGCAGCGCTCGCCTTGCCCACATCGCGCCTCAGCGCCGTGAAACCAGTCGCTCCTTGCGACAGTGCTTCACTTGAGAGTGCCCATTGTACACACATCAAGGCTGAATACAGCCATGTCAACCGAGGTGGTCGGGGTTGTTCGGACAGTTTGAGGGCGAAGCCAAGCGTATTCTACCGCTCGCCCTAATCCGGATATCGGGTAGCGTCGGTGTCCCTCGTGTACACTTGGCAACCTGCTTCCCTTGGCCGAAGGTGTATCCCTTGCGGTTTCTTGGTGTCGAGTTTTCGACTTTGAGCCATGTGGGAAGCCAGACAACGGCCTCTTCAATACTCGGGAAGGACACAAGTGCAGTTATCCGAATCTCAGTTATTGCGCGCATATCGACAAATGAAGCTGATTCGCGAATTCGAGGAGCGTGTTCAGCGTGAAATTCTGCTTGGCCAGATTCCCGGCTTCACGCACATATATTCCGGACAGGAGGCCAATGCGGTCGGTGTGTGTGAACACCTGTCAGACGAGGACTACATCATCAGTACTCATCGTGGGCACGGTCACTGCATTGCCAAGGGGTGCGAAGCTGAAGCCATGATGAAGGAATTGTTCGGTTCCTCCGATGGCCTGTGCAAGGGGAGGGGCGGGAGCATGCATGTGGCGGATATCTCCAAGGGAATGCTGGGTGCCAATGGCATTGTCGGGGGAGGCCCTCCGATATCCGTTGGTGCCGCGCTCGCCTGCAAGATGCGCGGCAACGGAGCGGTTGCTGTATCTTTCAGTGGCGACGGATCGACAAATCAGGGTACAACCTTTGAAGCCATGAACATGGCAGTCGTGCTTCAGGTGCCTCAGGTATTCGTGTTTGAGGACAACGGCTACGCGGAGAATACTGGCTCGAATTTCGGTACCGGCTGCGATGATATCGCTGCCCGTTCGGCCTCCTTCGGATTTCCGGTGTTCGCCGCGGATGGAACGGACTTTTTTGATGTCCATGAGAAAGCTGGCCTGGCGATTGCTCATGCACGCTCCGGAGCAGGCCCTGCCGGTATGTACACCAAGGTCGATCGATTTTACGGACACTTCGTCGGCGATCCTATGGGCTATCGCGCCAAGGGTGAGTCCGAATACCTCAAGGAACACAAGGATTGCCTCAAGAACTTTCGCTCTCGAGTTGTTGCAGCGGAGCTATTGCACAGCGACCAGCTTGATGCATTGGACGAAGAAGTACTCGCCGAAATCGAGGCGGCAGCACAGGCATCGAGAAAAGCTCCGCGCCCGCATGGAGCAGCTGTCGAAGAAGATGTCTATGCGAGCTACGCACAGGGCTGAAAGAGCACACAGAACTGACAGAACCAAAGGGACACACACCGGCCCGCCAGGCGCGGTTGGTACACACGAGGACACACACATGCCTATGAAAACCGTCCGCGATGCACTAAACGAAGCATTACATCAGGAGTTTGAGCGCGACCCGACTGTTTTTGTCATCGGCGAGGATGTTGCCGGCGGGCGTGGCGGCACTGGTGAACTTGATTCAACTGGCGGAGTATTCGGTGTCACGCGGGGTCTTCTCACGAAGTTTGGCGAAGATCGCGTCCTTGATACACCGATTTCGGAGTCCGCGATCGTTGGTGCTGCTTCGGGTGCCGCACTTGTGGGTATGCGCCCAGTCGCCGAGATCATGTTTTCATCGTTTATCGGCGTATGTATGGACCAGATAATCAATCAGATGGCCAAGTTCCGTTACATGTTTGGAGGCAAAAGCACGTGTCCGGTCGTTGTCCGCTTTTGTTGTGGAGCGGGGATGAATGCAGCCGCGCAGCACTCGCATACCAACTACCAGATGATGACTTCCGTACCTGGTCTGAAGGTGGCGATACCTTCCAATGCCTACGATGCCAAGGGACTGATGATTACCGCGATTCGTGATGAAGACCCGGTACTCTTCTTCGAGCACATGCTGCTCTACCAGGCAGCTTGTGAAGTTCCGGATGAACCTTACGAGATTCCGTTTGGTCAGGCCGCCATGCCTCGGGAGGGAGATGACGTGACACTGGTAGCCTTCGGGCAAATGGTACATGTCTGTGCGGCAGCGATAGATGCGTTGGAAGCGGAAGGAATTACCTGCGATTTGGTTGACCCACGTACAACTTCCCCGCTGGATGAGGAGACTATTCTGGAGAGTGTTGAAGCGACGGGGCGCTTGGTCGTGGTGGATGAATCGCCTCCAAGATGCGGATTGACTGCTGATATCGCTGCCATGGTGGCGCAGAAGGCATTCAGTGCGCTGAAGGCACCGATTCAACAAGTGACAGCACCACACACACCTGTTCCTTTTGCTCCCGAACTCGAGCGAGCGTATCTGCCGGATGCCGAAAGAGTGACAGCAGCCATTCGAGCCACCTTGTCATGAGCACAAGAATTCACCCGGTTGCGGTGCCCAAGTGGGGTATCGAGATGATCGAAGGCACTTTGAACGAGTGGAGCAAGGAAGTCGGTGACAAGGTCGTCACCGGCGAGGACATCCTGGAACTTGAATCGGACAAGATTGTCAACATGCTCGAAGCCGGGGGGGATGGTCTTCTCAGGAGAAAATTTGCTGAACCAGGGCAAACACTTCAGGTTGGAGAGCTTCTCGGTGTCATCGCCCCTGCTGATATCGAGGATGCCGACATAGACGAATTTGTTGTCAATTGGGCGCAATCCGAAGCTGCCAAGGCAGGGCCGGCAGGAGCCGAATCCTCTGAAAAAACCCGTTCACAGCGAGAACGAGGACACACACCCGCCGAGCAGGCACAAAGCGCCACTGCGCCCAAGGAATCAGGAAGCTCGACGACGAATGTGCGCGTCAGCCCGGTTGTCCGCCGCCTGGCGGAGGAACTCGGTGTGGATCTTGGCCGAGTCACCGGAACCGGCCGTAACGCCCGTATTACTCGCGAAGATGTCGAAGCTTCGGCTACAGCCAATGCGGCTCATGCACCCGATTCACAGGCATCACCGCAGTCGAGCGCATCTGCCACCGGTCACCGGGTTCGCGAGCAATCCATGTCTTCCATGCGCCGTACCATCGCGCGACGCATGCAATCTGCCAAGCAAACCATCCCGCATTTTTATCTGACTATTGACTTGCCACTCGACAGCCTGCTTGCCGAGCGAGCGCGCCTCAATGCCGAGTCAGACGAGGTGCGCGTCTCTGTGAACGATTTGATCATCTGGTGTACTGCCCGAGCGCTTGTCGATGTCCCGGAAATCAATGTGCAATATGCTGAAGGAGACCGAATCCTGAGTTTCGAGAATGTCGATATCGCCGTAGGCGTAGCGACGGACAAGGGGTTGGTTACTCCGGTGGTGCGAGCAGCCAACACCAAGTCAACGAGAGAAATCGCCAGTGAAGTCCGGCAGTTATCAGCGAAGGCCCGGGCAGGAAAGCTGACGATGGAAGAGCTGGGCGGGGGGACATTCACCATTTCAAACCTGGGCATGATGGGTGTTCGAGAGTTCACCGCCATCATCAATCCGCCGCAAGGTGCCATTCTGGCTGTTGGCAAGAGTGAGCGGAGGGTGGTGGTTGTGGAAGATGAAATATGCATTGCTGATCGCATGACTGTGACACTGTCGTGCGATCATCGAGTCATTGACGGAGCTGTCGGGGCCGGATTCCTGCAATCCCTGACTCGACAGATTCAAGACTTGGGATAGAATGCGCTGTTGACTTCGGGTTCAGAGCAATTCAATGGTGACCATCCGGCTTGCGCGCCACGGCGCAAAAAAACGACCTTTCTATCACTTGGCGATAGCTGACCGTCGCGCTCGTCGTGACGGGCGCTTCATTGAACGGGTCGGCTACTACAACCCTCTTGCAAAAGGTGAAGAGCAGGAGTTGTCGATCAATCAGGAACGGATAGATTACTGGCTCGGTGTCGGTGCCCAACCCACGTTGCGCGTCAGGCAACTGCTCAAACAGGCGCGCCGACAAGATCAGGCCAACTAGTTTTTTCCGACTCCGTAATGATTTCCTGCGTTTTCAGCCATGGCACCCAGAGAACCAGTGATTGTCGGATGTTTCGGGGCACCCTACGGTCTCCGGGGATGGGTGCGCGTCACTTCATTCACGCACCCTGCCAGCAATATCCGGCAATACCGGCCCTGGCACACTCTGTTCGAGCGTGAATGGAATCGCTGTGATGTGATCGGTTTTCATGCGCTTTCCAAAGGTTTCGCAGTAGAACTTGAAGGTATAGCGGACCGAACGCATGCCGAGACCCTCACGGGCAAGAACATTTGTGTTGAGTCCTGTGTGCTTCCCGCAATCGAGGATGACGAGATTTACTGGAAAGATCTCGTCGGTTTGTGTGCGCAATCGCCTGATGGCGCAGATCTCGGACAGGTGACGGCCCTCATTCCTGCCGGCGCTCACGATGTGCTGGTCATCAACACAGATGACTCGAAAGAACCCTTGTTGATCCCCTTGCACCGGGAATACGTACCGGATATTGATGTCGCACACGGTAGGCTCGTTGTCGATATCTCGCTACTGGAAGTCTGACCTGTGTGGATTGGCATAGTGACATTGTTTCCGGAGATGTTCCGGGCGATCTCGGATTTCGGAATGCCATCTCGAGCGATTGCCTCGGGCAATCTGGTTCTGGAGCTTGCCAATCCGCGTGAATTTGCGTGTGATCGGCATCGCACCGTTGACGACGCGCCGTATGGAGGTGGCCCGGGATTGGTGATGAAGGCTGAACCCACCGCGCTTGCTATCGAATCGTTGACTCGGCGGGCATCTGAACCGCCATGTCGAATCTATCTGTCACCGGAGGGTCGGCGATTTGATCATGAGGTCGTTGCCGAACTTCTGGGCCACGACTCTCTGGTGTTGATAGCCGGTCATTACGAAGGCCTGGATGAGCGGCTGCGCCGACACATGTGCGACGACGAGATTTCTGTCGGGGATTATGTTCTCTCGGGTGGCGAACTGCCGTCCATGGTGCTTGTCGATGCCTTGGCACGGAACCTGCCGGGGGTGCTGGGCAACCCGGATTCGCTACAATGTGAATCCTTCGTTGGTGGTCGCCTTGAAGGTGCGCAATACACGCGACCGAAGACTTGGCGGGGTGATGCCGTGCCTGCTCCCTTACTCTCCGGAGATCACAGGATTGTGACCGATTGGCGCAAGCGCTCCGCTCTGGAGCGTACCTATGCGCGCAGGCCGGATTTATTGATTCGCCAACAACTTGACTCGGATGAAGTTAGACTTATTCAAGAATTTTGCGGAGAACAGGAGCATGCGTAGTAACAGGGCAGTCGCGGCAGTGGAAGAAGCTCAGCTTCGAAGAGACCTGCCGGATTTTAGCGTCGGCGATACGGTCGTAGTCGATATGCGTGTGCGTGAGGGCACTCGTGAACGTATCCAGGCGTTTGAAGGCGTGGTGATCGCCAAGCGTAATCGAGGGCTGAATTCCTCCTTCACGGTTCGCAAGATTTCTTACGGTGTGGGTGTAGAACGAACCTTGCAGACGCACAGCCCCCTGATCCACTCGCTCGAGGTCAAGCGTCGAGGCGATGTGCGTCGAGCCAAGCTGTATTATCTTCGCGAGCGCCGAGGCCGAGCTGCACGCATCAAGGAGAAGGTGTAAGGGCGTATGTCCTCCTTGGCAGTGGGGCGCGAGTCCGAATCCGGGTACATCGGGCAGTACATCGATCAACTCTGGCTGAGCAAGGGTCTGTCGCCCAACACTCTCGTTGCGTACAGACGCGACCTGAACGCCTTGGCATCCTGGCTTGATGGAAGCATCGCGACGGTTTCTCGTGCCGACCTCCTGGAGTATCTCGCTGCGCGACACAAGCAGGGCGTGTCAGCGCGCACCTCAGCCCGTGAAATGTCCACTTTTCGTTCTTTCTTTGCATGGATGGTCGCCGAAAACCACCTGCATGAAGACCCGACCAGTGCGATTGCTCTTCCCAGAATCGGCAGGCATCTGCCAGCGACGCTCTCCGAGGCAGAAGTGGAGGCGTTACTGAGTGCGCCAGATGTCAATCTGCCCCGCGGTTTGCGTGACCGCGCCATGCTCGAGCTCTTGTATGCCACCGGGTTGCGCGTATCGGAGCTGGTGGGATTGAAGGCATCGAATCTGAATCTGCGTCAGGGTGCTGTGCGGGTGGATGCCGGCAAGGGTGGCAAGGATCGCCTGGTGCCCATCGGTGAGTGTGCCGTGGAGTGGTTGCGGAAGTACCTCGGCGGGGCGCGTACGACGCTTTTGGGTGATTTTCGCAGCGATGCGCTGTTTCCGGGGCATCAAGGTCAGTATATGACACGCCAGACTTTCTGGTATGCAATCAAGCGATACGCCACTCTTGCGGGAATCGCACCCACGCTGTCTCCTCATGTGCTGCGGCACGCCTTTGCCACTCATCTGCTGAATCACGGGGCGGATTTGCGTTCTGTACAGATGATGCTGGGACACACAGATCTCTCGACGACGCAGATTTACACGCATGTGGCGGCTGCTCGCCTTCAGTCTGTTCATCAGGAACATCATCCGAGAGGGTGAAATCCGAGAGGGTGAACGCTGATTCGCTGGTCCGGCGGTATCCGTGTGCGTGTTGGTGCCGGGCCGCGCAATCCCGCCTGCCTGTCCAATATCGCCATCTCCATCGTGCGACTCCACATCCGCTTCCGTCACCAGCCCGAAGCTCAGCGACACTGTGCAGCCAAGTACCCCTCCGAGGCCATCCATCTCCACTATCCCTACCCACACCAACCCGGCACACCTGCCCTCCCTCTCATCTCAGTTGAACACGGAATTGCCTTGAGTGAACGAGCAAACGCATTTGCGCCTTGCTTGTCTGGTACACTCGCCTCCGGTGAAAATGTTCGGAATACTTTCGCCAAGCAAGATTGATTAGTCGCTTTGCCATGACTCGATTTGCTCAGTACCTTCGTGGGCTGCGGCGACACCCAGTCATATTGGGTGTTATCGCGCTCTTTGCCGTCGCCATGGTCTGGTACTTCTACCTACTCGCGGTCGATGGCGGCTCCGAGTTCATGGCCGAGTTCGAACGAGCCTGCCAACACAACAAACTCCCGCTCTTCGTCCTCCCGCCACGGTGCCCTGAACTCAACGGCTGTGTCGAACGCGCCAACGACACTTCTCGTATCGAATTCTGGGGCGGATTCGGCGGCGAACTCACCGTCGCCGAAGTCGCCCCTGCGCTCGCCAAGTACCAATACTTCTACAACAACATCTGACCTCATATGGCCCTCGACTGGAAAACCCCCGTCGAGTATCTTTCCTCCTTTCCCTCGCTCGCCTCTCAGTCTCAGATCTAGTGAACGAGCACACTTGCTTGTCTGGTACACTCGCCTCCGGTGAAAATGTTCGGAATACTTTCGCCAAGCAAGATTGATTAGTCGCTTTGCCATGACTCGATTTGCTCAGTACCTTCGTGGGCTGCGGCGACACCCAGTCATATTGGGTGTTATCGCGCTCTTTGCCGTCGCCATGGTCTGGTACTTCTACCCACAAGATCAGCAAGACTCCGTGCTGCCTCTGACAGCACCTGTTACTCGCGGGTCAATTCAGGATTTTATTGTCGCCGTCGGGGAGATAAAACCCATCCGTGTGGTTAAAGTTGGCGCACAGGTATCAGGCCAACTCAAAGCCCTGCATGTCAGGGTCGGAGATAACGTGTCGCAGGGTACATTGATCGCCGAAATAGATGCCGCTCTACAGGAAAAGCAGATCGAAGCCAGTCTGGCGCAGCTTCGTGGTCTTGAAACGCAGGTGCCAGCGAGTCGTGCATTTCTGGAGTTTGCGCAAGCCAGCCTGCAGAGGCAAGTGCGCCTCCTGAAAGAAAACGCCACCGCAGAGGCGCAGCACGATCAGGCTGTCTCTGCACTCGCAGCAGCCAAGGCGCAGCTTGCACAGCTCGAGTCGAGTATCAAGCAGTCGAAGGTGCAAATTGAAGCACAAAGGACATTGCTTCGTTACAGCCGTATTGAAGCACCTATCAGTGGCACCATATCCGAAGTTGATGTGGAGGTTGGTCAAACCTTGAATGCTGCGCGGGAAACCCCGGTCATTCTCAATATTTCGGATACTTCCAGTATGCGGGTCCGCTCGCTGGTTTCAGAAGCTGATGTACGTCGCCTTCAGGAGGGTATGCCGGTCTTTTTCTCTGTGCTCGGTAATCGAAATCGACGATGGATCGCATCACTCGATCAAATCCTTCTGTCTCCGGTGAATCGCGGTAACGTGATCTACTATCCGGCGCTTTTCGAGGTGGACAATCAGGATGGGTTTCTGTTGCCAGAGATGACCGCTGAAGTGTTCTTCTTGTTGCAGGCGGCCGAGAATGTGCTCATGGCTCCCTTGGCGGCGCTTACAATCCCATCAGAGCCCAGTCCGCCCAGCGCTTCCGCGCTTTATATTCAGATGGCGCAGCCAGAAATTGCCTACGAGCTTTTGGACGAGCCGGGCGAGGGCACCCAAGCTGTGGCATACGTTGTGAGTAACGATGGGGAAATCTCACCACGCACACTACGCATAGGTGCGCGGGATTTGATCTCTGCAGAAATTCTGTCAGGTCTTGCCGAGGGTGAAAGAGTCATCATCGGGATGCAAGTTGAAGATTTTGATGCCGTTCCCTTTATATCGGGCCAGCGCTTTTGATGACAGACCACCCGCGTATCGGGACTGAAGTACATTCAGCTCCGGAACCACTTATTACGCTTCAAGGGATTAGCCACAGCTATTCAAAGGGTGGGCTTGAAGTGCAGGCATTACGCGATGTGTCTCTGGACATATTCCCCGGTGAGTTCGTGGCAATTACGGGACGGTCAGGTTCTGGCAAGAGCACTCTGTTGAATATCATCGGTTGCTTGAGCCAACCAACACATGGCGATTACACATTCGACGGTGAACGAATTTCCACACTCGACACCGATAGCCTGGCCAGACTTCGTCGCACTGGGTTCGGGTTCGTTTTTCAGAGCTATTCGCTGCTGGAATCTGTCAGCGCTCACGAAAATGTTCAGATTCCAGCCATTTACGACGGCGTATCTCGTGGTGAGCGTTCCAGACGCTCCAGAGATATCTTGTCCAGGCTGTCACTTGATGAACGGCTGGCACATCTACCGGCAGAGCTTTCAGGAGGCGAGCAACAGCGCGTAGCCTTGGCGCGGGCGTTGGTGAATAACGCTTCCGTGATTCTTGCTGATGAGCCGACCGGGGCGCTAGATTCCAGGACGAGCGATGAAATCATGTCGCTGCTCGAGACGCTGTCAAATCAAGGACATACCATCATCGTAGTCACTCATAACGAGCAGGTTGCCAAGTGCGCCAACCGACGCATCGAGTTGTTTGACGGTCGAGTTCTCTCTGATACGCAATACCGCAAGCCTTCACCCTCGGCAAGTCCTTTGATGAACTCGCGAGCATCTGTCTCTCGCATTGCCAGTACGCTTTCAGTAGCGGCTTTCTGGCAATCCGTGAAGAGTGCGTGGCGCTCACTGAACGCGCACAAATTTCGCACCGCGCTGACTTTGCTGGGTATCATCATCGGCATATTGTCGGTCATTGTCATGGTTGCTCTCGGCGAGGGTGTCAAGCATGCCGTGGTCAAAAGCCTTGGGAGCCTCGCCGCCAATGTCATTGAGGTGACACCGGGGCACAATTTTGGCTTGGGGAACGAGGCCCTTGGCGAGCCGCCGCAACTTTTCCTTGCCGATGGACTGGCAATCAATGAAAAGGTGCCTGAAGTGGTCGGAGTCTTGCCTCAAAAATCCATGTGGCGGCCGTTGCGTCGAGCCCGCTTCCAACACAGTGCTCAGGTGGTCGGCACTTCGCCGGATGCCTTGCGACTGAAAGATCTTCCTCTGGTGGAAGGCACCTTCTTCAATCAACGACACTTTGATGAACTCGCGCCAGTGGCTGTGATGGGAGCAGGTGTCAAGGCCGAGCTATTCCCTGATTTGGCATCTCCGGTGGGTGCCTATGTGATTGTTCAGGATACGCCCCTCCGGATTCTGGGGGTTCTTGCCTCCAATACAGGAGACTCCGGCATTTTCGGGTTCAGTCTTGATGATGAATCTCTGTATGTGCCACTCTCGACTGGGCGGGTTCGCCTGTTTGGTGACGCTCGGGTCGATACCTTGTTTGTCAACGCCAGCAGCCTTGAAGCTGTGCCTTCAGTGAAGCGTGGAATCATGAATGTTCTCGAAGCTCGACACGGCAGGCAAGACTTTGACGTGCAAGATGCGGGCACTCTCATGGATGTGCAACTTGATGTCATCTCGAACATGACACTGATTGTCGGTGGTATCGCCGCGATATCCTTGCTGGTCGCAGGCATCGGTGTAATGAATATCATGCTGGTGTCCGTGACACAGCGTACGCGTGAAATCGGCATACGAATGGCGTGTGGTGCTACCCGCGGACATGTGCTGCAACAGTTCTTGCTTGAAGCGGTGATGGTGTGCGTGGCAGGAGGTCTTGTTGCGATCTGTCTGGCATTTTTCACCGTGGATATCTTGACCGCTTTGGGTTTTCCAGTCCGATTGACCTTGAAGTCAATCGGGTGGGCGCTTGCCGTGGCGACAGCGGCTGGTCTGATATTTGGATTTGCACCCGCCTGGCGCGCGAGTCGACTTGAACCGGCCACTGCCTTGGTCACGATATGATCTGCATGCACTGCATGCAGAGAGTTTGGCGAACTGATGCCATGTGGGTATATACGGACAAGGATTTCGGTCATGTGCCGTTGGCTCGCGCGAAATCAAGGCAGGCGACTGGCAACCTGATGAAGCTGGCACTGAAATATTGTGCAGTGTCGGTCGGACTTGTGAGCCTGTGCCTGTTGTCAGGCTGTGCGGTAATTCCGACTCCGGAGTTCGAGCGAGATGTGCCGGACACATGGCAGCATGAGAATGCCCGGAATGTTGATGCCGAATGGCCAGCGCAGGACTGGTGGAATAGCTTCGCGAGCCAAGAGTTATCGGACATTATCAGGCATGTTGAAACGCGAAACCTTGACCTGCAAAACAGCGTACGCACTCTGCAGAACGCACAACTCTTGCTTGAAGATGCCGGATTCGATTTGTTCCCGTCGCCTATTCTGAATCTTGGTGGCTCTTTGGGATACATCGGCTCCGAACCACCTGATGGCGGCTACGCAAGCAGCAGCTCGGAGTCTCTCGATATGTCGTTGACTGTTTCCTACACCGACATTTTGAGCAGGCCGGTGCGCTACGAAGCGTCCCTGGCCAGCTATCAATCAAGTCTGGCTCAAGCTGCTGATTTACGTCTCAATATCCATGGCACTGCCGCATCAACCTACTTTCGTATCCTGTTCTTGCGTGACCGCATCGAGGCCGCAACGCTCAATCTGCAAAACGCACAGGAAATCGCGCGCATTGTCGAAGCTCGAGTCGATGCCGGTGTAGTGCCTGCTATTGATGCGCTGCAACAACAGATCGCAGTGCAACAGCAAGTAAGCACTATCGCTGCTCTGAAACAAGAGGAATTCGCTGCGCTGTCAGCGCTCGCCGTGTTGATGGTTAAACCAGTGAATGCTTTCGAGGTTGGTGCGAAAACGTTGCAGCATCTCGCCACTCCTCAGGTTGTTCCGGGAATTCCATCAGAACTGTTGCACAGGCGGCCTGATCTGGTGCGCGCCGAAGCTGCGCTTCGCATTGCTCGCGCAGACCTCGAGGCTGCGCGCAGAGCCTTGCTTCCAAGCATTTCGCTGACCGCTGCGGTGAATCGAAGTAGCGAATCCCTCGTCGAACTCGTCAGCGGTGGAGGTCTTGGTATTTCGATAACGTCCGGCTTGGTGCAGCGCATCTTCGACACTGGCCATCGCAATCGCCGACTCAGGCATCAACAACTCACATATGAATCGCTCATAGCTGACTATCGCCAGGCAATCATCCGCGCTTTCAGTGATGTAGAAGTCGCGCTCGGAAACATCAGCTTGTTGGAATCACTTGGCGAGACAGCCCTTGAAGACCTTGCCCGGGCCACCGAATCCCTGCGTATCGCGGAGGTCCGTTACCGAGAAGGTGTCGATGATTATCAGAGTGTTCTATACGCTCAAAATCTGCTGTACAGCACACGTGACTCGGTGCTTGGCAACAAGCTTGCACACCTCAATGCCATTATTCGGGTGTATCAATCAATTGGTGGCGGTTGGCGTTCAGACTACCCGGCAAACTGAAGCTGCATGGCAGTGGCAGCTATTGGCAGAACCCTGTGGAGGTTATGTCGTATCTCCCGAGATGCTATGCGTATCATCATCGTGTTTGTGGTATTTGCTGACCAGATACGGCTCTGATATGTGGTCATGAAGCAGTATGGCAACCATGGGCATAACAGCAGTGCTCAGGAGTAGGAGAATGAGGACTACCCACCAAGGAGTGCCTGTCTCGAGAAGAGAGAAAAAGTAACTAAAGCAGAAAATTTCAGCGCATATACCGGTCGCGAAACTGATACCCATGGAGACTCTAAGCATCCATTGTAATTTCACCGGATAGTCCGTCACGATTATTTCCTTAGTTGAGAACAAAATCGCAAAGCTGTTCTGGCACATCATAATACTCTGACGCGCCAACAACACCGACAACTACTCCACCTCTGACCACTGGCTTCTCAATGAACAACTTTAATTTATGAGTTTTTTTCGCCTTGTTATAGGCTTGTACCGAAACCTGCACGATCTTCGCCCCCGAAGCCATCAGACGTGCTCCAAGCCCCGGTATTGTGAATGACCCTGCCAACACAGCAACTCGTATGGCTGTGGTACACACATTAATCTTCTCCTGCTCATCAACTAATTCCCTGAGACGAGCGTTCTCACTTTCGAGACGATTGATTTCATCTATCAACCCCCTCGTAATCGCTGCAGCACGCATTGCTCTCGAGAACTCACTAATTGCCTCCATATCGGACCCGCTGATTCTCCTGGCATAGACTTCAGTACAAGGTACTTTGGAACCTTCGCAAGTATCAGCACTCGCTCGGTTTCCGAAAGGCACACTCAGTGAAGCCAGTAATAACAAGATGCAGAGAGTTCGCGTGGCACCAAAGTCAGCAAGTTTGGGTGCTCTTGTGGGTTGCTCTACCTGAGAGAAGGAACTGATAATTCTTGTGACCATTGGATATCCTTCACGTATCAGATTCGGGGAAAGTACTATAGTTTCAAGTCTGTGTGCTCGTTCACTAGATCTGAGACTGAGAGGCGAGCGAGGGAAAGGAGGAAAGATACTCGACGGGGGTTTTCCAGTCGAGGGCCATATGAGGTCGGATGTTGTTGTAGAAGTATTGGTACTTGGCGAGCGCAGGGGCGACTTCGGCGACGGTGAGTTCGCCGCCGAATCCGCCCCAGAATTCGATACGAGAAGTGTCGTTGGCGCGTTCGACACAGCCGTTGAGTTCAGGGCACCGTGGCGGGAGGACGAAGAGCGGGAGTTTGTTGTGTTGGCAGGCTCGTTCGAACTCGGCCATGAACTCGGAGCCGCCATCGACCTGAAGGGATTTGATCCACGAGTAGTCATTGAGCAGGGCGTTGAGGAAGCGGCAAGCGTTGTAAGCGGTGGCGCACGTGAAGACGCGGCAGAACATGATCTTGGTACTTGGGCAGACGGCGCGGAACTCCTTGAGTGTTTTGCCGTCGCGGGAGATGGACATGTGGTCGACCTGGACGAGTTGGCCGGGTGTGGATGAGCGCATACCGGAGGGGAGGCGTTTGGCGTGGCCGTGGGCGAAGTTGCGTCGCTTCTTGGGTTTGGTACGACCGCGGAGGAAGGCGCAGGGGCGTATATGACCGAGTGCAATGCCTTTCTCCAAGATGCGCCCGATAGTGGACTCGCTCAGGAGGGTGCCTTGACGGGCGAGCATGATGTGCAGCCTGGCCTTTCCCATAGACTTTTCTTACATAAGGGGGAACTTGCGACACATGTTCCAGACTGCCCAGGCGGTATCGCGTGTCCATTCGTGTCCCCGGGACGAGCGCGGCTTCCTGCTCTTTGCGGCGAGCGCGCGGACTCCGCCATCCTGGTAGCGTTTCTTCCAGCGGTAGAGAGTTGCCCTTGACCAGCCGATAGCATCAAGTGCGGTGGCCTCGGAGCAGCCTTCGGAGCGCAATCGGAGGTACATCTTGATTTTCCGGAGTCGGTCGAACGCATCCGGGGGCGTGACTTCGTCAACCTGGATGGCGCGGTAGGAGATGTGTCTCTTGGAGTAAAATTGCATCGTTCGGTACCCTTTCGGTTGTAAAAAAGAAGTCAGGGTATCCGAACCGCCGCCCGGATGCTGCGTGTGCGTGGCATCCGGGGGTACCGGCGCAGATGAATCGCGGATGATCGCCCCTTATTGGACAGGATCGTTCAAGGTGTCCTCCCGGTTCGAGATGAGGTGTGGTGTGGGTCAGGGCTCGAGAATCAGGTGACGCAGAGTGATGGACTTGGGCCGGGTACTCTTGCCGAGGGGCTGTGTGAAGTCAGGAAGGAGTTCCTGTTGCCGGGAACGCTGCGGGGGGCGGCGAGTCAACCCGCTGCGCGGGTTCTCCGCTCCGCTTCGATCCTGCGGATGACACGCCGCCCCCCGCAGCGCAGAGGCTGGTCATGGCCGGAAGCGAACTTCCGGCCATGAATGACCGGCGTACAACTGCCAGTTCCC
The DNA here is from genome assembly GCA_965199815.1 of Pseudomonadales bacterium. Taxonomy (GTDB): domain Bacteria; phylum Pseudomonadota; class Gammaproteobacteria; order Pseudomonadales; family Azotimanducaceae; genus Azotimanducus. The sequence goes on from CBDATE010000034.1 coordinate 106,685, forward strand.
AGGGCACTCCCTGAAAGAAATCAATCAACCCTTACCCAGGCTCCGGTAGTCTCACATCTGTTTGGACTAGTACAGTCTGCGTCAACCAGCATATTCCAATTAGAAAATAAGCCTGAACTCGTTGGCTGATCTGGTGGCCAGGGCATGTTATTGGGGGGTTGGTTTGGTCTCTGAATTGGGTTCTTTGGGCGATGCGGACTGAAGTTGGCGAAGGATGGTGTTTCTGGGTCGGTGTTCCGCCGCCTGCCTGCAGGCAGGCGGCGGAACATCGACTTCGGACAGGGTACAGAGCGGTCATTCAGGCCACTTGAGTTTGTGCGTTGGCGATGACCCGGAACAGGCGGGCGCGTTCGGCATTGAGGGCCCTGGCCGCTTGCAGGTCGCTCTGGTCGTGGGCCAGTGCATTGAGTTCTGCGAAGGTGATGCCGTGCTTGAGACAGGCTTCGGCATCGGGCAGGGAGCGCAGCTTGGCGTACGGGGTTCTGACATCGGCGGGCCGGTACACCCGCCGGATGCGACCGTTGGCGGCTTTCCTTTCGGTGGCGAACAGGCAGGGTCGATGGTAGTTGAGATACGGTGACAGACACTTCTGGGTGAAGGTGTCGACCAGCGTGGCGCAGTGGCGTGGGATGTGGTCGTGACCCAGAAAGCGTCGTATGACGTTGGCGTTCTTCCCCTCGACGAGCGCGTTGTCGGTGGAGCGCCGCAACCGTGTGATTGATGTACTCGGAGCCGTTGTCGGCGTGAAAGCCGGTGACGACAAAGGGAAAAAGCCCCAATAGACCCTCCAGAACCGGTACCAGAAAGCGTTCGGAGATCGCCTCGACAGCCCCGATGAACTCGTATTGCGTCACTTGATCGACGAGGTTGATCAAATACACGCCCTTGGCACCGTTGCGGTCGCCCTGGTGAACGGTGTCGACGCGCAGGAAGCCGGGCCGACCCGTTGGCTGCGGTGCCCTGCGTTCGCCCACCGCCACCTTCGCCGCCTTGGTCCCATTGAAGACCGTGCGGTGCGTACGGTAGGTCCGGGAGCGCCGCAGGTTGTACAAGTGACTCGCCGAGAGTTGCGCCAACCGCTCGAAGCGCCGGTCGCCGAATACCCGGTGCTCGCGTTGGAGAACGACCCGCGTCGCCAGCCCAGACATCTGGCCGAGGTCGGCATCCACACGAGCGAGCAGGCGAATGTCGGTCGGCGTGTACACGCGGTTGAAGGGCCGACCCTGGTTCCCGTCGCGGCGGTCGACCACCTTGGCCTTCTCGCGGTGCTGGCGGATGAGTCGCGTGAGCTGGGCGCGCGAGTACCCTGTGGTCTTGGCCAGGTAGCGCTTCACCAGCGTCTTTGACGGCTTGTCCAAGCCCCAATAGGCAAGACGTACCAGCGTCTTCGACACGAAGGCATAAGCGCCCGCGCGGTCCAAGGGTTGAAAGGTCACAGGCTCGCTCGCCTCGACAAACACGGCGACCTGCTCGATAGTGCGAATGTGCTCGCTTTGAAGTGTCACGATCATCTCCTGATGATCCCCGACACATCCAGTTCAGGCTCACTTTGCATTGGACAAGGCTCCCGGTGTGCGCGTTCACCAGGGCGATTCCGAAGTTACGAGTAGGTGATTGAAACGAGGTGTTTTTGGCGAGCGCTGGGAGTCTTTTCGGGATGCCACTTCCATTACACCCTTCGCAGCCATCATCAGTGGACGGCAATCCCTGAAAACTGCAGAAATCGGGTGGCTGACTCCGATTCTTGCCTTGATCGCCTATGTCGGCCTCTGGTGGGGCCACACATGGGTATCAGGTGTCCCCGTAGGCATAATCCCGTAGGCATATAGGCTCACCACTTCAATCAAACGCCAAGTCCGTACGGCGGATCAAGGCAGCAAGTGCCGCACCGCGTCGCGTTCCTCGATTAACTCCGCTTCAGTGGTGAGCAGGCGTTGTCGGCTCTCGTCGCCAATCTCCCACGACTGCTCGATCTGCCAGTCACCTGCCTCGGTGTGACAGGGAAAGGAGAAGATCAAACCCTCCTGTATGTCGTGGCTTCCGTCTGACCGTATTGCCATACTGACCACATCCTGACGCTGGTTGCCGAGCATCCAGTCACGCATGTGTTCCACCGCAGCGTTGGCTGCGGAGGCTGCTGATGAAGCCCCGCGCGCCTTGATGATGGCAGCGCCACGCTGCTGCACTGAAGGAATAAAGGTCTGTGCGCTCCATTCGACATCCACGAGGCTCGTCGCCGCAACCCCGTCGATACGCGCATTGGTTATGTCCGGGTACTGGGTGGAGGAGTGATTTCCCCAGATGCACAGGCGCTCGATGTGACGCACCGCCGTGCCGGTGTGCGCTGCGAGTTGCGCTTTGGCGCGGTTGTGGTCGAGTCGGGTCATGGCGCTGAAGTGGCGAGTATCGAGGCCGGGCGCATTGTGTTGTGCAATCAGACAATTGGTGTTTGCCGGATTGCCGACGGTGAGCACACGCACATTTCTCGATGCGGCTGCATCCAGAGCCCGGCCCTGTAGCGAGAATATGGCGGCATTCGCCTCCAGCAAATCCTTGCGCTCCATGCCAGCGCTGCGAGGCCTCGAGCCCACCAGCATGACTACTTCGGCATCCCCGAAAGCGACCACCGGATCGTCGGTTGCCTGCACATCGTGCAGCAACTCGAACGCGCAATCATGGAGTTCCATCACCACGCCATCAAGTGCGCCGAGCGCCGGGGTGATCTCCAGAAGTTTGAGAATGACGGGTTGGTCAGGTCCCAGGAGCTGTCCCGATGCAATACGAAATACGAGTGCATAGCCGATTTGACCTGCCGCACCGGTGACCGAGACAACGACTGGAGATTTCATGCCGCCCGCATCCTTTGTGAAAGGTGCGAATTGTAGCAATGCACAGATGCATTATTGGTGACTCGAGCCGGGTCGTGGTCCTGGTTGAACGAGTGCGCGCACCGCCTTCAGGGCGCGGTCGAGATCACGATTTACAAACTGTCTGGTGTGCGGCAAGTCGGTTATTTGCGGCCCAAACCACACAGCGTGACCCGCCGACACCATGTGCTCGTGTGTGCGCCCGAGGTCGCGTCGCAAGCGCTCCGGGGCGAGGCGCATCGCAAGTCTGTGCACCAGTGCGTTGATGCGATAGTTTGCCGAGTGCCGCCACCATGTGGTGTCCCGCAAGTTGAACAGAAGAACCGGTTTCCCGGTTGTCAGGGCATCTGCAAACATGGACGCGCTGTCACTGGTAACTACCACGGCATCTGCACTCGCGAGCAAATCCTGATAGGGGTTGTCCGGGCCGCCCCAGCACCACAGATATTTCCGTGCTGCAAGGCCTTGCAGGTGTCTCGCGGCGCAAGCTGGCGTACGTGCACTCGTTGAAGCCAACAGGCTCCCTTCGAGCTTGTCGGCAAGCGCATTGACCTGCGTTGCAAGCGCTTTCGCCATTGCATCATGCAGGGTCAGGGCACCGCTGTGTCCACCGATGAGCAGCACGATGTGTGGTCGCGGGAGGTGCTCGAAACGCCGCGCATCCCCCCTGCAGGTTGTGGCAGCGCTGAGCGGTAAATCAAGAGTAATGACATTGTCCGCTGGCGGAACCAGATACTGGGAAGTGCTGATGATCAGATCGAAATGTTTCGGATGATGCCAGGGTCGCCCCAGATGAACTACTCTGGTGGTGCCTTGGGAGGCGCGGGCGACCCATAGTGCTGCGGCTTCGTTTCTTCGTCCGGCTGTCAGCAGCAATCCTGGCCAGGGCGGTTTGAAGACATGTCGCGTTGTTTCGTGCACTCCGAGCAAGCTGTGTCTTGCGGCGAGCGTCACTGGCAGTTCCCAGCGCGAATAGCGCATGCGGATTTCCCGGGCCGGGAAGCCAAGAGCATCCGCCAGAGTGCGCATCTGCCCGTTGTCTCCGGCCTTGGTCCCAATCAGGGACCAGAGAAAGGCATCGGAGGGGCTCACTTTTTCGCGTTGCCCGGAAATTTTTCTGGCTGGCGGTAAAAGCCCGACGATACAGGATTCATTATCGCCCTCCAAGGCTACAATGCCGGTGCGCTCGAATCTCTCCAGGCTGGTGATTACCAACCGCTACCTGCATCAATCGGTTTTGAGGCCAATTCTGGTTGCCTTGCTGCTGCTCATTTCGCTGTTTGTGATCTTCGCCATGGCGGATCTCCTGAATGATGCCGTAGCCCGGCTCCTGTCCGCATCCTCCCTGCCGCAACTGCTTCTCGTACAAACCTTGATTGCCTGTGAGGTGGTGATTCCAAGCGCGATGTATTTCGGAGTTGTCGACGGGCTTGGACGCATGTACCGGAATTCGGAAATGCTGGTGCTCTTCGCATCCGGGTGGAGTGAGGCGCGCACAGCCGCCGCTCTCTGCCAGCTCCTGGTGCCCATGGCGATTCTGGTGGCCATACTGACACTGAGTGTGCGACCTGTCGCGTACGAGATCAGCCATGCGCTCGAAGCGGAGTCCTCGCAACGCATCCAACCGGGCAATCTCGTGCCCGGTCGCTTCTATCCCTTTGGGCCGTCCGATTTCACGCTCAGTGTCGGGGCCGTCGAGGGAGACGTGATGCGAGATGTTTTCGTGCAAGGCGAAGGCAGCGATGGATCTCGGGTTATACGCGCAGCCACTGGTCGTCTCATCAGTTCATCTGATGATGGCACACGGCGTATCGAGCTCACCGACGGCTATGCCTACAAACTCGGCGAGAACTCTGATCATGAATACACCTACGAGCGTCTGGAGTTCGAGCTTGAATCAGTCTCTGAAGATGTCCGCGATATGTCAGGTGACAGCAATCGGCGCGCCAAACCAACCGAGCAACTGCTCGCGTCTGCCAACTCGAAGGAAATTGCCGAGCTGCAGTGGCGTCTGTCATTGCCGCTGCTTGCGTTTCTGTTGGGATTGATCGCAGTGCCACTGGCGAGAAGTGCTCCTCGGCAAAGTCGTTTTCGCCATATGGTTATTGCCATTCTGGCCTATACAGTCGTTTTCAATCTCGTGGTTATTGCCAAAGGCTGGGTGGAGAGTGGGTTGGTCGGTGCTTTCCCGGGCATCTGGTGGGTGCATGGCATGCTGCTCCTGACCCTGGTTTTACTCTCGAGAAGGACGGTGCCGAGGTAGCACAGGAATGCGCTTGCTGACGAGATATCTGCTGATGGAAGTTGGCAAGGGCTATGTCATTGCGGCCCTGTCGCTGACCGCCCTGTTCCTGATCTTCGGGCTGGTGCGTGAGATAGACAACCTCGGAGAGGGCAACTATCGCCTGCACCATGCCGGCTGGTATGTCGGTATGACAGGCTTCAGCAGGCTGCTGGAGCTACTGCCGTTCGTCGCGTTTTTCGGTGGTCTGTTGGCGCTGGCAAACCTTGCACGGCGTCACGAGATGATCATCATGAGCACCTCCGGTCTGTCCATCATGCATGCGGTGCGCGCATCGGCCCTGGCTGCTGCACTCCTCGGCTTGTTGGCACTTGTCCTGGCGCAGTGGGTAGCGCCGCCTCTGTACAAGCAAGCGGAGTTGCAGCGAATGCTCCTGAAGTCGGGGCGAGCAGAGCTTCTGCAAGGAGGGGGGTTCTGGGTTCGCGGTGACCATTGGTATTTGAAGGCAGATCGGCTTGGTGCGGGCAAAGACCCGGAATCTGTACTTGTCCTGGAGTTTCATCCTTCGGGCCCGTTGAGGGCGTATCAGCGTGCGGAGCGGGCAGAAATCATGGAGTCCGGTCGTTGGCTGCTGTATGACGTAGAGAGGCACAGTTTCGGGGACACACACCGCAGTTCCGGGGACACACATGTATCGGTCAGTTACCAGGCTGTTCGCGAATGGACACCGCCTTCGGCCACGACCGCACAGTCCGGCACCGCTTCCGAATCGGTACGGGCGGATGCGCCCGGGCGCATTCAGCCTTTGCCACTTGCCTCTTTGAGCCTCTCACAGTTAAGCGCGCGCGTAGCCGCCTTGAGAGTTGATAATCTACCGGCTGATGATGCGCGGCTGCTTTTCTGGCAGCGGCTCATTGCGCCCCTTGCAGTGCTCGCCATGGGGTTGTTGACGGTGCCGATAGTCTATGGCGACTTGCGCACAGGTGGGTTCGGATTGCGCCTCGCAATTGGTTCCGGGGTCGGTATAGGTGCCTGGTTACTCGGCAACTTCATGGCATCCGGTGCCTTGTTGATCGATCTTCCCACGCTTGTGTCTGCTGCTCTGCCGACCGTACTGGTTGGCGGTGCAGCAGGATTGGGCATTCGTTCCCTCGGGCATCGCGTGTAAGCGGGAGTTTCGATGCGTCTTCTGATCGCGTTTATGCGCGCCTATCCAACGCAGACTCTGGTGCTTGTACCGGCGCTCTTGCTGGCAAGCGTGGCAGAGGGCATGAGTGCTGCGCTTGTCTTGCCGATCCTGCATCTGGCCGAGGCCGAGGCAGGTGCCGGTAGCAACGCGACGAACATGGCAGGGGATGCGCTTTCGAGCGCCCTGTCCAACCTGATCGAATGGCTGGGGTTGAGCGCGAATCTGGTCACTGTCCTGTGTCTCGTTGTAGTCGGAATTCTGTTGAAGAGCCTGCTGGTGCTCATCGCCAACAAACGCATTGGCGATGTAGCGGCGCGGCTCACGACTGACCTGCGCCTGGAACTCCTGCAGGCCGTGCTTGGATCGAGGTGGCGATACTTCGTGAACCAGCCGATAGGCAGTCTGGCCAACGCCATGGCGACCGAAGCCATGCGTGCGGCAACTGGCTACATGTACGGTATGACGACGCTGTCATTGCTGATGATGGCGCTCGTGTATATAGGCGCCGCGCTGCTGGTGTCCTGGCCAGCTACCCTGTATGCGGTGTTCGGGAGCTTGTGTATCGCATTCGCCATGCATGGCCTGGTGCGTATGGCGCGTCGCGCTGGCAAGAGCCAAACCAAACTCTACAGCACCTTGATTACGCGCCTGACGGATACGCTGCAAGCGGTGAAGCTGTTCAAGGTTTCCGCACGCGAATCCCTGGCTGGCTCGGTATTGGTTGCTTCGACTCAGGGGTTGAATCGTGCATTGCGACGTGAAGTCTGGAGCAATGCCGCCTTGAGTGCGGCTCAGGAACCCCTGTATGTACTGGTCGTCGCATTCGGCTTGTTTGTTGCCTTCAGCGTTTTTGGCATGTCCACCGCCGCAGTGACCACGCTGACCATCATGTTGCTGCGGGTGATGGTGAGCCTTGGCAAGGCGCAGAAGCAGTATCAGAAGATGATGGCCTGCAGTAGCGCCTACTGGTCCTTGCAGACGAGTATCAAGGCGGCTCGTGCCGAACGTGAATCCTGGACCGGTGGTAGCGCGCCAGTGGTTGAGCAGGCGGTACGCCTTCGTTCGCTACAACTCGGTTTCGGCGACTTGTCCCTGCTGGAAGATGTCTCCATGGATATCCCGGTGGGTACCATGACCGCCCTGATGGGGCCATCCGGATCCGGCAAAAGCAGCATCGTGAATTGCATTACCGGGCTTCTGAAGCCTGATGCGGGAAGTGTGCTGCTTGACGACATGCCGCTCGAGAAGGTGGACCTCGCACGCTGGCGCTCGCGAATTGGCTACGTACCGCAGGAACATCTCATCCTGAATGATTCGGTGCGCCATAACGTGACGCTTGGAGATGACCGGATTTCCGGCGGCGAGGTCGAGGCCGCATTGCAGGCTGCCGGACTGCTCGAAGTGGTAGCCGCCATGCCCGAGGGTATTGACAGCTCTGTAGGTGAGCGGGGTGCGCGTCTGTCCGGAGGGCAAAGGCAGCGGCTGATGATTGCGCGGGCGCTGCTGCACAAGCCGCGGCTGCTTGTTCTGGATGAAGCGACCAGTGGACTCGACCCCGACAGTGAACGTGAAATAGGCCAGACCCTGCAGGTCCTGAAGCAGGATATGGCGATTCTCGCCGTGTTTCATCACAGCCAGTTGGCAGCCATGGCGGATTGCACGTATCGCATTGAAGAGCGTCGTCTGAGGCGACTCGACTGAGCTATCTCCGGCTTCGCCAGGCGGTGATGCCTGCGCTTGCGATGGTGGGCTCCACAGTTCGGGGACACACACCTGACGGGGGCACACACCACATGGGCACACAAGTATCCGCGGGTGACGATCTACTTCTCGTCCTCATCAAGCAGCATACGGACACGCGCCAGAGCACGCTCGAGGTCTCCGGTGTGCCCGCCCGGGGCAGGCATCGCCCCTTCACTGAGCCAGGCTGCGAGCCCGGCAGCAACGAACTGCCTGTGTACGAGCCGCAGATCTCTGCCGAGGTGTCTGGGGCCGAAACGCATGAGCAGCTTGTAGAGTTCGGTGTGCAGACTGCGGTCAAGGCGGCCCCCAACTCGTGTGCCCTCAACCTGCGTACTGTTCATCCTCCATGCGCCGACCCCGAGGTCAAATATCCACACCGGCTTGCCGGTCGCCACCGCCTCACTCAGCATGGCGATTGAATCGCCGGTGACGATGATCTCCCGAGCAAGCGCGAGCATACCGAGGTAGGGGTTCTCGCCCGATCCGAAGCGGAAGATATGTGCACGAGAGCCAAGCAAGGCTGCCAATTTTTCCAGCGCCCTGCCGGGCGTACGTGAACTCGAAGTCACCAGCAGATGTGCTCCCAGAGCCGCAGCACGTGCATCAGCGAGGTGTGCGAGCCGCCTGACGGCATGTGTGCCAAGGGTGTAGGGTCCGCTGCGTCCACCGAGCAGGAGTGCGATACACGGACCGCCCTCGGGATTCAGGCGCCCCTCCCAGAGCGCGGCCTCGTCCGCAAGGCGCTTCTGGTTCAGGTTGTGCAGTGTTCCGAGGTTGTGCAACACATGCGCCTCTTCCGGAAGGCGGTATTGCGGTGTGGTGATCACCAGATCGAACTCGCTTCTCCGCGCCCAGGTGCGGCCGAGAAACACCAGTTTGGTGCGGCCACCGGACTGGCGTTGTATCCAGCGACAGACTGGTTCATTGCGCAGCCCGGCCGATATGATCAGCTGTGGCCAGGGTGGCACCAGCGCGCTCGAGCGTGCCCGGTCAACCCCGAAGACACCGACGCGGCGCGTCAGGTTTCCCGCCACGCCCCGCACGGTGTAACTCAGACGCTTGATTTCAAAGGGTCTTCCCAAAGCCTCGGCAAGACCGAGGATTTGTGCGTTCTCGCCGGCCCGATAGGACAATACCACCCAAAGGTTCTCGGATATCCCTCCGGTTTGTCGTACTATGCGTGTCATGCTCGATAAGAATTCCTGTCAAGCGAAGGTGCTGGAGCTCGTGCAGAGCTACTGCCTCGCCCACAATAAGAGGCCTGAGGTCTCGGAATCAACAGACTTGCTGGAGGATCTCGGATTCACCTCGCTCGATGTGATGGAGCTGATCGAAACCCTCGAGGACACTCTGGACATTGCATTGCCGATCAATGAGCTGGCCGAGGTGAAGACGGTCAAGGATCTGACCGAAGTGGTGGTGAAGGCTGCACAATGAGTCTGTTTGACAAGTTCCGTGCGGTCGGAGCGTTGTACGACGAATTGACCGGAGATGGTGTACCGCCGGTCGGTACGCCAGTCGATCGGGTGCTGTCGGCTACACAAGGCATCATTGATGGTCGTCAGGTTATTCTGGCCGGCACAAACAATTATCTCGGACTTACCTACGACCCGGAGTGCATTGAAGCCGGCCAGAGATCACTCGCCGAGTTCGGTACCGGTACCACCGGCTCGCGGCTGGCCAATGGCAGCTACGCCGGTCATCAAGCGCTCGAGGCAGAGATGGCGCAGGCTTTCGGCATGCGTTCTGCCATTGTCTTCACGACCGGATATCAGGCCAATCTGGGCGTTATATCCACGCTTGTGGAGCGTGGCGATGTCATCATCATGGATGCCGATTCGCATGCCAGCATCTACGACGGTGTGAAAATGAGTGGCGCTGATGTGCACCGATTCAAGCACAACGATGCCGCTGATCTGGCAAAGCGGGTCAGACGTCTCGAGCCCAGGGCGAACAATCTGCTCATCATCACCGAGGGGATTTTCTCGATGCTCGGTGATCAGGCCCCGATTCGGGACATCGTGGATGTGAAGCGCGAGTTTGGCGCGTATCTGATGATCGATGAGGCACATTCTTTTGGCATCCTGGGTGAGACCGGGCTTGGCCTGGCCGAACAGGAAGGGTGCCTTCAGCATGTGGATTTCGTGCTGGGCACCTTCAGCAAGAGTTTGGGAAGCGTCGGCGGCTACTGTGTCAGCGATCATGAGGATTTGCAGGCTGTGCGCCATTCCATGCGTGCCTACATGTTTACCGCTTCTTCCACGCCGACATCCATTGCCACTGTGCGCGCGGCGCTCGCAGTGATGCGTCGCCGCCCGGAATTGCGCCAGCAATTGAGAGCGAACTATGAACGCGTCCATGCCGGGCTGGACGCGCTTGGGTTCGCTTTGGGGCCTGTCGCTGGCCCTGTGGTGGCAGCACGATTCGAACATGCTCAGGATGCGCTTGATGCCTGGCGCACACTGCTGGACTCGGGCGTATATGTGAATCTGGTGGTGCCGCCGGCCACACCCGGCAAGTATTCGCTGCTTCGATGCAGCTTGTCGGCGGCGCACAGTCACGATGAGATCGACCGGATCATATCGGCCTACGCACAAATCGCCTGACAGGACAGCGGGTTTCCGTCAGGGTTCGTCGTAGCTGATGACGATCCGATCGCTGAGCGGAAGACTCTGGCACAGCAGGATAGCCCCTGCTTCCACCTCATCCGGCTCGAGCGCGTAGTTTTCCAGCATGTCCACCTGCCCGGCCACGAGCTGTGCCCGACAGGTGCAGCACACCCCACCCATGCAGGCATAAGGAAGCTCGAGGCCGGATTCCAGGCCCGCTTCGAGAATCGTTTGGTTCCCTGAATCCATCAGGAATCGCCGTCTCCTGCCAGATTCGATGATCTGTACCTCGATCTGTGTCTCGATCCGATCTGGCGCAGACTCCATGTTGCCCGAGGCCGTGGATGCGGCCTCCGAGGCGGTGTCTGCGGAAAAATGTTCGGCGTGAATGTGTGTGGGCACCACGCCGAGAGCGATCAGAGTCTCACGTACCTGCGGGATCATGCTTCCCGGTCCACACAGGTAGTAGGCGGCTGCATCAAGCGGGAAGAGCTTGTTGGCGGTGCGCTCCACCCAGCGGGCATCGATGCGACCGTTGAAGAGTTCGATTTCGCCTGTTTCCCGGCTCATCAGGAGGTGGAGCGCAAATCGCTCCGGATACCGGTTCTTCAGTGCGAAAAGATCATCAAGCAACATGGCGCGCACCCCGCTTCTGTTGCCGTAGGCAAGGGTGAAGCTGGCATCCGGCTGATTGTCGAGCAGGTGAGAGACGAGCGAGAAGATGGGCGTGATCCCGCAACCTGCAGCAAAGGCCACATAGTGATGTGCGCCGGTTTGTTCGAACTCCCGGTACAGGTTGCCCTTGGGCGACAGGCATTCGAGCGCGTCCCCGACTCGGCAGTCTCGCGCCAGAAACTTCGAGAACACGCCCTGTTCGTGAATGCGCACGGCGATGCACAACAGGCGCTCCTTTCCGTGTGCGGTGAGCGAGTAGGTACGCCTGTGCTCCTCGCCGCCGATGAGCGTACGCAGCACGATGTGTTGTCCCGGCTCGGCGATAAACTCTGCGGCTGTCGCGTCGGGCACACGCAGATGGATTGCCACCGCGTCCTGCGCAATCGCTTCATGGCGCACGATCTCCAGGGTGTGAAAGTGGGCCATGAGACAGGACGCTACCAGTCGAGATCCGGGTATTGGCGCTGCATGAACTGCAACTCGCCGAGCAACTCGTCAAGAAATCCGGTGTGATGTCCCTGTTTGCCGACCGGTGGCTTGTGTGCAGAACCATCGGGTTCCGGGAGGTCGAGCCCGGTGTTGGTCAATTCCCGCGATGCATCTTCAAGCCAGGCCTCTCCCAATCCGAGGGTACTGCCGATGCCGAAACGCTCAGCCTCCTGCTCCACGGCATCGTATTCAAGCGCTTCCCGGGTAAAAGGCCAGATTTCATGCAGTGCGGCCTGCATACGCCGTCGGCTCTCCACAGTGCCGTCAGCCAGGCGTCGTACCCAGCCGAGCGTGTACCTGTGGTGGTAACGGGATTGGTCAAGCCAGGATGGCGCGTGTTCGCAGAGCAGGGTGTGCGTTGATGTGGAGAGACGAGCGAGCAGTTCAAGATGCCAGGCATCAAGCAGGAACTGGCGCAGTATCAGGTGCGCGAAGTCCGTGTTCGGCAGCTCGGCCAGGCACAGGTTGCGAAAGTCTGCGGGTGTGCGCTTGAAGGCATAGCTATCCTCCGTGCGGTTGTCTGCGTGATGTGCCGCGAGATATTGGTAGAGGGTGCGTGCGCGCTCCAGATAATCCAGGCCGATGTTGGTCAGGCTGATGTCCTGCTCGATTTCGGGAGCGTGCCCGATCACCTCGCCAAGCCGCTGCGCCGCCACCAGATTCGTGTCGGCGAGCCGTAACAGAAACTCCTCGGGCTGAGGAATCATAGATTTCTGACTTCATCCGGGAGCGAGTAGAAAGTCGGGTGGCGATACGCCTTGGTTCGCGCCGGCTCGAAGAAGGGGTCGGCATCATCAGGGTCGCTCGCGGTAATGGTCGAGGCCGGTACGACCCACAGGCTCACGCCCTCCATTCGTCGCGTGAAAAGGTCGCGCGCATGTTCAATCGCCATGTCCGCGTCTGCCGCATGCAGGCTCCCGACATGCCTGTGTTCAAGCCCGGCCTTTGCTCGCACGAATACCTCGAAGATCGGCCAGGCTCGGCCAGCATCAAGAGGTTGCGGTTCGTCCGACATATTCACTGCTCTCGTTGTGCCTGTTCGCGTACGCCATGGCGGCCTCACGCACCCAGCTGCCTTCCTGATAGCGATTGCGCATGGCTTCCATACGCTGTTGATTGCACGGACCTTCACCGCCAATGACGCGCGCGAGTTCCTCCCAGTCTGGTTCGCCAAACTCGTAGTGATTCCGGTCGGCATTCCACTCGAGTACCGGGTCAGGCACTTCAAGGCCAAGATAGTCCGCCTGTGGAACCGTGATATCGACAAATCTCTGACGCAGCTCATCGTTGGTGAAATGTTTTATCTTCCAGTTCATCGAGCGCCTGGTATGAGGCGATGCCTGATCCGGCGGCCCGAACATCATGAGCGATGGCCACCACCAGCGATCAAGCGCCTGCTGAGCCATGTTGCGCTGTACGGGATGTCCACGCACCAGCGACAGCATGATGTCGAATCCCTGACGCTGATGAAAGCTCTCTTCACGGCAGATGCGCGTCATGGCCCTCGCATAGGGGCCGTAGGAGCAGCGGCACAGGGGCACCTGATTCAGGATTGCAGCACTGTCCACGAGCCAGCCGATAGCGCCCACATCAGCCCAGGTCAGGCTCGGATAGTTGAAGATACTGGAGTACTTGGCGCTGCCTTCGACAAGCGCCTTGATCATTGCATCACGCGAGATACCGAGGGTTTCTGCGGCACCGTAGAGATAGGCACCGTGTCCGGCCTCGTCCTGCACCTTGGCCATGAGGATGGCTTTTCGCTTCAGGCTCGGTGCGCGGGTGATCCATTCGCCTTCCGGCAACATGCCGACCACTTCCGAGTGTGCATGTTGGGAAATCTGGCGAATCAGCGTCTTGCGATAGGCATCGGGCATCCAATCTTTCGGCTCGATGCGTTGGTCGCGGTCAATCCTGGCCTGAAAGGCCGATTCCGGATCTTCAGTGACAATGCTGGCATCGGATGTTTCCACGGCCTGGTTCATCCTGACAGCGTGAAGAAATCCGCGCGCGGTCTGCGTGTGTTGTCGTACACAGGTTCCTCGGCATCGCATCGGTACTTGGTGCTCTGTGCATTGATCAGATCGAATGAACCAATGAGGACGAGCATCTCCTGATACCAGCGATTGTTGAAGTGGTTGGCCAGCGCCGCCTCGTCGCGCCAGCGCTCGAATACGCGGATGCGACCTGGCACCAGAGGATTCGGGCACCAGTCATAATCAAGGCATCCGTCCTGCGTCAGCGCTCCTTCAATGAGCGGCTTGCAGGCGTTGAGCGCCTCCTCCACCCGTTCCGGCGGCAGGTCTATTTCGGCAGTGATAATGATTGTTGCCATCGATTGTTCGGAGTCAAGGCTTGCCGTGCATTGTTGGCGAGAATCACGCGCCGGTCAAGTGACCGGGCAGCGCCCGAGCCCGCGAACACATTGGGCACCGTGACGATTGAAGACCTTTCGCATGATCTCCCGGCTGATTACGAGAACTGTGTCGTATCATAGAGGGTATTGAGGTTGTTCGACGGCGCAGGGGGCTGGCAAAAATGCATCTGGAGTATGGAGCAGAAGATGAAGCGTTTCGCGGCGAGGTCGTGAAATTTCTTGGCGAGCATCTGAGCGAGGATATGCGCCATCGCGCTTCGAGGGTTACTTCTGTCTTTGCAGACAAGGATCTGGCCCTCGAATGGCAGTCGGTGCTCAATGCGCGTGGCTGGGCGGTGCCTTCATGGCCGGTCGAGCACGGCGGTACCGGGTGGACGGTGACGCAGAAATACATATTCGGACAGGAGTGTGCAAAAGCCGGTGCGCCGGGATTGATTCCCATGGGCATCTCCATGCTGGCACCGGTGTTGTTCAGATACGGGACGGACGAGCAGAAAGCCTATTACCTGCCGCGTATTCTGAGTGGCGAGCACTATTGGTGCCAAGGCTATTCCGAGCCGGGTTCCGGTTCCGATCTGGCGAGCCTGAAGACGAGTGCTGTGCCCGATGGCGACGATTACGTGGTCAACGGCAGCAAGATATGGACCACTCATGCACACTTTGCCGATCACATCTTCTGTCTGGTGCGTACCGATACGAGCGGCAAACCCCAGCAGGGGATTACCTTTCTTCTGATCGAGATGGATTCACCGGGTATTGAAGTCAAGCCCATCACCACCCTGGCTGGTGACCACGAAGTCAATCAGGTGTTCTTTGATGCAGTGCGCGTACCCCAGTCAAACCGCGTGGGTCCCGAGAATGAGGGATGGACAGTCGCCAAGTATCTGCTCGAGTTCGAGCGTGGCGGAGGCGGTGCCTCGGCTCGACTCGCCAGCTCGCTCGCTGATCTCGAGCTGATTGCACGGCGCGAAAGCGCTGATGGCGGTCGGCTTGTCGACGAGCCGACCTTCAGGCGCAAGATTGCCGAGATCGAAATTGCGCAAAGGTCGCACATGATCACCGAATTGATGGCGGTGGCGGCCATGCAGGGGGCATCGCCTGGCGCGGGGTCGTCAATTCTCAAGAATTCGACTTCCGATATAGCGCAGCAACTCGAAATGCTCAAGGTCGAGGCTATCGCCTGGTACGGGCTGCCGAGCGCCAATGACATTTCCCTGTACGAAGGTGCCAATCAGGCATGGCCGGGAAGGCCTGAAACGGAGCGTGTCATGGGACGCTATCTGAATGGGCGCGCGGCATCCATCTACGGCGGTTCGCACGAAATCCAGAAGAATGTTATTGCCAAGCGTGTCCTCGGGTTGTAGGCAGGTGCCTCAGCGCTGATACCGCCCGGCGTATCGTATGGCGATCTCTGCCGGGTGAATGTTGTCGTGCCCGTGTATGAGCCCGAGTTCCAGGGCAATGGCCACGGCTTCTGTACGATTGCTCGCGCCGAGCTTGGCTATCGCGTTTTCCACATGGAATCTGGACGTGGAAGCGACACGGTGAATGGTCTCGCCGATTTGCACATCGGTCCTGCCGAGGGCGACCCAGTGCAGGCATTCAAGTTCTCTCCTCGTGAGTCGAACACAATTCAGTTCACGGAAGGTTTTCTCGTCAGGGTGCTCGCTCCGAGTGGAGATATTGATGTCGCTGCGCGCAGCGTGTACAAGTTCCATGAAGAGATGAGCTGCTGCGCGCAAATCCGCACCGTATTCAGACAGAGCCCTCTTCAGATCCGACCTTTCATCGCGGCTAATCCATTGTACCGAGCCGATACGAGATAGCGGCATATGCACCGGCACCGCCAAGGCTCCGTAGATGCCGCGTTTGGTTGTGAGGTGCCAATCCACTGGTCGCGACATGGCGCGACAGACCTCCTCCACCTTTTCCGCTTTCCAGATGAATGGCTTCAATGTCAAGCGACAAATGGCTCCGACAGGACTGACGAGCACAAGTCGGCGTTCCACCCAATCCTTCCGGAATTCGCTCTCCCAGCCGAAGTGCGTGGCTAATCGTTCTCCATTCTCGTCTCGCGGTGTCGTGCTTTGCGAGTAGTCGGCGACAGTGGCGGGATAGGGCAGGCCGATAGCCTCACCTATCTCCTTGAGGACCACTGCAGCTGTGGAAATGCGATCGCAACATTCGAGTTTTGCACATAAACTCTGAATTGACCCTCCCATGATCAATACCTCCTTCCCCATGCATGTCGAGCCTACTACAAAGTTCCGGAGTTGTGGGCAGGTTTGCAGCACATGCACCAAAGTTCACAGGGTGCAGCGGAGATGTGACGCGGGAGCGGGCGGCCGTCCTGCCAGAGAGCCGGGCGGGCGCGTCCCGTATCAGCGTGTTCGCATCATCTGGGGATTCGAGAAGGGGTCTGCGGTCGGCTTTGCCCGTTCCTGCGGAACTTCGATGCAAACACCCTGCTCGGTATGCATCACGGGAAAACTCGAAATGCCACAGAACGCCGGGGGTGATGTGTGCGACCCGTCGCGCACATCGAACGCCGCGCCGTGGACGGGACATATGAGCCTGTATTGACGCAACCGCCCGCGTACGAGCGGCCGTGCCTGATGAGAGCACTTGTTTTCCACCGCATACAACGCACCCTGTACGCGACACACCACTACTTCAAAGACTCCAGCCTGGTAAAGCCGCATCTCGCCCTCGGCGAGGGAGTCGATGTCCTCGAGTGGAACCAGCAGGGTTTCGCTCACGATCCGGTGTCCTCGGCCAGATAGCGGTCAAGATTCTGATGAAAGTAGCGAATTCTGCGTTCTTGTGCCGGCATGTAATCGTTTCGGTAGCCTCGTGAGCACAGCCCCTTCTGCTGGGTACCCCAGATAGTGACATCCTGATCAATACCCGGCCCGCAGGACACTTCTCCCACCTTGCCTGTGAGGTGTTCGGCCCGGTGGTCGATACTCACCCAGTCGTTCATGGATGCCGAGAAATATTCCGTCGCGCCTTCGGGGAAAAGAGTCAGGTACCACATGTCGAACAGGCATTTTTCCGGGTCCGTGGGGTGAGGATTGCCACGTAGCCAGATGCAGCCATCCGGTTTCATGCTGAAGGATATGTTCGGGAACAGGGTGTAGTGGTAGTGATCGGTCAACTGTTCGTCCGAATAGCGGGAGAAGTCATACCCCTTGGCAGCGCCCAGCTTGCGTTTTTGCGCCTGCAAGGCGGAACGGAGCTGTGGCAGGTTGTGTCGATAGGGTTCGGGATCCAGCTCCCAGAATCGGAGTTCTTCACCCAAGGCGGCAAAAACGGTGTCCGGGCTGCCCTGATAGCTCGGGTTGGGGCCGCCTCCGGGCATGAACATGCGCGCATGGCCACCTGGATAGAGGTCGAACTGACAACTCGCGTAATGTTCATCCAGAGCCATGCCCGCTTGCGGATGCACATAGGGCAGGTGATAGCTCTCGTTGAAATTATCCTGTACGCACTTCCAGTTGAAGTTGCCCTCGAGTGTGACCCAGTGGGTGCGCCGCATGTGTTCCATGCGATAGCAATCCAGCTGCTCCGCCACTGGATGCAGGTATTCATGCAGCGGGCGCACCTGCTCATTCATGCTGTACCAGATGAATCCGGCCCAAGTGTCGCAGGGCAACTCGATCAGATTGCGTTTCCCGCAGGGGCTCCCTTGCGGAAAATCCTCTTCACAGTACACCCACTTGAGTGTGCCGGTGGTGTCGTAGCGCCAGCCATGATAAGCACATTGAAAGTCACTTTCGATGTGCCCGCTCTCGCTGTGTACCAGTTGATTGCCACGGTGCTGACACACGTTGTAGAAAGCGCGAATGCACATGTCCTCGCCGCGTACCATGAGAATCGATTCGCGCCCAATCTCGCAGGTGATGAAGTCACCCGGCTGCGGCATTTCCGATTCAAGACCGCCGATGAGCCATACTTTTGTCCACATGTGCTCCCACTCGGCTTGTGCGAATTCACGGCTGTAGTAGCGCTCTCCCGTGATCGGGCGATCAAGCAGGAGTGGTTCTGCCGCCTTGCTGCGGTCAATACCCTGAATCAGGGCTGGAACAGGTGCTTTCATATTTGTCTCGCATCCTTGTCTGCAGACGATGGGTATCTATCTTGCCACAGTCTGCGAGATAACTTGATTATCGAATAGCGACGGGATTGATGACCACCTGCACCGTGCCGACGAAGCGCGGCTGACCCAGCACGAAAAGAAACTCCCAGCCCTCATCGGCTGCCAGCTCGGCTGTCGCCATGTTCTCGAGGATGTACACGCCGTGGTTCTTGAGGAGATCCACATGCACGGGGAAGGCTTTCTGCGGGTCTTCTGCCGGGACGACTTCAAGCCCCCAGGTGTCCGCACCCACAGCGACGACACCGCGCTCTGCCAGGTGATGCGCGCCCTCCTCTCCAATGCCCGGCAGGCCCGCCATGAAAGCATCGGGGTCAGTTTCGGCAAGCGCCTGCCAGCCGGTATGAAAAAGCACGACATCGCCTGATTCAATGTGCACGCCCTGGGCTTCGGCGGCTGCGTTGATCTCCTCGGAGTTGAATGCCTGTCCTGCTGCAAGGCGTTCCACTCCGAAGTGACGTGCCATATCGAGCAGCACACCACGAGTGACGACAGGCGGTATCTCGTGGGTGCCGAGCTTGGTCAATCCGGTCGGGGTGACGAAATCGGATGCATGCAAGTTGTTGTAATAGGTGTGGTTGGAGCCGAGATGGCCGAGTCCGTCAAGCTGGCTACCGATGCCCATCCAGGCGACCAGCAGGTCGTCGTTGGCGGTGGCCCGATTGCTGCCAAAGGGTTGGCCAGTACCGTCGCCGGCCTGGGTGACGGTGAGCTTGTAATAGCGAGGCGGATAGGCAGGAGTTTCGGGGCCGGTCTCCACGCCCAATGCGTAGGTCTTGCCGAGGCGCACGAGCGATGCGGCGGCAACCACCTTCTCGGCGCTGAGCAGATTGACGGCCCCCAGCGTGTCGTCTTCTCCCCAGCGAACCAGCGGTGGATGGTCGCCAGCAAGGCTCTCCGTACTTTCCGATGCCAACAGCGCGATGAGAGCGAGTGCTATCGAGTGACGAACAAGGCGCATGTGAATGAACCAGTGACGGGCCTTGATGCATTGTACAGAGAGGGGGCAGGGGAGGGGGCAGGGGAGCGGGCAGGACAGTTCGCTGTTGATCGGGAGTGCGTTGTGTGTCCCCTTTGTGTGGGAGTGCGTTGTGTGTTCCCTGCGCCTTGTTGTGTGTCCCCTGCGCCGTTGTGTGTCCCCTGCGTCCTGCCTGCGCGGTAAGGGAAACTCTGAATAACAGAGTTTCCCTTGCGGCACACGGATGTGCCGCCAGATTCAGTGCCGTAAGGCATTGAATCTGCGAGCAAATCAGCACATTTTTGCAGGACAGCAAAAATGCACGGCGCAGCCGCCCGAAGGGGCGGGCACATGGATGTGCCCGCTGTAGCGCACTTCTGATTTGCGAATCTGATCAAGTCCACGGATGGACTTGATCAGAACATACTAAGATGGGGTTCGCCTTTCCAAGGCTGACTGAACCCACGAGGCAAGAACATGGACAAGTCTGACAAGGACGGCATACGGCTGCCGATCAAGATCGATTCCACTTCGAACGGCGAGTTCGAACCGGTACCTGTTTCCCCGGTTAACGCGCAGGCGAACCGCCTGGCGCTGGAACGGGCGGGCGAGTTGTCCGCACACAAGGGGCAAACCCGTCGCGACTTTCTGGTTTCGGCTTGCGGGGCGGCCAGTACGCTGCTGGCCATGAACACCGCCAACGCTCATGCCGGCAAGCGTGGCGGGGTCTTTGCATTACGTAGCGAAAGCGCTCTTGATGAAGCCTCCGCCCTGGCCGAAGTGGGTGGTGATGAGTTCATTTTCGATGTGCAGGGTCATTACGTGAACCCCGCTGGCGATTGGTTGCGGCGGCATCCGCCGGAGTCAAGGCCCTATTCGGGACTCCCGAAAGCCGCCTGTGGGCTTGCTGATGAACCTGGCGACCGCTCCTATCTGGATTGCCTTGACGAGAGTGAATTCATCAAGGATGTGTTCTTCGACAGCGACACCGACATCATGGTGCTCTCCTTCGTGCCCTCCACGCGCGAAAACGAGCCGGTCACGATTGAAGATGCCGATCAGACGCGCCGCATCGTTGCCGAGCTTGAAGGCAGCAAGCGCCTGATGATCCATGGCCGGGTGAATCCGAATCAGGACGGCGACCTTGAAGCCATGGACGAACTGGCCGGGAAATGGAACATTTCGGCGTTCAAGACCTACACCCAATACGGCCCCGGCGGTGTCGGCTATTTCCTGCATGACGATGTCGGTATGGCGATGATCGAACGCGCGCGGCGGCTCGGCGTACGCAACATCTGTATTCACAAGGGCTTGCCGTTCGGGCCGCGTTCCTATGAACACAGCCAGTGTTCGGATGTTGGCATAGTCGCCAGGATGTACCCGGACATGAACTTCCTGATCTATCACTCGGGCTTCGTAACTTCGGTGCGCGAACAGGAATTCGTTGCCGGTGCCGGTCGTGACGGCATCGACACCCTGATCCAGTCGCTGATCGACAACGAAGTGGGCCCGAATTCCAACGTGTACGCGGAACTTGGCAGCACCTGGCGGTACCTGATGCGCGACCCGGACAACGCCGCGCACGCGATTGGCAAGTTGTTGCGCTACTGCGGCGAGAACAATGTGCTCTGGGGCACAGACTCCATCTGGTACGGCTCACCTCAGGATCAGATACAGGCCTTCCGCACTTTCCGGATCAGCGAGGAATACCAGGAGCGCTACGGTTATCCGGCGATTACCGATGCAATCCGTCGCAAGGTGTTCGGTTTGAACGCGGCCAGGCCGTATGGCATCGAGGCGGAGGAAATACGCCGCCTGACTGCCGGGGACCGCGTTGCGGACGAGAAGCTGACCTATCTGCAAGACCCGCAGCCGAGCTTCCTCACCCACGGCCCCAAAACCCGCGCAGAATTCCTCAACTTCCTGCGCTGGGGTGGCTGAGGGGCGGAGTGCCTTGTTGTTGTTATTGACGCTGTACCGACGAGGAAGTCGCGAATGCGCTTTTATGCGTCGATTTCCCACACGCATCATGAACGATTATTGCAAACATGCTACAGTCAGCCATAACAACACTTGGCGAGTGTCCTTGGAAGAGGATTTCCCGCCGGTTCAGTGAAAGGGGTTGATTGGCGCATTCGTCCTGCCTGATGTCGCCATGCAACGGGATTCAAGGAAGTGGATAAGGAGATGTATCCTATGAACTCAGTCAGACTCATGCCAAATGGCTTTCGTATTTCGTCCGCGTTTCCTGCGCTTGTTGCGGGATTCTGCGTAGCGTTGGGGTTGTGGCTCATTGCGCCGCTTGCGCTGGCGCAAGACGCGTCAGCGGAATCTGACGAGCAGACCGAGCAAATTACCGATGAAGCCGTCGAGGCTTCCGAGCAAGAGGGGGGGGCATCCCCGGCAATTGAAGAGGTCGTAGTTACCGGCTCGCGTCTCAAGCGGGATACGTTCAGTAGCATCGCACCGCTTCAGATTATCAGCGGTCAATTATCACGGGAAGCCGGGTTGATGGATGTGGCGGACATCTTGCAGGGATCAACCGCATCCTCCGGGCAACAGGTGGACCTCACTTTTCAGGGCTTCGTGCTTGATAACGGCCCAGGTGCTTCCACTATAGACCTTCGTGGACTCGACCCGGAACGAACGCTCGTTCTGCTCAACAGCAGAAGGCTCTCGCCCGCCGGAGTAGAGGGTGCGCCGGTACTGGCTGATTCCAATCTGATACCCGCATCCCTTGTTTCCGAATATGAGCTTTTGCTTGACGGAGCCTCGTCTGTTTATGGCTCTGATGCGGTGGCGGGGGTCGTGAATGTCTTGCTGCGCAAGGACTTTGATGGGTTCGAGTTCGATGTTTTTTCCCAGGTGCCCGAGTACGACAACGGCCAGAACCACATACTGAGTTTGTCCTGGGGGCGGAACTTTGATCGTGGATTTGTTGGTGTAGGTGCTGAATACGAGGATTACGAGCCTGTCCGGTGGGGCGACCGGCCGTGGACTGAAGGCTGCACCAGGCATGCCGAGATTGACGAGAACAGTGTCATTCGCTCGCTGGATTTGACTGATAGTGAACTTGGGATGAGGGCGACCGAGTGCGCGCGCGGGCGCGGGTCCCTGGTGTCAAGGGTTTTTCAAGCAGGGGGATTGCAGACTGGTTCCATTTACGCAACTCCGGGTACTTCCAACGGCGGTTGGCCGGGCTTCTCGGAACCGGCGACAGCCTGGTTTGGCGTGGATACCGATGGTGACGGAGAGGCAGATCTGAGCTACATTGACTATTCGACGAACAAGCACGGTATTCAGGATAATAGATACCTGTTTCCCAAATTCCGGCAGAGTAGCGCTATGGCCTACGGTGAGTACACGCTTGAAGGGGAATTCAATCTCACGCCTTACTTCGAGTTCCTCTACTCGGAGCGCAAAAGTCTGAACAGGAGCGGCCCTTCCGTCATATTCCCTGACATCCCGGCCAATAACCCCTTCAACCTGTGCAACCCGCAAGCAGCCGGAGGGGTGGATTGTGGAGAAGCGCAAAGTGCCTTCTACCGTAACCCAGGCGTTCTGAGGGCATTTGAAGCCCAGTTCGGGGGTTTTTGTTCTGCCAGAGGCTTTTCCCCGGAAGGGTGCCTGACGGCTTTTGGGTTCATCCCTGGTCCGGTAGGTGCGGTTGAAACCACACCTATAGTATCGGTCCTTGGCGATCGCACCGAGGTGAGTGCCGAGGTGTGGCAATCCCGGGCTGTCGCCGGTATCTCTGGCGACCTGCCATTCCTGAATGTGGGTCCAGTGAGCGGTTGGTCCTTCGATGCGTCTCTGATCTACAGCATGTCAAGAGGCACTGCCGGCCGAGTTGGTGTTCGTGAAGACAGACTGGAGTTGTCTGCCGGCACCTATTCCACAACCAATACCCCATGCGAGAATAATACCGGAGAGGAACTGGCGTTCGATACGGCAACAGGATGTGTGCCGGTCAATTGGTTCGCGCCGTCCTTGTACCCGACCGATACTTTGGTGGGGGACTTTGCCACCACCGCTGAACGAGACTACCTGCTCGACTCTCGGGATTTCAAGACTGAGTATGAACAAACTATTGCGTCGCTGTTTGCGACCGGCACGGTTTTCGAACTACCCTACGGGCCGATCAATGTTGGTGTGGGATTCGAATGGCGAAAGGATGAAATCGAATCGCTCCCGGACCATGTCGCCGCACAAGGACTCATGTTCGGGTTTTTCTCTGATGGTGGTGCGGTCGGAGACAAGGTGATCAGGGAAGCGTTTGCCGAGGTCGAAATTCCCGTCATCGCGGGCGAGATGCTGGCGCAGGAACTCACGCTGAATCTCTCCACTCGATTGACAGATGATGAGTATTACGGGACGGCTTGGACCGAATCTATCAAGCTCGGCTACCGTCCGGTTTCATCCCTGATTGTTCGAGCCACGTATGGCACTTCTTACCGGGCACCAAATCTGCGTGAGCTTTTCCTTGAATATCAGACCGGGTTCCTTACCCTGTTTGACCCCTGCTTTGTTCCGGATACAGCTATTGATGATTTGATGGGTGGGTACAACCCCGACCGCGACGATCGAGAGCCGGAAGTGCTCGCGAATTGCAGGGCCAACGGTGTGGATCCAACGGTCGCGAACAATAACGGAAACAATAGCTACAGTATGGAGTTGGCGCGGTCTGGCAGACTGGATCTGGAAGAAGAGACTTCGCGTTCCTGGACTGGCGGGTTTGCCTGGGATCAACCGTTCACCAATGCCTTCGACCTTTCCATTGGGGCCACCTATTACAACATCGAAGTCAGGAATACGATAATTGAACCTGGTGGCCAGTTCATGATCAACGACTGTTACGGCTCCATTACCGGTAACAGCCAGTGGTGCCAGAACATCGAGCGCGACCTCAGTGACCCGGAACAACCTTTCATCACTTTCCTTGATCAGCAATTCAATAACAGGGATACAGATGAAGTCACTGGTGTGGATATAAATCTGAGCTTTGAAGATGTGGTAACGATTCGAGGCCAACCATTTGAGGTTGTTTTCGACCTTGTCGCGAACCGCACTTTGCAGGTATTTACCCTTGACGATTTTTCTGGCACCCCGGAAGAGCAGCAATTCGAGGGTGAGTGGGGGTACCCGGACTGGAAATACCAAACGGCCCTTCGGGTTGATTGGGAAAGATGGAGGCTGAGTTGGACCACGAACTATATTGATGGCATGAAGGTTGACCAAGGCACCTATGACGACTGGAGCCAATTGGGAGATGGAGGGATAGGAAATACCTGTCTGGGTCCGCCTGATGATGTGCGATGCAGGGATATCGGCTGGACATCAGACTACCTGCTTCACAGTATGTCCTTGTTCTATGGTGGAGATTTCATCGATGTCCTCGTTGGAGTGAGGAATATCTTTGATACTGAACCACCTTTCGTTGATGGGACTGAAGTCTTTTCCATCAGCAATACACCCATTGGGGTCGGCTATGATCTGGTTGGGAGGCGGGTGTTTCTCAATCTGAGCGTGAATCTGGGTGGTGGTGAATAGCCTGCCGGTGGTTGCGCTGGTGTTCAGCTGGAGGGTTGCCGAAAAGTGCTGATGGAAATTATGTGGCTCTGACTATCGCTACCTGTGAGATATATACCCGACCAGAGTCCCTGAGAGTGGACAGGTGCGTTCCGGATGCATATAGTCCGAGGCATACATGCGTAAGCCAAGTCATGTTTCTTGTATTTCCGGACGCAAGGCTCGGATGATGAGCCTCTCAAGCTGGTTGCTTGTGCAATCCGGGGAATTTGGCGAAGCCCAAAAAGAAGGCATCAATTACCGTTGTGACAGAGGATATCCCATGAATTTTCGACGCATGATTCATTTATTCACTTTGGCTGCGTTGTTCAGCTTCGGGCTGTCTGTGCCCGCTCACGCAGAGACTCCCGAGCCCTACCCACTCGAATACTGGGCGCTGCGCGATGTCGTCACCAATGTGGAGTTGTCGCCGGAAGGCGACCGCTTGGCACTGCTGAAGATTCCTTCACGCGAAGGCGACCCGGTGCTGGAGGTCCATGACGCTTCTGATCTTTCGAAGGAACCCTTCCGCGTCAACGCCGACCCCATGGAAATCATCGGCTTCAATTGGGTGAGCAACTCGGTCATAGCCTTCGTTGCACGTCAGGTGGTGCGCAAGCAAATCGAAGGATGGAATCAGGGCGTGTACGAGTTTCAGTTTGCTCTTCTGGATGTTGAATCCCGGGAGATACGCAATCTTGATCAGGATGGAGAGGCCACTATCGACAATCTTCTCCCAGGCAAGCCGAATCACTTCATAGTCGCCGTTTCCGGTGTTGGTGGTGACGATGGTCCGAGCGCAAGAGTGCAGGGTGGCCCCCGTTCGACATCCTACTGGGAATACAACATCAAGAGGGGCACACGGAAGCTCCTGATTCGTGGCAAGCCTCATCTGGGCAACATCAGGTTTGATGCGAACGGGAACCCGGTTCACGCCGAAGGTTTTGATCGACGTACTGGCGAGTTCATCTGGTATTACCGTACCGAAGATGACCGCTGGGAAGAGTATTACCGTCTGCACGAAGATAAATGGGAACAATTTTCGTTCGCCGGGATTGACGACGAAAACCCTGATCTTGTGTACGTTATCGCCACTAACGGGGATGACACATCTGGCCTGTGGCTGTTCAATGTCAAGACGCGGGAGTTCGTGGAGCCGGTCTATCATCGGGAAGATGTTGACGTGGTCGGCCTGGTCGGTCACAGCAACTATTGGGGCAAGCCGGAGATGGAAACCGGCGTTGTATGGAGCAAGGACAAGCGTTATATCGAGTACTGGGATGATGAAGAAGCGGCTATTCAGGCGCAGTTGGAGCGAGTCATCGAACATTCATACAATCTGGATTTCTGGCGCTCGCGAGATGGCCAGACATTCCTCATCTTCAATGTTGGCCCTCGCGACCCAGGCACCTACTATCTGCTCAAGGACGGAAACCTGCAGGTCATTGGGAGTCAGCAACCGTTGCTTGCGAGCGAACAACTCGCCGATGTTCGTTACATCACCTACGAGGCGCGCGATGGGCGCAAGATTCCTGCCTACATCACTACTCCGAACGCGGAACCACCCTATCCGCTGGTGGTCATGCCGCATGGCGGCCCATTTATTTCCGAGCACGTGAGCTACGATGAATGGGCGCAAATGCTGGCCAACAACGGCTACCTCGTGCTTCAACCGCAGTATCGGGGGTCGCTCTCCTATGGCATGGAGTTCCATCAATCCGCCTTTATCGATGGCGGGCAAGGCGGCTACAAGATGCAGGACGACAAGGATGACGGTGCCCTGTATCTCGTTGAGCAGGGGCTCGCCGACCCTGATCGCATGGCCATGTATGGCTGGTCCTACGGCGGCTATGCGGCATTGGTAGCGGCATCGAGAACGCCACAGATATATCAGTGTGTAATCGCTGGCGCGGCTGTGTCTGATACCAATCTGCAGCTCAACTACTACCGCTATGCATTACGTGGTGCACAGCGGGTGTCGCAGCTCAACATGTGGGATGAAAGCATCTCTCCCATTGAAGAGGTAGAGAAGGTCAATGTGCCGATGCTGCTCGTGCACGGCAGCGTGGATCAGCGAGTACCGCCGGATCATGTCGCTTTGTACATAGACGAACTCGAGCGGCATGGCAAGCCTTTCAAGTACGTGGAACTTGAAGGTGCTGATCATTTTTACAACACATTGTTTTATGACCATCAACTGAAGCTGTACACCTCGATGCTCGACTACCTGCAGAATGACTGCGGGCCCGGAGGCTTGTAGGCGGCTGCAGGAGGAGCGCTGGTTATACGGACTGGTTCGAGAGGCCGATCCGAAACCACGCAAGGCGGAATCGAAAGCAACTCATCAGGCGGCCCCCACACCTTCCGGTATGGTCGCTTGAATCACTTCTTCAAGGTGCGTGGCGAGCACTATGCTCATCTCGCTGCGCACATTGTCGGGCAGCTTCTGAAGATCCGGCTCGTTTTCCCTCGGTAGCACCAATCGGCGAATTCCCGACCTGTGCGCCGCCAGAATCTTTTCCTTGATCCCGCCAACTGGCAGCACCAGGCCGGTGAGCGTAATCTCACCGGTCATGGCAGTGTCGTCACGAACCGACTTGCTGCTCAGGGCGGAGACGATGGCCATCGCCATGGTGATGCCGGCCGAGGGCCCGTCCTTGGGGACAGCGCCCTGTGGCACATGAATATGGATGCCTGTTTGTTTGATATGTTCCCGGTCTATCGAGATATTGTCCGCGATTGACCACACGTAGCTGCGTGCCGCCTTGGCTGATTCCTGCATGACATCACCAAGGTGGCCGGTCAGCGTCAGCTTGCCATTCTCATCAGTGGTGGTAGCCTCGACATACAAAACTTCCCCGCCTACGGCTGTCCAGGCGAGGCCTGCTGCCACACCGGGTAGAAAATTCTTGCGTGGCTGTTCGTCCGGGAACTTCGGTGGCCCAAGCAGTTCGTCAAGATGCCTGGACTGAATGGGACGCAAGCGGGGCGCGCGGTTGGTACGTTGCTTGCGCTCCACAATGACGCGGGCACGCTTGCGTGCAATCTGACCGATGCTGCGTTCAAGTTCACGAACGCCGGCTTCACGGGTATAACGACGGATAACCCGGTGCAGAGCCGTCTCATCAAGGCGCAACTGCGATGCTCTCAGCCCGGCTTCTTTCTGCCGCCGCGGGATCAGGTACTGCTGCGCGATGTGCATCTTCTCGTAGTCGCTGTACCCGGAGAGTTGCAGCAGTTCCATGCGGTCAAGCAGCGGTCTGGGGATGCCTTCAGTGGTGTTGGCCGTGGTAATAAAGAACACCTTGGAAAGATCGAAGGCGAGGTTCAGGTAGTTATCGCGAAAGTCCTTGTTCTGTGCCGGGTCAAGAATTTCCAGCAAGGCCGCTGCCGGATCTCCGCGAAAATCTCTGCCCAGCTTGTCTATCTCATCGAGCATGAGCAGCGGGTTGCACACGCCAGCACGATTGATTGCCTGCATGATGCGACCGGGCATGGCACCCACATAGGTGCGTCGATGGCCACGAAGCTCGGCCTCGTCATGCATACCACCCAGGCTAATGCGCTCGAAGCTGCGCGACATGGCGCGGGCAATCGATTGGCCAAGGGAGGATTTGCCCACCCCCGGTGGACCGACAAAACACAGGATGGGCGCATTGGCACGTGGGTTCAGGTGCAACACCGCGAGGTTCTCGAGTATGCGCTCCTTGAGGTCCTCCAGCCCGTAATGGTCTTCTTCAAGGACCTCCTGCACCAGCGCCAGGTCGAGACAATCTTTTGTGTGTTTGCCCCAGGGTAGCTCGGCAATGAGCTCCAGATAGCTGCGCGTGACCTGATAGTCGCCTCCTTGCGGAGACATGCGCGCCAGACGCTTGAGCTCCTTCTGGGCTTCCTTGGCTGCATATTCGGGGAGATCAATCTTTTCGATCTGTGCACGCAACTCGGCGACATCGCTGTCACCATCGTCCAGTTCTCCAAGTGCATCTTCAATGGCGCGCTTTTGCTGGCGCAACAAGTGTTCACGTTGATGCTGTTCGAGGTCCGAGCGTGCCCGGGAAGCGATTTCCTGCCTGAGTTGGGTGACGCTGAGTTCCCGCGAGATAATCTCGTGCATGGTCTTTGCGAGCGACAAGGCATTATCGGTCTCGAGCACCCGCTGATCCTTTTCGACCTCCATGTCCACCACCGAGGCGATGCGATACATCTGCGTGACCGGGTTATTGATGCCTCCGATCATCTGGTCAAACATCTCTTCGCCGTTTTCGCTGTCGTAGAGCACGGCGACCTGTCGGCTCATCGCGATGTTTTCACGCAACAGCGCCAGCGCTTGCGTTTCATCTTTGCCAAGATTTTTGGTGCTTACATTGTCGATCTCGACATACTCGGCAGACAGGAAGCGCTGTGTTCGCAATGTGCGCAGAATGTGACACCGGCGCACACCCTGAACCACCACCTGGCTCCCCTGTTTCTGGCGTTCCACGCGCTTGATATCCACGATGGTACCTGTGGCGTAGAGATTCTCGGTTGTCGGTGATTCGACTTCCGTATCGCGCTGGGCGACGCAAATAAGTCGAGACTCCCTTTGCGCCGCGGCCTTGACGGCATTCAGTGATTGTCGCCGACCCACGAAGAGCGGCATGATGAGTTCCGGGTACACCACTGTATTCTTCAGTGGCAGTACGGGAAGATATTGCGCTTCGCTCATGCGCGCATTATGACCATTGGAGGGGTGGAAGAGATGGGGGCGAAGTCTGGTAATTCAATGGGCGCAGCAGCAAAGCCAC
Organism: Pseudomonadales bacterium; assembly: GCA_965199815.1. Taxonomy (GTDB): domain Bacteria; phylum Pseudomonadota; class Gammaproteobacteria; order Pseudomonadales; family Azotimanducaceae; genus Azotimanducus. The sequence goes on from CBDATE010000034.1 coordinate 136,339, forward strand.
TTCCCCTGCCGATGCGCTGCGCGGCGCATCTCCACAGGTGTGGCGAACCGCTCCATCAAGCAGCAAAGCCACTTCCCCTGCCGATGCGCTGCGCGCTGCGTCCACATGTCTCGCTGGCTCGCAAACATGTTGTAAATGATAAGAATTAGCATTAATAGTCAATGTGTTAGGTGTATTTCCTTGTTGACATTGCCGGTGTCAATGGCGCATCATGCAGGTGTTCTTCACGGTGCCTACACACATGAAACCACACAACACGGAAGTCATCGTTCACCTCAACAGGATTCTGAAGCAGGAACTCACTGCCATCAATCAGTATTTCCTGCACGCGAAGATGTACGAAGACTGGGGCTTGTCCAAGCTCGCTGCACACGAACGTTCCGAATCCATGGACGAAATGAAGCATGCGGAGATGCTCATGGACCGGATTCTCTTTCTCGGCGGTCTTCCGAATATGCAAGACCTCGGCAAACTCTATGTCGGTCAGGATGTGCGCGAGATGCTCGAGTGCGATTTGCGGCTCGAAATGGAAGCGCTTCCCAATTTGCGCGAGGCCATTGCGCACTGTGAAAGCTGTGGCGATTATGTCACGCGCGAGCTGCATGCAAATATTCTCGCGTCTGAGGAGTTGCATGTGGAGTGGCTCGAAACCAATATCACGTTGCTTGATCGCATCGGCATTCAGAATTACATGCAATCGCAAATGGAGTGACGCAGCACAGTGCAGTGTCGGTCGGACTTGTGAGCCTGTGCCTGTTGTCAGGCTGTGCGGTGATTCCGACTCCGGAGTTCGAGCGAGATGTGCCGGACACATGGCAGCATGAGAATGCCCGGAATGTTGATGCCGAATGGCCAGCGCAGGAGCAGGACTGGTGGAATAGCTTCGCGAGCAAAGAGCTATCGGACATTATCAGGCATGTTGAAACGCGAAACCTTGACCTGCAAAACAGCGTACGCACTCTGCAGAACGCACAGGAAATCGCGCGCATTGTCGAAGCTCGAGTCGATGCCGGTGTAGTGCCTGCTATTGATGCGCTGCAACAACAGATCGCAGTGCAACAGCAAGTAAGCACTATCGCTGCTCTGAAACAAGAGGAATTCGCTGCGCTGTCAGCGCTCGCCGTGTTGATGGTTAAACCAGTGAATGCTTTCGAGGTTGGTGCGAAAACATTGCAGCATCTCGTCACTCCTCAGGTTGTTCCGGGAATTCCATCAGAACTGCTGCACAGGCGGCCTGACCTGGTGCGCGCCGAAGCTGCGCTTCGCATTGCTCGCGCAGACCTCGAGGCTGCGCGCAGAGCCTTGCTTCCAAGCATTTCGCTGACCGCTGCGGTGAATCGAAGTAGCGAATCCCTCGTCGAACTCGTCAGCGGTGGAGGTCTTGGTATTTCGATAACGTCCGGCTTGGTGCAGCGCATCTTCGACACTGGCCATCGCAATCGCCGACTCAGGCGTCAACAACTCACATATGAATCGCTCATAGCTGACTATCGCCAGGCAATCATCCGCGCTTTCAGTGATGTAGAAGTCGCGCTCGGAAACATCAGCTTGTTGGAATCACTTGGCGAGACAGCCCTTGAAGACCTTGCCCGGGCTACCGAATCCCTGCGTATTGCGGAGGTCCGTTACCGAGAAGGTGTCGATGATTATCAGAGTGTTCTATACGCTCAAAATCTGCTGTACAGCACACGTGATTCAGTGCTTGGCAACAAGCTTGCACACCTCAATGCCATTATTCGGGTGTATCAATCAATTGGTGGCGGTTGGCGTTCAGACTACCCGGCAAATTGAAGCTGCGAGGCAGTAGCAGCCGTTGGCAGAACCCTGTGGAGGTTATGTCGTATCTCCCGAGATGCCATGCGTATCATCATCATGTTTGTGGTATTTGCTGACCAGATACGGCTCTGATATGTTGTCATGAAGCAGTATGGCAACCATGGGCATAACAGCAGGGCTCAGGAGTAGGAGAATGAGGACTACCCACCAAGCAGTGTCTGTCTCGAGAAGAGAGACCAAGTAACTAAAGTAGAAAATTTGAGCGCATATACCAAGTGCGAAACTCATCCCTATGGAGACTCTAATCATCCATCGTAATTTCACCGGATAGTCCGTCATGATTTGAGGTGGTCGGGGTTGTTCAGACAGTTTGATGGCGTTGCCGATAGCGCCAATCTCCGTCGGACACTCGGTCAGGTCGAGAGTATTGACCCGATGATACCGATAGCACCTGCGAGCGTGGCGGACATGAACCCGATGAAATAGCGCAACTGGGTGCGATGAGAGCCTTGGACGCTATCGTGCAGTTTGCGAATCTCCGTATCAATTGAATCGAAGCGCTTGTCCACGGCTTCGAAGCGCTTGTCCACGGCATCAAAGCGCCTGTCCACTGCATCAAATCGCAGGTTTGTATCGTTTTTGTGCTCAGTGATGAGCGTCCGCGTCTCCTGCTTGTGCTCAGTGAACTGCCGAGCCATTTCCTGCTTGTGCTCATCGAATTGCCCGCGCATTTCCTGTTTGTGCTCACTGAACTGGCCGAGCAGATCTTCCCTGAGTTCCGAGATGCGTCCTTCGAACTTCCTGTCCTGCCTGGCAAGCCGGTCATCAAGCAGTTCCGGCGTGACCGAGATATTCTGTACAGCGGTGGCTACAGCATTCACGATCGCGTCCATCTCACCGAGCGTTGCATTTCAGGGTTGAATTCAGGATTTTCTAAACTCCCCATCTGATGCCATTAAACTTTTCAACAAACGCTGAGCATTGTTGAAAGACTTCTCGCTTGATTTTCAGGTAGTTCTTGTCCATCGGGCTCATTCTCGGCAGTATCCCATTCAGTTCAGTTCCATTCTCACTGGCAAATCCGTTTTTCAACGACTTGGTCAGGTAACGCCTGGCGGGTTCTGCCTGCAGATTTCCATCCTCGATCAGTTTTTCGGTCTCTCGCCCCATCTCCTTTGTGGCAAACGTATAAAACGCCTCAAGCAAACTCTCCACGTCACCAATCTCACCCAGGTCCGTGTGTCTGATGAAACCCAGCACCAGACTTTCCTTCGCACGGCTGCCAAGGCTCGCCCGAATGATCCGGCGTATATCATCAATCAATACGCTCTTTTCTTCACCCGCCCGGTTCTTTTTGAAAATCAGTTCCAGAATGTAATCCAGATTGATCTCCTGAGACTTGAGCAAATCCACCTCGAAGACAACATCATCCCATTCAATTGTGGACTGCTCCTGATCAGCGGCATCTCTTTCCCGTCGGAGCCAGTCACGGATATCGTTATAGGTAGATCGATAATCCTGTATCATCCTTTCAGTGGGCAGGCGAATCGCCTCCAGTTCGGCCAGATCCTCATCACCCAGATAATGGGCTGCCTTGAACGCTTCGACTTCTCCCCTGTTGTTCCTGTCCACGCTCTGAAAATCCTTCAAAGCCGCAAACTCATCATAGTTCTGCAGCACATTCTCCCTGCGCAGGTATTCGCCGAACAACACCACAAACCCCTTCTTGTCCGCCTCCCTCTCAATGGCAGACGGATCAGGAAACCGCTCCTCAAGCTCTTTCAACACATCCAGAAACCCACGCATCACCTCACCCGTGAGCTCATCGGTATAACCCTCCATGTATTCCCGATAGCTTCTTTCAAGCACCACATTCCTGGTGTGCTGATTTCCAAACAGCGTAATGGCCTCGACAGTCGCCTGTTCCAGATCGCGGAACGTCACAATATTGCCAAAGGATTTCGTGGCATCCAAAATGCGATTGGTCCGCGAATACGCCTGTATCAAACCATGGTAACGAAGGTTCCTGTCGATAAACAGCGTGTTGAGTCTGGGCGCATCAAAACCGGTCAGAAACATCCCCACCACAATCAGCAGATCAACTTCCCCCTCTTTCATCCGCCTGGACAAGTCCCGGTAGTAGTTCTGAAACCCATCGCCGTCAACGTGAAAGGATGTTTCGAACAACCTGTTGTAATCATCAAGGACCGAACCGAGGAACTCCTTTGCAGTGCTGTTCATCGCCGAGACCTCAAAACTCTCATCCGGAAGATTGCCAGCCACCCCCTGTTCCTCATTCGCAGCAAACGAGAAGATCGTCGCAATTCGAAGTCGCCGCACCCGGTCCGCCTGCAGACCGTTCAGAGTCTCGTAATACCGCTTGGCCGCATCAATGCTGCTGACCGCAAACATGGCATTGGAACCCTGATCATTGCCTTGCAGACGATGGGTCTTCCTGTCAAAGTTGTCCAGAATGTAACGGGATGTCTCCCGGATACGGTCCGGATGCTGCAATCCATACCGGTTTTCCGCCGCACTGAGCCTTTGCTCATCTCGCTCAGTCTCAATATCCCTGAATGTCGGGCGCACATTGTTGTAGTCCACTTTGAACTTCAGCACCTTTTCATCGCGAATCGCATCTGTAATCACATAAGTATGCAACTGATTTCCAAATACGCTGCCAGTCATTTCTGCACCTGAAGCATTCTCCCGGAAGATCGGGGTGCCCGTGAATCCGAACTGACAAAACCGCCTGAACTTCTTCTTCAGGTTCTTCTGCGCTTCCCCAAACTGACTGCGATGACACTCATCGAAGATCAATACCACCCGCTCGTTGTAAACCGCAAGCCCACGGCCCCCCTTCATCAGATTGTTCAGCTTCTGAATGGTGGTGACGATGATCCGGTTATCATTCTTCTCCAGATTGCGCTTCAACTCCGCCGTACTGGCCGATCCATTCACACTGTCCGGTGAAAAGCGCTGGTATTCCTTCATGGTCTGGTAGTCAAGGTCCTTGCGGTCGACCACAAAAAATACCCGATCGATAAAATCAAGTTCCGTCGCAAGGCGCGCCGCCTTGAAACTCGTCAGGGTCTTGCCAGAACCCGTGGTGTGCCAGATAAAGCCGCCACTTTCCGGCCGGTTCAGGTTGTCTGCTTCAAATGAGCTCCTGATCTTCCACAAAATGCGCTCCGTCGCAGCAATCTGATATGGACGCATGACCAGCAGGGTCCTATCGACATCAAGGACGCAATACTTCAAAAGAACATTCAGCAGGGTGGTTTTCTCGAAGAAGGTTGCAGTGAAGTCCTTCAGGTCCCTGATCGCCTCGTTCTTCGCATTCGCCCAGTTCATGGTGAAGTCAAAGCTGAGCATATCGCGCTTCGTGGTATTGGCAAAGTAACGGGTATCAGTACCATTCGAGATTACAAACAGCTGGAGATACCGGTAAAGGGAATGTTCGTGGTTAAAGCTCTCCTTGCTGTAGCGGTGTATCTGGTTGAAAGCCTCCCGGATGGCAATGCCCCGTTTCTTCAGTTCAATCTGCACCAGAGGCAGTCCATTGACCAGAATAGTCACATCATAGCGATTGACATGAGTTCCGGATTGCTCCATCTGGTTGATCACCTGGACCGTGTTGCGGATGATGTGCTTCCTGTCGAGCAGATGGATGTTCCGGATGTGGCCATCGTCAAATGTGAAATCATGCACACAGTCCTCATGGATTTTGATGGCCTTGTCGTGCGTCCCGTCATTGGGTCTGTCCAGCCAAGTCTCGACAAAGCGCTTCCACTCGTCATTCGTAAACTGAACACGGTTCAGCGCCTGTAACTGTCTGCGCACATTGGCCAGCAGTGACCGGGGATCCTTGATATCGGATCTGTATTCATAGCCCTGATTTTCCAGGTCCCTGACGAGTTCGCGTTCCAGATCGGCCTCACTTTGATAGCTTCCGGCGGCCTGATGTTGTCTCGTGTATTTATCGAGAACAATAAAGTGATTGGTTTGTGCGATCGGCCTTGTGTCCTGAATCATTTCTGTTTTCCCTGTCTTGCAGCCGGGTGGTTTCCATCAAGCGGTGGCGCGTCTGGTGTGATATCCCCGTCAGGCTTCGGGAAGGTTAACAACAGGTCCCGATAGTAGGTGTATTGTTTTTGTCGCAGCTCTATCTCGCGTGGCAGACCTTCAGTGATTGAAGTGGTGAGCGCGTCGAACTTGTCGAGGATGGAGACAATGCGGGTTTGTTCGGCGAGGGACTTTTCAGGATTGTTGGGGCAGGGGATGGGGATAAGTAGCGGCTTCACATCTCGTGGGTAGACATGGGGAACACCGCCTCCAGTTTTTAGGCCATGCAACTCCTGTTGCAGACTCTGGAGCCAGTAATAACAGTACTTGGGAAGTACTTCATTGTTGAGTTTAACGGTAAAAGCATCAGAAACAAAAACTGGATGTTCCCACCAACTAACAAAACCCGCATGGGCTCCCGAACCTGCGATGACGATTGTTTTGCCTTCGCGATTGCTCGTATTGTGAAAATAGGCTGGCGTTCTACCTCCAGCAACGACGGGTATTTCACCATCAATAACATTCTTCTTCGTAATTGGTGTGCCGCGTTTGACTTCAGCAACATCCCCCAACGGCACCCACTCCACATCGGCATCCTCATCAAACGTGAGCAGTTGACCGCGGTAATAGTTGTATTGTTTTTTGCGGGTGGTCAGCTCGGTGGTCAGCTCGGTGGTCAGCTCGGTGGTCAGCTCGGTGAACGCGTCCAGAATGCGGACAATCTGCGACTGAATCGACAGCGACTTTTTGGGGTAGTTGGGGCAGGGGATGGGGATAAGTAGCGGCTTCACATCTCGTGGGTAGACATGGGGAACACCGCCTCCAGTTTTTAGGCCATGCAACTCCTGTTGCAGACTCTGGAGCCAGTAATAACAGTACTTGGGAAGTACTTCATTGTTGAGTTTAACGGTAAAAGCATCAGAAACAAAAACTGGATGTTCCCACCAACTAACAAAACCCGCATGGGCTCCCGAACCTGCGATGACGATTGTTTTGCCTTCGCGATTGCTCGTATTGTGAAAATAGGCTGGCGTTCTACCTCCAGCAACGACGGGTATTTCACCATCAATAACATTCTTCTTCGTAATTGGTGTGCCGCGTTTGACTTCAGCAACATCCCCCAACGGCACCCACTCCACATCCGCCCTATCCAGAAGCTTCTCCAGAAATCCCGGTTCACTCACGCCCCGATCTCCGCAACGATCGCATCAATATCACTGCGTAACCGGTCAATCCGGGCCACAGTGGTTTTCAGCTCCGCATTGAGCGCAGTGATATCAATCACCTCCCGGGTGTCTTTCGGTTCAACATAGGAACTCACAGACAGGTTGTAGTCATTTTCAACAATCTCCTCGTAGGCCACCGACCGGGCTACATGATCAACATCCTCCTTGTCCGCAAACAGCTTCATGATCTGCTGAATATGACCCAGGTTCCCAACCTCCTCACTGTCGGTCAGAACATTGTTGTTGGTCTCCTTGCTGAAAAAACCCTCACCACTGGCATCAATGAATTGAACCGACAAACCAGCCTTGTTTTTTGCCAGAACCAGAATGTTCACCGCAATGGTGGTCCCGAAAAACAGATTGGGTGCCAGCGAAATCACCGTCTCCACATGGTTGTGATCCACCAGATATTTCCGGATCTTCTGTTCCGCACCGCCCCGATAGAAAATACCGGGAAAGCAGACAATCGCCGCACGGCCCCTGCTTGAGAGATAATGCAGCGCATGAAGCACAAAGGCAAAGTCCGCCTTCGATTTCGGTGGCAGTACCCCAGCCGACGCAAAGCGATCATCATTGATCAAAGTGGGATCATCCGAACCAATCCATTTCACCGAATAGGGCGGATTGGAGACGATGGCATCAAAGCCACCAAAGTTGGTTTGATCAAGAAAATGCGGCCCTGTCAGCGTATCGCCCCGCCTGATGTCAAACTTGTCATAATTGATGTTGTGCAGGAACATGTTCATGCGGGCAAGGTTATAGGTGGTGGGGTTGATCTCCTGACCGAAAAAGCCTTCTTCAACGATATCCTCATCAAATTGCCTCTTCGCCTGCAACAGAAGCGAGCCGGAACCACAGGCCGGATCATAGATTTTGTTGACATGGTCCTGTCCATGCATGGCCAGTTGTGCAATCAGCTTGGAAACATGTTGCGGAGTGAAGAACTCACCGCCTGACTTGCCCGCATTGGCGGCATAGTTTGAGATGAGATATTCATAGGCATCACCGAACAGATCGATCTGACTGCCACCGAAATCACCGAACGCCAGCTCTGCAACCCCTTTGAGGACCGCCGCCAGGCGGGCATTTTTCTCCTTGACCGTATTGCCAAGCCGGTTGCTGGTGGTGTCAAAGTCATCGAACAACCCCTTGATGTCATCTTCCGACGGATAGCCGCTGGCGGAGGCCTCGATGGAGCGGAAGATATTGGCCAGCTCGGTGTTCAGGTTGTCATTGGCACTGGCGTTTTTGGCCACATTGGAAAAGATCTGTGCGGGATAAATGAAATAACCCTTGGTCCTGATGGCATCATCCCTGATTTCTGATGAGATGTCGCTGTCCGGCAGTTGTGCATAAATGATACTGTCGCCACCCATATAACTGGCAAAATTCTCGCTGATGAAGCGGTAGAACAGTGTGCCGAGGACATATTGCTTGAAGTCCCAGCCATCAACGGCACCACGTACGTCATTGGCGATCTGCCAGATTTGTTTTTGTAATGCGACGCGTTGCTGGCTGCCTGTCATATGTTCTGCTCCTTATTCATGAGGGAGAGGCGATTGGATTCAGTCATCGATATCCGATGATGGAAAACACCGGGCTGCTGCGGTATTGGGGCCCCGGCAGTTCCAGCACTTTGTCGGAAATCGCTGAAATGAAAAACCCTGCCCTGTGTGCATGATAACCGCTGTTTGTGTCTCGGAAGACCTCAGGTGCGTTGGACACTATGACTGACCTCTGCCAGAAACACACTCCCTGTGCCTCCCTGATCATCTGCCGAAGCCGGGCAGGACATCTCCGTGAGTGGAGTGCTCGGTGGTGCCGCGGCGGCGCTGGAGCATATCGACGAAGTGCGAGATCGCGTCACCTCGGTATGTTCTGATCAAGTCCATTCGTGGACTTGATCAGGTTCGCAAATCAGAAATGTGATTCTGATTTGCTCGCAGATTCAATGCTTTACGGCACTGAATCTGGCGGCACATCCATGTGCCGCAAGGGAAACTCTGTTATTCAGAGTTTCCCTTGCTTGAAATCACTGGCGGGGTGGCCGCGCATCCGTTGAATCGCTACTGGTCGCCTGAGCCGAGGCTCGATCCGGGGCGCGCACTCATCGGCAAGGCATCGGCGGCCATCGATATTTCGGACGGCCTGTATGAGGTGGTCGGGGTTGTTCAGACAGTTTGAGGGCGTTGCCGATAGCGCCAATGCCCGTCGGACACTCGGTCAGGTCGAGAGTATTGACCCGATGATACCGAGAGCACCTGCGAGCGTGGCGGACATGAACCCGATGAAATAGCGCAACTGGGTGCGATGAGAGCCCTGGACGCTCTCGTGCAGTTTGCGAATCTCCGTATCAATTGAATCGAAGCGCTTGTCCACGGCATCAAAGCGTTTATCGACGGCATCAAAGCGCTTGTCCACGGCATCAAAGCGTTTATCGACGGCATCAAAGCGCTTGTCCACGGCATCAAATCGCAGGTTTGTATCGTTTTTGCGCTCAGTGATGAGCGCCCGCGTCTTCTGTTTGTGCTCAGTGAACTGCCCGAGCAGATCATCCCTGAGCTCCGAGATGCGTCCTTCGAACTTCCTGTCCTGCCTGGCAAGCCGGTCATCAAGCAGTTCCGGCGTGACCGAGATATTCTGTACAGCGGTGGCTACAGCATTCACGATTGCGTCCATCTCACCGAGCGTTGCATGGAGGTGGTCGGGGTTGTTCAAACAGTTTGATAGCGTTGCCAATAGCGCCAATGCCCGTCGGACACTCGGTCAGGTCGAGAGTATTGACCCGATGATACCGATAGCACCTGCGAGCGTGGCGGACATGAACCCGATGAAATAGCGCAACTGGGTGCGATGAGAGCCTTGGACGCTATCGTGCAGTTTGCGAATCTCCGTATCAATTGAATCGAAGCGTTTATCCACGGCCTCGAAGCGCTTATCGACGGTCTCGAAGCGCTTGTCCACTGCCTCAAAGCGCTTATCGACGGCATCAAAGCGCCTGTCCACTGCATCAAAGCGCAGGTTTGTCTCGTTTTTGTGCTCAGTGAACTGTGCCCGCATCTCCTGCTTATGCTCAGTGAACTGCGCCCGCATTTCCTGCTTGTGCTCATCGAACTGTCCGCGCATTTCCTGTTTGTGCTCACTGAACTGGCCGAGCAGATCTTCCCTGAGCTCCGAGATGCGTCCTTCGAACTTCCTGTCCTGCTTGGCAAGCCGGTCATCAAGCAGTTCCGGCGTGACCGAGATATTCTGTACAGCGGTGGCTACAGCATTCACGATCGCGTCAGACTGAGGCTGCGATAACCCCGAATCCTTGATGCCCTTGGTCATGCTCTGAAATTCCTCGATTTGCAGGTTCATAAGTATACGCCCTTGGCGTACTGTTAAGGTTGGCGTATAGAACAACACATACAGGGTGCTTGCGTTGCAGAGATTGGCTGCATTACCTGTAGGAAATCCCTGTCGGGATCAGGGCACTTCAGAGCTTTTTGGCGTAGCATGAGGGAATGCTTGGCGCACGGGCTGAGCCTTGCGCAAGGCAGGGGTGCGTGTGCACAAGGCCATGCCCCGAAGGCCAAGGTCATGCCCCAAAGGCCAAGGTCATGCCCCAAAGGCCAAGGTCATGCCCCAAAGGCAGAGTAGAATGCTTGTTCCAACAATGAGAGATTACGACATGATGAACCTTGGCCGCATATTGCTGACCTTCATACCTTTCTTGCTGGCTGCGTCGTCGGCGGCGACCACTCGCGACAGATTGGCCGATATCCTTGCCGCGCAGCCGGAGGAAGTGCAGGCGCGTTATACGTATCGGCATCCCATGGAAACGCTCGGGTTTTTCGGTATTGAACCGGGCATGACCGTTGTCGAGGTGCTGCCGGGAGGTGGTTGGTACAGCAAGATACTCTTGCCCTATCTGGGTACGGAGGGCCACTTGGCAGGAGCGGACTACCCGATGGAAACCTGGCAGGCGATGTATTCCAACGAGGAGTTTCTGGCCGGGCGCAAGACCTGGGCGGCGGATTGGACGGCAGAGGCGCAGGGCTGGCACGGGGAAGAAGGTGCCGAGATCAGTGCTTTTGCGCTCGGGTCGCTGCCACAAGCGATGCTTGGTTCGGCTGATGCCGTCTTGTTCATCCGTGCCATGCACGGCCTGAATCGCTCAGGGGTTGGAGGCGAGTATCTGAAAGCCGCCGTACAGGATGCGTGGGATCTTCTCAAGCCGGGCGGCATTGTTGGCGTGGTGCAACATGAGGCGCGCGCCGAGATGCCGGATTCCTGGGCAGATGGCTCCAATGGTTACCTGAAGCGGGAGTATGTGGCAGGCCTCATGCAGGCGGCGGGGTTCGAGTTCGTTGGCGAGACAGATGTCAATGCCAACGACAAGGACCGCCCGAGCGAATCGGAATTCGTCTGGCGCTTGCCGCCTCGTTTTGCGGGAACGCCGGAGACCGATACGGAGGCGCGCGCTGCATTGCAGGCCCTTGGCGAGTCCAATCGCATGACGCTCAAATTCATGAAGCCTTGAGCGGGCACTCATTTGCCTGAAGTCCCCGTCTAGTGGGAGAATGCACATCTTGCTATCTGATAACCCGAGTTCCGAGGACAGGAGTTCCCTGTGGCAGTACAACAAAACAAGAAGACCCGTTCACGTCGCGGCATGCGGCGTTCGCATCAATCGCTGCGCAAGCCGACCGTGTCGGTCGATCATATGACGGGTGAGACGCACCTGCGGCATCACCTGACTCCTGACGGCTACTATCGAGGGCGTCTCGTCATCGACTCTGCAAGGATCGACGACGAGTTCGAGGAGGAAGATTAGAGGAAGATCAGGAATCAGACGCGGCACTGATTCGGAGCGCATCCGACAGGAAACTCGATGCACATCTGCGTTGACACCCTCGGAGGCGAACATGGCCCGACAGAAGTACTGGCAGGTGCCCTGAGCGCGGTCGAATACAACAGTCAACTTGAATTGACTCTGGTTGGCGACCGGAGTATGTGCGAGGTCAGACATCCGCGCATCCGTACCTACTGCGGGGCCTCCGAGATATCCGCGATGCAGGGTCTGCGCAGTGTGCTTCGCAGCGATTGCCACTCATCGATGCGCGTGGCGCTTGAACAGCTTGCGTCCGGTGAGGTCGATGGCATGGTGAGTTGCGGAAGCAGCGCGGCGCTGGTGGCTCTGGCCAAGCAGTTGATTCCCATGTTGCCGGGCATGAACCGCCCGGCGCTTGTGAAGCGCTTTGGCGGTATTGCCGAGGACTTCTGGCTGCTCGACATCGGTGCCAATATCGAGTGTAACGCCCGCCAGCTCGAGCAGTTCGCAAGAATGGGAGCTACTCTGGCATCGATTTTCGGAGACTGCGACCCGCCACGAGTGGCGCTTTTGAACATTGGCGAGGAGCCCTTCAAGGGGAGCGCAGTGATACGCGAAGCAGCGCAGCGAATTGATGCCTTGGCACATGTGCAATATGTAGGATTTATCGAGCCGCATCGGCTGTTTGATGGTCGCGCTGATGTGGTCGTTGCAGATGGTATGTTGGGCAATGTCGCCTGCAAATCCATTGAAGGCACCGCGAAGATGTTGCAAAGAGTCATGGAGGAGCGCCTCGCAGGCAGCCAAGGCTTCAACTCCTTGAAATATCTCGAATCGCTGGTCGATCCGGAAGGCTATAATGGTGCCTGTCTGGCGGGTTTGGAGCGGGTCGTGGTCAAGAGCCACGGCTTCGCCCGCCAGCGTGGCGTTGCCTGTGCAATCGCCGAATGCGAATCTGCCATTCGTGATGGCCTGTGTGAGTATCTGCGAGAATCGCTGCACGGCAAACCCTGAATAACAAGGCTTCCCGCTGGGCACACGGATGTCCCCGCTATGTACTTCTCATTTGCGAGTCTGGTCAAGCACACGGATGGACTTGACCAGGAACATGCCACGGATTGCAAGGAAACCTCGAATGCCATCAGGACTGTTATTTCCGGGTCAAGGGTCACAGAAAGTCGGCATGCTTGCCGACCTGCATGAGGCCTGTCCCATTGTTCGCGAGACTTTCGAGGAAGCCGACAGCGTGTTGGGATTGCGCCTTTCAGAGATTATGTTGCAGGGTCCGGAAGATGCGCTCGGACGCACCGAGAATACCCAGCCCGCCATGCTGGTGGCTGGCGTTGCCTGTGCGCGTGTACTGCATCAGGCGGTGGAGGTGAGTCCGGTGTGCCTTGTCGGGCACAGTCTTGGTGAATACAGCGCTCTGGTATATGCGGGGGTACTCTCTTTTGCCGACGCGCTGCGTCTTGTGCGATTGCGAGGGCAGGCCATGCAACGCGCCGTGCCCGAGGGGCACGGGCTGATGGCAGCTGTCCTGGGACTTGACGATGCGGCCATAGGCTCCGTCTGCGCCTCGGTTGCAGGCGTGGTGGAGCCTGCGAATTACAACGCGCCGGGTCAGGTAGTGATTTCCGGCGAGCGCACGGCGGTACTGGCAGCCGTGCAGTCCGCCAGGGAAGCGGGCGCGAAGCGCGCCATGCCGCTGGCGGTGAGCGTACCGGCGCACAGCTCGCTCATGGCACCCGCCGCGCGGGCGCTTGGCGATGCAATAGCGACGCTCTCCTTGCATATGCCGTCCATCCCGGTGATTCACAATGTTGATGCCGAAGTCGCAAACAACCTGACAGTGCTCATCGACAAGCTGGTGCGACAGGTGGCGCAGCCGGTGCAATTTGTGCAGTCTGTGCGCGCGATGAAAGATCGTGGCGTAACGCGGGTGGTCGAGTGTGGCCCCGGGTCGGTTCTGTCCGGCCTGTGTCGGCGCATTGATCGCGATTTGCCGGTCTGCTCTGCGGGCGGGCTCGCAGCGCTGGAGAAGACCGTCGCGGAACTGTCGGCATGAGTCGTCGTGTGTTGGTGACCGGCGCTTCGCGCGGTATCGGTGCCGCTATCGCAAGCGCTTTTGTCGCCTGCGGATACGAAGTCTGGGGGACGGCGACCAGTGAAGTTGGCGCGGCTGCCGTTTGCGAGCAACTCGGAGAGGGCAGGGGGCTCGTGCTGTGCCTGCAGGACCCGGATTCAGTTGCCACGCTCATGGCGAACCTCGAGCCCAATATGCCTGAGGTGCTGGTCAACAACGCGGGAGTGACGCGCGACAATCTGCTCATGCGCATGTCCGAAGATGAATGGCAGGCGGTAATGGATGTCAATGTGTCGAGTCTCTTTCGCCTGTGCAAGCCGACCCTGCGCACCATGATGCGTGCGCGTTGGGGCAGGATCATCAACCTGAGTTCGGTGGTGGCGCGTATGGGTAATCCGGGGCAGGTGAATTACGCTGCCAGCAAGGGCGCGGTTGAAGCCTTGACACGCTCGCTTGCTGCCGAAGTTGGCTCCCGAGGCATTACCGTCAATGCCGTGGCACCAGGCTTTATCGAGACCGACATGACGGAGCGGCTTGATGGCAATGTCAAGGCAGCCATGCTGGAGCGGGTGCCGCTGGCGCGCTTTGGTGCGGCCAGCGAGGTCGCGGCGCTGGTCGTGTTTCTCGCCAGCGAATCAGCAGCCTACATCACCGGCCAGACAATCGCCGTCAATGGTGGCATGCACATGGGGTAGCGGATGTAGCCGATTCGGGCTTCTCAATCTGCGTAGAATGCAGGGGATACATTGGGAGACACAGTATGTATGGTGAGACATCCGTCCCTGAGGCAGAAGTGCAACGCTTCATGCGCGGTCTGGAGCAGCGCAATCCGGGCGAACCCGAATTTCATCAGGCCGTACAGGAGGTGGTGCAGAGTGTGCTGCCCTTCACGCTCGATCACCGGGCCTACAGAGACGCGCGCATACTCGAACGCTTGACGGAGCCTGACCGGGTAGTCATCTTTCGCGTTGTCTGGGAGGACGATCAGCAAAGGATTCGCATCAATCGCGCCTGGCGGGTGCAATTCAACAACAGCATTGGTCCCTACAAGGGCGGCCTCAGATTTCATCCATCAGTCAACCTCAGCATCCTGAAGTTCCTCGGGTTCGAACAAATCTTCAAGAACAGCCTCACCGGTCTGCCTATGGGTGGCGGCAAGGGCGGCGCGAATTTCGATCCCAAGGGCAAGAGTGACCGCGAAGTAGAGCGGTTTTGCAAGGCATTGATGATCGAATTGCACCACCACATCGGCGAAGATACGGATGTGCCTGCCGGCGATATAGGTGTCGGTGCGCGCGAGATCAGCTACCTCTTCGGGCAGTACCTGCGCCTGGAAAATCGCTATGCCGGCATACTCACTGGCAAGGGGCTCGATTTCGGTGGCAGCCTCATGCGCACCGAAGCCACCGGTTATGGCTGCGTGTATTTTTGCGAGAACATGCTCAACCATGTCGGGGAGAGCCTGAAGGACAAGACGGTGGCCATTTCGGGTTCCGGCAATGTGGCTCTCTATGCGGCACAAAAATGCATCACCCTTGGTGCCCGGGTGCTCACCATGTCGGATTCTTCCGGGTTCATTCACATCGAGGGCGGCATGGACCGGGAGTGTTTTGAATTCCTGCGCGACCTCAAGGAGGTTCGGCGCGGGCGCATAGCCGAGGCGGCGGAGCGCCATCAGCACATCACCTTCCACGAAGGGCAACGCCCCTGGGTAGTGCCGGTGGATGTGGCGCTACCCTGCGCAACGCAAAACGAGATAAGCACAGATGATGCCGCGCGTCTGATCAGGAACGGTGTGCGCGCCGTGTGTGAGGGTGCCAACATGCCAACCGAGTTGGCGGCCACGCATCAATTTCCGGATTCGAAGGTGCTGTTCGGTCCGGGCAAGGCGGCAAATGCCGGCGGAGTCGCAGTTTCAGGCCTCGAGCAGAGTCAGAACGCCCTGCGCCTCTCCTGGAGCGCGAGCGAAGTCGATTCCAGGCTGCAAACGATCATGTATGACATACATGGTGCCTGTGTCCGCTACGGGGATCAGGGGGACTTCGTGAATTACGTCAAGGGCGCGAACATCGGCGGACTGCGCAAGGTGGCGGATGCCATGCTCGCCTACGGGATCTTCTGATGTGCCGCAGGACGACCCCGTGACTCCGCGTTATTCCGCGTTGCGCTCGTCAACTTGTGCGCAAATCCATTCATCCTCTGCTTCATTCGGTGTGCAATCGTAGCCACCATGTGCAGTCTGCTGCCCGCTGTCGGGCGTGTTGGGAATGCCGGATGGCGCGTCCGCAGATGGATTATCCCCGCGACAGGCGGCAAGGCCAAGGCCGAGCCCGACCAGCAACAACAGGCGCATCATGCGCGTGAAACCTGTGGGTTCACCAAATCCCATAGTGCAGTGCAATCTTCTTGAAGATGGTTCATTTTACCCGGCTGAGCGGACTTCGACCCGTCGGAACATGTCAGGAACATATCGGGAGTTGACAATAACACTGAATTGCCGCTCCGGGTGAGTAAGCTATGATGCGCTTCTTTGCATTGCATTGACGCACTTGGCACGATCACACACGCCGCGCATACTTCGGCTCAACCATGCCGGAATGCCGGATCGCTGGGCGACCTGGTACGAGGCCGCGCGCCTCTATGCGCGTGATCTGGTCATCTGGACATTGGGCGATCCGGTCATCACCCTGCGTGGCGGCTATTCACGCCAGCGCGAACGCATATCCGAACTCGATATACATGGCATAGTCGCCTGTCGTGGAAAGATCTTTCTGCGCGAGGGTGTGACCCCGCCAGTCAGCAACCCCGCACTCTTTGCGCGTGACGGTGAGATGTGTATGTATTGCGGTGTCGAGACACGCGAACTGACACGCGATCATCTGGTGCCCAAATCCCGTGGCGGAGTCGATTGCTGGGAAAATGTCGTGGCGGCCTGTTACAAGTGCAATCACCGCAAGGGCGACAGGTTGCTTGAAGAAAGTGGCATGGAATTACTGGCACTGCCCTATGTTCCCAACTTTGCGGAGTATCTCGCCCTTATCAACAGCGGGCGAATACTCGCCGATCAGATGGATTTTCTGCGCGCGAGATTTGGTCGCGACAGCCGACTCAAGGCGGCCTGATTCGAGCTCGTCAAGCCATGCGCGATTCAGCACCTGAAAGGAAGGAAGTGGTGATCTTCACCGACGGCTCCTGCATTGGCAACCCGGGACCCGGCGGCTATGCGGCGATATTGGCGTTTCGCGGGCGTGAGAAAGAGATCTCCGAGGGCTTTCGCTTGACCACCAACAACCGCATGGAGTTATTGGCCGTGATTGCCGGATTACAGGCGCTCAGGGAGCCCGCACACGTGACGCTGCACAGTGATTCGCAATATGTGGTCAAGGCGATGAGCGAGGGCTGGGCGCAAGGCTGGAAGGCGAGGGGCTGGCGTCGCAAGGACAGGAAGCCCGTGTTGAATCAGGATCTCTGGGAGCGTCTGCTGCGTTTGTGCGACCTGCATCGGGTAACGTTCAACTGGGTGAAGGGTCACGCCGGGCACCCGGTCAACGAGCGCTGTGATGCCCTGGCGCTGGCGGCTGCCAATGGAGCATCCCTGTGCATCGATAGCGAATACGAGAAGGGCGTTCAATGACAAGCGGCCTTGAACCCGGTGGTGTCATCAAGGCCAATCGCGTGTCAGTTACAGCTTCCGTATCGCCCGGCTCGGTGCCGCGCCCATGTCGAACACCTCGTAGCCAGAGGCAATCAGTTCATCGCGCAGGCGATCGGCAGCGGCAAAATCCTTCTGCCTGCGCGCCGCATCGCGCAGGCTGAGTTGTTGCAGCACCCGCTCGTCGAGGTTGCGGGTCTTGTCCAGATATTCGTTGATCGCTGCCTCCGACATGAACCCCATAAGGCGAGCGCTGGCACAGAGCTCCTGACGCAGGTGATCAGCACGACTGGCATTGCGATTGATCTCTCGCGCCAGGTCGTTGATCGAGGCCAGGGCGCGCGGCGTGTTGAGATCATCAAGTAGCGCCTGCCAGACGCTGTCCGGCAACAACGCATCGGTGTGCGCGTGTTCGCAGGCATCGTTTTCGATCAGCGTCTCGTAGAGTCGGAACAGCGTGGTTCGCGAATTCCTCAGCAACTCGTCGCTGAAGGCCAGGGGCCCGGCGTAGTGCGCGCTGAGCAGTGCGTATCTGAGCGTCTCGCCACTCTGTCTGGTGAGCAATTCACGCACGGTCTTGATGTTGCCGCGCGACTTGGCCATCTTTTCGCTGCCCAGCGTGAGCATGCCGTTATGCAGCCAGAAGCGCGCGAACTCCTCGTCCTGGCCGTGCAGACAGATGCTCTGGGCGCGCTCGTTCTCATGGTGCGGAAAGAGCAGATCCGAGCCGCCGCCGTGTATGTCGAGCGGAAACCCGAGCAGGGCGAGGCTCATGGCGGTGCATTCGATGTGCCAGCCGGGGCGGCCACGCCCCCAGGGACTGTCCCACCCGGGCTGGTCATCATCGGACGGCTTCCACAACACGAAATCCTTGGGGTCTTTCTTGTAAGGAGCCGGGTCAACGCGCGCACCGGCAAGCTGTGATGCCGGGTCTCTTCGCGACAGGCGACCATAGCCCGGCCAGCCTGGTACATGAAACAGAACATGCCGTTCAGCCGGGTAGGCGTGGCCCTTGTCAATCAGCTGCTTGATGCAGAGAATCATCTCGTCGATGTACTCGGTGGCGCGCGGCGTGTGCACCGGCTCCAGACAGCCGAGCGCGGCCATATCCTCACGAAAAGCGTTTGTGAAGTCCGTAGTGAGCGATTCGGTGGAGACATCGGCTGCGCGCGCGGTATTGATAATCTTGTCATCCACATCGGTAATGTTGCGCACATAGTCCACCTGGCCAAAGCGCGCTTGCAGTACGCGGTAGAGGGTATCGAATACTACTGCGGAGCGTGCGTTGCCGATATGCACCAGGCCATACACCGTCGGGCCGCACACATACATGGTCACGCGCCCCGCTTGACGCGGCTCGAAGGTGCGCTTCTCGCGTGTGCGGCTGTCGAAGAGCTGCATGGGCAGCGCTCGCTGCGCCTCGCTGATCATTCGTGAGCGTCCCGTCCGATTAATCCGTGCACACGCGCACCCTGCCATCTGCGATTTCGAGATAGAAGCAGCTCAATCGGTTCGTGTGGCAGGCCGGCCCCGTCTGCTCGACCTCGAGCAGGATGGCATCGCCGTCGCAATCGACCTTCAGGGACACGAGCTTCTGCACATGCCCGGAAGTTTCGCCCTTTCGCCAGAGGGTGCGTCTCGACCTCGAGTAGTAGCAGACATGGCCGGTGTTCAGGGTCTCCTGCAGGGACTCCAGGTTCATCCAGGCCAGCATCAGCACCTGACCGGTATCTGTTGCCTGTGCCACAGCCGGAATGAGACCTTGCTCATTGAATCGCAGAACGGCAAGGAGATCAGCAAGTGCGAGCTCGGTTCCTGCCTGTGCTGTTTCGAGGGACACAAGCAGGTCGGTCATGACTGGAACCTGTTCTCCAGATAGCTGAAAACAGTGCGCAAGCCGGGCGCATCGCCACCAACAGGATAGCCCGGGCGCGCACGAGCATTCCAGCCCATGAGGTCGAAATGCACCCAGTCGATGTCCTGCTCAACAAAGGCTTGCAGGAAGAGTGCGGCATAGATGGCTCCATTTTCGGGGCTCGTGCCGGCATTATTGATATCCGCCAGGGGGCTCTTGATTTGCCGCGCATAAGGCTGGTGCAACGGCAGCGGCCAGACGGGATCATCGACGGCTTCCGCGACGCACATCAGATCATCAGACAATGTCTTGTCAGACGCGAACATGGCTGGCAGCGAAGCGCCGAGCGCCACCCGCGCAGCGCCCGTGAGGGTGGCGAAATCGATGAGTAACTCAGGTGATTCCTCGCACGCGAGTGCCAGCGCATCGCAGAGTATGAGTCGTCCTTCAGCGTCGGTATTGCCTATTTCGACCGTGATGCCCTTGTAGGTGGTGAGCACATCGCCTGGCCGACAGGCGTTGCCGGCAATGGCGTTTTCGACCATCGGCAGGAGCACACGCAGGCGCACTGGCAGCTTGCGCTGCATGATGAGTTGCCCGAGCGCCAGCGCCAGCGCTGCACCGCCCATATCCTTCTTCATGAGACGCATGCCCGCAGCCGTCTTGATGTTCAGCCCACCGGAATCGAAGCACACGCCCTTGCCCACCAGAGTGAGCTTAGGATGCTTCTCGTCCCCCCAGATGAAGTCGATCAGACGCGGTGCGTCCGCGCTGGCACGGCCAACCGCGTGTATGGCGCCCAAACCCTTGTCAAGCAAGGCATCGCCACGAGTTTCGTGGAAATCGGCCGCGTGTTGTTCGGCCACCTGTCTGGCGAGCTGCGCGAAGGCTGAGGGCAGCAAGTCCGAGGTGGGGGTGTTGATTAAATCCCGGGTCAACCAGATGGCACTGGCAAGAGCGTCGAGCCGCTCGATGTCAGCGTTCTCGGGCACGACCAGCCGTGGCCGGGCCGTGACCGGCTTGCAGTCGTCCTTGCCGGTCTTGTAGCGGGTGTACCTGTATCCGGCAAGCATCCAGCCAAGCACAGCGGCCGCCGGATCTGCCAGCTCGCCGAGCACTTCGAAGCTGCCTTCAGGCAGGGTTTCGGCGGCGCGCGCAGCGGCCTCGAAGCAGGCTTCAGGCTCTGCGATCAGGAGTACGCGCGGGGCGTGAGTGGCATCGTCTGCGGGAATCCATACGATGCCCCGGTGTGATGCATCAATACACCGAACATCCAGCCAGATGCGGGTGGCAGCGCCTTGTGTCGCGCACCATGACGCAAAGTCGTCAGGGGCAAGCCAGATGATCCGAGTTGCGCTCTCTGCACAGGCAACGAGGAGTTCACGCGGATATATCTTCATGCGATCTGTTTCATGCGATCTGTGCGACTCTGATGCGGTCGGGGTGTTCGCGGACACTTCGGTGGTCTTGCGCGGAGTGCGCGAGACCGAGGTTGTTGCCATCAAAGACCCGGTCGGCGCGATAGCTCGACCGCACCAGAGGGCCGGAGGCGACTTCCAGGAAGCCCATCGAGAGCCCGGCCTGCCGGTATTCTTCAAAGGCTTCCGGGGGCACCCAATCCTCGACCGGCAGATGAAATTCGGTAGGTTGCAGGTATTGCCCCAGCGTGAGGATATCTACCTGATGTGCGCGCAGATCCTGCATGGCGGTCAGGACTTCGCTCTCTGATTCGCCGAGACCAAGCATCAGGCTCGACTTGGTGAGAACTTCTGGCCGCATACGCTTGGCGGCTGCGAGCACATCGAGCGTCTGCTCATAGCCAGCGCGTGGATCCCTGACCCGATGGGTGAGTCGCCGTACGGTCTCGAGGTTTTGCGCAAACACATGCAGGCCAGACTCGAGCAGCATCTGCAAGGCAGCCACATTGCCGGAGAAATCCGGTGCCAGCGTTTCCACCTTGACTTCGGGGCAATGTTCGCGCACACGGCGTACGCAGGCGGCATAGTGGCCCGCCCCGCCATCGGGCAAATCATCGCGGTCCACTGACGTGAGCACCAGATATCCGAGGTTCATGACCCGCACCGTGCGCGCCACCTTGTCAGGTTCGTCCGGATCAGTCCATCCCATGGGGTTGCCGGTATCGACTGCGCAAAAGCGGCAGGCGCGCGTACACACGTCACCGAGCAGCATGATGGTGGCGGTGCCGTGCGTCCAGCATTCGGCCAGATTCGGGCAGTGCGATTCCTCGCACACGGTGTAGAGATTTTCTTCCCTGAGCAGGCCTCGTATGCGCGAGATACCCTCGCCGACAGCCACCTTGACCCGTAGCCAGGGCGGTTTTGCCTGGCGCTGGGCCGGTTTGCCAGGGTCGGGAAATTGCCCGCGGGATTGAGCGGGTAGCGGGCGCACAGCCGTTGCCTTGATGCCATTGCGAATCGCATGGCCACCGGTGCGCGTACGGTATTTGGCACCGCTCGGTGTCCGCGTCTGACGAGCGCTCGCGGGGTATTTCGAGCCTTGCTGCCGTGCGCCGAGGCGGCTGTCCTGCGCGTCGTTCATTCGCCGAACCTCGCCATGAGATCCGCGAAGTTGCAGGGTTTGCCGGTGCTGTCAAGTTGCTGGCGGAGCAATGCATTCCACCCCGTCCGAACGGCGCCCGGGCTACCGGGCAGCGCGAACACCAGAGTGGTATCAACGAGCCCGGCCAGCGCGCGCGATTGTACGCTTGATGGGCCAATCTCGGCAAAGGACACCTGACGAAACAACTCTCCAAAGCCCTCGATGGTCTTGTCAAACAGGGGCGCGAGCGCTTCCGGCGTGGAGTCTCGGGCGGTGAATCCGGTGCCGCCATTGGTGATGATCACCTGCACCGACTCGTCAATGACCCACTGGCATACCTGAGCGCGTATGTGATGCTTGTCATCTCGCACAAGCGCGCGTCCAGCGAGGTGGTGCCCTTCAGCGCACAGCGCGTCAACGAGCCATTGCCCGGATTCGTCGCTTGCAAGGCTCCGCGAGTCCGAAATCGTCAGCACGGCAATGCCGAGTGACCGCCGTTGCTCGGGTATGTCGCTATTCTTGTCCACATTCTCGTCCACGATTGTCAAGGTTACGGATAGTGGTACTGCACACGAAGCATTTTGGAGACTTCGGGAAAATCCTATAAACTGGATTGTCTCGGCATTCTAACGTCAACTGCCAAGCCAATACAGAGTAACTCTTTCATGGCCAGCGCTATTCCGACAGACATTTTCACCGAGTTGCCGGAGACCGACAATCTCTTTCAGATTGCGGAATCGCTGGCGCAGGATTTTTCCGTCTATCCGCAGTCCGACAAGAGGCAGCAGGCCGCACCCCTGCCGGGATTGCTGTCAAAACGCGCCTGTGACCGCCGTCGTCTGGCGCTCTCGAAGCTTGATGTGGACTCCTATATCGAGCAGGTGGTCGCGCCAGCCGAGGACATGAATCGGCTGGCCGCCCCCGGCATCATTCGTACGCTCGGGAGCTTGCAGGAGCAGACGCTCGATGGGCCTTTCTACAGCGCCGTACTGACCATGGAGTTTCATGGCCGGGCGCGGGAAGTCGCGTTTCTGGCGCATAACCGGGCCAGTAATAATGGTGTCTGGATGCCGCGCCACCACCTCGAGGCGGCCGCGTTTCTGGAGTTCTGCAGCCGCCGTTTTCTGCCGCTGGTGACCATGATGGATACGCCCGGTGCCGATGCTGCCGAGGCGGCCAATCTCGACAATCAGGCGCACAGCATCTCGCGATTGATTGCCGAGATGTGCAACCTGACGCTGCCGAATCTCGGAGTGATTCTGGGGCTTGGCTATTCGGGCGGGGCCATTCCTCTGGCGGCCAGCAACCTCATCTTCTCGGTTGGCGATGGCGTGTTCAACACCATCCAGCCGAAGGGGCTGGCCAGCATCGCACGCCGCCTCAACCTGTCCTGGCAGGAATGTGCCAAGTATGTAGGCCTGTCGCCCTTCGAGCTTCAGGCGCAGGGGATTGTGGATGGCATCATCGACTATGTGCCGGACCGGCATGGTGAGCAGTCCGAGAATCTGCGCCTCGCCATCCTCTCGGGCATCGCGAGCATTGAAGAGCGCGCCAGGGATTTCGTGGCACAGAATCCCTACATACTGGAACACTATGCGCGTGTGCTCAGGCGCTATCTCGGCCCCACCGAGAGCGCCAGGCGCATGGACGCGAGCGCCTCCCTGACGGCCACCGGCACACCAACCGAATATCCCAATGTGTTTGGTGTCGCCTACAGGTATCTTCGCTATCTGAGTACCCGAAAGCGCATTCATGCCACGCGCATCAGGCAATACGGACGGCTCGCCAAGGTGCAGCTTCCGCGTGGCGAACTCGACCGGCGCGCCGAACGCGAGCGACGCTTCAACTTCGTCAGCTGGCTGCAAGACCCGGAACCGGCGGCCTATGATGATCAGGTGTCACGCGCCCTCAAGGGATTTCTCGACAAGCGCGAGCACCTGACTCAGGAGCGTGGCCGCATCGCGCAGCTTCTGCTCGGCGAGCCGGAGAAGAACTTCGCCGAGGCGCGTACGCAACTCGTCAAGGTGGTCGGTGCCTTTCTCTACAACCGCTTCAAGGATCAGGCACAGGACAGCCTGCGCCTGTTGCGTCTGACGCTTGCTGATCGGGATTCCGCGGCAGCTTTCCTGCGCTTGTCGGATGTCAGGGAGCCGCGCTCGCTGCTCAAGGCGATTCGGGATGATGAAGACCTCATGCGTCTGTGCCGCGAGCAATTCAGTCACGAGGGTCGCAAGCTGCTTACTCTGGGTGCCAGGGAGATGTCGAGCAGCAATCTGCATTCGCTGCTCGTGACGGAGCTGAATTTGCTGCTCACCGGACCCGACCTCGAGCAGCGTATCAAGCGTTCGGACAAGGCTTCGCACCTTGCCGAAGATGTTCCCATAAGCGCCACTCTGGACGGCTCCGGGCAGGTGCTCAAAAATCGCCAAGCCCTCGATGTGCGACTCGGTGACACCCTTCCGGCGGCAAGCGGCATGGAGCAGAGTCCGCTGACTCGCCAGTCAACGATTCTGGAGGTGTTGATTTTTCATGAGCTTCGTGAGGATTTCATCGCAGAATGTGACAACTTGCTCCTGTTCGATTCGCTCTATGACCGCGTTGTGGCGGGGCTCGATCAGATCGCGGCGGAGGCCGACAGCAATCGCTCCCTGTCCGAACTGTCAATTCGGCAGTTGCTCGTCGGTGCCCTGACAAGCGCCTGGCAGAGTGTGTCTGATGCACCGACACAGGAACCCCTCGGTGAAGAGGTGTTCGAGCGTCTGGAGAAGCGTTTCTTCGACTGGTACGAATCCTTGCTGCGCATCCCGAGGAGCGGACAGTTTTTCAATACTCTGGAAGAATGGAAGCGTCCGGGTGTCGCGCATCTCTCGGACACCCTGCTGGTGGTGGTAACTTTCTTTTTTCAGCGATTGCTGCCGGAATACCTGGCCGCCAGCCGCAGCGGCAAGCGCTTTGACGGGCGCATCGCGCCCGTGAGCATAGGTCGGCGCAAGAACTTCTGGTATCGCCTGAGCATCGCCTATCGCGACCTCCTCATCCAGAAGTGCCTGTTTCGGCACAAGCGAGCGGTCGATCTGGGCTATGAGCGATTTGTCGAGCTCTACTTCGATCAGTTTGATGAACTCTACACCGATTTCCTGAGTTCCGACCCCTGCGAGTTTCCCGGCTTTCGTCAATCCATCGACAGCGCCATCGAGCGCGGTCTGCCACCCTGCGGGATTGTCACCGGCATAGGTACGTTGAAAGAAGGCATCTTGCCCGGCAAGGCGAACAGCCAGGTCGGGGTGGTGATCTCCAATATCAAGTTTCAGGCGGGCAGCTTCGATATGGCGAGCGCCGAGAAGTTCTGCCGACTGCTGGTCGATTGTGCGCTGCGCAAGCTGCCGGTGGTGTGCTTCATCTCCTCGGGCGGTATGCAGACCAAGGAGGGTGCCGGTGCGCTCTTCTCCATGGCTGCCGTCAACGATCGCGTGACGCGCTTCGTACGCGACAACGACCTGCCGGTCGTCGTATTCGGTTACGGAGACTGCACTGGCGGAGCTCAGGCGAGCTTCGTCACGCATCCTCTGGTGCAGACCTACTATTTCTCCGGTGCCAACATTCCCTTTGCCGGGCAGATCGTCGTGCAGTCAAACCTGTCATCGCTGTGCACCCTGTCGAATTATCTGTCGGTGAAGGACGGTGCCATGCATGGACTGGTGCGCCACCCCTTCATCAACACCCTTGATGACGAACTGCGCCAGATAGACCCTGACATTCCAATCCCCTCGGAGACCCTGCCGGAGGTGCTCGGGCGCGTGTTGCAGGGGGATTTCGGGCCGGTGAGCCCGGTCACTGATGACACCGAAGTAGTCGAGGCCGACCTGATCAGGCCGGTCAAGCGCGTACTCGTCCATGCTCGCGGCTGCACTGCCGTCAAGTTGATTCGCGTCGCGCAGCGGCTCGGCATCGAGGTGGTGCTGGTGCAGTCCGACCCGGATATGGATTCAGTCGCCGCCAGCATGCTGGGCTCCGCCGATCAGCTTGTCTGCATTGGCGGCAATACACCCGACGAGAGTTACCTGAATGCGCTCAGCGTGATTCGTATCTGTCAGCAGGAAGGGGTGGATTCACTGCATCCGGGCATCGGATTCCTCTCCGAGAACTCTCAGTTTGCGCAACTCTGTCGCCACCACAAGGTCAATTTCATCGGGCCGCCGGTGCACAGCATGGAGGTGATGGGCAACAAGTCCAATGCCATCAACACCGCGCGAGAACTCGGTGTGGGCGTGGTGCCAGGCAGCCACGGCATCCTCGGTGATGTCGAAACGGGCCTCGACATGGCCTCGGAAATCGGCTTTCCGGTGCTCATCAAGGCCGTGCATGGTGGCGGCGGCAAGGGCTTGCAGGTGGTCGAGGCGTTCGAGCAGTTCCACGAGCTGTTTACGCGCGTGACCGTCGAGGCGCGGGCGGCATTCGGCAGCGGCGATGTCTATCTGGAACGCTACGTTACCTCCCTGCGCCATATTGAAGTGCAGGTGCTGCGCGACACGCACGGCAATACGCGCATCCTCGGGTTGCGGGATTGCAGCGTACAGCGCGACAAGCAGAAGATCTTCGAGGAATCCGGTTCCACCATGCTGCCCGCCGCATTGCGTACGCGGGTACTCGAGAGCGCAGCCCTGATCGCCGATTCGGTGGGCTATGTCGGTGCCGGTACGGTGGAATTCATCTTCGATTTGAAGAATCAGGATGTCTATTTCATGGAGATGAACACGCGCCTGCAGGTGGAGCATCCGGTGACGGAACTCGTCTCGGGCGTGGACATAGTTGCCGCGCAGTACCGGATAGCGAGCGGCGAGAGTATCGCCAGGCTCGCGAACAAGCCGAAAGAAAAATCCTATGCCATTGAGGCCAGAATCAATGCCGAGCGACTGGTGCGGCGCGCCGACGGCATGGCGGTATTTCGTCCGGACCCGGGCGAGGTCACGCGCTGCCTGCTGCCGGAGCAGAAGAATATCGAGGTGATTTGCTGCATTGGCGAGGGGCGCAGGGTATCACCCTATTACGATAGCCTGGTCGCTCAGGTTATTGCAGTTGGCAAGTCGCGCGACGACTGTATCAACCGGCTGCATGCGTATCTGGGCGAGGTGCGCATTGAAGGCATTTGCACCAATGTCGAGCTTCTCAGGTCGATTCTTGACGACGAGGTGTTCAAGGGCGGTGACTACGACACCAATTACATGGAAGCCTTCATGCGACGCACCGATCTCGATGCGCTCGCCACGCGCATCATTGGTGCGGCTGGTGCGCGTTCGGGCAGCTTGAATGCCGAGGCGTTGCGCATTGAAGGCAGTGATGAACTCAAGGTGCTGGCGGCCAGCGCGGGTATTGTGTACACGACTCCGAGTCCGGGGGAACCGGAATATGTCTCCATAGGGGATGTCATCGCGGTCAAGGACATCCTGTGTCAGATCGAGGCGATGAAAGTATTCACGCCACTGCGGCTGATGGACTTCAATCAGGGTGAACAGACGCTGTATGACGAGGGCAGGCGCTACAAGGTGAAGCGCATCAATCGCTCTTCCGGCCAGCAAATCAATGCAGGCGACTTGCTCTTTGTGCTTGAACCGGTCACCGCCTGAGGCATCGCTCAGGCGCGGAGTCGGGGGGTCACGTCATCCACATCGTCACGCGACCAGACAGCGGCATCGCGGCACAGTGAAGCCAGTGCGCGCACCCAGTGCTGAGCATCGTTGAGGCAGGGCACCAGCTGGAAGGATTCGCCGCCTGCCGCAAGAAAAATCTCCCGTCCGCGTATGCCGATTTCTTCAATGGTTTCCAGGTTGTCGGCCGAGAACCCCGGACAGGCAACTGCGAGATGCCTGATGCCTTCCGAAGGCAGGCTCTCCAGCACCTCTTCCGTATTCGGCGCGAGCCACCTGGTCGGTCCGAGTCGGGACTGAAAGGCGATTCGGCATTGCGCGTCCGACAGTTCGAGTCGCCTGGCGATTTCCGCGCGGCTGACATGACACTGATGGCGATAGCAGGTGCTGGCTGCGGCTCCGGGGTGGTCACAACATTCCGGTGTGGCCAGACAGGTGCTGCCTGTCATGTCCGCACGTTTGATGTGCGCCTCGGGGAGGCCATGGAAGCTGAGTAGCAGGCAGTCGAGGTTGGGTGGCAGTACTCGTCGGCACGAGTCAGCCACCGCATCAAGCCATTGTGGTTGTGCGTAGAAAGGTGGCAATATCGAGATGTCGATGTGCCGATGCCGTGCCTCTTCAAGCGCCAATTCCATACAGGTTGTCGTGGTGGAGTCGGCAAATTGTGGATACATGGGTACCAGCAGGACGCGCCGTGCGCCTGCTTGCGAGAGCGACTCGAATCCGGCTTCAATGGACGGCGACCCGTAGCGCATGGCGACTGCCACCGGCAGGTCAAGCGCTTCTGCGAGTGCGCTTGCAAGGTTCTGACTGTGCATCATGAGCGGCGAACCTGCGCGCGTCCATATCTTTGCATAGGCTTCGGCTGTACGTGCCGGACGCAACGGGAGGATGACGAGATTCACCAGAATCCATCGCAACGGCCTGGGGATCTGTAGCACCCAGGGATCCATCAGGAACTCGCGCAGGTAGCGACGCACATCCGTGACTGCCGGAGAGTCGGGCGAACCGAGGTTGCATATGAGTACGCCGTCACACATGTTCATGGCTGTCATCTTACCCAAACCATCGGCAGATGTTGACGCGCTGAACATCGCCCCGGTGAACGAGCACAGTTTTTGACGGAATCCCGGAAAGTGGGCTACTATTCAAGTTTATTCTTCCGGTATATCTGTATCCATGATAGCGACAGGCAGCAGTGAAGTGCACTCATCGGGCTTGGCCCGTCAGGGGCTTACCCAAGGCCGGACTTTGCAAGGACGGCCCTTGAAGTCCGTGGCCATCCGTGGATGTCATAGTCTCTACCCCCCCCCCCCCCCCCTCACCGGGCTTGGTCCGTCGGGGGCTTGCTCAGGGGCTGCTGCTGGCCATCCTGGTCATGGGACTCCTGCCGGGCACCGCTGCCGCGCAGAGCCCTATACTCAGTAGTTCTGTCCTCTCGGTTCCGATGTCCAACGAGACCTATGGGTTCGGCGAAACAGTTCTCATTTCAGTCACATTCAACTCGGTAGTTTCAGTCACCGGTAGTCCGAGACTCCGCCTGACGGTCGGCGACAAGACCCGCTACGCGGAATCAGAGTCCTTTGCTAATCTTATATTCTTTAGCTACACGGTTCAGGCCGACGACCGTGACACGAACGGCATCAGCATCCCAGCCAACCCCATCGAGCTGAACGGCGGTACCATCAAGAGTGCTAGTTTCGGTACTAATCTCAATCTGAGCTATGCGGGACTGTCAGATCAATCAGGGCACAAGGTAGATGGCAGCAAGGGGGAGGGCCTGGTCTACTCGTCACTGCCGAGTACGCTGGCCGTCGGTACCACCATCACCCCGCTGACGGCGATGCCGGTCAACTTCGCGGAGGGTGCCACCTTCACCTATGCGGTGACCACCGGAACCCTGCCACCGGGTCTCACGCTGAACACCTCCACCGGTGCCATCACCGGTGCCCCGACCACGGTGAGCGCGAGCACGGCCACCGTTACGATAACCGTCACAGCGGGCACGGGCATGGATCCGCCAACAGCAACCCGGGATATCGTCTTCCCGGCCGTGTCCGGTGCGCTGGTGTTCGACCCCACCGCGTTGATGGTGAACGAAGGTTCGAGCGGCACCTACACGGTGAAGCTTGCATCGCAGCCGAGCGCCAGCGTGACGGTGGCGGTGACCGGAGCGGTGGGCGAGGTGACGGTGAACCCCACCTCCCTCACCTTCATGTCCACCACCTGGAACAGCGCGCAGACGGTGACGGTGACGGCGGGGCAGGACACCGACGCAAGCGACGATTCGGCCACTCTTGTCCACACCGCTACGGGCGGGGACTACGCTGGCGTGACC
The DNA here is from genome assembly GCA_965199815.1 of Pseudomonadales bacterium. Classification (GTDB taxonomy): domain Bacteria; phylum Pseudomonadota; class Gammaproteobacteria; order Pseudomonadales; family Azotimanducaceae; genus Azotimanducus. The sequence goes on from CBDATE010000034.1 coordinate 166,354, forward strand.
GGCAGCGTGGTGGTGACGGTGGATGACGATGAAATACCGAACACGGCACCGAGCATCACCGACATCACCGACAAGACCGCGACCTTCGGCACGAACCTGCTGGTGGATGTGGATGCAACGGACGCAGACGCGGGCAATACCCTGGAATACAAGGCGGCATCCGGGGACGCGACGGTGGCGACGGTGACTCCGACCACGCTGAGCGCCCACGATGCCAACAGCCAGGTGACGGTGACTCCCGTGGGCGAAGGCACGGCGACCATCACGGTGACCGTGAACGACGGCACGGTCGATGCGACGGACACCTTTGTGGTGACGGTGAACAAGGCGATATTGGCGAAGCCGGTGGTGACGGTGACGGCTCAGGACGGCCAGCTGACCGCGAGTTGGGCGGACGTCACAAACGCGGCGAGCTACGAGGTTGAATACAAGGAGAGCGACGACACCACCTGGCTGGACAGTTCGGACGATACTTCGCCTGCCGAGATCACCGGCCTCGGTAACGGCCAGGAACACGATGTGCGGGTGCGTGCCAAGGCGGCCTCCGCCTCGAGGACCTATGCGGACAGCGACTGGTCGGATGTCAAGAAGGGTACGCCGGTTGAGGCGGATGTGGCGCCGAGCTTCGGCAGCGAAACTATTGCGGCGCAGACCTGGACGGTGGGTACAGAGGTTGATGTGACGCTACCGGCGGCGACAGGTGGTAATGGCACCGTCAGCTACGCGTTGACTCCGGCGCTGCCGAACGGCGTGAGCCTGGATGCGACAACGCGCAAGGTGAGTGGCACGCCCACGGCAGTAGCGAGTGCAGCCACCTACACCTGGCGGGCTTCGGATAGCGATTCGAACACGGCGGATACGGACACGGCGACGCTCACTTTTAGCGTGACGGTGGGCAAGGGGACACTGGCGAAGCCGACGAATCTGGCGGTGAAGGCCAACAGCAACACGCGCACCGGCTTCACGGTGACCTGGGATGCGGTACCCAACGCCGCGGGCTATACGGCGACGGCCACGCCGAGCGGTGGGTCTGCGGTGACCGGCACGGTGAGCACACCGAGCAGCGGCCCGGAGGCGGCGTTCGTCGGCCTGATGGCGAATACCACCTACACAGTGACGGTGACGGCCACCGGCGATGCCAACTATTCAATGAGCGAGGCATCGGACGGGTTCGATGTGACCACGCTGGCCAATCAGGTTCCGACCGTGGGCACCGCGATTCCCGACCAGACGGCGACGGTGGATACGGCGTTCGAGTACAGCTTCCCGGCAGGCACCTTCAGCGATGCGGACAGCGACAGCCTCACCTACACGGCGACCAGATCGGACGACAGCGCGCTGCCGACTTGGCTGACCTTCACCGCCAGCGAGCGCAAGCTCGCGGGCACACCGCAATCCGGCGACACCGGTACGCTGATGGTGAAGGTGACGGCGAGTGACGGCATGGGCGGGTCGGTGAGCGACACCTTCGACATCGTGGTGTCCGCAGCGGTTGTGCCGAGCCTCACCTATCCGGCACTGCCGACGGTCCTGCGCGCAGGCGTGGAGTTCGAGACGCTGACACCTGCCTCGCCCGCCAACTTCGCAGCAGGCTCGACTTTCACCTATGCGGTGACGGTACGGTGACCTGCCGTCGGGGCTGGAGATCAATACCAACACCGGTGCCATCTCCGGTACGCCGGATACACCGAAGAATACCCGCACATCTGTCACGGTGACAGTGACCGGCACCACGGGCACTGGGATGAGCATGCAGACCGAGACGGCAACGGCGACACTGGACTTCCCGCGCATCTTCCGCTTCAAGCTGTCGGCACCGACGGTGACGCTGGCGGTGGGGAGCGGTCAGTTGACAGCCAGCTGGGGAGGAATAGCGAACGCGGCGAGTTACGAGGTTGAGTACAAGCAGAGCACATCGGAGACCTGGCTGGGCAATGACGACGATACATCGCCGGCGGAGATTGACAGTCTGACCAATGGCACGGAATACGATGTGCGTGTGCGCTCCAAGGCGGCCTCGGATTCGACGACGCACATTGACAGTGATTGGTCGGAGGTTGTGAAGGCTACGCCGCTCGAGGCGGATGTGGCACCGAGCTTCGGCAGCGGGACTATTGCGGCGCAGACATGGACGGTGGGTACGGAGGTTGATGTGACGCTACCGGCGGCGACGGGAGGTAACGGTACTATCAGTTACGCGTTGACACCGGCGCTGCCGAACGGAGTGACGCTGGATGCGACAACGCGCGAGGTGAGCGGTACGCCGACGGCAGCAGCGACTGCGACCACCTACACTTGGCGGGCTTCGGACAGTGACAGCAACACGGCAGATGCGGACACGGCGGCACTGACCTTTGAAGTGACGGTAGGCAAGGGGACACTGGCGAAGCCGACGAACCTGGCGGTGAAGGCCAACAGCAACACGCGCACCGGCTTCACGGTGACCTGGGGTGCGGTGCCCAACGCCGCGGGATATACGGCGACGGCCACCCCGAGCGGCGGGACTGCGGTGAACGGCACGGTGAGCGTACCGAGTAGCGGCCCGGAGGCGGCGTTCACCGACCTGACGGCAAACACCACCTACACAGTGACGGTGACGGCCACCGGTGATGCCAACTACTCGGTGAGCGAGGCATCGGACGGGTTCGATGTGGCCACTGCGGCCAATCAGGTTCCGACAGTGGGCACCGCGATTCCCGACCAGGCGGCGACGGTGGATACGGCCTTCGAGTACAGCTTCCCGGCGGGCACCTTCAGCGATGCGGACAGCGACAGCCTCACCTACACGGCGACCAGATCGGACGACAGCGCGCTGCCGACCTGGCTGACCTTCACCGCCAGCGAGCGCAAGCTCGCTGGCACACCGCAATCCGGCGACACAGGTACGCTGATGGTGAAGGTGACGGCGAGCGACGGCACGGATTCGGTGAGCGATACCTTCGATATTGTGGTGTCGGTGGCGGACACCGCCCCCGCCTTCGCGAGTAGCGCGACCATCGCCGACAAGACCTTCACGGTGGATGCCGAGATAACCGCCTTCACCCTGCCGGAGGCGATAGGCGGCAACGGGACTATCGGCTATGCGCTGACCCCCGACCTGCCGACGGGGTTGAGCGTGGATACATCCACGCGCGAGGTGAGCGGTACGCCGACGGCAGCAGCGGCTGAGGCCACCTACATCTGGCGGGCATCCGACGGCGACGCGAACACCGCGAACAGCGACAGCAGCGCTCTGACCTTCATGTTGACGGTGAACAAGGCCACGCTGGCGACACCGGTGGTGACGGTTTCGGCGCAGGATGGGAAGTTGACGGCCAGTTGGGGAGGAATAACGAACGCGGCAAGTTACGAGGTTGAGTACAAGCAGAGCACATCGGAGACCTGGCTGGGCAATGACGACGACACATCGCCGGCGGAGATTGACAGTCTGACCAATGGCACGGAATACGATGTGCGTGTGCGGGCGAAGGTGGCATCAAGTTCGACGAACTATGAGGACAGTGCGTGGTCGGAGGTTGTGAAGGCTACGCCGGTCGAGACGGATGTGGCACCGAGCTTCGGCAGCGAGACCATTGCGGCGCAGACCTGGACGGTGGGTACGGAGGTTGATGTGACGCTACCGGCGGCGACGGGAGGTAACGGTACTATCAGTTACGCGTTGACACCGGCGCTGCCGAACGGAGTGACGCTGGATGCGACAACGCGCGAGGTGAGCGGTACGCCGACGGCAGCAGCGACTGCGACCACCTACACTTGGCGGGCTTCGGACAGTGACTCGAACACCGCGAACACGGATACGGTGACGCTCACCTTTCAAGTGACGGTGGGCAAGGGGACACTGGCGAAGCCGACGAATCTGGGGCTCAAGCCCAACAGCAACACGCGCACCGGCTTCACGGTGACCTGGGGTGCGGTGCCCAACGCCGCGGGATATACGGCGACGGCCACCCCGAGCGGCGGGACTGCGGTGAACGGCACGGTGAGCGTACCGAGTAGCGGCCCGGAGGCGGCGTTCACCGACCTGACGGCAAACACCACCTACACAGTGACGGTGACGGCCACCGGTGATGCCAACTACTCGGTGAGCGAGGCATCGGACGGGTTCGATGTGACTACGCTGGCCAATCAGGTTCCGACCGTGGGTACCGCGATTCCCGATCAGACGGCGACGGTGGATACGGCCTTCGAGTACAGCTTCCCGGCTGGCACCTTCAGCGATGCGGACAGCGACAGCCTCACCTACACGGCCCAGCAGACGGACGGCACCACAGATAGCGCGCTGCCGACCTGGCTGAGCTTCACCGCCAGCGAGCGCAAGCTCGCGGGCACACCGCAATCCGGCGACACCGGTACGCTGATGGTGAAAGTGACGGCGAGCGATGGCATGGGCGGGTCGGTGAGCGATACGTTCGATGTTGTGGTGTCGGTGGCGGACACCGCCCCCGCCTTCGCGAGTAGCGCGACCATCGCCGACAAGACCTTCACGGTGGATGCCGAAATCACCGCCTTCACCCTGCCGGAGGCGACAGGCGGCAACGGGACCATCGGCTACGCGCTGACCCCCGACCTGCCGACGGGGCTGAGCGTAGATACCTCCACGCGCGAGGTGAGCGGTACGCCGACGGCAGCAGCGGCCGAGGCCACCTACACCTGGCGGGCTTCGGACAGTGATTCGAACACCGCGAACAGCGACACGGCGGCGCTGACCTTTCAAGTGACGGTGGTGGACGCGGTACCGATCATCACGCCGACGCAGGTGAGCAACCTGCAGGTGAGTGCGGGTGACGGGTCGCTCGAGGTGAGCTGGACGGCGGCGAGCGTGGCTCCGAACGGTTACAGCGTCCGCTGGCGGGAGCGAGGGCCGGGCAACATGCTCACACCGGTGAACGAAGTGGACGGTACCTCGTTCACCATCTCCGATCTGATCAACGATCAGGAGTATGTGGTGCGCGTGGAGACGCGCAGCGCGGCGGATGACGGCGTACAGGGTGGCACAGTGGTGACGACCACGGGAACGCCTGTGGGAGAGGAGTCGGTCGTCCTGCCGACGCAGGTGAGCAATCTGCTGGTGAGTGCGGGTGACGGGTCGCTTGATGTGAGCTGGACGGCGGCGATTGTGGCTCCAAACGGCTACAGCGTCCGCTGGCGGGAGAAAGGGCCGGGCAACGCGCTGACACCGGTGAACAGGGTGACGGGTACCTCCTTCACGATTTCCGATCTGAGCAACGGTCAGGAGTATGTGGTGCGTATCGAGACGCGCACCGCGGCGGATGATGGCGTACAGGGAGGCACAGTGGTGACGGCCACGGGAACGCCTGTGGAAGACGAGGTCGCGCCGCCGCCGCCTCCGCCCACGCCCACACCTCCGACTGTTGACGAGCGGGGCTTGCCGACAGTGAGCATTGAAGATGCGTCAGCCATGGAGGGGGATGAGCTGGAGTTCCGAGTGACGCTCTCGGAGGCAGTGCGGTATCGGGTGAAGGTGTACTGGGCGACACGGCCGGGAACGGCGCGGGCGAATCGGGACTATAAGTCAGCGGCTGGTGCGGTGGTGTTCAGGCCGGGCGTGACGGAGCGCAGGATTCGTGTGCGGACGATGGAAGACAGCCACGATGACCCGGACGAGACGATGCAGGTACGCCTGTCGAGTCCGCGCGGGGTGTTGATAGAGGATGGCATAGCGACTGGCAGGATAAACAACTGGGATGCGCTGCCGGTGGCGTGGCTGGCGCGCTTTGGGCGAGCGGTGACGGAGCAGGCGCTCGATGGTGTCGAGCAACGCCTGACGGCTCCGCGGGAAGCGGGGACGCGGGGTACTCTGGCCGGGATGACGCTTGCCGGATTGACCACGAGCAACTTCACGCACACGGGCGCGATGGATGCAGCCGGTGGCAGCCTTGCCTTCTGGGGTCGGGGTGCGCGCGCGGACTTCCGCGGACTCGACGGTGTGGTGCATCTCGATGGTCAGACAGAAACCGTTACTCTGGGAGCGGACTACGCCAGAGATGCGTGGCTGACCGGTGTCATGCTGACGAGCAGTCGCGGCACTGGCGGGTATCAGGGTGTGGCGAGCGGGGAGGTCGAGGTCTCCCTGAACGCAGCGATACCCTATGGTTCCTACCGGTTCTCGGAGCGGCTCGATGTGTGGGGCGCTGTCGGGCGTGGTGCGGGTGCACTGACGCTCACGCCGGAGGGCGAGGGCAGCATCGAGGCTGACCTCGACTGGAGCATGGTGTCGGCTGGGCTGCGCGGTGGGTTGTTCGGGGCGGCGGGACATGGCCCGGCTATGACGCTGGTATCGGATGTGCTCTGGTCGCGCACTGGGTCGGGTCGAGTAGAAGCTGGTGAGGAGCATTCGAGCCTGGCCTCGTCCGAGGCAGATACTTCGCGGCTGCGGCTGGGCCTTGAGGGGAGCTGGGCGGTGACGCTGGGGAATGTTGGTGCGATGACATCGAAGCTGGAAGCGGGAGTGCGCCATGACGACGGCGATGCCGAGCAAGGCTTCGGAGTGGAAGTCGGTGGCGGTCTGGCGTGGACGCTGCCTGCACTTGGGGTGACCCTTGATGTGTCCGGTCGCACCTTGGTGACGCATGATGATGCCGGGCAGCAGGCGCACGGGTTCTCGGCGGCGCTGAACTTTGATCCGAGCGCGGCGAGTACGCGCGGCTTCACGCTGAACCTGCGTCAGGACATCGGCGGGCCGTCGAGTGGCGGTGTACAGGCGCTGTTCGCCTCGGAGCTTCCCGGCATGGGCGGCGGATCAATGGGTGCGAGTGCTGGCAGTCGCTGGACGCTGGAGACGGCCTACGGACTGGCGGCCTACGGCGACAAGTTCACGCTGAGTCCGAGCTTCGGCCTGGCTACTTCCGATACCTCGGTTGACTTTCATCTCGGCTGGCAACTGATGCCGGAGCTCAGTGAAGACGCGCTGGATCTCTCGCTGATGTTCAAGGTCACGCGCCGCGAGCTGCTTGATGTGGGGACTGTCAACAGCATCGGCAGCATCGGCACACTGGAGCAAGGCCCCGAACACGGAGTACACATGGAGGTAAGCGCTCGCTGGTAGGCACAGCAGGTACGCCCCTCACCGAAAGTCTTTCCTCCATCCCTCAAGGTCAGGAGCACGGGAAACTGATAAGATGCCCGCCCTGATGAGCACCGCAACCCGAGCGCTGAAACCGTGAAAGCTGACATTCATCCCGACTATCATGAGCTGGTCGCCACATGCAGTTGTGGCAACGTCATCAAGACGCGCTCGACGCTTGGCAAGGCGCTGCATCTTGACGTATGTTCAAGCTGCCATCCTTTCTATACCGGCAAGCAGAAGATCGTTGATACCGGAGGCCGGGTAGAGCGATTCAATCGCCGCTTTGGCGGTAGCGCATCGGTCAAGGCGGATTGACGAGCGAGCGCGAAATCAGCGCCCTTGATGCCTTGCCGCAAAATCCCTGCGTCGCCCGACGAGCACAGATACGCGGGCGGGCATTGTGTTGTCCGAGACATGCGAAGCGGCCATCTTCATGAGCATACAAACGACAGACGCACCCCGGCTTGTCGTACACTCTTGAGACTGTATCAATTTCATCTCTCGTGATGGCCCGATTGCACGGTCACATCCGCAGACTCCGCCTGACATTGCCCTTGGGTGCCTTGTTGCTGAGCTCGGTGCTGAGCGCCGGCCCGGGCAAGGACATGTACGACGAGTTCGAAGAAAACGGTGCTATCTACCCGGATCAGGCGTGGCAGGAATATGTGCAGCGCCTGGGCGAAAAGCTGCTCGCCCACACCGAGCACAAGGGTCGCGACTACAGGTTCACGGTGCTCGATGAGTCCAGTGTGAACGCCTTTGCCCTGCCCGACGGCTACATCTTCCTGCATACGGGGCTGATAGCCCACATGCAGAATGAAGATCAACTCGCATCGGTGATTGCCCACGAGATTGCGCATGTCACCCGTCGGCACGCGGTGCGCCGCAATACACGCGCAGGCATCGGCAATATCGCCGGGTTTGTCGCCGCCGTACTCACTGGCAGCGGCGCTCTCTACAGCGCCTCACAGGCGGCGATGGCGCACTACATCTCTGGCTACGGGCGCGAAATGGAACTCGAGGCCGACACCTATGGCGCGCACTATCTCGCCAAGGCTGGCTATTCGCCGCAAGCGCACCTTGAAATGCTGTCGCTGCTCAAGGATCAGAGCATCTTCAACTCCAGGGTTGCCAAAAAACCGCGCGCCTATCACGGCGTGTTTTCCTCGCACCCGAAGAGCGACCGTCGCCTGCACTACGCCATCGAGCAGGCGGAAGGAGAATATCAGTGGGAGCAAAGCGAGGTGGTGGGAAACTTCCTCGAGATGATCGACGGCATGACTTACGGTGAGCACAATGCCGAAGGCCGGATAGTAGATAACCTGTGGTTGCAGGGCCGCTTGAGACTCGCGGTCGAGTTTCCGCCCGGCTGGACGGTCGGCACCATGTCCGGCAAGACCTCTGCACAAGCACCGGGCGGAGCTGCCGATGCACATATCAGTGTCTCCGAGGGAGCGTACAAGGAACGCATCCAACCGGTGGATTACATCAAGCAGGTGCTGGGCCGCGAGGACGAAGTATCTGGCGAGGCCATCAAGACCGAGCGCATCACGGGCTACCTGGCGCAGATGTCCACGCAGGACAGTGATGCCGGGGCTATCCTGATTGGGGTGGCATACATTGGTACCACGGCGCTGGTGTTCAATGGAGAGCTTGCGCCCGATGGTGATCTGCCTGCCTTTCTGGATGATTTTCGGCGCAGCATCAAATCTGTGCGTCGCCTTGAAGAGGCAGACCTTGTCCATCTCGGCAGGCCGCGCATCAAGATCATCCATGCCAACCCGGGCATGACCTATGAGGAATTGGCGCGTACCAGCGAGATTCGCAGCTACCCGGAGGAGACACTTCGCCTCATCAACGGTGATTATCCCTACGGAGAGCCGCGCGCGGGCAATCCCATCAAGATCGTGCAGTAACCACAGGGCGCCATTCTCTTGAATGACCGGGCCAACGGCTGCAACGCGCTGGCGTTTGAACGTCAGACGCTGCTCGCCCTCGGGCAAGCGCTTGCCGAAGGCCGCATGAGCAGTCAGGAACTCGCGGGTGAATACCTTGGACGCATCAAGGAACCTGCATCTGAAGGCGCGCGCACCTACATCCGGCTCAATCCTCACCTGATGGCGGATGCCGCGCGGGCCGATGCCGCGCGTTCGCGTGGCGGCAAGCAGCGCAGTGAGCAGATATCGCCCTTGCAGGGCATTCCCGTGTCGGTCAAGGATCTGTTCGACATTGCCGGTGAAGTGACCACAGCCGGTTCGCGGGTACTCGCAGCTGCACCCGCAGCGCGCCGCGACAGCGCGGTGGTGGCGCGCCTCAAGGCAGCCGGTATGCTGATCGTGGGCACTACCAACATGACCGAATTCGCCTATTCGGGGCTTGGTCTCAATCCGCATTACGGGACACCGCGCAATCCCTTTGACCGTGCTGTTGGCAGGATTCCCGGAGGGTCATCCTCGGGTGCCGCGGTATCGGTTGCCGATGCCTGCGCCGCCGTGGCCATAGGTACGGATACCAGTGGTTCCTGCCGCATTCCCGCGGCTCTGTGCGGCCTGGTGGGGTTCAAGCCCACGGCCAGGCGGGTACCGAAGTCTGGCGTGATACCGCTTTCGCCAAGTCTTGATGCCGTCGGGCCGCTCGCGCGCAGTGTTGCCTGCTGTGCCTTGATCGATGCCGTGCTTGCGACCGATGCCGACACGGCGGGTAGCACCAGTGATGCCAATCACGCCGAGCTACCTGCCCGCGCCGTGCCGCAAGCAGCCAGACTGGCCGATGTGCGTATCGGGCGCCTGGTGAATTATGTCGAGGCCGAGGTCGAGCCAGCCGTGGCCTGCGCCTACGAAGCAGGGCTCGCACGGCTCGAATCCGCCGGTGCACAGATTGTCGATGTCACGTTGACGGCGCTCGACCTGATGCCCGAACTGCTCACAAACGGCGGCTTGGCGGCGGCCGAAGCCTATGCCTGGCACAAGCACCTGATTGAAGATTCGCAGGCACAGTACGACCCGCGTGTCGCACGGCGCATCCTCATGGGGGCGAGTCAGGGAGATGCCGCATACAGACGCAAACTTCAGCTGCGCGGTGAGATCATCGAACGCGCGAATCTCGCTACACGGGAGCTGGACTGCCTGTGTCTGCCGAGCGTCGCCATGACCGCGCCGCGCATCGATGCCTTGCAGGAGGAAGATGTCTATGTGCACACCAACCTCCTCATGCTGAGGAACCCGGGCGTGGCGAATGTGCTTGACCGGCCCGCCATCTCGCTTCCCATCGCGGACGCGAGCCCCTTGCCGGTGGGATTGACGCTCATGGGCGAAACCATGCGTGACCGCCGTCTGCTGGCAATCGCGCTGGCCGCAGAGTCTGCGCTGACCATGTGACCATGTGATGCCTTGGCTGCGACGGGGCGATTCCCGCGCCGAATCCGTGGCATCAGAACACATCCTCCAAAGCTGCTCGCCCACACCGAGCACAAGGGTCGCGACTACAGGTTCACGGTGCTCGATGAGTCCAGTGTGAACGCCTTTGCCCTGCCCGACGGCTACATCTTCCTGCATACGGGGCTGATAGCCCACATGCAGAATGAAGATCAACTCGCATCGGTGATTGCCCATGAGATTGCGCACGTCACCCGTCGGCACGCGGTGCGCCGCAATACACGCGCAGGCATCGGCAATATCGCCGGGTTTGTCGCCGCCGTACTCACTGGCAGCGGCGCTCTCTACAGCGCCTCACAGGCGGCGATGGCGCACTACATCTCTGGCTACGGGCGCGAAATGGAACTCGAGGCCGACACCTATGTATGTTCTGATCAAGTCCATCCGTGGACTTGATCAGATTCGCAAATCAGAAGTGCGCTGCAGCGGGCACATCCATGTGCCCGCCCCTTCGGGCGGCTGCGCCGTGCATTTTTGCTGTCCTGCAAAAATGTTCTGATTTGCTCGCAGATTCAATGCCTTACGGCACTGAATCTGGCGGCACATCCGTGTGCCGCACGGGAAACTCTGTTATTCAGAGTTTCCCTATGGCGCGCACTATCTCGCCAAGGCTGGCTATTCGCCGCAAGCGCACCTTGAAATGCTGTCGCTGCTCAAGGATCAGAGCATCTTCAACTCCAGGGTTGCCAAAAAACCGCGCGCCTATCACGGCGTGTTTTCCTCGCACCCGAAGAGCGACCGTCGCCTGCACTACGCCATCGAGCAGGCGGAAGGAGAATATCAGTGGGAGCAAAGCGAGGTGGTGGGAAACTTCCTGGAGATGATCGACGGCATGACTTACGGTGAGCACAATGCCGAAGGCCGGATAGTAGATAACCTGTGGTTGCAGGGTCGCTTGAGACTCGCGGTCGAGTTTCCGCCCGGCTGGACGGTCGGCACCATGTCCGGCAAGACCTCTGCACAAGCACCGGGCGGAGCTGCCGATGCACATATCAGTGTCTCCGAGGGAGCGTACAAGGAACGCATCCAACCGGTGGATTACATCAAGCAGGTGCTGGGCCGCGAGGACGAAGTATCTGGCGAGGCCATCAAGACCGAGCGCATCACGGGCTACCTGGCGCAGATGTCCACGCAGGACAGTGATGCCGGGGCTATCCTGATTGGGGTGGCATACATTGGTACCACGGCGCTGGTGTTCAATGGAGAGCTTGCGCCCGATGGTGATCTGCCTGCCTTTCTGGATGATTTTCGGCGCAGCATCAAATCTGTGCGTCGCCTTGAAGAGGCAGACCTCGTCTATCTCGGCAGGCCGCGCATCAAGATCATCCATGCCGACCCGGGCATGACCTATGAGGAATTGGCGCGTACCAGCGAGATTCGCAGCTACCCGGAGGAGACACTTCGCCTCATCAACGGTGATTATCCCTACGGAGAGCCGCGCGCGGGCAATCCCATCAAGATCGTGCAGTAACCACAGGGCGCCATTCTCTTGAATGACCGGGCCAACGGCTGCAACGCGCTGGCGTTTGAACGTCAGACGCTGCTCGCCCTCGGGCAAGCGCTTGCCGAAGGCCGCATGAGCAGTCAGGAACTCGCGGGTGAATACCTTGGACGCATCAAGGAACCTGCATCTGAAGGCGCGCGCACCTACATCCGGCTCAATCCTCACCTGATGGCGGATGCCGCGCGGGCCGATGCCGCGCGTTCGCGTGGCGGCAAGCAGCGCAGTGAGCAGATATCGCCCTTGCAGGGCATTCCCGTGTCGGTCAAGGATCTGTTCGACATTGCCGGTGAAGTGACCACAGCCGGTTCGCGGGTACTCGCAGCTGCACCCGCAGCGCGCCGCGACAGCGCGGTGGTGGCGCGCCTCAAGGCAGCCGGTATGCTGATCGTGGGCACTACCAACATGACCGAATTCGCCTATTCGGGGCTTGGTCTCAATCCGCATTACGGGACACCGCGCAATCCCTTTGACCGTGCTGTTGGCAGGATTCCCGGAGGGTCATCCTCGGGTGCCGCGGTATCGGTTGCCGATGCCTGCGCCGCCGTGGCCATAGGTACGGATACCAGTGGTTCCTGCCGCATTCCCGCGGCTCTGTGCGGCCTGGTGGGGTTCAAGCCCACGGCCAGGCGGGTACCGAAGTCTGGCGTGATACCGCTTTCGCCAAGTCTCGATGCCGTCGGGCCGCTCGCGCGCAGTGTTGCCTGCTGTGCCTTGATCGATGCCGTGCTTGCGACCGATGCCGACACGGCGGGTAGCACCAGTGGTACCAATCACACCGAGCTATCCCGCGCCGTGCCGCAAGCAGCCAGACTGGCCGATGTGCGTATCGGGCGCCTGGTGAATTATGTCGAGACCGAGGTCGAGCCAGCCGTGGCCTGCGCCTACGAAGCAGGGCTCGCACGGCTCGAATCCGCCGGTGCACAGATTGTCGATGTCACGCTGACGGCGCTCGACCTGATGCCCGAACTGCTCACAAACGGCGGCTTGGCGGCGGCCGAAGCCTATGCCTGGCACAAGCACCTGATTGAAGATTCGCAGGCACAGTACGACCCGCGTGTCGCACGGCGCATCCTCATGGGGGCGAGTCAGGGAGATGCCGCATACAGAGGCAAACTTCAGCTGCGCGGTGAGATCATCGAACGCGCGAATCTTGCTACACGGGAGCTGGACTGCCTGTGTCTGCCGAGCGTCGCCATGACCGCGCCGCGCATCGATGCCTTGCAGGAGGAAGATGTCTATGTACGCACCAACCTCCTCATGCTGAGGAACCCGGGCGTGGCGAATGTGCTTGACCGGCCCGCCATCTCGCTTCCCATCGCGGACGCGAGCCCCTTGCCGGTGGGATTGACGCTCATGGGCGAAACCATGCGTGACCGCCGTCTGCTGGCAATCGCGCTGGCCGCAGAGTCTGCGCTGACCATGTGACCATGTGATGCCTTGGCTGCGACGGGGCGATTCCCGCGCCGAATCCGTGGCATCAGAACACATCCTCCACCGCATCCGACTGTCCGCCGTCATCCGCAGCCTCGAAGCCGGGTGAGGTTTCCTCGAAGAAGTACTCGAAAACAGCATCTTCGTCGCCCGGCGCGGCGGCTTCGCCAGTACGCTTGTTGATGCGCACGGAGACCACGCCATCCGGTTGCTCCAGTGGCGCTTCCGGCGTTTCTGACAGGGCCGTGCGCATGAAATCAATCCATACCGGCAGCGGCAGGCTCGAACCGGTTTCGCTCTGTCCGAGCGGCGAGTTGTCGCTGAAGCCCATCCACACGACACCCACCAGATTCGGATGGAAGCCGTTGAACCAGGCATCGGCCTCGTTGGTGGTGCCGGTCTTGCCGGAGAGGTCTGCGCGACCGAGCGCGAGGGCGCGGCGACCCGTGCCGAGGCGTATCACGTCCTGCAGCATGGAGCGCATGATGAATGCGTTGCGCTCGTCGAGTACGCGCGGCGCGGGCAGCGCATAGCCGTCCTCGGATGCACATACTTCGCAGGCGCGTCTGAACACAGGGCGTTCGAGTACGCGACCGTTGGTGCGCCGCACTTCCAGAATCGTGTGCGGCTCAACCTCGAAACCACCATTCGCAAACACTGCGTAGGCGCGCGCCATGTCCAGCGGAGATACCGTCAGGCGCCCTCCGCCTATGGCGATTTGGGTATCAGCACCGACTCCGTCAAGGTCGAAGCCAAATCGCTCCAGATGGCGCATGGTGCGGCTAATACCGGTGGATTGCAGTACTCGTATGGAGACCAGATTGATGGATCTGTACAGCGCTTCGCGCAAGCGTGGCTCGCCGTGAAAGCGGCCGCCGTAGTTTCTTGGACGATAGGCACCGGAAACACCTTCGGTATCGAAGGTAATCGGTGCGTCCATGAAGGTTCTGGCGGCCGTGATGCCTGCATTCAGAGCGGCGGAATAGACGAAGGGCTTGATACCCGAACCTGGCTGGCGTTTGGCGAGCAGCGCATTGTTGAACTGCTTCAGATAGAAGTTGAAGCCTCCGACCAGTGCGCGAATGGCACCGTCATCGGGGTCAACCGCCACCAGTGCGCCCTGAATGTCGGGAATCTGCGAGAGAGCCATGGTGCCCGTCGAAGTCTTGTGCAGGCGTATCAGATCGCCTTTCCTGACCACTTCGCCTGCTGACCCCGGTGCGCTGCCACGAAATTCCTCGTTGATATAGGGGCGCGCCCAGCGTATGCCGTCCCAATCCACCTGATGCACCGCGCCAAATCGATCAGCCGCGCGAAAGCTGCGTTCTTCCACGCTGATGACCACCGCGGGTTCAAGTGGTCCGTAGGCCGTGACATCTGCCAGCAGGGCCTCGAAGTCGTCAGCCTCCAGCGCCTCGGCGGGGTACTGGCGTTCAGCTCCGCGGTATCCGTGGCGTCGGTCGTAGCTCAGCAGTCCGTTTCGCAAGGCGTTCACGGCGGCCGCCTGCTGGCGCGGGTCTATAGTGGTGATGGCTTCGAAGCCGTCAGAGTAGATGGCATCGCCGTAGCGCTCGTGCAGCCCCTGACGGATCCACTCACCCACATAGGGAGATGAATAGTCGAGTTCCCGTTCGTAGAGTTTCGCCGTGATGGGGGCGGCATCGGCTTCCCGGAAGGCTTCTTCGCTGATGCTGCCTTGCCGGAGCATGGACACCAGCACCACGTGTCGTCTGCGCAGGGCGCGTTGCGGGCCGTTGACCGGATTGCCGAGGTTCGGGGACTGCGGGATACCGGCGAGCATGGCGAACTGTGCGAGGGTGAGTTCCTGCACATCCTTGCCATAATAGGCGAGCGCAGCGGCCTGTACGCCATAGGCGCGCTTGCCGAAGGACACGAGATTCAGATAGGCCTCGAGAATGTCGTCCTTCTCCAACCCCTGTTCGAGCTTGAAGGCCAGCAGGATTTCCTTGAACTTGCGCACGAAGGTACGCTCGAAGGAGAGCGCCAGGTTGCGCGCGAGTTGCATGGTGATCGTGCTCGCGCCGGAACCGATCTCGCGGTTCCACACCAGATACGCCAGATCGTCGATGAGAGAGACGAAATCCACACCGCCGTGCGAATAGAAGCGCTTGTCTTCCGTGTCCAGCACGGCGCGCACCAGCAGTGGTGGAATTTCTTCGAGTTGCAGCGGAATGGCGCGTCGTTCGCCGTATTCGGCCAGCAGGGAACCCTCCATACCGTAGAGTCGCAAGGGTGTCTGTATGGGCAGGTTGCGGTAGGCAGAGGCCTCCGGCAGCGAGGGGTTTATGTAGAGGAACAGGCCAGCGCCACCAATCAGTATCCCGGAGAGTCCGAGCAGCGCGCATCCGAGCAGCGTACGCATCAGACTGAGCCGCAGCGGATGCCGCCAGGCGCGGGCCACGAACTCTTTCAGGTCAGATGCTGTCACAGGTTTCATCCATCGCTTACATGAATTGTCGTCAAAATCGCTACTCGTCACAGCGCCACCTCTGGTGAGATGGCACTTCCATTACGGGGACATTCTCACCCCGGCAACAAGAGGGTACACCTATGGCATTTCAATTGCTGCAACGCAAGCGCAGCACCCTGGGCATTCACTTTGGCTCCGAGTGCCTCGCAGGTGTGGTACTCGCGCAAGGCAGCGAGCTGATCAAGCGTTGTGACGGTGTGCAGCTCGCGAATTTCGATGCGCCCGAAGCCGCCTTGCACGAGTTGGTCAGCCTGCTTGATGCGCGTGGCGCCGCGGTCATTTCGCACCTTGATCCGGAGCAGGTATTCACCCGCATCCTGCAGATGGATCCGGATCTGGAGGATGCCGATATTCACGAGCAGATGCATCTCGTAGCCACCGAAGCCCTGCAGCTGGACCTCGCCGACATTGCTCTCGACTATTGCGTTCAGGGGGTTTCCTACGCGGGGCAAGCCATGGCCGATGTACTGCTCTTCGCCTGCCCTCTGGCGCTGGTGCGCGAGCGTGAGGCGCTGCTCGTCGGCGCTGGTCTCAAGGTGCGGGCGATTGAACCGCTCGAGCAGTCCCTGCAACGAGCTTTCTGTTCTCTGGTGCGTGATATGCCGGATGCGCATCACCGCCATGTCACGCTCATGCTGTGTACATCTCGCGAACAATTCGATGTCTGGCTCTTTGAAGGGCGTACCTTGCGCGAGACATTGCAGATACCGGCTACCTCGGGTTGGCAGCACCTGTGGGACGCTGCCGACGATGCATCGGCGCACAAGTCATTGTGCGCCAGCGAGGCCAGAATGCTCTGCAAGCAGTTGCACGAAACGGCGCGGCAACGGCTCGGCGAACGCATTTCTCGCTGGCTCTTGCTGCCGAGCAGCATTTCACGTGCGCTGGCGAACGCGATACAGGAAGTCGATTCACCCCTGGCCATTATCGAGATGCGTCCCAATCCGGATTCCGAGGCCGCCAGTCGCATCCCCAGTGATGCCATGATCAAGGCGTTCGGCCTGGCGCTTTCGGGAGCTGGAACATGAGCATCAATCGCAAGACGCGCTGCCGCGGACGCGCTCTGCAACGCACGGACACTTGAGGGCGCGTACGGATGCACGATCCACATTCACAGGAGATCAACCTGCTGCCCTGGCGAGCGCGCGCAAACGCTCGCCGTCGGCGGCTCTATCTTGTGCTGCTCACGGGTTCGGTCTCGCTGCCCTGTTGTCTGATGCTTGCAGTGCATCTGGAGCGCAGCCTGGAGGTTGCGCAATTGCGCGCGGAGCTCGCGCATCAGCGTTTCGCAATCGATGCGGCAACCGCGGCGCAGGCTGAAGAGACGCGGCTCATCAGCGCAATTGAACAGACCGAGTCCTGGCTCGCTGCCTGCGATCAATTCCTTGCACGTCGTTCGCTGTTTGTGCGGCTGTGGCAGGAGCTCGCGACGCATCTCGAGGCATCGATGCACTACCGGCATGTGATGCTCGAACATGAAACCGTCTCCTTGCGCGGTATCACTCGCTCTTCCCCGGACCTCGCCACGTACCTGCGCCGACTCGAAGCATCGCCGCTGTTCCTGTCTCCAAGGCTGATCGATCTCGAAGACACCGCGCTCGGCCACGAGTTCGGTATCACGGCGACAATTGCCACGCTGCCCGAGTCGGTCTGAGGTTGTGGCTATGCAGTGGCAAGATCTTCACTTCAACCTGTCCGCCCTCGAACATCTCGATTGGAAGGCACCACACGACTGGCCGCTGGCGCTGCGCCTGTCGAGCCTGTGCCTGGCCGCGCTGCTCGCTTTCCTGTGCGCCTGGATACTTGACGATTCGACCGCCGAGCTGCAACAGGCGCAGCGGGAGTTGCAGCAGGTGCAGCGCTCACGGGAAGCAGTGGAGCTGGTGACATCTCGCGTACGAGACCTCGGGCAGCGCAGCGAAATCCTGGCCGGGCGCGCACAGCAGCTCTCGCAGGGGTTTCTGCTATCTGATGAATTGCCCGACCTGCTCGATCTGATTGCCACGCTCAGCGCCGAGCACCTCGTTATTCTGGAATCGCTCGAAGTGCAGACACCACTGCTCGGCCAACATGAGCACATGATTGATGTACAGCCCCTGAGCATCGGGCTGCGCGGCACCTATCATCAT
Organism: Pseudomonadales bacterium; assembly: GCA_965199815.1. Taxonomy (GTDB): domain Bacteria; phylum Pseudomonadota; class Gammaproteobacteria; order Pseudomonadales; family Azotimanducaceae; genus Azotimanducus. The sequence continues at coordinate 184,430 of CBDATE010000034.1, forward strand.
ATAGGCGCGCTCCATCAAGCTCTTGCGTCTCTGCCCTGGCCACTGGTCATTGATGCTCTGGAGGTGCGTGGTGAGCATGAGGCGGGGCGCAGTCTGAGCGTACAGGTACGACTGCTGGCACCCGTCTGGTCGCTTCCCGCGCGCGCATCGTGATGAAGGTTCCGGGGTGGCGTTTGCTGACGCATGTCCGGCGGCGCAGGGTCGGCTTCGCGACGCTGGCACTGTATGGCGTATGCGGCGCTCTGCTCGCAGGTGATGCCGAGCCGGCACCGCATGAATTCGCTGGCCGCGAGCACCCGTTCATGGCACCGGGATCGGGTACGAATCCTGCGGATGACGATCTCGAGGGTGATTCGCTGCCGTGGGCGAGCGAGACGCAGCTGTTGATTCAGGAACTTCTGCTGGTGGGGACGCTTGGCGAGCAAGGCCGATACCAGGCGCTCATCCGCTTTGCCGATGGTGTTGTGCGGCATCTTGGTGTTGGCGACAGGTTGCTGCCTGGCGAAGCCGTGGTACTCGAGGTCACCCGGGATTCAGTGGATATAGAAAGCGACGATGTGATCTGGTCGCTGTTCCTTGTCGATGTCGTATCTGATCACTCTGTTGTCGGAGAAATGGAACATCATGTGTTCGTCGAATAATTTCTCGAGGGCGGTGCGCTCTGGCAGTGCTTTCGTGTCATCTGCCCTGATGCCGGGCGTCCGTACCCTGATGTGCGCCCTGCTGCTTTTCGCGTCCAGTCTCTGGGCACAATCGCCGGAAGCGCCCATATCGCTCAGGTTTCAACAGATTGAGCTGCGCGCCGCCTTGCAAATTCTCGCCGAATATGCCGGTGTCAACCTCATCGCGAGCGATGCGGTGTCGGGCGACCTGACGCTCGAACTCGATGATGTGCACTGGCGCGAAGCCTTTGATCTGATTCTGGCTATCAATAATCTGCAGGTTCGCGAGCAGGGCGGGACGCTCATGGTGGCTCCTGCGGGACAGTTGCATACGCAAGATCTGGTCAAGCGTGTGTTCGCGATTCGTTTTGCCCAGGCAGAATCGCTGAAGGACCTGCTACAACTCGGGCCGCAGGGCTCCGGCGTGGTCGATGAGCGCACCAACACCCTGATCCTGACTGATGCAGCAGAAGCACTCGCAGAACACGCGCAGCTCATCGAGCGTCTTGATGTGCCCGCAGGGCAGGTGTTGATCGAGGCGCGTGTGCTCATCGCCAGCGAACAGGCATCGAAGCAGCTCGGGGTCACCTGGCTCGGGGCGGCTCAAGTGGACCTTGGGCAGGACGGCACCCTGACGCTTGGCCGCGCCGAGGACTCCGGGCAACCTGTACGCGCCGGGTCGGCACGGCTCGTTGACCTTGCCAGCAACAAGACACATTCGAGGTTCGGGGTCGGCTTCCTTGGGCCATCGGGCATGCTGGACGTGGAAATATCCGCCCTCGAGACCTCGGGAGATGCCGAGATTATCGCCAAACCGAGGGTGGTGACTACCAATCGCGAGAAGGCCGTGGTGCGTTCCGGCGTACAGATTCCGTATCAGGAGTCCACGAGCAGCGGGGCGACATCCACGGCCTTTCAATCAGCGACGCTTTCTCTCGAAGTCACTCCGCTCGTTGCCTCCGAAGAACAGGTCGTCCTGACGCTCAAGATCAGCCAGGATTCGGTTGGTGCGCTGTACGACGGTGTGCCGAGCATCAATACCAACGCCATAGAAACCCGCGTACTGGTGCGCTCCGGCGAGACCCTGGTGCTTGGCGGTGTGTACCAGAACGACATCAAGACGAGCGTCAGCCGCACACCGCTCCTGGGCCGTGTTCCCGGGCTGGGGCGGTTGTTTCGCAGGACGATTTCTTCCGATGATCGGCGTGAACTGCTGGTGTTTCTCACCCCCGAAGTGCTGGTGCCCTGAGCAGTTGTCCCCGGTTCGATATTCGCTTTGATCTTGTGGGATCAGGTATCGTGACGGCATCCACTGTCAGGACGCACGGCCAGGGCAAGTGCATCACAGGCTGCAACATCAGGAGAGCGTGTTTCTGGTCGGCATGATGGCCGTCGGCAAGACAACCATAGGCAAGCTGCTGGCCGAGCAACTGGGTTACGCCTTCCACGACACGGACAAGGTGATTCGCGAGCGATGCGGTGCCGACATTCCGTGGATCTTCGATGTTGAAGGCGAACAGGGGTTTCGTGACCGGGAGCAGCGCGTCATTGAAGAACTGACCCGCTTGCCGTCAGTAGTGCTGGCGACCGGCGGTGGCGTGGTGATGCGCGCGGCCAACCGCGCGGCACTGTCACTCCGCGGCAGGGTGGTATATCTCTACGCAGACCTCGACACGCTGGTGTCGCGCGTATGTGCAGGGCATCAGCGGCCGATGCTGCAGGGGCATGATCCCCGCGCCCGGCTGGCTCGACTGCTTTGCGAGCGCGCTCCCCTGTACGAACAGGTGGCGGATGTGTGCGTACATTCCGCATCCTGCGGCCCACAGAGCGCGGTCACGCAACTGCTCGGCAAATTGCACGACGAGCAATCCGACGCATGACCTCGCGCAGGACACTTCAGGTTCACCTCGGACCACGCTCTTACGACATACACATAGGCGAAGGGTTACTGTCCGATCCGTCCTTGTGGCAGGGGCTTGTCCCGGGAGCGACGGCGCTGGTGGTGTCCGACCCGGCCGTCAATGCACTCTATGGTGCGCGCCTGCGCCGGACACTCGAAGCCTGCGCTCGCAAGGTCTCACTGCATGTACTTGACGGCGGTGAGCAGTGCAAGCACCTCGCATCCTGGCAGGCCATCATTGATCGCCTGGCGGAAGCGCGTCATGACCGCACCACCACTCTGGTGGCGCTCGGTGGCGGCGTGGTCGGCGATCTGGCCGGATTCGCTGCCGCCACCTGGATGCGCGGTGTCGGCTATGTGCAGGTGCCCACCAGCCTGCTTGCCCAGGTTGATTCGTCTGTGGGGGGCAAGACGGGTGTCAATCATGCGCGTGGCAAGAACCTGATCGGTGCCTTCTATCAGCCGGTGGGGGTGGTGGCCGACCTCGAAACCTTGAGCAGCCTGCCCGCACGCGAGCTGGTGGCGGGGCTTGCCGAGATCATCAAGTATGGGGTCATTCGCGACCGCGAGTTCTTTGCCTGGCTCGAAGAACATCTGGACGCGCTGCTGGCTGCGGAACCCGAGCTGCTCGCGCAAGCGGTGGCACGTTCCTGCGAGATCAAGGCCGCAGTGGTGGCTCTGGATGAACGTGAATCAGGTGCCCGCGAGATACTCAATTTCGGGCATACCTTCGCGCATGCTCTGGAGACGCTCACTGAATATGCCCGGCTCAATCACGGCGAGGCGGTCGCGCTCGGCATGATCATGGCGGCGCGACTTTCGTGTGCACAGGGGTGGCTCGCCGAGGCTGATCGGCAGCGAATCGAGCACCTGATCCGGCGACTCGGGGTGATGCAGCGCTTGCCGCAGAACCTGAGCATACAGGCATGCCTCGATGCCTTCCACAGCGACAAGAAGACGCGAGCGGGGCGGCTCAGGTTTGTGCTGACGCGCGGCCTCGGTCATGCCGAGACCGCGGAACAGGTGTCGCGGGAGCAGTTGATCCGTGTGCTCGAGGGGTTTCTGTCGTCCCCGTGAGGCAGGATTGAGCAGCGTGAGCGCACTGGCAAGCCGCTGCGGGTTTCTGTCGTCCCCGTGAGACGGGATACCGGTCAGGGCAGGCGCGTTTCTCCCGTGAGGTAGCGATCTATCTCGCGCGCGGCCTCGCGCCCTTCGTGAATGGCGCGCACTACCAGTGATTGACCGCGGCGACAGTCGCCTGCCGCGAACACGCCGTCCACGCTGGTGGCGTACTTGCCGTGTTCGGCGGCATAGTTGCTGCGCGCATCGTATTCGATGCCGAGCGGGTCGGAAGCTGCATGCTCCGGGCCGAGGAATCCCATGGACAGGAACACCAGATCGGCCTTCCATTCACGTTCGCTGCCGGGGATTTCCTCGAAGCGCCCGTCCCTGAAGGCGACATCCACCGTGCGTATGCCGCGCAAGGTTCCGTTGCCGTTGGCCACGAATGATTTCGATGAGATCGAGTAAACGCGCGGGTCCTGACCGAACTTGTTGGCGCTCTCCTCGTGTCCGTAATCGACGCGAAAAATGCGCGGCCAGGTGGGCCAGGGATTGTTCGCGGCGCGTCTCGAAGGTGGCCTCGGGAAGAGCTCGAAGTTGGTCAGGCTTTTGCACGCCTGACGAAGCGAGGTGCCGATGCAGTCGGTGCCGGTATCTCCGCCGCCTATGACAATGACATCCTTGCCCTCGGCGAGGATGCTCGGTGAGCCGCCCTCGATGAGCGATCTGGTGTTGTCGGTGAGGAACTCCATCGCGAAGTGCACACCGGTCAGCTCCCGGCCTTCTATGGGCAGGTCGCGCGCCAGCGTCGCGCCTGTGGCCAGCAGCAGGGCATCGTGATTCCTGCTCAGTTCAAGCGAGCTGAGCGTACCCTTGCCGCCATCACCCACGGCGCAGCCGGTTGTGAATTCCACGCCTTCGGCACGCAGCAGATTCACGCGCCTCGCTACTACCTGCTTGTCGAGCTTCATGTTGGGAATGCCGTACATGAGCAAACCGCCAACCCGATCCTCGCGCTCGTACACGCGCACGTGATGACCGACCGAATTGAGTTGTGCTGCCGCCGCCAGACCGGTCGGTCCCGAGCCGACGATGGCGACGCGGCGACCGGTGCGATGCGTCGGCGGGTTGGCCGTCACCCAGCCTTCGGCGAAGCCCCGGTCAATGATTGCCATCTCGATGTTCTTGATGGTTACCGCCGGGTCGGTGATGCCCAGTACACATGCGCCTTCACAGGGTGCCGGGCAGACGCGGCCGGTGAACTCCGGAAAATTGTTGGTCTGATGCAGGCGGTCGAGCGCCTCTCGCCAGCGCCCCTTGTACACGAGGTCGTTCCATTCGGGAATCAGGTTGTAGATCGGGCATCCGTCTTCGGATTGACAGAAGGGCACACCACAATCCATGCACCGTGCCCCCTGGCGCGCCAGCCTCTCCTGATCGTGCTCCGTGTAGATTTCCTCGAAGTCGAGCAGCCGCACTGCTGCATCGCGGTAGGGTGCCGCTTGCCGTTCGAATTCCTTGAACCCCGTGGGTTTGCCCATCGCTGCCTGCCGTGCCCGCGCCGATTCAGGCGGCTGCAACGGCCACAGCGGCCGGTTCGTGCGCGTGTGCTCTGGCTCTGGCCGCCAGTACGCGCTTGTAATCCTTCGGCATCACCTTGACGAAGTGCGTCAGGGACACACCCCAGTCGCCGAGAAGTTTCTCTGCCACCTCGGAGCCGGTGTAGTCGCCGTGTCGGGCAATCAGCTCACGCAGCCAGGCACTTTCCGCGTCATCTTCAATCGTTTCGAGATCGACCATCTCCATATTGCAGCGGCGCGGGAAGATGCCCCGTGGGTCCAGCACATAGGCGATGCCGCCGGACATGCCCGCCGCGAAGTTGATGCCCGTCTCACCGAGAACGACCACGCGCCCACCGGTCATGTATTCGCATCCATGGTCGCCAACGCCTTCAATGACTGCCGTGGCACCACTGTTGCGGACGCAGAAGCGTTCGGCGGCCATGCCGCGCAGGAAGCACTCGCCACTCGTCGCCCCGTAGAGCACGACATTGCCGACGAGAATCTGCTCTTCCGCCTTGAATCGGGACATCCTGGGCGGATAGATGATGATGCGTCCGCCGGAAAGGCCCTTGCCCACATAGTCGTTGGCATCTCCCTCCACCTCGAGCGTCACGCCGCGCGCCAGCCAGGCACCGAAACTCTGCCCGGCGCTGCCGTCGAACTTGAAGTGAATGGTGTCTTCGGCCAGCGCATCCGGCCCCAACTCGGCGGTAATGCGATTCGACAGCATCCCGCCCACTACGCGGTTGGTGTTCCTGATGGGGAGCGATGCGCGCACCCGTGTTCCTTCTCCGAGAGCCGGAGCCGCGAGCGCCATCAATTCGTTGTCGAGAGCCAGGTCGAGGTCGTGATTCTGTTCGTGCCGACAGTACACGCCGAGACAATCCGGTGGCTGTGGAGCGGGGGTCAGCAGCGCCTGCAAATCCACACCCCCGGCTTTCCAGTGATCGCTCATGGGGCGTGGTTTGAGCGCGTCCACGCGACCGATCATGTCGTTGACACCGCGAAACCCCAGCTCCGCCATGATGATCCGCAACTCCCTGGCGACCATGAAGAAGTAGTTCACGACATGCTCGGGCGCACCGGTAAACCTTGCGCGCAGCTCCGGGTCTTGCGTGGCGATGCCTACCGGGCAGGTGTTGAGATGGCACTTGCGCATCATGATGCAGCCGAGTGCGATGAGTGGTGCCGTGGCAAAACCGAACTCCTCGGCACCAAGCAGGGCGGCCACCGCCACATCGCGTCCCGTCTTGAGTTGTCCGTCGGTTTGCAGCACCACGCGCGAACGCAGGTTGTTCATCACCAGCGTCTGATGTGTTTCGGCGATGCCGAGTTCCCAGGGAACGCCGGCATGTTTGATGGAGGTGAGCGGAGAGGCACCCGTGCCGCCTGTGTCGCCGGCGATGACCAGATGATCGGCGCGTGCCTTGGTCACCCCCGAGGCCACTGTACCCACGCCAATCTCGGCTCCGAGCTTGACGCTTATGCGCGCCTTCGGATTGGCGTTCTTCAGGTCGTGAATGAGCTGCGCCATGTCTTCGATTGAGTAGATGTCGTGATGTGGCGGCGGACTGATAAGCCCGACACCCGGCGTGGAATGCCGAATGCGCGCGATATAGTCATCTACCTTGCGCCCGGGCAGTTCGCCGCCTTCGCCCGGCTTGGCACCCTGCACGATCTTGATCTGCAACTCGTCGGCGTTGGACAGATAGTGAATGGTGACACCGAATCGGCCGCTCGCCACCTGCTTGATGGCGGAGCGCTTCGAGTCTCCATTCTCCAGCGGGACGAAGCGATTCGCATCCTCGCCGCCCTCGCCGGTGTTCGACTTGCCGCCAATGCGGTTCATGGCCAGCGCAAGAGATTCGTGCGCCTCCTGCGAGATGGAACCGAAACTCATGGCACCGGTGGCGAACCGCTTGACAATCTCGGCCTCGGGCTCCACTTCCTCGATTGCGAGGCTCGCGCCAACTCTCTGAAACTCGAGCAGACCGCGCAGGCAGGCCCTGCGCGTGTTCTCTTCATTCACCTGGCGCGCGAAACGCCAGTAGGCTTCCTCGGAATTGCTGCGCGCCGCCACTTGCAGGTGGCCGATGGCGTTCGGGTCCCACATGTGTTGGTCACCACCGGCGCGCCAGTGAAAGTCGCCCGGGTTCGGCAGTTCCCTGGCGCGTCCGTCGCCTGCCACGCTGTAGCCTGTATCGTGACGCCGCTCCATCTCGGTGGCCAGTACGTTGAAGCCGACACCTTCCACGCGGCTTGCGGTACCGGCGAAGCAACGCGCCATGACCTCCGAGCCGAGGCCGACCGCCTCGAAAATCTGCGCGCCCTTGTATGACTGGAGGGTCGAGATGCCCATCTTGGCGAGCACCTTGAGCATGCCCTTGGCCACCCCCTTGCGGTAGGCGGTGATCACATCCTCGTCGCTGGCAATGTGCGCAGCGTCGTCAAGCGACCCGGCGCGACGCGCGTACATCAGCGCCTCGAACGCGAGGTAGGGGTTGACGGCATCTGCTCCGAAGCCGATCAGCAGGCAATGATGATGCACTTCGCGCGCTTCGCCTGATTCGACGATGAGCGCGATTCTGGTGCGTTGGTGCTGACGAATCAGGTGCTGGTGTACGCAGCCGACGGCAAGCAGCGAGCTGATGGGCACACGCTCCGCATTGATTGCGCGGTCCGAAAGGATGAGGAGATTCATGCCCTCATCGAGGGCTTGCCGGGATTCCGCCTCGATGCGCGCCAGAGCTTCCCGCAACCCGGCCTCGCCGCTGCCCTTGGGGAAGGTGATGTCCACGACCGCGGCCTTCCAGCCGCGATGATCTATCCGCCTGAGTGTTTCGAGCTGTCGGTTGGACAGTATCGGGTGTGCGAGGCGCAGGCGGTGGGCATGCTGCTCGTTCGCCTCGAGCAGGTTCGCTTCCGGCCCCACATAGCATTGCAGGGACATGATCACTTCTTCGCGAATCGAGTCGATAGCCGGGTTGGTGACCTGCGCGAAACGCTGCTTGAAGTAGTCGTAGAGCATACGCGGCTTGTCGGACAGCACCGCAAGCGCGGCATCGTTGCCCATGGAGCCGAGCGGGTCTCTCTGTTCGCGCACCAGATCGAGCAGCATGAATTGCATGGTCTCGATGGTGTAGCCGAACGCCTGCATACGCTCGAGCAGCGTTTCTTCATCAAGCTCCCGAACTGCCTCGGGCGCGGCCAGATCGTCGAGTTCCAGACGCTGGCGAGCGAGCCACTCGGCGTAGGGTCGTTGCTGCGACCAGTCGTTCTTGATCTCTTCGTCCGGGATCATGCGTCCCTTCTCGAAATCGATCAGGAAGATGCGCCCCGGGCGCAGGCGGCCCTTCTCCACCACGCGCTCCGGGTCCACTGGCAGCACCCCGACTTCAGAGGCCATGATGCAGCGATCATCATCGGTAATACAGTAGCGACTCGGCCTGAGTCCGTTGCGGTCGAGCACCGCGCCTATGTAGTGGCCGTCCGTGAAGGCGATGGATGCAGGCCCGTCCCAGGGTTCCATGAGGCAGGACTGAAACTCGTAGAAGGCGCGCTTCTGCGCGGACATCTCGGCATGTTGCTGCCAGGCCTCCGGAATCATCATCATGACCGACTCCTGCAGGGTGCGACCTGTCATCAGCAGGAATTCGAGTGCGTTGTCAAAGGTGCCCGAATCCGAGCAGTCCGGCTCGACCACGGGAAAGAGCCTGTGCAGCTTCCCGCCGAAGAGTTCCGATTGCATCACGCCTTCGCGGGCGTTCATCCAGTTGCTGTTGCCGAGCAGGGTGTTAATCTCGCCGTTGTGGCTCATGAAGCGATTTGGCTGTGCACGGTCCCAGGACGGAAAGGTATTGGTGGAGAAGCGCGAGTGCACCATGGCGAGATGGCTTTCGTACGCGGGGTCGGCAAGATCATCGTAGAAGTCGAACAACTGATGGGGGGTCAGCATGCCCTTGTACACAATCACGCGTGAAGACAGCGAGCAGAAGTACATGAGCTTGCGTTCGCTGAGCGTCTCGTCGGTGCGCAGCACACGACTCGCGTACTTGCGAATCAGGTAGAGCGCGCGCTCGAACGCATCACCTGAACAGTCTGCACCGGCCTTGATGAAGAGCTGCGAGAGGTGTGGCATGGAGGCGATGGCCGCCGACCCGAGGTCGGCTCGCAGGGGGTCATGCGGCAGCTCGCGCCAGCCGAGCAGCGTCTGACCTTCGGCCTCGATGAGCGACTCGATGAAGGCTGTGCAGCGCGCCCGCTCGTCAGCATTTCGCGGCAGAAAGATGTTGCCGACACCATAGCTTCCAGGGGCTGGCAGGCTTGCCGCGAATGACTCCTGTGCACAGCGGGTGAGCAGTGTGTGCGGCAGACCCGTGAGTATGCCGGCGCCATCGCCGGTGTTCGCCTCGTATCCGAGACCGCCTCGATGCACCATGGAGCAGTTGATGGAACGTGCATCCTGAATAATTCGGTGGCTCGCGCGTCCCTTGATGTCACACACAAATCCAACGCCACAGCTCTCATGCTCGTGGCGGGGGTCGTACAGTCCCTGCGCGGGCGGCAGGCCGATGTGCGCCCCGGTTGAAGGAAGTGTGTCTCTCATCTTCGGCAGTTGACCTGTGCTCCGATACTTGCGCGTATTTTATTGAGGGAAACCCTGTCATTCAGAGTTCGCCTCGTGCGATGCACACGACGGTGCATGTATCAAGTGCGGTGTTCGGGAAGGACAGGCCGCATCGATTCCTGCACTTGAACCGCGTATCTTAATCATCTCGGGGTACAGTGAGCAAACGCAATCGATCTTTTCGCGGTTCTGTACAACAGGGTTCTCCTTGCGCAGCAATTTGATGCACAATACTGCTTGCTGAATCATGAATTGAGTGCATCAAGGGGCGCAACATGAACTTCGAGTTTGATGAAGAACACAACCTCTTGCGCGAGCAAGCGGTTCGCCTGCTTGGTGACACATGTGATATGTCGGTCGTGCGCGCCGTTCTCGAGGGTGAGGAAAGCTACTCGAAGACGCTCTGGCAGGCGGTCACGGATCAGGGCTGGACGGCTGTGACAATTCCCGAGCAATATGGTGGCCTCGGTATGGGTCACTTGTCGCTGTGTGTGATTGCCGAGGAACTTGGCCGTGCTGTAGCACCGATTCCGTATTCTTCTTCCGTGTATCTTGCGAGCGAGGCGCTCATGTTGGCTGGCAGTGAGGCGCAAAAGGCGGCCTGGCTCCCGAAGCTCGCGTCTGGCAAGGCAATCGGCACTTTTGCTCTGGCTGAACAGCACGGGCGGCAGACACCGAAGCACCTGCAAACGCGCGCCGACTCCGGGACTCTGACCGGGGTCAAACTGCCGGTGGCCGATGGTGACCTGGCGGACTTCGCCGTCGTGGTTGCAGCGAGTGATGCGGGTGACGGAGCGAGCCTGTGGCTGGTGGACTTGTCTGCGCCGGGAATCGAATCCACACCGGTGACCACGCTTGACCCGTCGAGGTCTCATGTACAGCTCGGGTTTGATGCCACTCCGGCAGAACCACTCGGTAGCGATGGCGATGGCTGGCAACTGACCGGCAAACTGCTTGATCAGGCGGCGATACTATTCGCCTGGGAACAGGTCGGCGGGGCCGAAAGGGCGCTCGAGATGGCGCGCGAATACGCCATGCAACGCTATGCCTTTGGTCGTCCGATTGCCAGTTTTCAGGCAATCAAGCACAAGCTGGTGCATGCCTACACCGGCAACACACTGGCACGATCCAATTGCTACTACGGCGCATGGGCGCTGGATACCAAGGCTCCCGAACTGCCCGTGGCTGCCGCCGCCGCACGAGTCAGCGCAACTCAGGCGTTCTATTATGCGTCCAAGGAAAACATACAGACGCACGGCGGCATGGGCTTCACCTGGGAGTTCGATTGTCAGTTTCTCTATCGGCGCGCCAAGCTGCTGTCGGTGAATATCGGTAGCGAAGCTGCTTGGCAGGAAAAACTGATCACCGGCATCGAGCAGAGTAATCTGGCTGCATGATTCCCCGTGGAGGTGCGCTCTTGCACGGTGCACGTATTCGACCACGGATTCGACGAGGACACGTTTTTCCAAAGACACATACAGATCGTAATCGGAGCAGACAAGTATGGATTTCAATGATTCACCGCAAGAACAGCGCCTGCGACAAGAAGCGCGTCAGTGGCTTCAGGCGAATGCGCCGACGAGCGAAGAACTGGCCGGGCTTGATTACATCGAGAGCTCGAAGCTGTGGCAAAAACGCAAGTTTGATGCTGGCTGGGCCTGTATGCGCTGGCCGAAGGAGTACGGGGGGCGCGGCGCTGCTGCCATCGAGCAGGTCATTTTCACACAGGAGGAAGGCAAACTCGGCGAACATTCGGTTATCTTCGCCATAGGGCAGGGCATGGCCGCGCCCACACTCATGGCGCATGCGAGTGAAGAGCAGAAGCGCCGCTACCTGCCGCCCCTGGCAAGTGGTGAAGAAATCTGGTGCCAACTGTTCAGTGAGCCTGCAGGTGGTTCGGACCTGGCTGCGTTGCGCACCCGCGCAGAACGTGATGGCGACGACTGGGTCATCAACGGGCAGAAGATCTGGACTTCGGGCGCACACTTCTCCGATTACGGCATTGTGGTGACGCGCTCGGACCCGAACGTGCCCAAACACAAGGGCTTGACGTACTTCTTCCTGTCAATGAAATCGCCGGGCGTGGAAGTGAAGCCGATCAAGCAGATTTCCGGTGATTCCGTCTTCAACGAGGTCTATTTCAACGATGTCCGCATTCCCGATGCACAGCGCCTCGGCGAAGTTGGGCAGGGGTGGCAGGTGTCGATTACCACATTGATGAACGAACGCCTCGCGATCGGTGCCGGCAGTGGCGGTGTCAACTTTCGCTCTGTCTTCAATTTGGCGCAGAAGGTCTCCATCAATGATCGGCCAGCCATAGAGGATAGCGCCGTGCGCGCCAGGCTGGCGCATTGGTATTGTCAGGAGGCCGGCCTCAAGTACACGAACTTCAGAACCCTGAGCGCCTTGTCCAGAGGCGAGACCCCCGGACCCGAAAATTCGATCAGCAAGCTCGTCGGTGCGCCCAAGACGCAGGATATGGCCAATTTCGCCATGGACCTCATGGACATGACCGGGGCTATTCGAGACCCGGAGCTGAGTGAACAGGCGGCGCTCTTTCAGGAATCCTACATGACGATTCCGGGCATGCGGATTGCCGGTGGCACCGATGAGGTCATGGCCAATATAGTCGCCGAGCGCGTACTGGGCATGCCGCAGGATATACGTGTAGACAAGGGCATCCCCTTCAAGGATGTACCGACCGGGTAAGGCGCAGGACAGACACCTGATGCCAGCCCGCCAGGCCCGGCACCCCTGCCCCCGTGAACAACGTTAATTCACGACGTTAGTTCAGGTTCAGTCCGAAATACACTGCGAAGAACGCAACGGGCAGGATGATGACCGCATAGACGGCCAGATTGAGGATGTCATTCTGCTCGGCTTCCTCGGATAGTTTGAAGCGACTGCCGCAGGCAAACCAGAAGGCACCGGCGACCAGGCAGGTAATAACAGCTGACAGAAGCGTTCCCGCCATGAAATTCCCCTCAGAATGCGAGTGTGAGGCAGGACACAGGATGCAGCTTTCCGATCAAAGCTGCAAGCTGCCGCGAGGCTGCGCGCCTGCGAGGTCGGTGATTTCCTCGATGTGATCGGCAATATCTTCGGCGGTAGCATCGCTGCCGAGATTCATGTTCACATGCTCGACAATCGCTGCGGTGCCGAAACTGCCACCCTGGGCTTGCAGAATGACACCGTTGGGAGCGTCCTCCGAGCACAGGTACATCACCGCCGGTGTCACCAGTTCGGGGGCGACGCTGGAGCGCGCTGCTGCCTCCATGAGGTTCTCGGTCATGCGCGTGGCGGCAATTGGCGAGATGGTGTTGGTGTGCACATTGTACTTGGCACCCTCGATCTTCAGCGAATGCATCATGCCCACCTGCGCGAGCTTGGCAGCGCCATAGTTGACCTGGCCGAAGTTGCCATAGAGGCCGGTAGGCGAGGTGGTCATGACGATGCGGCCATAGGCTTGTTCGCGCATGATTGGCCAGACGGCATGGGTGCACATGGCCGCGCCCATGAGATGCACTTCGACCACGGCGCGAAAATCCACCATGGTCATCTTGAGGAAGCTCTTGTCACGTAGTATGCCGGCGTTGTTGATCAGGATATCCACGCGCCCGAACGCTTGCATACACTGCTCGACCAGGCCCTTGACCCCCTTCTCGTCACTTACCGATGCGCCGTTGGCGATGGCTTCGCCACCGGCGGCCTTGATTTCCTCGACCACTCCAAGCGCGGCTTCGGAATTGCCGCCCGTGCCGTCAACCGCCCCGCCGAGGTCGTTCACTACCACCCTGGCCCCGCGCCTGGCGAGCTCGAGGGCATGACACTTGCCAAGGCCTCCGCCGGCCCCGGTCACAATCGCTACCCTTCCACCAAAGTCAATCGCCACAGTGTCAAATCCTTGGAGCTCGTGTTGAATACGCGCTATTGTACCGCGACTGACGTATCAATCCGCCCGCGGGGGCACGGATGTGCCGTGTATTTTTGCTCTGCGTTAACGGGAACAATCCGGATGTTGCTTTCCAACGACAAATGGATATACAGTCATGTCCCTATATGGAGGGAGTCATGTCCATGTTTGCTTTGGGAGCCACTTGCAATCTGTTTCCCGGGGTAGCAGACCTGCGTCCCGGATCAGCTTGTCCCCCCTCACACCGAGGACGTAAAAACCACTTCGCTGTACCGATTCTGGTGTGCTTGATGGCTCCTGTGCTTGCGTCGGCGCAAGCACAGGAGGAAGAATCGGAAGAGCAACAGCAAGCCGAGGAGTCTGCGGAATCTGAAGATCAGCAGACGGAGGAGCGGGTTGAAGCGACCCCGTTGCAGCGTCCGGTCGTCATCCCGGGCACCAGAATCGAGGAAGTTCTGGTGACCGGTTCGCGTCTTGGACAGTCCCCTGACGAAATTGCCGCCAATCTGATCACGCTTGACGAAGACTTTATCCGCGCAACCGGGGAAGTCACACTGGAACGAGTCTTGCGGCAATTGCCGGAGAATTCCAACCCGACTCAGGAGCGATTTGGCAGTTCCCTGAACACGGCAACCAACTTTGTCGGTGCGTCAACGGTCAATCTGCGAGGGTTTGGCAGTGAATCAACCCTCGTTCTGATAGACGGCAAGCGCCTCGGTCACTCGGGTCTCCTTGGCGGCGTGAGCGATGTATCACAGATTCCCCTGTCCATGGTAGGGCGCATCGAGATACTCGTTGACGGGGCATCCGCGGTGTACGGTTCGGATGCCGTCGGTGGCGTGGTCAACATCATCACCCGCAAGGACTATCAGGGTGCGGAGATCCACCTCAACTACAACTGGCCGAGCAGTGGCGGGTTTGATGAGGTGCAAGGCTCCATTTCCGGTGGATTTTCCATCGGCCCGTCCACTCGGGTGAGAGCGAGCCTTCACCGCACCGATCATTCCGGGATGGATGCTTCCGACCGGGACGTTACCCTGTTTCAGCAGAGTATTTTCTCGGGTCCGCAATTTGATGTGAATTGGGCGTTTCCGAACATCGCTTTCCCCATTCTCTACACCCTGAACGGTGATGTCCTGACACTTGCCGAATACGGTGCGCTCTCGGCCGAGGACCAGGCGCTTGCGGTGCCCCGCACCCATGCGGTTTTGCCGCCCGGGTTCAATGAGAACTCGAGTATCGACGAGATTACAGAGTTCGGTTCGAGTCGGCCTCTCTGGGGCGCGGAAACCCAGGCCGGGTACAGCGTCTTGCCAGAGAACCTGCGCGACAGTCTGACGTTCAATATGGAACATGACTTCAGTGAACTCCTGAGTGCGGAGTTGAGGCTTCGCCATGAGCGCAGGGAGACCAGCTATCAACTCGGCTATGTGACTCTCCGGCATGCCTTTGGCCAGACGAATCCATACAATGCGCTGCAACGACTTGTGCTGTTGCAGGGTCAGCGACGCGATCTGCCGAGTCCGGCGACAGACTCGGAATCTGACACACTGGACATCGGCCTTGACTTTGAAGGTGCCTTCGGAGATTCAGGCTGGGAGTGGGAGGTGAGCTTCGGACAGTCTTCCACGGAGTCGGATACCTTGCGCGTGAATCAACTCAATCAGGATGTCGTTCGCGCAGGCTTGAGACATGCGCGTCGGAATGTCCCCGGATTGACGGAAGCGGCCTGCATGGAGATGAACGGCATCTACAGGCCTCCGAGGATGTCCTTTGGGCGCCTGCTTCCGGCTTCCTGTTCGCTCGAGCCGCCACCGGCGATCAACCCCTTTGGCGATCTGAGTCCATATTTGCAGGATCTGTCTGCCGTGAGCACCAATCAGCAGACGCGATTCGAGGCTCTGGTGCGTGGTGACCCCTTCACGCTGCCCGGTGGTGACCTGCGCTTTCTGGTCGGCTACTCTCGGGATGAGCTGGTGCTCGAGAGCGCGACCGAATTTCGGGCGGTGATCTTCGAATCTCCGACAGGTAACGTGAGCAATTTCGACACAGATGCCGAAAGATCAAATCAGGCGTTCTTTTTCGAAGCTACGGTGCCTCTGGTGGGTGATGGCAATCGTCGCTCGGGGGTCGACAGCCTGCTGCTGAATATCTCTGGTCGATGGGATTCCTATGACGAGCCTTCTGTCGTGTTCAATGTGGAGGGTGAGGGTGCCATGCCAGCCGAGAACCTGAGTGACCCGGGTGAAGAGTTCACCTGGGGCACGGGCCTGGTCTATTCGCCGGTTGCCGATATTCGCTTGCGTGTCAATCGGCAAACCTCTTTCGTCGCGCCGCAACTCAACCAGTTGATTATCGCCACCGGCATAGGTCCGAGTCCGCCGTTTCGGGGCCTGTTCCTGCAGTTGCCCGATGGGCGTCTTCAACAGGTGGAAATTCGAGTGATCGATGGCGGGAATTCGGAACTCTCGTCGGAAACCGCCGAGTCCTTGTCCTGGGGTTTTGAAATCTCCCCGAGGGTCATTCCCGGGCTCGGATTCAAGGCGACCTGGAGCGAAACCGAGTACAAGGACCGCATTAATCAGCTGGGCAATTTTTTCGTTGACCCGAACAACTTGCCCAGTGGCACCACCTACGATCCGGTCGAGGATTTGTATACGCAGGACCGTCGCTGGATCAATGTGTCTTCCATTGACCGTGAAGGAGTGGACTACGATCTTTACTACGATTGGTCAACCAATCTGGGTGAATTCGGAGTGCGGGTACGGCACTCTCGAACCAATGAATACACGTACGTGATAGACCCGTTGGGGACTGAGGATCCGGTGGATGTCCTGTCGCACACGGAAGGTTCGACCGCTGTGGGAGTGGTTCCGCGTTCGACCACCAACGCCCAGTTTTCCTGGCGTTACAAGGGTTTTGAGGTCGGGCTCGATATGTCCCGGATAGATGAAACATCCTCGCTGCTCGCCGGAGTCACGCGCGTCTATAGCCCACCCGAATTGCTCGATCTGACACTGAGCTACGAGTTTGGTGCCGGGAACCTGCTGCCGACTCCCGAATTTCTTGATGGTGGACGCCTGCTCTTTACCGTCAACAATCTCGGCGGCGAGTTTGGTGAGACCGAGCTGTTCGCGAGTGACGGTCAGCGGCTGCCGCAGCAGAGCCCGGATGCTTCCCCGCTCTATGGAAGGGTCTTCAATCTGAGCTATCAGATGTCCATCGGCAATCGCTAGCGGCAGGGGCCGGGTAGAAACATGATCAACAAGATGAAATCCTGCCTGTCGTTCGGCCTGGTTGCCCTGATGGTCGCTTGTGCGCCGGTGGGCAATGACGGCGAAGGGCGCATGGTGCTTACTGGCGACCTTTCCGCCACCTACACCAGCGGGGAGTTCCTGCTGTGGACACCGCCCACCACCGATGGTGGTAACGCGACCATGGCGGCTTCAATGTCGCAACCGCCGTCTGGCGATTCGAATGCTCCCCTTGATGATGCCGCCCTGGAAGCAAAGTATGGAATCAACCTGCTTGCCCGCGCGCCCGTTGGTGCGGATGGGCGCATTCGCCTTCAACTGGAACTCGATGCGCCTCGCCCAGCCTTCTTCTTCGTGATCGATGCGCTTGCCGAGAGCGGACACCGCCTGGCACCGGTCAAGGGGCAGAACCTGATCATCGAACCGGGCGAGTTGCAGATCGTCATGAACGAGCGCGGTCACTATCTGGTAAGCGGCGGTGAGTACAACGATGCCGTGTTCAATTCCTGGAAGGCATCTGATGCCTACAGAGACGCTCTCGATACGCAGCAGCGTCTCTGGCAGCCGGTGGACGGCGAGACGGAGGCCGAGCGCCGAGCGCGCGTTGACGCTAGCTTGGAGGCATCGAGACGCGTGTACGACATGGAAACCGAAGCCCGACACCAGATCGTCACCACCCATGCAGACCCTCTGGTACGGCGCCTGGTGATCGAGACCGCCTGGTTATATGGCCCCTGGGTTCTCGAAGGGTTGCGCGGGCTTGCACAGATGACACCCGATGACCCATGGGTGGTGGACAGGTTGGCGGAGGCGGAAGCCTTGGCGGAGAAACGCGCCGAGGCGCGTCGTATCGCTACTGGTACGCAGATACTGGATTTCACCGCCGAGAGTCTGGAAGGCGAAGCGGTAAAGCTGTCCGATGTGCGCGCCGAGGCCGAACTGGTGCTGCTGGAATTCTGGGCATCCTGGTGTGGGCCTTGTCGGGTCGAGATACCCCACATGAAGGAAGCCTACGCGGAGCACAAGGACAATGGCTTCGAGATAGTGTCGTTCACCATCGACAACGAGCGTGAGGATTGGGAACTCGCTTCCGAGGAAGAGAACCTTCCCTGGCTGAATCTGGGTATGGGAGAAGATGCCGAAGCACCCACGGCCTATAGCGTGACGGGCGTTCCGAGGAACTATCTTGTAGCCGGGGGTTCCGGGGAGATTCTCGCCACAGACCTCAGAGGCCACAAGCTCGACGAGAAGCTCGACGAATTGCTCGGCATATGATCTGATCTGATGTGAGTGGCGTGGCGCTGGCTTTGTCGCCAGACACCACGCCAGATCGGTCAGGCGTTGTGGGTCAATCATCTCATTGGCAGCCACGCGCACTTCGCCGAGCTTGCCTACAACAGGCGGTTGTTGATTCAAGGGCTCCAGCAGCGGATTTTCCGGGTGCGAGCCTCTGAGCGTATGCGGCAAATCGCTTCGCCCACCTGCAGGCTCGTCAGGGATTCGGCACCGCCAAAGATGCGCTTCGTTGCGCCGGGTTTGGCCTGGGTATTGAAAGCGAGCGTCATGCCCATGTTGTCCAGATAACTGTCCTCGGCACCCTCGAAATCGTCAGGCGATTGCGATATCAACATGAGGGCCCCGCCCTTTGATCGACTCATCCTGACGAGATTGCCGAGAGCGGGGAGCTTCGTTGACAGGATCACATGGGCTTCGTCGAGCATGGTGAGGTGGCGCAGCGCCCGAGCGCCCTTGTCGTCTGTGGGTGCGTCCGGTTGAGAGTTGATCCAGCGGTCCAGGGCATCAAGGGTCAGGTTGATGATCAGTCGCCGCATTTCCGAAGAACCGTCTTGCGGCAGTTGGATGATCCAGCTTCTCGCAAAGAATTCGGATGGCGACAGAGTGGGCGTGAAGAGGTTGAACTGGGTCAGTTCGCTCAATGTCGCGGTCAGCTCGTCGGATTTGCGACCACGGTCCTCATACTCTGATTCAAGTGCCAATGCCACATCCCGCAGTTTCGCCGGCGCATCCGGCGAACTGCGACGAAGAATAGTTGTGACCGCTTCCCGCAACGCCCCTGATTGAACGCCACTGGGTTTGCGCGACTTTACCGCAGCGATTGAGTCGCGAATGCGGGAGGCACCAGTCTTGATGGATGTGTCGTCAGTCGCAGCAACATGCAGCACATCCAGAGGAATTGCCGTCTCCGGGGGCATGATTGATGTGATGCCGAAACCCGGTGTGAAGCTGTCGGCAAGGTCGCCCTTGAAATCGAACGCCAGGAGAGGCAGCTCGCAGTGCCTGTGCAAGGTGCGCAGCATGTGAATTGCGGTTCGCGTCTTGCCGGAGCCGACCCCGCCCATGATCGCCATGTGCGGGCTGCCACCGGCTCCGTTCACCGAAAAACGGACATGCTCGTCCGATTTGAGGTCGCGAGCGATTTCGCCCGCGGGAAGTCGGACTTCCCCTGCGAAGGTGGGTACTGCATGAGACGACGGAGCATGTTCGTGGCGGTCACCACCTCCGGCAAAGTTCGCCAGTTCTGCCAGGTGCGCGACGAAATCCTGCATGTTTTGACCACCGTTTTCCCAGTCCTGCCTGAGGAGCAACGCGCCCCTGTGCCAATGACGTGTCACCAGTGCCTGCAAGTCCGGCTTCGTTATTTCAGCCTCATCACTGTGCTGGACAATGAGTGCCAACCAGACGGCAGTATCAGCGTCCTCGCCGAACAGTTGCATGCCACGCATCGGGGTGGCCATGTCCTCCCTGTCTTTGTCTTGCAATTCAGGCGGTTGTTCGGGGAGAGACAGTGATCTGCCCAGGGACAGTCGGGCAGCTACATACTTCTGTCTCCAGCCCAGCTTCTCGGAGATGTCTGCGCAAATGTCGTCCGCGGTTCGGGTTGTCCGAAATGTGGATGTCGCGAGCTCGGGCAGGGTGACAACCATGTCAGAGGCTCTCCAAATCAAGTTCGTGGACACTCGTCACAGTTATGCCCTTGTCGTCACGGACCTTCAACTCGAAGGCGGCGACCAGACGCGCTCTGATTGCATCAAGTTTGTCGCCAACGACTTCTTCGTCAGTAGAAAGGAGAATCACCTGTCCCGATCGGTTGGTGAAGGTTTTCAGGACACCAATTCTCTGCTCCCGGCTCAGCCGCGCCAATGGTGTATCGATGACGAATGGAAATACCCGTCCGCTGACACTCGTGATTGCCGTGATAAGCGCTTGGGTGAATACCTGGCTGGCACCGGCGGATTTGTCGATTTTGTGCAGGTCTTCGCCGCCTGTCGTCAGCATTCTCACTTCGCATTCCGGAGTGATCTCGATTTGGTGTACACGATCCGACAGGTGGGCCATGGCCTTCCACGCGCGCGTCATCTCCTCGGCGACTTCGCTAACCTCACTCGGCACGGCATCCTCGAGGAGACCCTGAACAAGGTCTGCGTATCGATCGGCGTACTTGGCTCGTCGCAATGCAGGAGCGTTCGCGCCCATGTGTGACATGTAGCGCCCCAGCTCCGCCCGTTTCTGTGCCAGCCCGGCTTCCTGGCTCTTGATGGCGCGCTCAGCTTCATCTCTCCGGGATTTGTACCGCCCCTCCTCTTTGGCGAGCTCCCTCAACCGCTCAGTCATACGGTCTATTTCCGGCGCAGTGGATTCCAGTTCCAACCACTCTTCCTTCGTGGAATCAGCGCGTTCGACAGCGAGACGGAATCGTTCCTCCTGGGAGGCGATTTCGCCTTCCGAGTGATTGTCCAGCGACAGCAAGCGCTCCACGGCTCGGTCTCGCATCGTGCCATTGAGGGAGGAATGAAGATAATTTTCGGGACAGTCCTCGGGGGGTGGATGCCACAGGGCATCCCAGGCGGCCTTGCCGGCTTCAACAACGGCCAGACGGAGATCATCATCAAGCGGTGGTTCAAGCGCCGAGACGCGCCGTCCGAGTTCAAGCGTAAATCGGTCGAGGTTCTGAGCGCCTTCGTCGCGGCCTGCCTCCCAGCGCTCCAGCTTTGCCTCCGCTTCGAGCCGCTTGCGTGTGCGTTCCCGGAGTTCGCGACCAGAGACCGCCAGTGCCACATCTTCCCGGATGAGCGCCAGCAATGCGTCCACGGCGCGCTGCGCCTCATCCCGGTGCCGCTGTTCGGCCTTCATGAGATTCCCGACCATTGCGGTCGTGCCTTCGCCGCGGCTGCCGATAGTCTGGGTCAGCTCGTCTATTTCGATCTCGATGCCGGGCAGAGCCGCTTCAGCCTGGTTCAAGTGTTTTTTCTCCCTGTTGATGACTTCCAAAATCGCGGCGATGTCCGCTTCGACTTTCTTGACCGTACTGTCTTTCGGTGCCGCAGCCGAGGTGCGACGCTTTTGCGCATAGGTCGCGAGCGAAGAGTTCAGGTGACGCAGAATCGGGAGCCCCAACAGGCCCTCGATCCCGCTACGGACTTGCTTGCTCATTTCGCGATTTGCGTAACGCTGTACCTGTTCGCCGTCAAAAAGAAAGAATTCGGCGAGACCCGGATGAAGGAAGCGCTTTGCTATCCAGTCACGGTACCAATCATCGCGATTCTCGATTCCGAGTGGAGGATTTACAGGCTCCCCGGCGAGCCCGTGAAAGATCCTGAGATCATCGTCGCCCGGCTTGTGTTGGCGAGTCTGGCGAAAATGCCAGGTACGTGTGAGTTCAATCGGTTCTCCGCCATCGTCCTCTACCTCGATCGACACAGAGCAACTTGCCGGACCTGTCTTTGTGGCACGATGGTGGAGGGTGTTGCTGAGGAATTGGCTGTAGCTTGCCCTGATACGCTCATCGGCATCGCCAGATGCGACTGCATGAGCACGAGGCACGAGGACCAACCCGTCGCGCCCGAACAAACCGAGTGCGAGCGCCTCGAAGAAGGAGGTTTTGCCGTACTCGTTGGGTGCTCTGATGAGAATGACATTCCGGTGGCCATGTGGAGTGGGGAAGTTGAAGCGAGCGTGCTTGTACGAGCGCCAGTTTGTCAATTCGACCGAACGGAGGTGCATTACTCATCCGTTTCCGATTCGATATTGTCAAAGATTTCGTCAAGTGCTTCTGTTATCCCGCGCTTTCTGAGCTTCCCCTGCTGATCTATCTCCACGGCGATCAATTGCTCGAGCACAGCCGGATCAAGACCGGCTTGCCTGCACTTCTCCCGCACCAGTCTGCGGCCTGCCTCGCTGCGAAAGAGTACGACATGTCCGGTCGGCATCAGGCGCCTCCGACGGCCGGGATGCGCTGCGCTTGTGCGTTTCGTTCCGCACTGACGATCACATCCTCCACCCATATCTCGCGTATGCGCTCGACTTCGGACTGGGCAATCAAGGTCATGTCCGACTGTGCCTGGAGCGCCAACAGTCGCTCCAGAATCTCGCGTCTGGTCGCCATGTTGAACGGGCCGGGCACGAATACGCCTTCTCTGGTAATTGTGATGCGCCCATTGCGGCGGCGGGCAAGACGGCGTGTGGGGTCATCGCGAATCCTCACCAGCCAGTCGCGAAATTCGAGCAGTGGCATGAATTGCTCAAACCCGGCATCAACGAACCCTGCCAGGCTCTTGTCCTTATCGACCACCGTGCAGGTCCAACATCCAAAACGGGATGAGTTCGTGCCGCACGAGGGTGCGTCGGCGGTCGAAGTGACCACCGGACATTCGCCGCCGCCCGCGTCGCGATAGAGCCGGAGCAAGCGATTGTGGCTGCCGCCCCAAGGCGGTTTGTTCTCTGCGAGGAACTCCCAGACATCGTCGGTGTCCAGTTCGAGGATGGGCCTGAACACCAGGCATCCGCCGAGTTTGTTGTGCCGGTTGAGCCGCGAGCCGTTGTCATAGCGAGCCGCTGTGTTGGCGCGGGCAGTGCTCTCGCTTCTCCGCACACCCAGCAGAAGTATCACCTCGCCGGAAATGCTCGCCTGTTGCCGAACGTATTTGCTTGTTGGCTGGATCTTCATTCGGTCGGTGCACCAGCGGAAGCCGCGTTTGGGCGAGGGGTAGCCACGTCCGACAAGATTGACCCAGAATGTCTGATTCGGCTCGGGTGTGGTCGTGGCGACAATCACGGGCAGGTCGAATGCCTGAGCCGCCTTCTCGATCTCCGCAAGGCCGATTTTGACGTGTTCCATGACCAGTGGGCTCTCGACGAGAGTGTCGTTTGCCACCACATGAACGCATCGCGTTCGCTCGCTGCGCGGCAAGGAAACCAGATGCTCGACCACGAGGTGTGTAACGAGTGTACTGTCCTTGCCGCCGGAAAACCCGATGATCCAGGGTTTGTTGTGTGGTTCGGCGTATTCCTCGTGAATCTGTTCGCGGATGCGGGCAAAAGCGTCATCAAGGGTGGACGGGGTCAAGAGGCCAGGAAAAGCATGTCGATATCGAGCCTCGGTACCCGAAGATTCTGTAGCATCCGGCAAAACGGAAAGAGGGATTCTTCCGGGGGAGGGTTTAGCTGGCGTGGTATCAGGGTTCATGTGCGTACCGCCGAGTGTCGGACAGGGTATATCCAGGCGTTCTGCAGATCAAGGCTCTGTGAGGTGGTCGGGGTTGTGCAGACAGTTTGAGGGCGAAGCCAAGAGTATTTTTTGATGGATGAATCGGGTGCCCACATTTACTACATCTGTGGCCCGGGAACAAACAATGATGTGTTTTGATCGATTGGGGTACCATGCCGTAGCCACATATGAAAATGGCGTGGAAGAATTGATTCGTGGTGCGATTTCGAACATCACCAACGGAGGCACAGATGAACAACAAACCGATTCAGCCCACTGATTCAGATCATGACTGCACCGCCAAGGAGCCCAGTGTGCTGCCGGTGGAACTGCAGATTGAACTGGCCGAGATGCGCCGGTCGTTGGCCGAGATACGCTATCAGATCAGCGTTCGCAGGGGCATGGCCTGGTGTACTCCGCCGAGACACGAAAAGGGATGGCGGTTGTGCCCGTAGGGAAAGTTGTGCCCGTAGGGAAACCTTGTTATCCGGAGTTTCCCCGGAGTTTCCCAGACCTTCCCGGAGTTTCCCTAATCCAGCCCGTATTCCTTCAGCAGCCCCTCCCTGAACACAACATACTCCCTCGCCAGTTCGTGCATGTTTGCGTACAGTTCGTTGATGCGATGCTCCTTTTCCTTCCTCGAATAGGACGCACTGGTTATTGTCCGGCTCATGCGCTCCCTGTATGAGCGCAGTCTTCCGTTGACATATCGGTGGTGTCTGTCTGAAGCCTTCATGAAACCCTCGCAGCTACCTTCCTCTTCCCTGGCGCACCGCGGGTAATAGTCCCGCGAGTCATAAAAATAATCCATCCACCAGCTTCTCGAGTTCGCTCCCGGATTCACGACAGCATTCGAGCCCGTGACATAGCTCGGGAATCTCGGAAAGGGTTTGGGGCCGTTCTCCTCTTCGTCCCACGCTGATTCATCGAGTCCGGTCATCACCAGATTCCCCAAATGGCCGGTATAGCCGCGCACAAAGGTTTCAACCTGCAAGGGGGAGACATTCATCTGGTGGCCAATCCAGCGGTAGGGCTGCAGGGTGCTGCGGTAATGCCTTTTGCTGTTGGGCCGCCAATTCTGCATGTAGGGAGGGACGACCGGTGCCCCGAAGAAATTGGTATTGGTTTCGATTTCCCAGAGCGGTTTGATTGCGGCAGGCAGCAATCCGATCGAAAGGTTGCCGTGCAGAAGGTGCCCGAAGAAACGCCAGCTGGCCAGAGTTTCGGCACCGCCAGCAACATCAAGGGCGATTTCCGGGAGCTTCATGAACACCGCGCCGACCTGAAAGGGCACAGGTACGCGCAGGTCGGTTTCACCGAAGATGTCATAGGCGGTGACGTATGCGGATTTGTTGTATTCGGTTTCGGCTTCGTACTGAAAATTGCGCACCGGGTCGGTGGTGTTCCAGTGCCACACGCAGGCAGTCGCGACGAGTAATGCCAGCCCTGCGACGAGTGCCTTTTGCACATGGGATATCTGATCTCTGGCAAGCAGGGGACCGCCAGGGCGGCGGCCATACCTCGGTCGCCAGATTTGGTAGAGCTGATCGAAGCCTTGGAGCGCCGCGTTGAAGAAGGGCACGGTGCCGATGTACATGCGCCAGGGTCTCGATGAGCCTGTGTTCGCGAAATCCGTCGACACCATGCGGGCAGCTCTGATGGCTTCGTACCTGGTGGCACCGGCGGCGAGCGCCTTGCGGTACTGGGTGACTCTGGTGCCGACCTCCGCAACCCAGGCCGGTCTGGTGAGAAAATAGACGACACGGCGCGTACGCCTGATCAGTCGGCCAAACAGGGCGCTGGAGAAAAGCAACTCGTCTGCGGGGCCAGCGGCAATTTCTGCTTCGGCCAGGCCCGAATTCAATCCACCCTGCAACAAATAGTCTCTCAACACCTCGTTGTTGCCGCTGCGAAGGTCTGCCACCGCGAATGCGGAGCCGCGCACCGTAGCGAGCACCGGTGCCTGCCGATAGCGCCCGAGAACAAACGCCGCCAATGTGTCGCGCACAAAGTTGCGCACAATGAATACCGGAAGGCAGGTAATCATCGTGGAGACCGCCCGCTTGATGCTGCAACAGAGCTGCACCGGCACGGGAAAGGGTGGTTCCGTGAGCGAGCGGAGCGTGGAAATCAGCGCGGGGTCCTCGCTGGTGAATCTTTTCCGCTTGCCATCGACAATCGCGAAGGTGGAGAAATCTCCTTCCCCGCTCCATTCCTCGAGTACGTCGGAGCGGGCAAGTTCGTGCCTCGCCCGCCAGCACAGCGCGTTGTAGATGTTTCGACCGAAGGCTGCCTGAACCGCCAGCACGGGGTCGCCGTGCGGGAAGCTGTCACTGCCGAAGGACACCGTGCCTCTTTCGTTGTTGTCTGTGCTGAATATGGGCGCAGTGACGGGCAGCCGCGCGCTGCGCAGCCTCGCTTCCTC
The DNA here is from genome assembly GCA_965199815.1 of Pseudomonadales bacterium. GTDB lineage: Bacteria > Pseudomonadota > Gammaproteobacteria > Pseudomonadales > Azotimanducaceae > Azotimanducus. Next base: position 210,340 of record CBDATE010000034.1, read on the forward strand.
ATCGGACGTGATGTACTCCATCTGCCGGTAGAACTGGAGCATGGAAAGTTGCAGGTTTCGTACCCTCGAAGCGAAATTCCTGATCCTCTCCCCGTGTTCCGACAGTTCTTCGAGTTTGCGCGTGACCAGACTGTCGAGCGCCTCCCCCTTGTCCCCTGGGCAGCCGTATTTGCTGATGGTGTAATAGACCGCCGTCCGGATAACTTCGGGGCTGCTCGATTCGAGTTGCGCGAACATCTGCCGCAATCCAGTTGTGTGCCCCGACTCCTGGCGTTTTGCGGTTCGTCCAGTGCCGTGTGCATCTTCGCAAAAGGCACCGAACCGCCAGAGATACTCCGCGAGCGAAGATGCGTGGTTGATCTGCTCGAAGCGTTCCCCGATGGAGGTATTCCCGACCTGCTCGCCAATCGTTATCGCCGCGTGCCATCTGTTCATGAACAGTGTGCGGTAGTAGCGAAGCCGGGCGCGCAATTCGCCTTTTTGAAACCTCGGCTTTTGACGCAACCAATCCATATTGGGGTCGGATTTTCGAATGGCTGCAATTGTATCCGCAGACATCAGTACACTGATCATCAGACACATTCCCCCCTCCCTCCGACCGGGACAGAAATCCGATTGCCATCCTCGCCATAGAAACCTCCAGCGCCGCCTGTTCCGTCGCCCTGAAGCTTGATGATGTGTGCGTGAACAGGCACGAGATACTCCCGCGCCGTCAGCAGGAACGCTTGCCGACCATGATCGACGAAGTGCTGAGCGAGGCGGCGCTCGAACGCCAGCACCTCACCGCCATCGCCTTCGGATGCGGGCCCGGCTCCTTCACCGGTGTCCGCCTCGCGGCCGCCGTCGCGCAAGCCTGGAGCCTGGCACTCGAACTTCCCGTCTATCCGGTATCAAGCCTCGCCAGCCTCGCGCTTCGCGCTGCCCGGGAGGAGCTCGGGGATTGCACGGTGTGTGTCCTTGTCAGGGCGCGACCCGCAGAAGTCTATCGCGCCGAATTCACCTGGACCGAGGGTGTGCTTACCCGCAGAGCGGAAGACCAGCGCCTTGCCGCGTCAGATGTGTCGCTTGTGACACCGCCACAGGGCGCGCTGATTCTCGTCGGGGATGGGTGTCAGGAGGTCGAATGCGCCGGCTTCGAGACCAGGCCATCGCTGCTGCCGAGCGCCGAGGCGCTTCTCGATGTGCTTGAAGCCAGCGACATGCAGCCGACACCGCTCGCCTTGCCGGTCTATCTGCAGGCCGATCAGGATTGGGGTACGCCCGCCAACCGCGCCAGGATGCAGCCCCCGGCGGTCTGACATCCGGCTCGCCCATCGGGGTGTCAAAGCGCAGCCCCCGGCGGTCTGACATCCCGTTCGCTCATCGGGGTGTCAAAGCGCAGCCCCCGGCGGTCTGACATCCGGCCCGCTCATCGGGGTGTCAAAGCGCAGCCCCCGGTGACCTCACATCCCGTTCGCTCACCAGGGCATCGACACTCTCTTCCGGCAGACAGTCAGCGATGGCCGAGACGAGCGAATCGGCATCTTCGGCGGCGTAAACTCCGTCCGGCTGCTCGATCAGCACACCCGTTCTCTCCAGCGAATACAGGGCGAGGCGCAGAGCATCCCGTGGCATGGGTTCGGAAAGCGATTCGCAAAGATGTGCGCCACGCCGCAGGCACTCCGGAATGAGTTCCTCCCGTGTGCAAGGCTGTGTGGACTGCCCTTTGATGGCGGTGAGCAGCACCAGAAGATGACGTTCAAGCGTGGGGACAAGCAAGCGCGCCAGCAGTTTCAGGTGTCGGCCCGGCTCGGAGACACCGGATGCCGCTGTGCCGTGTTCCTGGATCCAGCCGCAGTCACACAGCCGCTGTCGCCACTTGCGACAGGTCGTCTCATCCGGTTCGGGAAGGTGCAGTTCGCAGGCGATCAATCGCCACAGCATGAGCGTTCGCGGCGTGAGTTTCTCTTCGAGACCTCCGGAGATGGCGCGTCGTGCCAACAGGGATGGAGCGGCCAGGCTGTGCAGGGCGTTGTTCCTGTGCCACGGGAGCAGTCGATGGCCCTTGGCCGTACAGTGCACCAGATGCACACCGGCAAAGGTACGGAACTCGATCAGTCCCTGTCGCTGGCAGGTGGCGATACACGCATCGGCATCGGCCTCCATGGTGACGAAGCCATCCGAACCCAGCCAGTCGATATAGTGCGCCAGCTGCGATTCCAGCATGCCGCGCTCCAGTCTGCGTCCCGGTACGCTGAGCATGACGAGTGCCAGCAGGTGCGTAGCGCTCGCGAGCAGGCGTGCATTGATGCGGCGCAACACCTGCGTCGCCACTTCGGGTGACTGCACGGGCTGCGAGCGCTCAATCACGAACGGCTCGCCAAAGGACACGCCGATGCGCCCGAGGCCAGCTCCCATACGAAAGAACCCGCGCGCCAGATCGCCCCATGATTCCTGCTGCTTGAATGCGCCGCCGAGTTCACTCGCATGACTTTCGCCATCAAGCAGGCGTTGGTAGCTCAGGCGCACGGGAATCAGCGCAAGCGGGCGCGCCGGCGGTGCCTTTGCCGCGCCGAGGGTTACCTGAAGCATGCCGAGTCTGGCCGGCATGAGAAAACCGGTGCGCGTACGACCACCTTCGAGAAAGAATTCCAGCGGATGGCCGCGCGACAGGATGAGGCGCAGATAGCCGGTCACGATATGCCGGTAGAGGTCGTCATCGCGAAAGCTGCGGCGGATGAAGAAAGCCCCGCATTGGCGCAGCAGCGAGCCGAGCAGCGGCAGGTTCAGGTTGTTCCCCGCCGCAATGTGCGGCAAGGCCAGCCCGTGCTCGTAGAGCAGGAACGACAGCACCACATAGTCGAGATGACTCTGGTGGCAGGGTAGATAGACGACATCGGCGGTCTCGGCATGCTGTCTCGTGGCCTCGATTCCCTCGATATGAAACTTCACGCCTGCCCGCTTCCAGCACCAGGTGACCAGCCCGTACACCCACCTCAGGGTCACGGGAGAGAAGTCCGAGACGATGCGTTGCAGCGAGCGATGTGCGCGTCGTCCTGACACGCGCAGCTGCTGGTTATTGGCAAGGGCATCACGCTCTATGGCGAGGCGCACTTGCGGGTGCTTCAGAACATTGGCAAGTGCGCGACGCTTCAGGGAGAGTTCCGGGCCGATGAAGGCGAGCCGCTGGTTTCTGAAGATCACGCGCAGCAGGCGCGCGGTTCTGCGCAAGGACCGCTGCGGGTCAGGGCATGACTCGATGAGCGTTGGCAGGTCGATGGCAGGCGCAAATCTCAGGAATACGAGCTTGCGATTGAAGAACATCTGCAACAGGCGTTTCAGGGTGCCAGTGGGTGTCCAGCGTTCGGACATGAGGATGCTGGCAAGGGACGCTTCACGCTTCGGGGCGCGGCTCCAGAACACTGTGACTGCCACCAGCTTGATGGGCTGTCCCCGTTCGGCCAGCTCGTGTGCGCGCTCGAGGCCGGGCGGGTAGTGGCGCATGAGGCTGCGATGCAGCGGCCAGCCGATATTCTGACTCAGGAAGTCGAACTGGCGCAGGCTGTTGTCGCAATAGAGAAACGCTTCCGGGTCTGGCAGATCAAGCCGCTGCGCCACTGTCGAAAGCACGGCGAGGTCGCTCACCGAAGGCCGCGCAAGCACATAGAGCAGATTCCCTGCATCTGCCTTCGGCAGCTCTCCGGCAATCTGCGGGCGGATCAGCCACCCACACAGGCGCTTCAGTACACGAAATCGACGGCTCTGCATGAGATTCGGGCACCCGCGCAGACTTCAAAGTATGTTCTGATCAAGTCCATCCATGGACTTGATCATACTCGCAAATCAGAAGTGTGATTCTGATTTGCTCGCAGATTCAATGCCTTACGGCACTGAATCTGGCGGCACATCCGTGTGCCGCACGGGAAACTCTGTTATTCAGAGTTTCCCTATCTTGCGGGCACCCCTCCCGGGGTGGTGGAACTGTGGGTGATGACGTGCGTATGAGTGCGCGACTTCTGCTTGCGTCGTTGCGGCAAGTGATAGGGCAGGGCGAGCAGTGCGGGTGTCATGATGAGGGTAAGCAGGGTGGCGAAACACAGCCCCCAGACGATTCCCTGCGCCATTTGCGACAGTACGCCGGTCACGAAGCCATCTGCCACGATGGTACGTCCAATCAAATCCACGCTCATCTGGTTTGCCAGCGGCAGGAGCCCGAAGACCGTGGTGATGGTGGTCACCAGCACCGGACGCAATCGCTGTGCGGCGGTGCGCACGATCACTTCCACATAATCGAGGGTCGGGTGGTCGCGGCGAATCTGGTTGAAGGTGTGGATGAGGACGATATTGTTGTTGACCACAATTCCGGCCAGGGCGACAACGCTGAGGCCAGTGAGAATGGCAGAGAAGGGGGTGTTCATCACCATCAGGCCGAGCAACACGCCGGCGGTGGACATGATGACCGCGCCCAGAATCAGGGTGGATTGATAGAAGCTGTCAAATTGCGTGACCAGCATGACGAACATGAGCAGCAGCGACAGGATGAAGGCGACGAACACAAAGTTGAGCGCGTTCTGCTGTTCTTCGTTGGCACCGAGAAACTGCACTTCCAATGCTGGATTGAAGTCCTGCTGATCGATCCACAGCTTGATCTCCCGCACAAGATCATCTGCGAGTACGCCGACGGCTGCATCGGCATATACGTATTCAGTGGGGATACCATTCTTGCGCACGAAGCTGTCCACGAGCGGCACGGGTTCTATGCGCGCAAAGCTGGAAACGGGGACGGCACCCTGCGGCGTGTTGACGCGCAGGTCGGACAGGAGCCCCAGAGCGCGCTTGTCGCTCGGAAACCGTACGCGAATGTCGATTTCCTCGCTGAGGTCGTCGGGCCGATAGGTGCTGGCCAGTACGCCTTCGGTCAGGAACTGCACCACCGTGCCGACCGAAGTGACATCGGCTTGCAGCGCTGCGGCGCGCGCCTTGTCAACAACAATCTTCCACTCGATGGAAGGTGGCGACAGGGTGTCTTCCACATTGATTACGCCGGCAAGTTCGGACATGAAGCTACTCAGGCGAGCCACGGCAGGCTCGAGCAGCGCCCGGTTGCGCGATCTGAACTCGATCTGAATGGCCTTGCCGACCGGCGGTCCCGGGTCCTGCATACGCACTTCGGTACGGGCACCAGACAATCGTGATGCGCGTGTGCGCACATCATCGACGACATCCCAGGCCGAGCGGTCGCGTTTCTCCGAATGCTCGATTTCAAACATCACCCTGCCGACCACATCGCTGCGCAGCGAGGCATTCATGATTCTGGTTCCGCGAAAGGCGGCCGCCGTGATGTCTGCCAGGCCTTCGATGTCGAGCAGTGATTGTTGCAGTTCATCGACAATCTCCGCGGTGTCCTGAACGGACAGGTTGCCGGGAGCTATGACCACGACTTCGCCGAATTCCGGTTCGGGTTCGGCGAAGAAGCGAATGCCGAGGTCACGCTGTCCATACTGCCAGAACACCAGCATCAGAACCGAGATGCCTACCAGCAGAGTCAGTGGTGCCAGCCGCGCGCAGTGCCCCACCAGGCGCGCATAGGCACCGGTGAAGGTGCGCAGTCGCCGCGGGTCGCCCTCTTCGAGCTGGCGCAACATGCGCGCCAGCGGGCTGTCGCGCGAGGGCCCCTTGCCGAACAGGGCACCCATCACCGGCCCGAACAGAATCGAATAGACAAGCGACCCGAACAGTACGATAGTCACGGTCACCGGCAGGTAACGCATGAACTGTCCCGACACGCCGGGCCAGAGCACCAGCGGAATGAAGGCCGCCAGGGTGGTGAAGATGGAAGCCGTGACCGGCCAGAACATTTCGCGCGCGGCAAGTGTGTAGGCCTGTTTGCGTTCCAGACCGTCCGCCATCTTGCGGTCCGCGTACTCGGAGATGACGATGGCGCCGTCGATCAACATGCCGAGCCCGAGAATGAGGCCGAACATGACCATGAAGTTGAATGAGTAGCCGAGCGCGAACAGCCACAGGAAGGCGAACATGAAGGTCACGGGAATGGCCAGACCCACGATCAGCGCGCTGCGAATGCCGAGTGCAGACACCACGACAATGATTACCAGAGTCAGCGCGGTGAAGATGTTTCCCTGCACTTCGTTGACCATGGACTCGGCGAAATACCCCTGATCCTGGGTGAAGCTCACTTCCACCTCAGGTGGCAGCCGCTCCTTGAAGGCCTCTGTGATCAGCTTGATCTTTTCCGCCGCCTGCAGGGCGTTTGCTCCCGGCGTACGCATCGCGAGAATGCTGACACCCGGTTTGCCATTGATCCAGGCGAGGCTGGCATCATCACGAAACACGCGCCGCACCTCGGCAAGGTCGCTCAGGGTGATGACGGTATCCCCGACGCTCTTGATGGGCAGGTCGCGTATTTCCCCGAGCGTCTCGATGACACCCGGCACCGACATGCGGAAGCGTCCATCTCCCGAGTCCAGCGAACCTGCCGGAATCACGCGGTTGTTGCGCTGCACCACCGAAAACAGCTCTTCCAGCGACAGACCATAGGATTCCAGCATCAGCGGGTCCACCACCGCCTCGATGATTTCGGTACGCTCGCCGTCAATTCTGGCTTCGCGTACTTCGGAGAGCTGTTCGAGTTCGTCACCGAGACGCAGGGCAAGTGATTGCAGCGTCCGGTGAGGCACACCCCCCTGTGCGATGAGGTTGACCGAGACGACCGGCCAGTCGTCGAACACGCTCGCAGACACAAACGGCTCTTCCATATCTGCGGGCATTTCCCGGCGCGCCCGCTCTATGGCCTCTCGAACCTCGGTTTCGGCCTGGTCGATATCTACCTGCTCGTGAAATTCGGAGAGCAGGGTGGCACCGCCCTCATAAGAATAGGATGTGAGCTCCTTGAGATGCTCCAGAGAAAGGATTTCCGGTGCGGCTGGTCGCGCCAGCATACGGTCGGCATCATCGGGCGATATACCGGGAAGATAGAGATTGGTGATGACGAAGGGGACATCTATCTGCGGCTCCGGCTCAATGGGTATCGAGGCGCGCGAGTACACGCCGGCCATGGTAATCACCAGCATGACCAACAGCGTGGTGCGTGTGCGCCGAACAGCAAAGTCGATGATGTTGCGCATGGGTGCCGACCTTCTCCCGCTAGTTTCCTGCGGGTGGCTCGGGGGGGCTGAACCCGGTGGAGGAAGCGGTCATGCGCTCGGGTCGCACTGCCTGGCCGGGGATCAGGATGCCCTGGCCGCGCACCACGAGCTGCGTCACATCCGGGAGTCCTGTCACCCAGAAGCCGGATTCGTCGTCACGCAGTATCTCTATGGTGTGAAACTCGGCGCGATTTTCGGAATTCACTGTGTACACCCCAAGTTGACCGAGGTCGTCGAGCCGCAGCAGATTGGGCATGATGCGGTGCGCGAGCACCGGACTCAAGGGTATCTTGATTTCTGCCGTCACGCCGCTGCGCAGGGATTGATCCGGATTGGGTACTTCGACTTCCACCTGATAGGTGCGTGTGCCATCGCGGCTATCGCGGCCAATAAAGCGAATCTGGCCTTCAATCGTCTCTCCCGATACCAGCACTGCAGATGCCGCATCGCCGACTGACAGGGCGCTGACATCGAACTCCGATACGCGACCGACCACCAGCATGGGGTCGAAATCCATCAGCGTCACGCAGCCTTCGCCACGCCTGAGGAAGGAGCCAATCTCGGCCTGGGTTTCCTCCACCACGCCGACGAAGGGTGCCAGCACACGGGTGCGTTGCAAGGCCAGACGGCCAGTGGTTTCGTTCGCTTTTGCGCGCGCCAGGTGTTCGCTGCGGTTGGCGAGCTCCACATCCGAGATGAGCCCCTGCTCGTACAGCTCGCGCGCACCTTCGTAGTCGATTTCTGCGCGTGTGCGTGATGCCTCGGCTTCTGTGAGTTTCGCCTGTCGGTCTTCCACAGCGAGTTCGCACAGCAGGTCGCCTGCGGCCACGCGCGAGCCGCGATTGACTGGTCGTGCCTCGACCCGCCCGTCGGTTTCGCTGCGTACCAGGACGCTGCGTTTGTTGCGGGTGTGGCCGCGTAAGGTGACCACCGGGCTGGTGGCGCGTGATGTACTCATCAGTGTGCGCACACTGGTGGGGCCCGCATCACGGCTGGCGGCTTCGAAGTCGGCGTTGCGTTCGGCGATGGTGCGCGCCGTCTCCTTTTCGTTGAAGAAGACACCGGAAGCGAGCCAGATCATCATGGCGATGGCGATGGCGATGGCGAGCAGATTTGATGCTCTGAACTTGCGGCCTGGGATGCGCATGGTGTCTGGTTGTGTTGCTTGTCAGGTTGCGATGCGGTCGGGGTTCATGGTGAGCGGGATGCTTGCGAAGCCCGTGCGAGGTCCCGCTCAGTACTTAATCAAACATTCTACCCTGTACGCCGACGGTCAGCGGAAGCTGGCGCTTTGTGCATGCCGTGCACCATCAGGGCCAGATGCTGTTTTGTGCAACCTCGCGCGCAAAGCGCTCGAATGGCCAGATTTCGATGCCATCGCTGGTGCGAAACGAGCGGCTTCCGGCGTACACGAGTATGCGCCCGGCAAGATTTTTCAGGCACTCGACCGCGCGCAGTCCCTTCAGCAGTTGCGTGTGGTAGCGGTCTGTTGCCTTCACTTCAATGGCAAGTATTTCGTTGCCGCGGCGCAGCACGAAATCCACTTCCATGTCGCGCGAATGATGCGGTGCCCAGTAGCAGATGTCTTCATACAGGTCCGATGTCTCGGCATGTGCACGCAGTGTGGTCAGGACCACGCCTTCCATGAGCGCCCCGCGCTCCTCGGCACCAACGCTGCCGAGTTGACGCTTCACCCCTCGCACTATGCCGGGATCAACCCAGTAGAACTTGGGTAGCTTGCGTTCACGGACGCGTAGCTTCACTTCACAGGGGGGCAGGCGGTATGCCACGAGGGTATCCACCAGAATGTCGAGATAGCCCTGTGCGGTTGTGCGAGCGACACCGGCATCTCGTGCGATGCCGGAGATGTTGAGTACCTGCCCATGAAACAGTGCCGCGATTGGCAGGAATCGTGTGAATCCGGGTAGATTTCGCACCAGTGCCTCGGCGCGGATTTCCTCGCGAAGGTAGAGCTGCACATAGGATCTCAGGACTTCAGAGCGCTCGGCGGCCTGCCAGACGAGTGGTATGGACCCATGCCGCAGGACGGCATCAAGGTCAAAATCCTGTTCGAGCTCCGCTGCGGTGAAGGGGTACATGGTTTTCATGAACGCCCGTCCCGCCAGCAGGTTGGTTCCCGTCGCCTTGAGTTTGCGCGCGCTTGACCCGAGCAGGGCGAAGCGGATGCCGCGCGATTCGATTAGTCGATGGACTTCATTGAGGAGCATTGGCAAGCGCTGTACTTCATCCACTACCACCCAGGTGTCCGGCTCGATATGTGTGAGGAGTTGCGAGAAAAGAGCAGGGTTCGCAAGCAGGTCCTGATAGAGGCGCTCGTCAAGGAGGTCGATATATTCGGCATCGCCAAGCACGGTGCGCGCCCAGGTGCTCTTGCCGACACCGCGTACGCCGAGCAGGAAGAAGCTGCGACTTGGCGGAGCAAGGATGCGCGTATAAGAGTTGTACACCATGTCGTCATTCTTCCATGAAAAATGACGACATGGTGTACATTTTTCTGGCATTTTCCCAGTCGCGATTGCCGACTCGCAACAGATGTCGCACTGCCTGTCCCTCGGTAACTTCAGGAGCGGTGCACCTCAGGGTTTCCGAGGTTATACAATGACGGCACTCATTTGCCGGATTGAGACACCCCAATGTCGCGTACGCTCATCTCCATGCTGGTATCCAGCAAAATCCCGGGCAAGATCCTCGCCAAGAATATCCTGATGAATGCAGGCCTCGTGAACACAAGCCCGGCGAACACGGTTTCGCGCCAGACCTGTCGCGAATCCTGTCACCACTTTAGCCCCCCCCCCCCCCCCCCCTCTCTCTCGCACACCTCTCCCTCATCTCTCTCCTCGCTTGCCTCACTCTGAGCGCCGCTGCACACGCGCAACCCTCCCTCAGCATCGCTCCTGTCGCAGGGAGCGGGGTGACAGTCTCATCGAGCGATGCACAGCGTGGTGAGATAGACGAGGATGCCACCTCCGGTGCGGTGACCCTCGAGGTCACCCTGTCCGAGTCCAGCACCGAGGTGGTGACCGTGGCCTATGCCACGGCGGACTTCTCCTCCACCGACACTGCCGTCTCGTCGAGCAGTATCGACCCCGCCACCGCAGGTGCCGACTACACCGCGGCCTCGGGCACCCTGACCTTCGCGGCGGGCGACACCCGCAAGACCATCACCGTGTCCATCAGCGACGATGTGAACCGCGAGCGGGACGAGCTCTTCAAGGTCGGCCTGAGCAGTGCGACGGGGGGCGCGACCATCGCCAGTACCGGGTCGGAGGCCACTATTCTCATTGATGACGATGACCCTCGTCCGAAGGCAACCATCACCGCCTCCGTGCCGGGCCTGACGAGCACCGGAGCGCCGGGCGGGACCTTCACAACCCCGGAGGGGTTCCTGAGCGTGGCAGAGGGCGACAGCGGCAACACCGACATCACCTTCACGGTGACGCTGGAAGGGGCCGACTACTTGAACACATCCTTTTCGGTGAGTAGTACCGATGGCAGCGCTACCGGCAATGAGGACTACAGGGATGTGGGGTCGCGATCTCTTCCCTCTGTCGTCGTCACTATCGCGCCAGGACAGACCACAGGCACGTTGACGCTGTCGGTCGTCGGGGACGAGAACTACGAGCCCGATGAGACAGTGTTTCTCCAATTCGTTCATAGTCAATTCGGGACCATCACCAATTCCGCCGAAGGTATCTTTCTCGTCGAGGTCACCATCACCAACGATGATCCGGTGATGGCCACTTCGGCATCGAACCTGCAAGCGCGCCCGGCCGGTTCCGGCAACCTGGCCGTTTCCTGGGACCCGGCCTTGGGTGCGCCGAACGGCTACAGCGTACGCTGGCGCAAGGCATCGGAGAGCGACACCGCCTTGAGTGCGGTGAACACTGTCACTGCCACCTCCTACACGATTACCGGCCTGGACAACGACACCAGCTATCACGTGCGACTGGACACCCGCAACCTGGCCAACGATGGCATAGCCTCGGGCACGAGCCTGACCACCGCTGTCACCCCCACGGCCGGGGCAGCGCCGACGGTGACCGCCATTGCCAACCAGAGCGCACGGGCGGGTCAGCCCTTCGAGGTGGATGTGGATGCCACGCCGGGCACGGCGGGCGACAGCCTCCAGTATCAGGCCGCCTCCAGCGCCCCGGTGGTGGCGACGGTGACCCCCACGGCGCTGACCGCCCACAGTGCCAGCAGCACGGTGCGGGTGACACCGGTAGCCGCAGGCACCGCGACCATCACGGTGACGGTGAGCGACGGCACGGAGGTGGACACGGAAACCTTCGATGTGACCGTCTCGCAACCCACCCTCAGCATCGCTCCTGTCGCGGGCAACGGGGTGACAGTCTCATCGAGCGATGCACAGCGCGGTGAGATAGACGAGGATGCCGCCTCCGGTGCGGTGACCCTCGAGGTCACCCTGTCCGAGTCCAGCACCGAGGCGGTGACCGTGGCCTATGCCACGGCGGACTTCTCCTCCACCGACACTGTCGTCTCGTCGAACAGCATCGACCCCGCCACCGCAGGTGCCGACTACACCGCGGCCTCGGGCACCCTGACGTTCGCGGCGGGCGACACCCGCAAGACCATCACCGTGTTCATCAGCGACGATGTGAACCGCGAGCGGGACGAGCTCTTCAAGGTCGGCCTGAGCAGTGCGACGGGGGGCGCGAGCATCGCCAGTAGCGGGTCGGAGGCCACTATTCTCATTGATGACGATGACCCTCGTCCGAAGGCGACCATCACCGCCTCCGTGCCGGGCCTGACGAGCACCGGAGCGCCGGGCGGGACCTTCACAACCCCGGAGGGGTTCCTGAGCGTGGCAGAGGGCGACAGCGGCAACACCGACATCACCTTCACGGTGACGCTGGAAGGGGCCGACTACTTGAACACATCCTTTTCGGTGAGTAGTACCGATGGCAGCGCTACCGGCAATGAGGACTACAGGGATGTGGGGTCGCGATCTCTTCCCTCTGTCGTCGTCACTATCGCGCCAGGACAGACCACAGGCACGTTGACGCTGTCGGTCGTCGGGGACGAGAACTACGAGCCCGATGAGACAGTGTTTCTCCAATTCGTTCATAGTCAATTCGGGACCATCACCAATTCCGCCGAAGGTATCTTTCTCGTCGAGGTCACCATCACCAACGATGATCCGGTGATGGCCACTTCGGCATCGAACCTGCGAGCGCGCCCGGCCGGTTCCGGCAACCTGGCCGTCTCCTGGGACCCGGCCTTCGGTGCACCGAACGGCTACAGTGTGCGCTGGCGCAAGGCATCGGAGAGCGACACCGCCTTGACTGCGGTGAACACCGTCACCGCCACCTCCTACACGATTACCGGCCTGGACAACGACACCAGCTATCACGTGCGGCTGGACACCCGCAACCTGGCCAATGATGGCATCGCCTCGGACACGAGCCTGACCACCGCTGCCACACCCACGGCCGGGGCAGCACCGACGGTGACCGCCATTGCCAACCAGAGCGCACGGGTGGGTCAGCCCTTCGAGGTGGATGTGGATGCCACGCCGGGCACGGCGGGCGACAGCCTCCAGTATCAGGCCGCCTCCAGCGCTCCGGCGGTGGCGACGGTGACCCCCACGGCACTGACCGCCCACGATGCCAATAGTCAGGTGACTGTGACACCGGTAGCCGCAGGCACGGCGACCATCACGGTGACGGTGAGCGACGGCACGGAGGTGGGGACAGAGACCTTCGATGTGACCGTCTCGCAGGTGACGCTCGGCTATTCGGCACCGCCGCCGACCTTGACGGTGGATACGCCCATCACGGCGTTGACGGCGACGGCGACCGGCTTCGGCAGCGCGACGGTCTCCTACGCGGTGACCACAGGTACGCTGCCCGCCGGGCTGAATATCAGTGCCACCACCGGTGCTATCACTGGTACGCCGACAGCGGCAAGCACCACTACGACGACGGTGACAGTAACGGCGACTGCGGGCACCGGCATGGACACGCAGACGGCAACGGCGGACATCACCTTCCCGGCGGTGGACAAGGGGACACTGGCGAAGCCGACGAATCTGGCGGTGAAGGCCAACAGCAGCACACGCACCGGTTTCACGGTGACTTGGGATGCGGTGCCCAACGCCGCGGGATATACGGCAACGGCAACGCCGAGCGGTGGGTCTGCGGTGACCGGCACGGTGGATACAACGGGCACCAACCCGGAGGCGGCATTCACCGGCTTGACGGCGAACACCACCTATGCAGTGACGGTGACGGCCACCGGCGATGCCAACTATTCAATGAGCGAGGCATCGGATGGGTTCGATGTGACCACAGCGGCCAATCAGGTTCCAACCGTAGGCACCGCGATTCCCGACCAGACGGCGATGGTAGATACGGCGTTCGAGTACAGCTTCCCGGCTGGCACCTTCAGCGATGCGGACAGCGACAGCCTCACCTACACGGCCCAGCAGACGGACGGCACCACGGACAGCGTACTGCCCACCTGGCTGACCTTCACCGCCAGCGAGCGCAAGCTCGCGGGCACACCGCAATCCGGCGACATCGGTACGCTGATGGTGAAGGTGACGGCAAGCGACGGCATGGGTGGTTCGGTGAGTGACACCTTCAACATTGTGGTGTCGGTGGCGGACACCGCCCCCGCCTTCGCGAGTAGCACGACTATCGCGGACAAGACCTTCTCGGTGGATGCCGAAATCACCGCCTTCACCCTGCCGGAGGCGACAGGCGGCAACGGGACTATCAGTTACGCGCTGACCCCCGACCTGCCGACGGGGCTGAGCGTAGATACTTCCACGCGCGAGGTGAGCGGTACGCCGACGGCAGCAGCGAGTGCGGCGACCTACACCTGGCGGGCTTCGGACAGTGATTCGAACACCGCCAACAGCGACACGGCGGCGCTGACCTTCATGTTGACGGTGAACAAGGCCACGCTGGCGACACCGAGCAACCTGGCGCTGAAAGCGAACACGCAGAGCAAGACTGGCTTCACGGTGACTTGGGATGCGGTGACGAATGCAACGGGCTACACGGCGACGGCCACGCCGAGCGGTGGGTCTGCGGTGACCGGCACGGTGAGTGTGCCGAGTAGCGGCCCGGAGGCAGTGTTCACCGGCTTGACTGCGGGAACGACCTACACGGTGTCGGTGGTGGCCACGGGCAACACGGCCAATTACGAGGCCAGTACAGCCGCGACGCTGAGTCAGGCGACGGCGGCCAACGCGGCACCGACAGTGGCCAACGTGATTCCCGATCAGACGGCGACGACAGGTACAGCGTTCAGCTTCACCCTGCCGGCGGGCACCTTCAGTGATGCGGACAGTGGCGACAGCCTCACCTACACGGCCCAGCAGACGGACGGCACCACGGACAGTGCGCTGCCGACTTGGCTGAGCTTCACCGCGGGCACCGGTGTCTTCTCCGGTACGCCGACATCCACGGATGCCGGAACGCTGTCGGTGAAGGTGACGGCGAGTGACGGCACGGATTCGGTGAGCGACACCTTCGATATTGTGGTGTCGGTGGCGGACACCGCCCCCGCCTTCGCGAGTAGCGCGACCATCGCGGACAAGACCTTCACGGTGGATGCCGAGATAACCGCCTTCACCCTGCCGGAGGCGACAGGCGGCAACGGGACTATCAGTTACGCGCTGACCCCCGACCTGCCGACGGGGCTGAGCTTGGATACTGGAACGCGCGAGGTGAGCGGTACGCCGACGGCAGCAGCGAGTGCGGCGATCTACACCTGGCGGGCTTCGGACAGTGATTCGAACACCGCGGACAGCGACAGCAGCGCGCTGACCTTCATGTTGACGGTGAACAAGGCCACGCTGGCGACACCGGTGGTGACGGTTTCGGCGCAGGACGGGAAATTGACGGCCAGCTGGGGAGGAGTAGCGAACGCGGCGAGTTACGAGGTTGAGTACAAGCAAAGCACATCGGAGACTTGGCTGAACAATGACGACGACACATCGCCGGCGGAGATTGACAGTCTGACCAATGGCACGGAATACGATGTGCGTGTGCGGGCGAAGGCGGCATCAGCTTCGACGAACTATGAGGATAGCCCGTGGTCGGAGGTGAAGAAGGGGACACCGGTCGAGACGGATGTGGCACCGAGCTTCGGTAGCGAGACTATTGCGGCGCAGACCTGGACGGTGGGTACGAATGTGGACCTGACCTTGCCAGCAGCGACGGGCGGCAACGGCACACTTACGTACACGCTCTCTCCCGACTTGCCAACGGGCGTGAGCCTGGATGCGACAACGCGCAAGGTGAGTGGCACACCGACGGCGGCAGCGACCGAGGCCACCTACACCTGGCGGGCTTCGGACAGCGACAGCAACACGGCAGATGCGGATACGGCGGCGCTCACTTTTAGCGTGACGGTAGGCAAGGGAACGCTGGCGACACCGACCAACCTGGGGCTGAAGGCGGGTTCGCGGAGCAAAACCGGGTTCACGGTGACTTGGGATGCGGTGTCGAATGCGACGGGCTACACGGCGACGGCTGTACAGGGGAGCAACACCTTCACCGGCGCGGTGACTGGCACCGAAGCAACCTTTACCGGGTTGGCGGTGAACACCACCTACACGGTGTCGGTGGTGGCCACGGGCAACACGGCCAATTACGAGGCCAGCACAGCCGCGACATTGAATCAGGCGACGGCGGCCAACTCGGCACCGACAGTGGCCAACGCGATTCCCGATCAGGCAGCGACAACAGGTACGGCCTTCAGCTTCACCCTGCCTGCGGGCACCTTCAGTGACGCGGACAGTGGCGACAGCCTCACCTACACGGCCCAGCAAACGGACGGGACGACGGACAGCGCGCTCCCCACTTGGCTGAGCTTCACCGCGGGCACGGGTGTCTTCTCGGGTACGCCGACATCCACGGATGCCGGAACGCTGTCGGTGAAGGTGACGGCGAGCGACGGCACGGCTTCGGTGAGCGACACCTTCGATATTGTGGTGTCGGCGGCGGACAGCGCCCCCGCCTTCGCGAGTAGCGCGACCATCGCGGACAAGACCTTCACGGTGGATGCCGAAATCACCGCCTTCACTCTGCCGGAGGCGACCGGCGGCAACGGCACTATCGGCTACGCGCTGACCCCCGACCTGCCGACGGGGCTGAGCTTGGATACCTCCACGCGCGAGGTGACTGGTACACCGACGGCAGCAGCGACTGCAGCCACCTACACCTGGCGGGCTTCGGACAGTGATTCGAACACCGCGGACAGCGACAGCAGCGCCCTGACCTTCATGTTGACGGTGAACAAGGCCACGCTGGCGACACCGAGCAATCTGGTGCTGAAAGCGAACACACAGAGCAAGACCGGCTTCACGGTGACCTGGACGGCAGTGACGAATGCGACAGGCTACACGGCGACGGCCACGCCGAGCGGTGGGTCTGCGGTAACCGGCACGGTGAGTGTGCCGAGCACAGGCCCTGAGGCGGCGTTCACCGCCTTGACAGCGGGAACGACCTACACGGTCTCGGTGGTGGCCACGGGCAACACGGCCAATTACGAGGCCAGTACAGCCGCGACGCTGAGTCAGGCGACGGCGGCCAACGCTGCGCCGACAGTGGCCAACGCGATTCCCGACCAGATGGCGACGACAGGTACAGCGTTCAGCTTCACCCTCCCGGCGGGCACCTTCAGTGACGCGGACAGCGGTGACAGCCTCACCTACACAGCCCAGCAGACGGACGGCACCACGGACAGCGCGCTCCCGACCTGGCTGAGCTTCACCGCGGGCACGGGTGTCTTCTCGGGTACGCCGAAATCCACGGACACCGGAACGCTGTCGGTGAAGGTGACAGCGAGCGACGGCGCGGCTTCGGTGAGCGACACCTTCGATATTGTGGTGTCGGCGGCGGATACCGCCCCCGCCTTCGCGGACAACACGACCATCGCAGACAAGACCTTCACGGTGGATGCCGAGATAACCACCTTCACCCTGCCGGCGGCGACAGGCGGCAACGGCACCATCAGCTACGCGCTGACCCCCGCCCTGCCGAACGGGGTGAGCGTGGATACCTCCACGCGCGAGGTGAGCGGTACACCGACGGCAGCAGCGACTGCGACGACCTACACCTGGCGGGCTTCGGATAGTGACAGCAACACCGCGAACAGCGACAGCAGCGCCCTGACCTTCATGTTGACGGTGAACAAGGCCACGCTGGCGACACCGGCGAATCTGGCTTTGAAAGCGAACACGCGGAGCAAGACTGGCTTCACGGTGACTTGGGATGCGGTGACGAGTGCGACGGGCTACACGGCGACGGCCACGCCGAGCGGTGGGTCTGCGGTGACCGGCACGGTGAGCACACCGAGTAGCGGCCCGGAGGCGGCATTTACCGGCTTGACGGCGGGAACGACTTACACGGTGTCGGTGGTGGCCACGGGCAACACTGCCAATTACGAGGCCAGTTCAGCCGCGACATTGAGTCAGGCGACGGCGGCCAACTCGGCACCGACAGTGGCCAACGCGATTCCCGATCAGGCGGCGACGGTGGATACAGCGTTCAGCTTCACCCTCCCGGCGGGTACCTTCAATGACGCGGACAGTGGCGACAGCCTCACCTACACGGTCATGCAGACGGACGGGACAACGGACAGCGCACTCCCGACTTGGCTGAGCTTCACCGCGGGCACGGGTGTCTTCTCGGGTACGCCGACATCCACGGACACCGGAACGCTGTCGGTGAAGGTGACGGCGAGCGACGGCACAGCTTCGGTGAGCGATACCTTCGATATTGTGGTGTCGGCGGCGGACACCGCCCCCGCCTTCGCGAGTAGCACGACTATCGCGGACAAGACTTTCACGGTGGATGCCGAAATCACCGCCTTCACCCTGCCGGAGGCGACAGGTGGCAACGGCACTATCAGCTACGCGCTGACCCCCGACCTGCCGATGGGGCTGAGCTTGGATACATCCACGCGCGAGGTGAGCGGTACGCCAACGGCAGCAGCGACTGCGACGACCTACACTTGGCGGGCATCCGACGGCGACGCGAACACCGCGAACAGCGACAGCAGCGCGCTGACCTTCATGTTGACGGTGAACAAGGTCACGCTAGCGACACCGATGGTGACGGTTTCGGCTCAGGACGGCAAGCTGACCGCGAGTTGGGTGGATGTGACAAACGCGGCGAGTTACGAGGTTGAGTACAAGCAGAGCACATCGGATACCTGGTTGGGCAATGACGACGACACATCGCCGGCGGAGATTGACAGTCTGACCAACGGCACGGAATACGATGTGCGTGTGCGGGCGAAGGCGGCATCAGATTCGACGACCTATGAGGACAGCACGTGGTCGGATGTTGTGAAGGGGACACCGGTTGAGGCGGATGTAGTGCCGAGCTTCGGCAGCGAGACTGTTGCGGCGCAGACATGGACGGTGGGTACGGAAGTTGATGTGACGCTACCGGCGGCGACAGGTGGTAATGGCATCGTCAGTTACGCGTTGACACCGGCGCTGCCGGGCGGGGTGACGCTGAATGCGGCAACACGCAAGATGACTGGTACGCCAACGGCAGCAGCGACCGAAGCCACCTACACTTGGCGGGCTTCGGACAGTGATTCGAACACCGCCAACAGCGACACGGCGGCGCTGACCTTTCAAGTGACGGTGGTGGACGCGGCACCAGTCATGACGCCGACGCAGGTGAGCAACCTGCAGGTGAGTGCGGGTGACGGGTCGCTCGAGGTGAGCTGGACTGCGGCGAGCGTGGCTCCGAACGGCTACAGCGTACGCTGGCGAGAGAGAGGGCCTGGCAATACGCTCACACCGGTCAACGAAGTGGACGGTACCTCGTTCACGATTTCCGATCTGATTAACGGTCAGGAGTATGTGGTGCGTGTGGAGACGCGCACCGCGGCGGATGATGGTGTACAGGGTGGCACAGTGGTGACGACCACGGGAACGCCTGTGGAAGAGAAGTCGGTCGTCACACCGACGCAGGTGAGCAACCTGCAGGTGAGTGCGGGTGACGGCTCGCTCGAGGTGAGCTGGACGGCGGCGAGTGTGGCTCCGAACGGCTACAGCGTCCGCTGGCGGGAGAAAGGGCCAGGCAATACGCTCACGCCGGTGAACAGGGTGACGGGTACATCCTTCACGATTCCCGATCTGATCAACGATCAGGAGTATGTGGTGCGTGTCGAGACGCGCACCACGGCGGATGACGGCATACAGGTCGGCACGGTGATGACGGCCACGGGAACGCCTGTGGAAGACGAGGTCGCGCCGCCGCCACCTCCGCCCACGCCCACACCTCCGGCTGTTGACGAGCGGGGCTTGCCGAGGGTGAGCATTGAAGATGCGTCAGCCATGGAGGGGGATGATCTGGAGTTCCGGGTGGTGCTCTCGAAGGCAGTGCAGCATCGGGTGAAGGTGTACTGGGCGACGCGGCCGGGAACGGCGCGGGCGAATCGGGACTACAAGTCAGCGGCTGGTGCGGTGGTGTTCAGGCCGGGCGTGACGGAGCGCAGGATTCGTGTGCGGACGATGGAAGACAGCCACAACGACCCGGACGAGACCATGCAGGTACGCCTGTCGAGTCCGCGCGGGGTGTTGATAGAGGATGGTATAGCGACTGGCATGATCAACAACTGGGATGCGCTGCCGGTGGCGTGGCTGGCGCGCTTCGGGCGAGCGGTGACGGAGCAGGCGCTCGAGGGTATCGAGCAACGCCTGACGGCTCCGCGGGAAGCGGGGACGCGGGGTACTCTGGCCGGGATAACGCTCGCTGGATTGACCACGAGCAACTTCACGCACACGGGTGCGATGGATGCATCCGGTGGCAGCCTCGCCTTCTGGGGTCGGGGTGCCCGCGCGGACTTCCGCGGACTCGACGGTGTGGTGCACCTCGATGGTCAGACAGAAACCGTCACTCTGGGAGCGGACTACGCAAGAGATGAGTGGCTGACCGGTGTCATGCTGACGAGCAGTCGCGGCACTGGCGGGTATCAGGGCGTGGCGAGCGGGGAGGTCGAAGTCTCTCTGAACGCAGCGATACCCTACGGGTCCTACCGGTTCTCGGAGCGGCTGGATGTGTGGGGCGCTGTCGGGCGCGGCACGGGTGTACTGACGCTCACGCCGGAGGGTGAGGGCAGCATCGAGGCTGATCTTGACTGGAGCATGGTGTCGGCTGGGCTGCGCGGCGGGTTGTTCGGGGCGGCGGGACATGGTCCGGCAGTGACGCTGGTATCGGATGTGCTCTGGTCGCGCACTGGGTCGGGTCGAGTGGAAGCGGGTGAGGGACATTCGAGCCTGGCCTCGTCCGAGGCAGATACTTCGCGGCTGCGGCTGGGTCTTGAGGGGAGTTGGGCGGTGACGCTGGGGAATGTCGGAGCGGTGACACCGAAGCTGGAAGCGGGAGTGCGTCATGACGACGGCGATGCCGAGCAAGGCTTCGGAATGGAAATTGGCGGCGGTCTGGCGTGGACGCTGCCTGCACTTGGGGTGACCTTTGATGTGTCCGGGCGCACCTTGGTGACGCATGAGGATGCTGGGCAGGAAGCGCACGGGTTTTCGGCGGCGCTGAACTTTGATCCGAGCGCGGCGAGTACGCGCGGCTTCACGCTGAACCTGCGTCAGGACATCGGCGGGCCGTCGAGTGGTGGTGTACAGGCGCTGTTCGCCTCGGAGCTTCCCGGTGTTGGCGACACAGGCATGGGCGGTGGCTCAACAGGTACGAGTGCTGGCACTCGCTGGATGCTGGAGACGGCCTACGGACTGGCGGCCTACGGCGACAAGTTCACGCTGAGTCCGAGCTTCGGCCTGGCTGCTTCCGATACCTCGGTTGACTTTCATATCGGCTGGCAACTGATGCCGGAGCTCAGTGAAGATGCGCTGAATCTCTCGCTGACGTTCAAGGTCACGCGCCGCGAGCTGCTCGATGTGGGAACTGTCAACAGTATTGACAGCATCGGTACACTGGAACAGGGCCCCGAACACGGAGTGCAGATGGAGGTGAGTGCTCGCTGGTAGGCACACAGGTTGACACGCCTCGGCGTATCGCTGACCATGCGCCTTGTCAGGATTCACGCTTCCAGGAGACCGGCAATGGCGCAGCCCTACCCAGACAATCCCTTCCTGCGCGGCAACTTCGCGCCCATCCGCATGGAGAGCGATGCGCCTGATGTGGTTATTCGCGGCGAATTGCCGAAGGACCTGGCGGGCACCCTGTATCGCATCGGGCCAGACCCGCAGTTTGCACCAGTCGGTAAGCACCACTGGTTTGGTGGCGACGGCATGGTGCACATGTTCCGAGTGGAGAACGGCCGAATTTCCTATCGCAACCGATACGTGCGAACGCAGAAGTTCGAGCTCGAACGCAAGGCTGGCCATGCGCTGGTGAACTATTTCGACCCCTTGAACAGCGACCCTTCGGTGCCTGTCTTCGGGCTTGATGGACTGGCGAACACCAATATTGTGTGGCACGGCGGCAAGCTGCTGGCCCTGGAAGAGGGACATTTACCCTTCGAGCTGGAAGCCGAGTCGCTGCAATCGCGCGGTGCCTGGTCGTTCGAGGACGGCTATCATGGCCCCATGACGGCGCATCCGAAGTTTGATCCGGAGACTGGCGAGATGCTGTTCTTCGGCTATATGGCTGGCGGGCCCTTCTCCGACGACATGACGTATCAGGTCGTGGATGCGAGCGGCAAGCTGACGCGCTCCGAGCGTTTCAAGGCTCCCTTTCCCAGCATGGTGCACGACTTCATCACCACCGACCGCGATGTCATATTCCCCATATTCCCCATCACCGGCAGCCTCGGGCGCGCCATGAAGGGCGAGAACCCTTTCCAGTGGGAGCCTGACATGGGGTCGCATATCGGCGTACTGGCGCGAGATGCAAGCGCGGAGCAGATGCGCTGGTTCGACATGGATCCCGCCTATGTGTTCCACCCCATGAACGCCTGGCGCGATGGCGATGTCATTCGCGCCCACGTGATGCAGTTCAGGACCATGAGCATGGATTTTGACAATGCCTCCGACGATGACGGAGTGGGCGCGGGCGCGCGTCTGGCGGAGTGGGAGATTGACCTTGCCTCCAACAGCAATCAGGTCAACTGGAGGTATCTGGACGATATCAGTGGCGAATTTCCACGTATCGACGAGCGTCGTACCGGGCTGTCGTATCGACACGGGTACTACGCCGCGGCCCTCGGTGGCGGGTTCGAATTCAATGCGCTCGTGCATCAGGATCACCAGACAGGTACGCGCACGGACTACATCCTTCCCGCTGGCGACACCACCTCGGAACCTGTGTTCGTGCCGCGCTCGGCAGACGCACCGGAAGGCGACGGATACCTCCTGTCGGTCGTGTATCGCGGTGCCGGAAATCGCTCTGATCTCGCCTTCTTCAATGCCTCCGACCTCGATAAGGGACCCGTCGCCGTGGCCGAACTCGGCACCAGAGTGCCAAACGGATTTCACGGCAACTGGCGCTCGCTTTCCTGAACCTGCTTGATCATGGACTGGTTCGAGGCACGGCGCTGGCCGGAAGGCAGTCACTGCCCGCATTGCGGCTCTACGGAGGCCGTCGAGGCACCCAACAGGGCCTCTGCCCGCACCGTTCCCAGTACCCAGGCGGCCACCCTGCAGGGTTTCGTCAAGGGCCATGCCGCACCCGGAGCGAACGTCTACACGGATCACGCGACGGCTTGACAACATGGCGCTCCTCGTACGCGGTGCCCCCCACAATTCGCAAGTCTCTCTCTATTTACCAGAGAAAGGGGGAGTCTATCGCCGGGACAATTCAGAGATTCACTTTAATCGGGCAGAAGCTCTGTATGCGGTATGGCCCAAGCCAGTCTGCATTGTTGCCGACGGCCCTTACGGTCTTGGCGGGTTCCCTGGAGACCTGCCTTCTGTGGATGGGCTCGCGGATTGGTATCGGCCGCATATCAAGGCGTGGTCGGAAAAATCCGGGCCGCAAACAACCCTGTGGTTTTGGAGCTCGGAATTGGGTTGGGCGACGGTGCATCCGACTCTGGCTGAAGAAGGGTGGGATTATCGAAGCTGCCACATATGGGACAAGGGAAAGTCCCATATCGCCGGGAACGCCAACACCAAGACCTTGCGCAAGTTCCCGGTAACAACAGAAGTCTGTGTTCAGTACGTCAAGTCCTCTCGGATCGATGGATTGTCGATGCAGGATTGGTTGCGGCGAGAATGGAAACGCACGGGTTTGCCAATGAGGCTAGCCAGTGATGCCTGCGGTGTCCTCAACGCCGCCACCCGGAAGTATCTTGCTGCCGATCATATGTGGTATTTTCCACCACCGTCCGCCTTCGCCAAAATGGCCGCGTACGCCAACAAGCATGGCACTCCGGCTGGCCGACCGTATTTCAGCGCGGACGGCAACCGACCTGTGCGTGAAGATGAATGGGCATCCATGCGAGCAAAATTCGATTGCCCGGTCGGTGTCACCAATGTTTGGCGGCAGCCCCATGTTTCGGGTGACGAGCGCGTCACCGGTAAGCGCAGCGTGATGCAATGGAAGTTCAAGAGTCTGCATGGTAGCCAGAAACCGCTTTCGCTTGTCGAATTGACCATAGAGACGAGCACTGACCCCGGCGACACGGTGTGGGAACCGTTTGGTGGCCTTTGCCCTGCATCTGTTAGCGCCTGGAATTTGGGTCGCGCATGCTATAGCGCGGAAATCGTCCCGGAGTTCTATCGTGCAGCCGTTACCAGACTTGCCGCCTCCTGAGCCATGCGACCCAGTCGGGTGGGAACACTACGACCTGTGGAGACGCGTCAGAAACGCCCTCTTCGCGGTCCCGGACCATTTCACGACACCGATCAACATCGAAGGGCTCTCCGCAACGGACATCTTCACGCTGAATACCCCGCTCGCAGCAACCATCGAGGAATCGTTCGTCAAAACGCTGAACGCGTTGCGCCCTGTTTGGGACCCGGATTCGCGTTACCAGACCCATTCATTGGTGGCCAAGGGCGCGAAGTATCGACCCCGCCAAAAGTCAAACTGGTACACTGCCCGAGCTTGAGGGAGATTGACAGCGCGTGCAAAAGAATCCAGTACAAACGAACCTGTTGCTCCCGCTCACGGTCGCGGCGCTCCTGTTCAGTTCCGGGGTGCGTGGCGAGGATGAGCCGCGCTTCCAGGATTTGCTGCCAGAGGGCGTACACATAGTCAATCAGGCACCTTCCGAAGTCGCGGGCTTGAATGTGATCGAATTCAGCGACGGTCGCCTGGTGTATGCCTTCGACGAAAGCCCTTTCTTCTTCACCGGCGACCTGTATCGTTTCTCGTCTTCCGGTGCCTTGAATCTGTCCGAAACCTACCGGGCAGATCAGCGCAAGGAGATCCTCGGCCGCATTGACCCGCACGAGACGATGATATTCCCGGCTACCGTGGCGAAGCGTGACACTCTGTGGGTGTTTACCGATACCACCTGCGGCTACTGCCAACTGTTCCACCGTTCGATGGAGGCCTATAACGCTCTGGGGCTCGAAGTTCGTTACCTTGCGTTTCCGCGCCGTGGCATCGATTCGAACGGCGGCGAGCAGCTGCGGACCGCCTGGTGCTCGGATGATCCGAAGGCGGCAATGACGCGACTCAAGCGTGGAGAAATCCTGCCGCCCGCAAGCTGTGACAGTCCGGTCGAACGGCATTTCGAACTCGGGCAACGCCTTGGCGTGCGTGGCACACCGGCGATCTTTTCCGCGTCCGGTGTGCGCTTGCCTGGCTATGTGCCGCCGGATGAGATCATGGCGCAGCTGGGCTTCGGCGTGGACAGTCAGGGGTAGGACGGGTTTCCCCGAATATTGAAGGGAAGGGGACTCGTCATGAAATTCGCTGTCGCGCTCCTGCTCGTTGCCGGACTTCTGCTGGGTTCCTGCCATCCGATCAACGACGAGGAGCGTCTGCGCCTCGCCGTGGAGACCGCGCGACCCGGTTCTGTGATCGAGATCAGCGAAGGCGTTATCGCCATGTCGCGCAGCCTCACCCTGAACACTGATGGTGTCACCATCAAGGGTGCAGGCATGGACAAGACGATTCTCGATTTCTCGCAGCAGGTGCAGGGAGCCGAGGGCATTCTGGTGAATGCCAGCGAATTCACCGTTGCAGACCTCACCATACAGAACACCAGTGGCGATGCGCTCAAGATCAATCAGGGCAGGAATATTCGGGTGCGGCGTACGCGCACCCAGTGGACTGGCGGGCCCAGTACCGAGAACGGGGCCTACGGGATCTACCCGGTGCAGGTCGATGGCGTACTTATCGAGGAAAGCGTCGCCACAGGGGCATCTGATGCCGGCATTTATGTAGGTCAGTCGCGCAACATTATCGTGCGGCACAATCAGGCGCGCTATAACGTGGCCGGCATAGAAATCGAGAATTCGCAGGATGCCGATGTCCATGGCAACCTCGCCGAGCACAATACCGGCGGCATTCTGGTGTTCAACATGCCGAATCTGCCTGAGACAGGGGAGCGCACCCGCGTGTTCGACAACGACATACTGTCCAACAACACCTCGAACTTCGCGCGCGCCGGTACTGCTGTTGCCGGGGTGCCAGCGGGCACAGGCCTGCTCATCAATGCCCATGATCAGGTGGAGGTATTCGCCAACCGCTTTGTCGACAACCGCACGGCGCATGTGTTGATCGCTTCGAGCTTTGATGCAGGCCAGGGCGTTCAGGCCAACTTCGATCCTTTTCCCGAGACGCTTTCTATCCACGACAACGAGTTTCGTGGCGGTGGCCAGGCACCTGATTTCGAGGCGCTGGAAGATTTGCGCCGCACCCTCTTCGCTGACTCCGGCCGCTTGCCGCCCGTGGTCTGGGATGGCGTGGTGAATACGGACAAGACGATTGATGGCCAGCTCCCGCCGGAGTTGAGGCTGTGTCTGGGCGACCCGGTGGAGGTCGAGTTCGTCAATCTGGATACGGCTGGCGATTACGCCAATGTGTCGCGCGACACCAGCGCACACCAATGCGTACATGATCGTCTTGGCGCTGCGACCGCGCAGGCATCAACGCCCGATTGATGCTCGCCGGTGTACTGCGTCGCAAATTCGGTGACTTCGGGGAATGTTTTCGGGTTGCATTGGGGGAGAAGGGCGCAGGTCGGGTTCAGGATGGCTGCAGTACACGAAGGTGCCGGTATTCCTGCTGCTGGCGCTCATTCTGGTCTCGGATTGTCGCCTGGCGACCGGCGTACGCCTGCATGACCCGGAAAACCCGCCGCACAGGCTCAGTGACTGGGGTCTGCTCATCAAGACGCGCGACTCGCTGAAGCTCGCCGATGGCTCCTTTGCCTATCATCTTGAAACACCGCTTTTTTCCGACCATGCACAGAAGCTGCGTACCCTGTGGATGCCGGAGGGTACGCAAGCGCGCGACGAGGACGGCGGAGTGTTCACCTTCCCGCCGGGGAGCATTATTTCCAAGACCTTCTTCTTCCCGATTGAAGATGGCCATCTGGTCGCAGTGGCGCACGAGCGGTTTGATGCACCTGTTCGTGCGCTTGATACCAGCGTACTGCGGCTCATCGAAACGCGTCTGCTGGTGCACGGGGAAGATGGCTGGGTGGCGATTCCCTATCTCTGGAACGAAGCGCAGGATGAGGCACTGCTCTCACTCACCGGGTCCTTGCAGGCGCTTGACGTGCGTACGCCCGAGGGCGACCTTGTGCAGGCGAGCTATCTCGTACCGAGCAGGAATCAATGTGCAAGCTGCCATCAACGACGCAATAGTGGCGGCATTCATCCCATAGGGCCCAAGGCATGGAATCTGGACATCGACTTCTGGCTCGCAGGCGGACATCTCGAATCCCGGCGACCTGCATCGGAATTCGCTCCCCTTGCAGCTTCGCCTGCTCGTCGCTATCTCGATGTGAACTGTGCACACTGTCACAGCGAAGAGGGCGCAGGGGATACGTCCGGCCTCTTCCTCGCGCTGTCCGAGATGCATGCGGTGCGCCTTGGCATCTGCAAGCCGTCGGTTGCTGCCGGACCGGGGACGGGCGGGCACAGGTACAGCATCGAGCCGGGCGCGCCGGAAGATTCCATACTGGCGTATCGCATGCGCAGTGTGATTGCGGCCGAAATGATGCCGGAACTGGGCCGCAGCCTGGTTGATGAGGCGGGTGTGCGACTCATCGAGGACTGGATCTCGGCCATGCCCGGGAGTTGCGATTGAGCCACGTCTGCCGATGAATGCACAGACAAATCGCTTACACTGATCACTCCACTGATTTGCACCTGAACACCACGAGGTTCCATGTCCAGAGGCTCACTCATTGTGCTGGGTTCAGGCCCGGCTGGTTATACGGCTGCTCTGTATGCAGCGCGCGCGAGCCTCGCCACACGCCTCATTACCGGCGTGGAGGTGGGCGGGCAGCTCACCACCACCACCGATGTCGAGAACTGGCCGGGCGGACGCGAATCGCTTCAGGGGCCGCAACTCATGCAGGATATGGCCGAGCACATTGCGCGGCTTGATGTCGAGGTGATCAACGATCAGATTCACACGGCTGATCTGTCGAAGCCGCCCTTCAGGCTCACGGGAGATGCGGGCGTACACACATGCGACGCGCTGATTATCGCCACCGGCGCGTCTGCAAGGTATCTTGGGCTCGAATCCGAACAAGCCTTTCTTGGCCGCGGCGTGAGCGCCTGCGCCACCTGCGATGGCTTCTTCTTTCGCGGTCGGGATGTAGCCGTTATTGGCGGTGGCAACACCGCCGTCGAGGAGGCGCTCTACCTCTCCAATCTGTGCCGCAAGGTCTATCTGGTGCATCGCCGCGATGCCCTGCGCGCCGAGAAGATACTGCAACAGCGCCTGTTTGCGCGCGAGAACATCGAACCCGTCTGGAACCACACGCTTGCAGAGGTCTTCGGCGAGCAATCCGGGGTGACGGGCGCGCGTCTGTCGAGCCGCGCGGGTGAGGCGCGCTTGCTTGAGGTCACCGGTGTGTTCATCGCCATCGGTCATACGCCCAACACTGGCATCTTCGCCGGACAGCTCGACATGAAGGATGGCTACATTCGTACCAGAAGCGGCCTCGAGGGAGGTGCCACCGCCGCTAGCGTGGCGGGTGTCTTCGCCGCCGGCGATGTGGCTGATTCGGTGTATCGCCAGGCCATTACATCGGCCGGCTTCGGCTGCATGGCGGCGCTTGATGCCGAGCAGTATCTTGATCGGCATTTCTCCGGGTAAGCGCCTGTGAACCCGGCAGAGGTTCCGGACCCCTACTTGCAACGCCCCTTCCAAGAGCTCGGCGCGCTCGAGGTTCACGCCCGCGGGGTGACCCTCGCCCTCGGCTATCCCGCAGAAGGTATCCGCGCCCAGTTACAAGCGGCGTTCGATGTGCCCGTGGAGCTCGAGTTTCATGCCCCGACACATGCAGCCGGAGAGGGCTTGCGCTTGCCGGGCGTACGCAATCTCATCGCGGTCGGCTCCGGCAAGGGCGGTGTCGGCAAGTCCACGGTCGCCGTGGCCCTGGCGCTCGCGCTCAAGACCGAAGGCGCGAAGGTCGGGCTGCTTGATGCCGATGTCTATGGCCCGAGTCAGGGACTGATGCTCGGCGTTCGCCAGGGGGTGCGTCCGCGAACCAGTGACGGCAAGATGTTCGACCCCATTCGCGCACATGGACTGCAATGCATGTCCATGAGTTTCCTCGCCTCGGAGCGAACGCCCATGGTCTGGCGCGGTCCCATGGCCACCGGCGCGCTGCGTCAGCTCCTTGGCCAGACGGCCTGGCAGGATCTCGACTATCTGATCGTCGATATGCCACCCGGAACCGGCGATATTCAGCTCACCATGGCGCAGAACGCTCCGGTTGCCGGTGCCGTCATCGTCACCACGCCGCAGGACATTGCGCTC
This sequence comes from Pseudomonadales bacterium, assembly GCA_965199815.1. Lineage (GTDB taxonomy): Bacteria > Pseudomonadota > Gammaproteobacteria > Pseudomonadales > Azotimanducaceae > Azotimanducus. The sequence continues at coordinate 239,372 of CBDATE010000034.1, forward strand.
ATCGACGCGCGCAAGGGCATCGAGATGTTTCGCAAGGTAGATATTCCCATCCTCGGCATCATCGAGAATATGAGTCGCTTTGCCTGCCCGGAGTGTGGCGCGCAGCATGCGCTGTTTGGCGATGGCGGTGGTCAGCGAGTGGCGGATGAATATGCGGTGCCGCTGCTCGAACGCCTGCCGCTGTCGTGCGCTGTGCGCGAGGCGACCGATTCGGGCCTGCCGGTGGTGAGCGAAGACTCGACGAGCCCGGAGTCAGCCTTGTTTCGTGAGGCTGCAAGACACATGGCGGCGAGGCTCTGGCAGGTGTCGAGAGAGCGTGGTGCGGGGCCGAGAATTGCAACGGAGGATGATTGAGTGAGTATTCGTGCCGACCACTGGATTCGCCAGATGTCCGAGGGCGAGCGCATGATCCAGCCCTTCGAGCCGAATCAGGTATCCGAGATTGAGGGGCGGCGCGTGATTTCCTATGGCGTATCGAGCTATGGCTATGATGTGCGCTGTGCGTCGCAATTCAAGGTGTTCACCAATATCTTTTCCGCGACCGTTGATCCCAAGGCATTCGATGAACGCAGCTTCGTGGATGTGGAGGGCGATGTGTGCGTGATTCCGCCCAACTCCTTTGCGCTCGCGAGCACCGTCGAGTACTTTCGCATCCCGCGCGATGTGCTGACCCTGTGCGTTGGCAAATCCACCTACGCGCGCTGCGGGATTATTGTCAACGTGACACCTCTGGAGCCGGAATGGCACGGACACGTGACGCTCGAGTTTTCCAACACCACCAACCTGCCGGCCAAGATTTACGCCGGTGAGGGCGTGGCGCAAATGCTGTTCTTTCAGGCCGACCGGCCCTGCGAAGAGAGCTACCGCGACCGGCGCGGCAAGTATCAGGGGCAGAAGGGCGTGACCCTGCCGCGGCCCTGAAATACGAGCTGACACATGAACCGCGCCGATTTGCCAGACAACGAACACCTGACCACGGATCTCGTAACCTGTATCGGGAACAAGCGTTCGCTCATTCCGTTCATCGACAGTGCCATCCGTTCGGTCAAGGCCAGACTCAACAAGCACAAACTCGATACCCTTGACATGTTCTCTGGCAGTGGCGTGGTTTCCCGTTTATTGAAAGAGCATTCCCGGAAATTGACCGCCAACGATTTCGAGGATTACAGCGAAGCTATCAACAAATGCTATCTCACCAACCATTCGCATTTTGACTGGCGGACATACGAGGAATGCAGAGAGTTCCTGATGGCCAGAATCAAGTGCGACTGGCGAACCGGGCTCATAGCGCAAAATTACGCGCCCGCAGATGACAACAACATCAAGCGTGGCGAGCGCGTCTTCTACACGAGACGGAACGCGGAGTTCATCGACACGGCGCGACAACATATCGGGGAACTCCCCGCGAATATGCAAAACTACTTCCTCTCTCCGTTGATCGTGCGGGCCTCCATCCACAACAACACTGGCGGTGTGTTCAAGGGTTTTTACAAGAATCGGAAGGGCGTGGGCGCGTTTGGCGGCACGGGCGGTCACGCTCTCAAAAGGATTCTGGGCGATGTGGAAATACCTCGGCCCCTGTTCTCCCCCTTCGAGTGTTGCGTACGCGTGACGAAACACGACGCGCTTGAATTGGCCGGCAGGGAGCGCAGTCAGTACGATCTGGCGTATCTCGACCCCCCATACAACCAGCATCCATACGGCTCCAACTACTTCATGCTCAATCTGATTTTGCACTACGAGAAGCCAGACTGTACCAGCAAGGTCAGCGGTATCCCGACAGGGTGGAAACGCAGCCCGTTCAACAAGCCGCAATCCGCGTCCGAGGCGTTCTTCGGGGTAGTGGACAGCCTGGACGCGAGGTTTCTCCTGATTTCCTACAGCAGCGAGGGGTTCATACAGCTGAACGAGATGCTTTCCGAGTTGAGAATGCGCGGGAAGCTGACGTTTCTCGAGACTCCATACAACACCTATCGTGGATGCAGAAACCTGTCTCGCAGATCACCTTATGTGAACGAGTATCTTTTCCTGTTGGAGAAAAAATATGTCGAAAAAACTCCAGCCAGGTCGAGATTGACGATGCCGAAACAATTGCCCACTCACCCGCCTGAATATGTGCGCGGACGTATCGCGCCAGGGAGCCACACATGTCACATGTCATGCCAATGAACCCGTGTTACCGTATCGCCCGCGCCCTGTGTGCATCAAGCGTGTTTCTGCTGGCCGCCTGTGCATCCGACCGGAACGGGCAGGCCGAACCGGACCACGAGGTGGAAATTCGCTGGACCAGTCACGGCATCCCGCATGTCAAGGCCGACGACTGGGGGTCGCTCGGCTACGGCTTCGCCTATGCCACGGCGGTTGATGGCGTGTGCGTCATCGCCAGGGATGTGCTGCGCGTGAACGGCGAACTCTCGCGCTACTTCGGGCCGGGCGACGGCAATTTCGAGGCCGATGTGTTCCACAAGGTGCTGCTCGACGAGGCCCGGGTGTCGCGTCTCAATCAGGCGCAAAGCGCGCGTACGCAAGCCTTCTCGAAGGGCTATGCGGCAGGCTACAACCGCTACCTTCGGGATGCCCATCAGGAGTTGCCACAGTCGTGCCGCGATGCTCCCTGGCTCGAGGAGATGAATCTCGATGATGTGGCGCGCATGACCATTGGCGTAGCCATTCGCTACGGTCTGGCGCAGTTTGATCGTGCGCTGGCCGCGGCGAATCCGGTCGCCAGCGAGCAGGTGCCGGACGAATCTCTGGCATTGCTCCCCGACCTGCCGCTCCTCTCGCCCGACTCGGGCCTCGGCAGCAACGCTGTTGCCGTAGGTTCGGCGCTGAGCGCCTCGGGGCGTGGCATCCTGCTCGGCAATCCGCACTATCCCTGGCACGGGCCGTCGCGCTTTCACATGATTCACCTGACCATTCCGGGTGAGGTCGATGTCATGGGCGCGAGCCTGCTCAATACCTCGCGCGTGGGGATTGGGTTCAATCGCGATGTTGCCTGGACGCACACAGTCTCCACCGCGCTTCGCTTCACTCTGTACGAGCTCGTCCTGCACCCGGAAGATCCCATGCGCTATCTCCATGATGGAGAGTACCGCGATATCACACCTCGCGAAGTGGAGGTTGCTGTAGCCGGTAACGAAGGTGTTGAAGGTAACGAAGGTGTCGAGGACATCGAGACGCGCACACACACCCTCTATTTCAGCCATTTCGGCCCGATTCTGCAGACCGATGCGCTGCCTTGGGGGGAGGGGCGCGCCTATGCGGTGCGCGATGCGGTCATCGATAACCACCTGACCGCGGAAACCTACGATGCTCTGAGTCAGGCCAGTTCGACCGCCGAGGTCGAAGCGGCAATCAGTCGCCAGGGTGTCTTCTGGGTGAACACCATCGCCGCCGACCGGCACGGCAATGCCTTCTATGCGGACATCAGCGCCACGCCCAATGTGGATGCCGCCTTGATCGGGGAGTGCGGGGTCACGCTCGAGGGTGCGCCCGAGTACTTCGTGGTGCTTGATGGCAGCCGTTCGGCCTGCGAGTGGCGGCAGGATGCGCGCACTCCTGTGCCGGGTGTCCTGCCAGCCGACGAAATGCCGCGCATGACGCGCAGCGACTATGTGACCAATTCCAACGACAGCTACTGGCTGTCCAATCCCGAGGCACCGCTGGAAGGTTATTCGCCCATCATCGGGGCAGAGCGCACGGCGAGGACATTGCGTACGCGCTCGGGTCTCTCCATGATGGCGGAACTCATCGATGCGGGCGGCGCGATTACCCCTGAAGACCTCCAGCAGATGCTCTCCGGGCATCGCACCCACAGCGCCGAACTGCTGCTTGACGATGTGCTCGCGGCCTGTGCGGGCGAAGATGCGATTCAGGAAGCCTGTGATGTGTTGGCGCGCTGGAATCGCACCCAGCAGGTCGATGCCCGAGGCGGCCATCTGTGGCGTGAGTTCTGGCATCTGGTCAGTGACACACCTGACCTCTGGGCACTGCCCTTTGATGCGGCTGATGCGGTGAACACGCCGCGCGGGCTGAATATCACGGACCCGCAAGTACGTGCGGCCATCGTCTCGGCACTCGCAGCGGCAGCGGCAAAAATCGAGGCGGCCGGGATTGCGCTCGATGCCCGCCTCGGAGATATTCAATATGCGCTGCGCCATGGACGCAAGATTCCCGTACCGGGCGGCAATAGAGGCATTGGCATGTTCAGCATGATCGTCACCGAGCTGAATGGCGCTCAAGGCTACACGCCGATCATTCACGGCAACAGCTATATTCAGGTGATCGGATGGGATGCCGAGGGCAATCTCGACGCGCGCGGCATCCTCACCTACTCGCAGTCCCCCGAACCGGATTCGCCTTTCTACAGTGACCAGACCGAGCTGTACGCTGCCGGGCAATGGCTGCGTCTGCCGTTCACCGAGGCACAGATTCTTGCCGATCAGCAAGGCGATACGCTGCTGCTCAGGGAAGCGCGTGTGAACGACGCGCGAGCATACGAATAAACCGGACACACTGGTTGAGACCACCCCATGCGGAAGGCAAGTTCATCGCTGCAAATCAATGCTCTGTATGAGCACGCGATACCGGCCAAACGGTGCGGCCCTCTCTTTGGAGCCTTTCCGTATCCCACCAAGATTTCTCCGGAGGCGATTGCGCTGTTCATTGGGGCGCACACACGGCCTGGCGATACGGTTTTTGACGGCTTCGCCGGCAGCGGCACCACTGGCCTTGCCGCCCTGTTGTGCGAACGTCCCAGTGCAGAACTCCGCAGTGAAGCGCAGCGGATGGGGCTGGACATTGAATGGGGTGCCCGTAACGCTGTGCTCTATGAACTTGGCGCACTTGGTGCTTTCGTTGCCCGGATGCTGACTCATCCGCCTGAACCCAGTGCCTTTCTGTGCGCCGCACAGCAGCTCCTTGAACAGGCTCAACGAGATGACGGCTGGATGTACGCGGCTGAGGACGCGCTCGGTAACCCGGGCACGATCAGACATGTTGTCTGGTCGGATCAGTTGGTGTGCCCCTCCTGCGGTATCAATGTCAGTCTATGGCGCACTTGTGTTTCCCGTACACCGGCGGCAATCGCTTCAGTGTTCGTCTGCCCCGATTGCGGTCACGAAGATGCGCTCGACAATATCGGGCGAGCAACAGAAGTAACCTGTGACAAGCTGATCGGCAAGCAGATTGAAAAACGCAGCCGTTATCCGGCTTGGCTGTACGGTGCCACGAACCGCAGAACCTGGTGTCGCCCGGTCAGCGGCCATGATGTCGAATTGATTGAGCGCATTGCAAACGAACCCATTCCGACCGCCGTGCCCCGCGTCGCGATACCTTGGGGTGACCTTCACCGCAAGGGATACCATCAAGGCATCTCCCATCTTCATCACTTCTATACACGACGGAACCTCATCATCTTCGGTCGTCTGTGGGAGCGCACCCAAAGGTATGACATCTCTGTGAGGGATGCACTGCGATTCTGGCTGTTGAGCTACAACGCTTCCCATGCGACGCTGATGTCACGCGTTGTCGCCAAGTCCGGGCAGAAGGAACTGGTGGCTACCAGTGCCCAACCCGGGGTGCTCTACGTCAGTGGTCTCCCTCTGGAGAAGAACCTCATCGCGGGACTCGAGCGCAAACTCGAAAACATCGCCAATGCCTTCGCAACAGTGCGTGGCTGCAATGGTCGAGTTGAAGTTCATCAAAGCTCCAGCTGCAAGGTTGGGCTTGCGGATGGAACCATCGACTACGCCTTCACCGACCCTCCCTTTGCCGGAAACATTCCCTACGCAGAAATCAACTTCATCAACGAAGCCTGGCTCGGCCGATTCACTGACCGTACTGACGAGGCGATTGTCAGCAAGAGTCAGGACAAGAGCCTGGTGGAATACGAAAAGCTGTTGATAGCTGCTTTTTCGGAAGTTCAGCGCATATTGAAACCGAGCGGCAAGGCCACTCTGGTGTTTCATTCGTCGTCAGCAAAGGTGTGGAATACCCTGCAAACGGCCTGCGCGCAGGCGGGGTTTACCGTCGAGCGCACGGGTGTCCTCGATAAAACCCAAGGCAGTTTCAAGCAGGTCACCACAGCGGGTGCTGTGCGTGGCGACCCTGTTCTCCTTCTGGCTGCAGGGACTCATTGCCTGAACTCCGATTCGGCGGACATCCATCAGATCATGCGGCAGTTGCGCCAAAATGCGGCTCTCAGCTCGGACCCTCTGGAAATGACGGCCCAAAGGCTGTATTCGCGTCTGGTGGCGCACTATGTTGAGCGACATCAGGAAATACCCCTGGATGCCAGTTCCTTTTACCAACTGCAATTCCCCAAGGCATTGGATGGACCAACGCCTCCCCGGACATCTTCCAGTGCTGCCAATTGAAGTCTGCAAGGCGGCGCGGGCGAAGGCGTTGGCCTATGAGAAATCCTTGCCGCCCCGTCAACGCAAATCCCTTGGCCAGTATTTCTCCGGATTGCCGCTTGGCAAACTGCTCGCGCATCTGGCGATAGGTAACCAGAACACCGCAGTGCTGGACCCCATGGCTGGTCATGGGGACCTCCTTGATGCAGCCTGGACAGTGGCAGGGCAACGAGGCATACAGTTCCGGCGGCTGGATGGCATCGAAATCGACAGGCCAACCGCCACAGCTTGCGAAACCCGATTGGCTGGCCTGCAGATTCAAGGGACACCGCCTCAACGAACCATCATCGCTGGTGATGCGTTCGCCCCTGCGTCGCTGGCCGCTCTGCCGAAGAAAACCTACGATCTCGTGATTACCAACCCGCCTTATGTCCGCTACCAGGCCCGCCAGACCGATGCAGGCAAACAAGATGCTGTCCGCGCCGGGCTGGCGAAAGTTGCCGCGTCGCAATCCGAGCCGAACCGCCATATTTGGCGCGCCCTGATTGAAGGCTATTCCGGCCTTGCGGATCTATCAGTCCCAGCCTGGCTGTTGGCGGCTTTGCTGGTGCGCCCCGGGGGAACCTTGGCGATAGTGGCCCCTGCCACTTGGCGGTCGCGCGAGTACGCTGACACGATCCGTTACCTGCTCCTGCGTTGCTTCAAGCTCCGGATAGTTGTCGAAGATACCCAGCCCGGCTGGTTTTCCGATGCCTTGGTGCGCACCCATCTTGTTGTCGCTCGGCGTCTGTCTTCCAACGAGACTACCCTTTCACTTGGCCAACGTCGAATGTGGGGTTCAGTTCGGTGGCTGCAGGTCGCTCCGGAGGCCTCCGACGGCGACTCTCTCGTTGGAACCGCATTCCCGGGCAGGTATCCCGAAGCTCAATTCGCTGCCTGGGCGCTCTCCGGGTCCCCACTGCCGATCGAGAACATCCGAGCCCGTTCTCTCCCGTTGCAGGATGAGTGGACTTCGCTGGTCGCGCGTACAAAGCGCAAGAGATGGCAACACACACTCGAAAACGCACCGAAGCGATTGTCCCTGTTCGGCAGTATTTCATCAGTCCCCCAACCACCACTTCCAGAGTCGCTCCGCGATATCCTGCCATCAAGGGCGCTGTCAGCCCGGCTTGTGGCGCTGCCAGATGCAGGCATTCAGCCAGGTCAGGGGCTGCGAACCGGTTGCAATCGTTTCTTCTATGTCACTGCCCGAAAATCGTCCCATTCTTCTGTCGCTGTTGAGGCATCCGATTTTTTCGGTCGTCGGCAGTTTAGCGCTCCGCCGAGCGCGCTTCGGCCGGTCCTGCGCCGACAGTCGGAAATGGGTGCGATGTCGAACGGGTGCGGACCACGAGGACGGGTTCTGGACCTGAATGATTGGGTTCTTCCGGAGGATTTCGACCGCATTATCAAGGCCGGTGGCACCTGCACCCCCCGAGGCGCTGCGCCGCCGCAGATTATGCCCGAAGATTTGGCGGACTACGTGCGAAATGCCGCTCATGCTCGCTTGAGTCGAGACCAGGGAAGCTTGCGCATTCCGGAGTTGTCCGCCGTCAAAACAAATGTTCGCGATCTTCGCAACGGCCAGGACTGGCCCCGATTCTGGTACATGCTGCCTCCCTTCAGGCCCCGCCACATGCCCGCTGCCTTCGTGCCAAGAATCAACCACAGTGTCCCTCATGCGGAAGCCAACCGAGACCCTGCTATTCTGATTGACGCGAATTTCGCGGCAGTTTGGTCACCAAGCGGCCAATGGTCAGGTTTCGCGCTGAAGGCTCTCTTGAATAGCGCCTGGTGCAAGGTTCTGATGGAGATCATGGGTACTCCAATGGGCGGTGGTGCACTGAAGTTGGAAGCCGTTCATTTGCGCCAACTTCAAATCCCGCATCTGCAGCCGAGCACCATACACAAACTCGACAAGGTGGGTCGGCGAGCCGGACCTTATCCGCCGGATGTACAGGAGATGATTGACGGGATAGTGATCGGCACACTGCTGGGTCGATCAGCGAACTGCAAATCCGTTTCGCTGATGATCCAGGCATTGGAAGAAAGGGCGCACGAGCTGGCGACATCAAGGCGGAGGAGATCAAGGTGATCGCGCTGCGGGACAAGATCGATCACGAGATGCTGACCGGAGGGCCACTGCTTCAGGGCAACAGGCCGTATAGCCGGTCGCTGTTGCGACCCACACGAAACAGAAGTTCGCCTATTCTTGAAGCCTCCACAAAAGCTCGGCAGGAGTCTGAATCCCAAGGATGTACCTGCAGTTCAAACCGCCTGGTGTTCAGGCGCCGAAACAGAATGAGGGAATTTCTGTAGTCATGGCCTCCCTGAGTGATTGAAGGCAAGTTCATCCGCACCATCTTGTTGCCAGGATGCCAAGTGAGTTTGCGATCATCCCAAACGGTCTGGCCGGAGACCAGAACAAGCTCCGCAAGATGAACGACCTGACCCTCGTCCGAGAGGTTCGCGCCCACACCGAAGAAGTGGGTAGTGCTACGTGGCAACTCCAACTGAGTTCCGGAGCCTCCCTGAAGGTTGTCAGCCTGGATCCAAACTCTGTCATAGCTCTCCGGATCGGCAACCATCCCCTCGAAAGAATCGCGGGAATCAAGCCCCGAGATGTCGGGTTGGGGCACCGGCTGGAGTTCCTTGACAGGCCCGGTATGCACGGTTAGCTCACGAAGCGCGGTTAGCTCACGAAGCGACCGATAGCGGTGCAAGATCTCCTGCGTGAGCGGAGTGGCCATTCGGGTAATGGATTCCCAAGCGGCATCGACTTCGGAGAGGGTTTGATGATTGAGTTGAAGCCAGGCGACCTCGCCGTTTACCGTCAAGCCACGACTGGTGAGGTTGGCAGACCCTACCAGGCTGCCTGCTGTGCCGTTGGGTCGGCCAACAGCATAGAGCTTTGGGTGAAACGCGATTTTCGGGTTGAGACTATTGCGCTCGAGCAAATCCGCCCCGGCCACCAGAACACGGCTCCCTGGAACCCTCATCCAATATTCCAGCGCCTCTGGTTCAGTGATTCCAAAATCCGGAGAGGTCACTATGGTCTTGTTCACCGCGCTCTGGTCGCCGTAGGGGCTTGCTCGCTTGATGTCGTCATGGAGCAACTCGCTGCCCTTGCGGGTCATATAGGCACTGCAAACTCGAACGCTTTCCACGCCATCACGCATCAAGTCGCGTAGTGCGTTCCGGATTGCTTCCGGTCGCTCTCGATTTTGAACAATAAACACTTGCCTTGTTCTCCCGTTGATATCGGTAGTGACGGGGACCCTTCACAAAGGGAGCTACTTCTCGATTCGTAGTTGCCCGTTTCGCTTCACCACCACGTCGCTGTCGAGGAGCGCATCGACTTCCGCTGCAACGACAGCCTTCAGGCCTCGAGAGACAGCGCCCAGGCCGAACTGTCGGACCACTTCCTTCGCGACCTCGTTTGTGCCTGTGTGCAGCCCCACGTTTTCCTCGAGCGCGGTCAGGATGGCTGCGCGAACCTCGCTCGGGGGAAGCATGTCGGGTTTTCGCAGGCTTGCGCCGGCATCCTTGCGGTTGCGCACTTTCTGACGAGAGGGGCGATGCGAGGGTGTGCGTGAAGGCGCATCGCCAGTGGTTACAAACCTGTTCACACCCCCTGCATCCCAACGCAGGACACCCTCCTTGATACTCAATTGCACGGCGCGTTCCACATGGGCGCGAATTCGACTGCCTGTCCTTTGAAGCCCCCACAGCTGCGTCAGTCTGCGTGCTACTTCGGAGATGTGAACCGGGCCTTCCACCGTCACAATTCGGGTGACCTGTTCGCACAGCTCGCGGATTGGCGTTTCGTGCAGTTGCGTGGATTCAGAGCGCCGAGGCGTGAACTCTGCCTCCTCGTACAGGCAGATATCCTCACGCTTCTCGTCGCCACCCGCTGCAATTGCGCGCCGCTCCGGTTGTTGACGAGGTGGTGGCTTCGGCGCAGCCGCGGGTGTCTTCGTGCGTCTCGCACGGTCGATGGCTGCGAGCAGTTTCTGCAGTTCGACATCTCGGTTGTAGAACCAGTCAGTGCTCCATATACGATGAAACCTCCAGCCGGTGCCTTCGAGCACCGTCTGTCTGAGACGGTCGCGCTCTCGCGCCCAGCTTGATGAGTGGTAGCGCGCGCCGTCGCACTCGACTGCGAGCAGGTAGTTGCCCTCGCAGTCGGGGTCGTGCACCGCCAGGTCTATGCGAAACCCCTTGGAGCCAACTTGTGGTGAAACCTTGTGTCCGTGCTTGTGCAGGGCAAGCGCGACCGCTTCTTCGAACGGGCTGTCCATTGCGCGCCCGGTGCTTGTCGGCAGGTCGAGGTCTCCGGTTTCGGCGTACTTCAGGAATCGCTTCAATACCCTCGCGCCCTGGCTTCTGGTTGCTTCAATGCGAATATCCGAGTGCAGCATGCTGGAGAAAATGCGACAACGGAGCTTGGCGCGCGTGAACAGCACATTGAGTCGTCGCTCGCCACCTTCGCGCGACACGGGACCGAAGTTGTTGCTGATGAACCCGTCGCTATCACGGCCATAGCCGATTGATACGAAAATTGCTTCGCGCTCGTCTCCCTGCACGTTTTCGAGGTTCTTGACGAAAAAAGCCCCCTCTCTCGACTCGCTGCAGAAGGCATCGAGTTCGGGATGGTCAGCCCGCATGAGTTCGAGCTTGTTCTGTATGGTATCGCGCTGCGCTACCGACATGGCGACAACGCCGAGTGTCTCGCCCGGTCGCTCCCTGACGTGAGCGAGCACGGCTTCGCACACAGCCTCGGCTTCAATGGGGTTTCGGCCTTTGCCGCGCTCGAAATATCCATCGACTCTGGTGAAGGAGAATCCCATGTCGGTGCTTCTTTGCTGCGGGCTTGGCGGGCAAATCAGCCGACCCTGATAGAACTCTTCGTTGGAGACGGCAATCAGGGATTCGTGCCTTGATCGGTAGTGCCAGCGAAGGGTGCCGCCGGGCATTCCGCGCGCATCGCAAAGCGACAGGATGCTCTCCATATCGCCGATTTGGGATGCGGCAAGAGCGTCTGCATCGCTTGCCAGATCGTCGTCTTCATTGCTGTTCGAGGTTTGCCGATCGAAGAAGGATGACGGTGGCATCTGCTGCTGGTCGCCGACAACCACTATCTGGTTGGCTCGGCAAATGGCACCCATGGCATCTGCGGGTTTGACCTGGCTGGCCTCGTCGATCAGCAGCAGATCGAAGCGGAGTCCGGCCGGGTCGAGATATTGCGCGACCGACATTGGGCTCATGAGGAAGATCGGTTTGACCAGAGCGACTGCATCGCCTGCCACCTTCAACAGTTGGCGAATTTTCATGTGCCGTGCTTTCTTGTTCGCCTCTCCCCGGACTATGCCAATCTGCCCCGAAGAACCGGTGGGGAGCCCCTGTGTGTGCTGTTCGGCAACCACATGTGCGGAGAGTTCGAGCAGCTTGTGGTCGAGTTCCCTGAAGCGCTGAACGAGTGCTGAGCGTGATTCCCCGCTGATGGATTCGATCTCGGGAGTTTCCGCGCGAAATCGTTTCCACAGGGCTTCGGCGCGGATGAAGACAAGGGCGGTTTCCGCCTGCTCGGCTGCGAGTTTGCCGCTTGCAAGGTGGCGGCGAAGTGTGTCGAGACCGAGGTGTGATGCCTCTCGCGCGGCGCCTGCGAGTTGGTGCCAACCACCAGAAAGCGCACGATTCGAGCACCAGGAATCGACACGCGCCAGAACCTCCTCCAGAGGTACGCACTCGAGCGTCTCGTGTGCGAAGGCGGCCGGCACATCAAGCCCCAGCCGGGCATTCAACTGTTGCCAGCAGGAGTTCCATTCGTCGAGGCATGATTCGAAGTCCTTGTGCAGGGTTTCCCGATCTGCTCTCTGGCTCCAGCACTCCACCCGGTCTCGAAGCTCGCACGGGTGATTGAGCCCCTGCAATTGCTCGGCGAGCCACCTGACAGCATCCAGCATGGGTTCGACTTCGGTATCGGACCTGCTCCATCCGCTGCCAAAGGCGGCTCGGCCGAGTGCATCACCCGATTCCACGAGGCGCGTCAATGTGCGCTGTTCGACAAGCTGTTCGAGCAGTGCGATGCGCTCCTTCTGATCGCCCGCAGGCTTGTCGCGACAGACGGCTTTCAGCCTTGCGGTTGCCTTCCGGTAGGCACCCTTCAGGAATCGGAACAGGCTGTTCCCGTGTTCGCGCACGGCGAGCAGGTGTTCTTCCCAGCGAAGCTCGAACGCCGAATTCACCACTACGCCTTCAAGATTCCGCTGGAGTGCCTGCAGATCCCTGATGCGTTCGCACAACAACAGGACCTGGCCCGGAGCTTCGAGCAATGCGCTCTTGCCCAGAAGTTCCGGCACTTGTGCAGGCATCCGGGAGAGTGCCGTCAACCGCTCCAGTGCGACGCGCAGCTCGGAAATTGCGGATTCAGGGGAGATGTCCGTGAGCTCCCGAGCGCTTTTGCACAGCGATTTGAGCCTGTCCAGACACTCAAGCGCCGCGCGCAGCTCGGTTTCGAGCGCATTGCTTTCGATGCTGTCCAATCGCCTTGTGGTACCCCGCCAGGGATGCGCGCTCTCGATACCGTGCCTGTGCGTCATTGCGACGAGATTGCTGATCGCATGTACACGCTGATCGAATTCACTCGCACTCCATTGGTCGGCACCCTCGATCTGAAACCCTGGGTCCTGCACATTGCGTTCGGCGAGTTCGGCGCGCTTGCCCATGACCAGATATGGTGTTTGATCGGTCTGCGGGTCGCGCGCGTGAATGAGGGACGAAATACGATTGAGTTCGTCGCGTGTTTCTGTCGCTCGCTCAAATTTGCTCTCGTCCACAGGAGTGGGCGGCGCGAGTTCGAGCGTACTCTTCAGATCCTGATACACCTGCTTGCGGTTCGCCTTGTGCGAGTGCAGTTCGAGGCACAGCGAGCCGAGTCCGGCGTGTTCGAGCCGGTCATGGACGACTTCGAGTGCGGCTCTTTTCTCCGAAATGAACAGCACCCGCTTGCCCTCTCTGGCGGCGAGCGCGATGATGTTGGCGATGGTCTGGGACTTGCCGGTGCCCGGAGGGCCTTGTACAACGAGGCTCTTCCCTTCCGCCGCCGCCGCAATAACCTGGGCTTGCGAGGCATCGGCATCGAGGATGTGGCCGAGTGCGCGCAGGTCGGGAAATTTGCGGTCCAGGTTCTCGCCATCTCCCGTGACGGCACCGCCGTGCGAAAACCCCTGCGCCAGGAGGTTGTGCAGCAGTGCGCTGTTTTGAGGGCCCGACCCTTCAGGCCATTCGGCGCTGTCCGCGAGATCCTCCCACATCCTGAATTTGGCGAAGGAGAAGAAGCCGAGCTGCATGATGTCAGCTTGAACTTGCCATCTTGGGCGCGACGATACGGCCTCCTGTACCGCACTGAAGTAGGTGGACGGCAACCACTCGGTATCCTCCGGAAGCTCCGGGAGCAAGAGACCGAAGTCGTTCATGAGTCGTGATTTGAGCGACAGGTTGACTTCGAGTTCGTCGTCTCGCGCCTTGAGTCTGAGTCGGCCTCTCACCTTGTCGCGCAGCAGATCGACCGGATAGAGGAGGAGCGGAGCGAATCGCTCGGTGTCCGACGACGGACTCTCGTACCAGCGCAGGAACCCGAGGGCAAGAAACAGCACGCTCACGCCTTGCTCTTCTTCGAGTGAGCGTGCCTCGCGAAAGATGTTGAGCAGGCACCGTTGCAGTGCTTCGGGAGTGATGCTGGTTTGCAGCCTGGTGTCTGTGTGGCGTGCGGCCAGGGCGGTTGATTCTTCGCCGACATGCTCTGCGGGCAGGAGCACCGGATCATCGTCGTCTTCGGGTTCCGCTGCGGCGTTCTGCCGAGCCGGGTCGAAGGTCATGGCCTTGCCTGCCGCGAGTAGCTTGAATATTTCGTCCGGGAGTTCGTCGGTAATTGCGAGTTGCCTTGTGCTGCGCCCCTTGATCGGCGTATGGATGAGGCGATTGCGCGAGCCAAGATCGATGAGTTGGTCGCGCAGGGAGTCGAGCGCAGCGCTGATGTTTCCGGTTGACTGCTCAGCAGGGTTCATGTCAGAGGTCACGCCGCCTCAGTCGCCTCATGAGCGACTGATGAACTCGACCGTCTCGGATGGGCCGGCTTCGACTTGTCCCAGTACGAACGCACGCTCGCCGAGGCCCAGCAGGCGCTGCACCAGACGAGGCGCGTCCGATTTCGACACAGCCATCACGAACCCTATGCCGCAATTGAATACGCGGCGCATCTCGGCATCTTCTATGTCGCCAGCTTCCTGCAGGGTGCGAAACGCCTCAGGAAGTGTCCAACTTCCGAGGTCTATATGTGCCTGGCAGCCTTCGGGCAGCATGCGCGGGATGTTTTCGACGAGTCCGCCACCGGTAATGTGCGCCATGCCCAGAATCTTCACCTTGCTCTTTGCGCCACGCACTGCACGCGCATAGATACGCGTGGGTGACAGCAGTCGATTGATCACCGATTCGGGCACTTCGTCTGCAAGCCGGATAATGCGTCGCACCAGTGCGAACCCGTTTGCGTGGGCACCGGATGAGGCGAGCGCCACCAACGCGTTGCCGGGTTCTATGGCATTGCCGTTGATGATGGCCGAGCGCTCGACCACGCCGACAGCGAATCCTGCCAGGTCAAATCGACCCGGGTCGTAGCAGCCCGGCATCTCGGCGGTTTCTCCGCCGGCCAGCGTACAGCCCGCCTGCTGACAGCCGTGCGAGATGCCCGCGACGACTTTTTCCGCGGCATCCACATCCAGTACGCCGGTTGCATAGTAATCAAGGAAGAGCAGGGGTTTGGCACCGGACACAATGATGTCATTCACGCACATGGCGACCAGATCAATGCCGGCAGTTTGAAAGGCACCACGTTCGGCGAGTAGTTCGAGCTTGGTGCCAATGCCGTCGGTGCTCGATACCAGCACGGGTTCCTTGAAGTTTTCGGGAATGGCGGTGAGGCCGGCAAATCCGCCGATGTCGGTGATCGAGTAACCGGTTCGGGTCGCGCGCGCCAGCGGTACGATACGGCGTACCAACTCGGCACCAGCGTCAATATCTACACCCGCCTGCCTGTAGGTAGTCAAGTTGCAACTCCAAATCAACCAAACTCAATACTATACCCTGCGTGGTAAATTGACTCTCGGGAAGGCGGGTGCGGCAGGTCGGGGCGATACGCAGGCAGACAACAGGAGACATACATCATGGCGCGGTTTTTGGTTCTTCAGGGTGTGAACCTCAATCTGCTCGGCACGAGAGAGCCCGAGGTCTATGGCAATGACACACTGCAGGATATCGAGACGCGATTGACGGCCCTGGCCGAATCCGCCGGACACCATCTGGAGACTTGCCAGAGTAACGCCGAGCATGAGCTCATCGAGCGCATTCATCGTGCCGGGGCAGAGGGGGTCGCGGCGATTCTGGTCAATCCCGGAGCCTTCACGCACACCAGTATCGCGCTCCGGGATGCCCTCCTCGGCGTTGCCATCCCTTTTGTCGAGGTGCATATTTCCAACCTGTTCGCGCGCGAGCCCTTTCGGCATCGCTCCTGTCTCTCGGATGTCTCCTGCGGCGTGATTACCGGGCTCGGCACTCGCGGTTACGAGTTTGCCCTGAGCTACCTGATGGAGCGCTTCGGATAGCCCCGGCTTGTCAGCTCGGCACCGGAGGTTGCTTGCGCATCGCTTGCGTAGGCGACTTCGAGCAGCTTGAATTGAAACTCGTCACGCCTGATGAGCAGTGCGAGCTGGCGCGTGGGGTTCTGTGCAAAGCGGATGCGCGCGGCGCTTGGCGAAGCCTGATTCCAGGTGGCATCCACGTCAAGCCACTCGCCGTCCAGCGCAACCTGATTCCAGGCATGAACATGGAAGCCTTCGCGACGGCTCTCGTGCCCCTTGCTGTAGGCCAATCCGAGCACCTTGCGTACGTTGTAACCGGCGGCCTCGGCCCTGGCGGCGAAGAGATCGGTAAATTCGGTGCAGTCGCCGCGGCCCTGGGCGATGATTTCTTCGACATCCGTGGCGTTGGCCGATTCGTCGTAGATGAGGCTGTGATGCACCAGCGCCACGAGATTCACGATGTCCTCGGGGGCCGGTCGCAACCCACCACGGAGCACAAGCTCGCTGCCAGAGATTTCCTGCAGCGGCTGGTGTTCGTCCGCGGTCAACAGGGCGGACTCGCCGGTGACGATTTCAAGACGCAACGCCCGAACTCGTTCGGGATGGGCAATCGCCTGATCAAGGGTGAAGCCGATGCCTGAAGTGTCGGGTGGGTCGGTTTCGGGATTTTGCGGCAGGTGTCCCGATGGCGTGAGGTGTCCCGACGGCGTGAGTTCGCCTATGCCGTGAAGTTGGGCGCTCAGGATTCGCCCGGAAGCATCGAGTCGATAGCGACCATCGCTCCGCTGTACGCTCGCGCCACCTTCGCCGAGCCACAGCATGTCGAATTCGGTGGATTCGATGCGTGCGCTGCGCGGGCGCAATACCGGTGCAGTCAATCTGGCGCGCACCGCGCCGTTGGCCGTTCGTTCGCTGCTCAGCACCTCGAGCGCAGAATCTTCGCGCGCGAGCAGGTCGGGACCTTCGATCACCAGGCGCTGCAGAATCAGGTGATGGTAGAGGTCCCACGCGGGTAACTCGTGCGCCTCGCGCAGGCTCTGCTCGTCATCAAGGCACCAGGCGGCGCGACGAATCCTGAAACCGGGAAACCCGCCAAATTCGAAACGCTGCTCAATGGTGAATTCGGCCACGCCTGCAATTGAAAAGGACACACGCAGCACAGTCCGGAAATCGCCATTGTCGAGGCGCGTGAACTCCGAGAGGTAGGAACCGACAGGCCGACCCTGCCGCAGTATGTCCATGTGCTGGCCGCCTTCAATGTCGTCCAGCATGAGATGCATCCGCCAGGCTGGCGCGAAGCCGAGCCACAGGCCGAAGATCAGCAGGCCGGTGGCAGCCAGGGTGATGATCCAGTGCCGCATCGAGGGAGGGTCAGGGTTGCATATCAGCTGAACGGCTGCTGCCTGAAGCTCGGCTCAGCCTGTACACGCGGCTCGCCGTATCGTGAAAGAGCCACGCCCGCTCGCTCGCCGAAAAGTCACGGGTCATGCGTTTGAAAGCGTTCCACAGCACGTGATAGGAACAGCTTCGCTTGTCCACCGGAAAGTTGCTCTCGAACATGCAGCGCTCCACGCCGAAGCACTCGATGGTGTGCAGATGATAGGCGCGCGTTGCGGCGATGATCTCGGTCGAGTTGGCAGGCTGTGCGCGCTTGTGAAAGTTGAATCCGTTGATCGGCATCACCAGGCCACCGAGTTTGGCATACACGTTTGGCAGCTCGGCGAGTTCGGAGATGCAGTTCCGCCAGAAGGCAAAGATCTCCTCGCGTCTGCCCGCACAGGGGCCGATGCCGAGCGGTCCGCCGAAGTGGTCAAGAATGCAGGTCACCTGCGGGTGAGAGCGCGCCAGATCAATGAACTCCGGCAGTTGTTCATGGTAGAACCAGGCATCGAAGCTCAGGTCGAATCTGGCGAGTTCGCCGAATCCTGCGCGAAAGGTCGCATCCGCCATGAGTCCTTGCGGCGGCATGGTATGTGAATTGCGAATGCTGTCGGATGCATGCCAGCCGAGCGCATGACGTATGCCGCGGAATCGTGGCGAAAGTTGCATGTGCGCTTCGAGCGTCGGTCGAACGCGAGCGCCCAGCGTGAGGTCCGCAAAGCCGACGATGCCGGCGCACACCAGAGTGTCACCGTAGCCGCCGCTGGCGCTCATGGCGGCGATGCCATTGACAAACTCGGTTTCCCCCACCGGTCGCATCGCCGCATCGGGCTCCCGTCGCTCGCTGCGGTACATGGCACCGCACTCGACGAACACGGTGGAGACGATGTTGTGTCCGCTTGATATGTCGCTCAGCAGGTCATCAAGCAGGTAGCGGCTGCCGGGATAGTCCCAGAGATGGTGATGTGGATCGCAGATGGGGAGGTCTGGCTCGAGAATCTCTTCCTCGACCTGCGAAAGCCAATCGGCACAGGCGCGGCTGCGAACTGACTCCGGGGCGTTCACGAGTCGAAGGTGACGACGGAACGAATGGACTTGCCTGCATGCATCAGGTCGAAGGCGGTGTTGATGTCGGCGAGTGGCATGGTGTGGGTGATGAGGTCGTCGATATTGATCTTGCCTTGCATATACCAATCGACGATTCGCGGCACATCGCGTCGCCCCTTGGCACCGCCGAAGGCGGTTCCGCGCCACACGCGTCCGGTCACCAGTTGCAGTGGGCGCGTGGAGATCTCCTGTCCTGCTCCGGCCACGCCGATGATGATGCTCTCGCCCCAGCCCTTGTGACAGCATTCGAGCGCCTCGCGCATCACATCGACCTTGCCGATGCATTCGAACGAATAATCAACGCCGCCATCGGTCATGTCGATGATGGCTTCGCCGACACGGTCTGTCTGACTGGCATCAACGAAGTCGGTCATGCCGAATTTCGTGGCGAGCGTCGCCTTGTCGCGATTGACATCAACGCCGATGATGCGCTCGGCACCCACCATGCGCGCGCCCTGAATCACGTTCAGCCCTATGCCGCCGAGGCCGAACACCGCCACCGTCGCGCCGACTTCCACCCTGGCGGTGTTCATGACCGCGCCCAAGCCGGTGGTCACGCCGCAGCCGATGTAACACACCTTGTCGAAAGGCGCGTCATCGCGAATGACTGCGACTGCGATTTCGGGCAGTACGGTCACATTCGAGAAGGTGGAGGTGCCCATGTAGTGATAGAGGCGCTCCCGTCCCAGAGAGAAACGGCTGGTGCCGTCCGGCATGACACCCTGGCCCTGGGTTGTGCGTATGGCCCCGCAGAGATTGGTCTTGCCGGACAGGCAGAACTTGCATTCGCGGCACTCCGGTGTATAGAGGGGGATGACATGGTCTCCGGGCGCTATCGAGGTGACATCCTTGCCCACGGCGAGCACCACTCCGGCACCTTCGTGCCCCATGATGGCCGGGAACAGGCCCTCGGGGTCGGCACCCGACAGCGTGAAGGCATCTGTGTGGCATATGCCGGTGGCCTTGATTTCCACCATGACCTCGCCAGCCTTCGGGTCGTCCACCTGCACTCTCTCGATGGTCAGCGGTTTGCCGGCTTCCCAGGCGACTGCGGCTCGAGTTTCCATGGTTGGTGCCCTCCGGGGGTGATGTACTCGTCCAAACAGATGCGAGACTACCAGAGCCTCGCCAGGTACGGATACTTCTGCAACAACATCCGGTCCCATATGTCCCTCGACCGGGAAACCCCGTCGAGTACCGTATCCTCCCTTTCCGCGCCCACCCCTCGGTCTCATGTCCGGTGAGCGAGCACAGTTTGAATCAGCCTGTGTGGATGTGATAAAAGCATATTGATATATCAATAGGGAAACTCTGAATAACAGAGTTTCCCGTGCGGCACACGGATGTGCCGCCAGATTCAGTGCCGTAAGGCATTGAATCTGCGAGCAAATCAGAATCGCACTTCTGATTTGCGAATCTGATCAAGTCCACGGATGGACTTGATCAGAACATACATAGCAACATGATGCGGCTTATACTGACCGTTGATTCTACTTGAGCAGGGACACAACCCGCCCCCAGGCCATGCTCGACATCGCTCAATCAAGTGTGCAAACCCTGGCATCCGAACTGCGTCGGCGCATCGGCGAGCAAGCCGTACTTGACGATCCCGAGTCGCTTGAACTCCATGGCCAGGATGTTTCCGGGGATGCTGGCACGGTCAGCCTCGTTGCCCGTCCTGCGGATACGCAGTCGCTGGTCGCTACGGTGCAGTTCGCCAGCGAGCACGATCTTGCCATTGTCCCGCGCGCCGGCGGCATGTCCTATAGCAGCGGCTACATCTGCCGCAACGAGCGGGTGTTGTGTATTGATACATCGGCGATGAACCGGGTACTGGAAATCAACCGGGAAGACATGTATGTCACGGTCGAAGCCGGATGCACCTGGCAGCAGCTGTACGCAGCGCTGGAACCGATCAGGCTGCGCACACCTTTCTGGGGCACCCTGTCCGGGCTGAAGGCGACTGTTGGTGGCGGCCTGTCACAGAACAGTATCTTCTGGGGCAGCGGACGGCACGGTGCGGCCGCCGACTCGGTACTGAGCCTTGATGTCGTACTGGCGAATGGGGATGTCCTGTCCACAGGTGCCAATGCCAAGTCCGGTAGTTCGCCGTTTTTTCGCCATTACGGCCCCGATCTGACGGGGCTCTTCACCAGCGATACGGGGGCGCTCGGCATCAAGGCCACGGCGACTCTTCGGCTGCTGCCTACCCGCCCCGGCAAGGCCTTTGTGAGCTTCGAGTTTGACACGCATCCGGGCATCATTCGCGCCATGTGTGAAGCCTCCCGGCAGGGGCTGGCAGAGGCCTGCTTCGGGTTCGACCCGACGCTTCAGGCACAGCGCATGAAACGTGCATCCCTGATGGAAGATGTCAAGACTCTGGGCAAGGTCATGCAGGCGCAGGACTCGAAGCTCAAGGCGGTGCGCGAGGGTTTGCGCATTGCGGCTGGTGGCCGCGGCTTCATGAAAGGCGTGCGTTATTCGGCGCACTTCACCGTCGAGGAAGCGACCCAGGCGGCGGCTGACGAGGCGAGCCATCGGCTGCGTGAAATCTGTGTGGCGGAGGGTGGTCGAGAGATTGACAACAGCATCCCGAAAATATCCCGCGCCGTGCCTTTCCCGCCTTTGAACAGCATGGTCGGCCCCGGCGGTGAACGCTGGCTGCCGGTGCACGGACTGGTGCCACATTCACAGGCGCTCGCCACCTTCGAGGCGCTCGAAGCGCTGTTCGCGCAGAACGCCGGGGTGATGCAGGAACATCGCATACTGCACGGCTACATGCTCACTTATGTGGGCAACAGCTGTTTCGTGATCGAGCCGGTGTTCTACTGGCCGGATGAACTCAACGCCCTGCACAGGCAGAGCGTGGACGATGCCCTGCTCAATCGGTTCGCGGCGCATCCTGCCAATGAGCCTGCACGCGCACAGGTGATGCGGCTGCGTCGCGAACTTGTCGAACTGCTCGAGCAGCGCGGTGCGCTGCATCTGCAAATAGGGCGCACCTACCCCTATCAGCAGGGGCTGCGCCCGGTGCCGAAGGAAACGGTGCGCGGGCTCAAGCGCCTGCTTGACCCTGATGGGCGCATGAATTCGGGTTCACTTGGTCTCGAATGACAGCGTCGCCGAAGAAGTCCGTTGTGCGCCTTGCCCTTGAGGGCGGTGAGGTTGACGTGCAGTATCGCCGTGTCGGGGAGGGGCCGCCGCTGCTGATGCTGCATCCGTCCCCGCTGTCCTCGGCGTTTCTCGAGCCACAGATGTTGCGGCTCGCACACAGGGTGACCGCGATTGCACCGGATACCCCGGGTTATGGAAAATCCACGGCTATTGCCGGTCCTGTGCGTGATCTCACACCCTATGTCGAAGCCATGCGCGCCTTCTGCGATGCCCTCGGACTCACCGCATATGCTCTCTACGGGTCGGCGACAGGCGCGCAAATCGCGATTGAACTGGCCAAGGTGGATGCAGCCCGCGTGACCGGTGTGATACTCGATAACGCCGCCGATTTCAGCGACGAAGAGCGCGAGCGCATCATGGATGGGTATTTTCCTGACCTGACACCCAGTGAAGATGGCCATCACCTGGCACGCGCGTGGCAGGTAGCGCACGATTCCACGCTGTTCTTTCCGTGGCATTGCAAGGACGAGGGCAGTCGTATCGCGGCAACGCCAGCTCCAGCCGAGGCCATGAACCTGACCGCACTGGGGTATCTGAGGGCTGGGCCGGAGTATGAGAAGGCCTATCGCGCCGCGTTTCACAATGAGCGAGCCGAGCGGATTCAGGCCATATCCGTGCCGGTGTCCATCATTCGCTGGAAATCCGGCATCCTGAAGCGCTTCACGGACCGATTCGATGCCTGTGACTGGGGCGAGAATGTCCGCATGGCACATTGCGATGCGGGGATGGAGCAGCGCCTCGCCTGCGTGGAGGCCGAGCTTGCGCACTGTGTCGGAGTGCATACCGGAATGAGTGCGAGTGTCAAGGCTGCGGACAGCCTCTCTTCCACCCGCTATCTGGACACGAGTTATGGGCAGGTGAGATTCCGTATCGCTGAAGGGGCTGTAACGGCAGCCAGGCGAATGGCCTTGCACGCGCCCGGTGCATCGATTGACAGCATGGGGGTGCCCGTTGGCAGGCATGAAGTGGCGCTCGATTTACCCGGGCACGGGGAATCCGGCTGCCCTTGCGGAGCGGGCATGACCTATCTTGATGCCTGCGTCGAGGCCGTCAGGGGCGTGGCCGCGGCATGCGGGATGCGCGATTTCAGTCTTCGCGGGGAGGGTGGCTCGAGCCTGCTGGCGAAGCGACTTGCTGAATCATGTGGTGCAGGATATATCGCGACTGAATCGCAACCAGTCGTACTCCGTCCGCCACCCGATCTTGTCAGTAGCGCAGCAGGAGAGCATCTGTGGCGGGGCTGGTACTGGTTGCGCACGGAGTATCTGGCCTCGGGCCTGTGCCTGCCTGACGCTGCTTGCCTGACAGAGCGGCTGCTTGATCTCGTGACCTCCGCAACGGCGCATATTCAGTTACACAGGCTTCTGGAGACACTGCGATGAGTGTTCTGGAGAAGATTTTTGCGCCTGCGGAGCTTGGCTCCTTGCGCGTCAATGGGCCCATTCCCCTCTATCATCAACTCTACCGACTGCTCAAGCAGCGCATCCTGTCCGGGTCGCTTGCCGAGGGCGCGCCACTTCCGACGGAAGCAGAGCTTTCGCAAGGGTTCAATATCTCGCGCATCACCGCGAAACGCGGTATGGATATGCTGGCCAGCGAGGGGTTGATCGCGCGGCATCGGGGCAGACGAAGCAATGTTGTGCATCAGGCACCGAAGTCGGATCTTGATGCACCTCTGGTGGGTATGCTGCAACGCCTGGCTGGCATGTCGCATGAAACCAGAGTCAAGGTACTGCACATTGAACATCGGGTACCTATGGCAAACATTGCTGCCGAACTTGGTGTGCAGGCGGATGAGCGGGTGCACTATGTCACTCGGGTACGGTATGACCAGCAGGATGTGCCTTTTGCCTATTACGAAAGCTGGACGCGCGACATCAGGCGCGGATTCACTGTGGCACAGATTGAAAAGCGTCAGCGATTCGACATCATGGCCGAGAACGGCCACCGAATCAGTCACATTGAACAGTTCCTGAGCGCTGCTTCAGCCAGCCCGCTGGTGGCCGGGTATCTGCAATTGCATGCCGGCGACCCAGTGCTCACGCTGGTGCGACATTCCTTTGATGAAGACGGCGTACTCGTCGATCTGTTGCACTGTCAGTACCATCCGGATCGCTTCCATTACAGCATGAACCTGAGCGCTGAGGAGTACATGGGCGTGGGTACGCATCGCACCTGAGCCAGGCCTGTGCGCCAGCGACACCCGGTTGTGCCCGGATCCACGCAGCCGTTTCGGTCTCCTTACAGCACACCCTGTTCGGTCAGCGCGTCAATGACCGCCTGCTGGCAAGCGAGAAAGTGCGAACGCTCCGGGGTGCACACCTGCCCGTCTTCGTCGAGCATGGAATTGGCCGGATAGAACTCGGCCTTGCCGTAGGCGGCGCGGATCAGTCCGAGACGTTGGCGGGGAAAGATGTTGAACAGTCCGGGGCGTCGGCGCCAGGAACGCAAGGCAGCGATATGCAGCTCGGCGTATGCAGCGATGGATTCCCCGCTCGCGGCCTCTGCGAGCACCCGGCCTTGATAATCGACAACCCTGGAGCCCTGATCCACGGATTGATTGGGCAGATTGATGCCTTCTATACCGGCGGAATTGGCGGACACCACATAGATATGGTTCTCGGTGGCGCGCGCGATCTTGGCAGCATTCTTCGGAGTCAGCAGTGGACTCGAAATTTCCGACGATGAATGACAGATGACCTCTGCGCCACGCAGGGCAAGGGCGCGCGTCAGTTCGGGAAAGAGTATCTCCTCGGAGGCCACCGCCCCGAGCCGCCCGAGTGGTGTATCCACCACCGGAAAGAGACTGTCTTCACCATGGATCTCGAGATACCTGTCAAGGACATCGTAGGGGGTAGGCGCGAACATGGAAATGAGGCGTCGGTAACGCAGCAGCAGATTGCCGGTATCACCCAGGATGAAACTGGTCTGAAAGTAGAGCGTCGGGAAGTGCGGGTCTCGTTCGTAGAGATTGCCGGACAGGTACACGCCCTGCTCGGATGCGATGCTGGCCAGCGCTGCATGTTCGGGGCCGTCCGGGTCTATGCAGCCGATCTGCCGCCAGCGTTCGATGGATTCGCCCTGCGGGTAGCTGGTGAGAAAGTACTCGGGCAGGACGACGAGTTTCAGCGTCGGCCCGATGAACGCCTTGCTCGCCGCCACCTGACGCGAGATGCGCTCAATGGAAGCCTGCATGTGCTCGCTCGCCTCCGCCTGATGCTGACAGGCATTGACAGCCCGGCAGGTGGTCTGTAGTGCGAGGGCGGAATAGATCATCGTTCTGTCGCCGATGCACAGTCGCGGGTTGCGTTCATGGCTGCATGAGCAGCGTCCCCCGCACAGGCGAACCCCTTGGGCAATCCGGCCTCGTGCAGAAAGCCGAACAGCGTTTCCGAAGACAAGGCGGCCTGTACGAACTTGCGAACTTCCAGCAGCTTGTCGAGGTCAATGCCGGTCTTCACGCCCATGGCCTCGAGCATGAACACCAGATCTTCGGTCACGATATTGCCGCTCGCCCCGGGCGCAAAGGGGCAGCCGCCGATGCCGCCAAGCGAACTGTCAAGCGTGGTCAGTCCAGCATCAAGGGCGGCCAGGGCATTGGCGAGACCCTGGCCGCGCGTGTTGTGCAAGTGAATTCCGTGCAGGTGTTCGCGCCCCACCGCGTTCCACACACTCTTCGTCAATCGCTTCACAGCGGTCGGGTTGGCGTAGCCCGATGTGTCCGAAAGCCCCACTTCGTCAGCGCCAAGCTGCAACACCTCGGTTGCTGTGCGTACCACGGCCTGCTCGCTGACTGGCCCCTCGATGGTGCAGCCGAAGGCGGTGGAAAGCCCGACTTCGAAGCCTGGCCGACACTCGCTCGGCGTTTCGGCAAGCAGCGCAACGATGCGCTCCACTTCGAGCAGCATTTGCGCGTGTGTGCGTCGCAGGTTCGCCAGGCTGTGGCTCTCGCTGACCGAAAAGGGCAGCGTCATGCGCCCGGCTCCGGCCTTGATGGCCGCCTGTGCCCCGCGCAGATTCGGAACCAGCACGGCCACCGAGAGCGCATCCTGTTGGCGCGCATGCGCCACCAGCTCGCCCGTGTCGGCGAGCTGCGGAAGCAGGCTTGGCGGAACGAACGAACCCACCTCGAGTTCCGGTACGCCAGCGGCGGCTTGCATGTCAATCCAGGCTTTCTTGGCCGCTGTTGGCATGATGGATTTGAGGCTCTGCAGACCGTCGCGCATCCCAACTTCACTGATGGTGACATCGGCTTGCCTGCAGGGTTGTATTGTCATGGTGTTTCAAGCCTGAAAGTCATAATGATATATCATTATGACTTGTTTCAATTCGGCACTGGCCTCACGCATGTTCATGCACTCCGGCAAGCCCCTGAACAACATCAGGGTTATCGAGTTTTCCCACATGGTGATGGGGCCGTCCGCCGGTCTGGTGCTCGCGGATCTGGGCGCTGACGTGATCAAGATCGAGCCCTTGCACGGAGACAATACGCGTCGGCTCGATGGCTCGGGGGCCGGGTATTTCCCCATGTACAACCGCAACAAGCGCAGCATCTGCCTCGACATCAAGTCCGGGCAGGGCCGCGAGCTGGCGCTGCGGCTCATTACGCATGCCGATGTTTTTATCGAGAACTTTCGCCCCGGCGCGCTGGAAAAACTTGGATTTGGCTACCGAACGCTGCATGAGCACAATCCGCGGCTTGTCTATTGCAGTCTCAAGGGCTTCCTCAGCGGGCCCTACGCGCATCGCACGGCACTTGACGAGGTGACGCAGATGATGGGAGGGCTCGCCTACATGACCGGGCTCCCGGACCGGCCCATGCGCGCCGGTTCCTCGATCATCGACATCACCGGCGGCATGTTCGGTGTGATTGGCATACTGGCGGCCATCAGGGAACGGGAACACACTGGCCGCGGGCAGCAGGTGACCTCGGCGCTCTTTGAAACCACTGCGTTTCTCGTCGGTCAGCATATGGCACAACACGCGGTGCTCGGCAAGGAGCCGGAGCCCATGTCAATTCGCCGTTCGGCCTGGGGGGTGTACGACCTGATGACTTGTCGTGACGGCGACAAGCTGTTCGTCGCCGTCGTCAGCGACACTGGATGGCGCGCGCTCTGCGAGCAGTTCGAACTGCACGACCTGGCGGCGGATGAGACCCTGTCGAGTAACGCCGGGCGGGTGAAGCAGCGCGCGCGGCTGCTGCCCGTGCTCGAAGCGCTCTTTGCCGGCATGGAGCGAGAGGAAGTCGCCGGGCGGCTTGATGCCGCAGGGCTGCCCTTTGCAGAGATCAACAAGCCGTCCGATCTGGCAAGCGACCCGCATCTCGCACTTGGTGGGCTGGCGGCGGTGAAGATGCACCGCGGAGCGCATCAGGGTGAGAAGGTGCCACTGCCCAAGCTGCCGGTTGAAATGGATGGGGAGCGGCTTGATCTCGACCGCGACCCGCCCGAGGCGGGTGAACATTCGCGCGAGCTCGCGAAGCTCGCGGGCTTGAGCGAACCCGAGATAGATGAACTCATCAAGGCCGGTGTGTTGAAACATGAGCCCACGAGAAACTGTGAATAACAGAGTTTCCCGTGTCTCGCCGGAGCAGCAATCGGAGCGGGGCAGAGCAGAACCTGTGATGGCCAATCCGCTCGCACTCAGTGCGCCTCATCCCAGTTCGGGCCGCGACCTACGCCGACCGGCAGTGGCACTATGAGTTCGAGCGCGGACTCCATGCGCTCCGTGATGCCGGCGATGAGCACATCTGCATCGGCATCGGCTACCTCGAAGATCAACTCGTCATGCACCTGCAGAATCATCTGTGCATCGACCGTGCCTTCGCGCAACCAGGCATCTATGTCGATCATGGCTTTCTTGATGATGTCGGCAGCGCTTCCCTGCATGGGCGCGTTGATGGCCAGGCGCTCACTGCCGGCGCGGCGCGCTTGATGGCTCGAGCGAATGTGATTCAGGTACACCCGCCGACCGAGTAGCGTCTCGACGTATCCGTCGCGACGCGCCTGTTCCTTGATGTCCTGCATGAACGCCTGCACACCGGTGAAGCGAGCAAAGTAGCGCTCCATGTAATCCGCCGCCATGGTACGCGCAATGCCGAGCCGCTTCGCCAGACCGAAGGCGGACATACCGTACATCAAGCCGAAATTGATCATCTTGGCGACGCGTCGCTGTTCGCTGTCCACGGCATCGACCGGGGTACGAAAGACATCCGATGCCGTCATGGAATGCACATCGAGGTCGCGCCTGAAATAGTCGATCAGATTCTCGTCGCGTGACAGGTGCGCCATGATACGGAGTTCAATCTGGGAATAGTCCGCAGCTACCAGACATCGTCCTGGCGGGGCTGTGAAGGCCTGGCGAATGCGCCGCCCCTCGGGGGTGCGGATGGGGATGTTCTGCAGGTTGGGGTCGGAAGATGCCAGGCGTCCGGTGCTGGCCACGCATTGATGATAGGAAGTGTGTACACGACCCGTGTGTGGATTGATCTGTTCGGGCAGCTTGTCGGTATAGGTGGATTTGAGCTTGGCGAGCGAACGATATTCGAGGATGAGCCTGGGCAATTCATCTTCGTCCGCGAGTTCTTCCAGCACTGATTCGTCCGTGGAGGGCTGGCCGGTGGGCGTTTTTCTCACCACGCGCAACCCGCGACGCTCGAAGAGAATCTGCTGCAACTGTTTTGGCGAATCCGGATTGAAGACCTCGCCGGCCTGCTGATAGATGCGCTCTCTGAGCGAGTCAATGGATGTGCCCATTTCGCGGCTGTGCGCCTGCAACAAATCTCCGTCGATGAAGGCCCCCACGTATTCCATGCGCGCCAGCACCGCCCCGAGTGGCAGCTCGATGGACTCGTAGAGCTTCGCGAGGCTTGGCGTTGCGTACAGTTTCGGTGTCAGATGCCGATGCAACTGCAAGGTCACATCGGCATCTTCCGCGGCGTAGTCGGCAGCCTGATCAAGCTCCACCTCATGAAATCCGATCTGCTTCTTGCCACGCCCGGTCACGTCCTTGTACGACCTGGTGCGACGATCAAGATAGTGTTTCGCCATGTCATCCATGTTGTGGCGGGTGGCGCTCGAATTCAGCACGAAGGACTCGAGCTGCGTGTCATGCACCAGTCCCCCGAGATGAATGCCCTCCCGTCGCAGGACGAGCGCGTCATACTTGATGTGCTGGCCGATCTTGACGCAGCGAGCATCCTCGAGCAGCGGGCGCAGCCTGGACAACACCAGCTTCCGGGGGAGTTGCGCCGGGCTCGACAGGGTGATGTGCCCGAAGGGCACATAGGCCGCTCGCCCCGGTTCACAGGCGAAGGAGATTCCTGCCAGCTTCGCCTGCATGGGCATGGTGCTGGTAGTTTCCGTATCAAGCGCGAATTCACCGGCCTCGCGCAGGCGTTCTATCCAGGCATCAAGGGCCTCCTCGGTGAGGAGCAGCTCATAGGTCGTGTCCTGCGTGTCCCGCGTGTCTTGGGGCGAACCCTGCGGCGCAGAAGGCGTGGACTGTTCACGCCCGCCTTCGGTACCACTCCCGACATCAAGGCGCGCAAGCAGCGTACGAAACTCGAATCGGGCATAGAGGGTACGCAAGACCTCGAGGTTCGGCGGCCCTGGCATCAGGTCGTCAAGTCTGATCCCGGGGTCAAGCTCGGTGCGGATGCGGGCAAGGTCCCGGGACATGGCCAGCACCTCGAGCGAGGCGCGCAGTTTTTCCCCGACCTTGCCCTTGATCTCGTCCGCATTGGCAAGCAGATTCTCGACGCTGCCGTAGATGCCAAGCCACTTGGCGGCGGTCTTGGCACCCACGCCCGGTACGCCGGGGATGTTGTCCGAACTATCACCCATGAGCGCCAGCAGATCGACAATCTGCGTCGGCTCGACAGCGAACTTCTCGCGCACTCCGGTCGCATCCATGACCTTGTCCGACATGGAATCCACGATTTTCACCCGCTCATTGACAAGCTGCGCCATGTCCTTGTCGGAAGATGAAATGATGGCATCGCGCCCGGCTTCATCGGCCATGCGCGCCAGGGCACCAATCACATCGTCGGCCTCCACGCCGTCCTTGACGATCAGGGGCAGGCCCATGGCGCGGATGATGTCGTGAATCGGCTGAATCTGCTCGCGAAGCTCGGAGGGCATTGGCGGCCGATTGGCCTTGTAATCGGCATAGATCTCATCGCGAAATGTCTTCCCTTTGGGGTCGAAGACCACCGCGACCGGGCTGTGCGGATAGTTCGCGAGCAGCTTGTGCATCATGTTGGTAACGCCGAGAATCGCCCCGGTCGGCGTACCCGCCGAGTTGCTCAGGTCGGGCATGGAGAAGAAGGCGCGAAACAGGTATGACGAACCGTCAACGAGTAGAATGGGGCCACTTGGCATTCGACTTGGGCACTCTTGGAGTATGCGTTCTGTGCACCGCATCATAAACCCGCTGCGGAGTTCCATACGTCCATTCGCGTTGATTTTCGGCCTGACGCTGTTCGCTGTCAGCGCCAGTGCGCGGGGTCAGGACAGTCAGTCAACCGCGGATGCGCGTGTGCCGACCTCTGTGGCGCGCGAGATTTCCCGTGCGGACGAGGTCGTGATCAGGGAAGAAGGCGAGCGAACGACGCATGAATACTGGGTAAACGGCGAGATGCGTCTGATCCGCGTGGTGCCAGCCACAGGCCCCGAGTACTACCTGTACGCAGAAGATCACACGCAAGTTGACGGCATCGACCAGTCGGATGCACTTCTGGTCCGCTGGACATTGATCGAATTCCGGGGAAACTCCGAGTAACAGAGTTTCCCGTGCGGCACATGGACGTGGTCGGGGTCGTTCAGACGGTTTGATGGCGCTGCCGATAGCGCCAACCCCCGTCGGACACTCGGTCAGGTCGAGAGTATTGACCCGATGATACCAAGAGCACTTGCGAGCGTGGCGGACATGAACCCGATGAAATAGCGCAACTGGGTGCGATGAGAGCCTTGGACGCTATCGTGCAGTTTGCGAATCTCCGCATCAATTGAATCCAGGCGCTTATCCACTCCATCAAATCGCAGGTTTGTGTCGTTTTTGTGCTCAGTGATGAGCGCCCGCGTCTCCTGCTTGTGTTCAGAGAACTGTCCGCGCAGATCATCCCTGAGTTCCGAGATGCGCCCTTCGAACTTCCTGTCCTGCCTGGCAAGCCGGTCATCAAGCAGTTCCGGCGTGACCGAGACCTCCTGCACAGCGATGGCTACAGCATTCACGATCGCGTCAGCCTGATGTTGCGATAAACCTGAATCCTTGATACCCCGAGTCATGTGTCGAAATGTCTCAACTTGCAGTCGCACAAGTATACGCCTCTGGCGTGATGTTCAGGTTGGCGTATAGAACAACACATACAGGGCGCTTGCGTTGCAGAGATTGGCTGCATTACCTGTAGGAAATCCCTGTCGGGATCAGGGCACTTCAGAGTTTTTGGCGCAGCATGATGGAATATCTGGCGCGCAGGCTGAGGCAGTCGAGATAGAGGCGACGGTGCTGATGGCGCTGCCGATAGCGCCAACCCCCGTCGGACACTCGGTCAGGTCGAGAGTATTGACCCGATGATACCGAGAGCACTTGCGAGCGTGGCGGACATGAACCCGATGAAATAGCGCAGCTGGGTGCGATGAGAGCCCTGAACGCTGTCGTGCAGTTTGCGAATCTCCGTATCAATTGAATCGAGGCGCTTATCCACGGTCTCGAAGCGTTTATCGACGGCATCAAAGCGCTTATCCACGGTTTCGAAGCGCCTGTCCACTGCATCAAATCGCAGGTTTGTGTCGTTTTTGTGCTCAGTGAGGAGCGCCCGCGTCTCCTGCTT
This sequence comes from Pseudomonadales bacterium, assembly GCA_965199815.1. Lineage (GTDB taxonomy): Bacteria > Pseudomonadota > Gammaproteobacteria > Pseudomonadales > Azotimanducaceae > Azotimanducus. The sequence goes on from CBDATE010000034.1 coordinate 270,895, forward strand.
GTGTTCGGTGAACTGTCCGCGCAGATCATCCCTGAGTTCCGAGATGCGTCCTTCGAACTTCCTGTCCTGCCTGGCAAGCCGGTCATCAAGCAGTTCCGGCGTGACCGAGACCTCCTGTACAGCGATGGCTACAGCATTCACGATCGCGTCAGCCTGATGTTGCGATAAACCTGAATCCTTGATACCCCGAGTCATGTGTCGAAATGTCTCAACTTGCAGTCGCATGAGTATACGCCTCTGGCGTGATGTTCAGGTTGGTGCATAGAACAACACATACAGGGCGCTTGCGTTGCAGAGATTGGCTGCATTACCTGTAGGAAATCCCTGTCGGGATCAGGGCACTTCAGAGTTTTTTTGGCGCAGCATGATGGAATACCTGGCGCGCAGGCTGTCAATGCCAAACGAAAAAGGGACAAAAGTGCCAAATGAAAAAGGGACAAAAGTGCCAAATGAAAAAGGGACAAAAGTGCCAAATGAAAAAGGGACACAACTGTCCCTTTTTCGTTTGGCATTGACAATCCCTTCTTCATCAGGTCTTCTGCCCCGCCGACCTGGCGGGCATTTATGCGAAAGGTGAGCACTAGGTCTTAATCCCTTCTTCATCAGGTCTTCTGCCCCGCCGCGCCAATTGGCCAAGGAGTACACCACCAGGTGGGAGTCTTAATCCCTTCTTCATCAGGTCTTCTGCCCCGGCAGGGTCTTAATCCCTTCTTCATCAGGTCTTCTGCCCCGCCCGACGATGGCCAAGGCCAAGAGTACGTCTTCACCGTCTTAATCCCTTCTTCATCAGGTCTTCTGCCCCGCCTCACTTCCGGATATTGATGCTGTCGGGATGATGCTGTCTTAATCCCTTCTTCATCAGGTCTTCTGCCCCGCCACACATGCCGAGATGGAAACGGCGTCAGGTCTTCTGGAACGAGTCTTAATCCCTTCTTCATCAGGTCTTCTGCCCCGCCAGACTCCACGAATTTTCTGTTTTCAGTCAAGCATCTACATAGGGGCCCTCCGAAAATATACCCGAACGCCAACGAGCGTACTTTGCGAGATGCCCGCGTATGAGGCATCCCCGCCTCGTGCACCGTACAACGCCCTCTCCATCAGGCCACCTGGCCGGTAACAGGTTGCGCCGTCAGGGAGTCGAGCAAGCCCGAATTGGCCGACAGGTCTTGCCTTGCCGCCGAGGTAACAGGTTGCGCCGTCAGGGAGTCGAGCAAGCCTTGCGATTGCTCGATCAGCGCAACCCCAGAGGGAAGAATCTGCTGTCCCAGATTGGCATGCCTGGATTGATCGGACAGCGTATAGACCCGCACATCGTCCTGTCGGGGATGTATGACCCCGCTCAAGTCTTGCAGCATAGTATCCACGCAGTGCCCGGTCACCCGCGCCGAAAACACTGAGTACTGTACCGGAAAAGCTCGTGCACTCAAATACCTGTGGACACGCCCAAGTCTTTTCGGGTCAGCAATGTCGTAGCAGATGAGGAACTGGCGAGGGTTGCTAATTGGCATGAGAGTACAACTCCTCGGCCAGATGCAGCTGGTGTAGCTGCCAGATAGCCTTGAATTTCATCTCCATCTGCTTGTGGCAAGTTTCGTAGAACCGAGGTGCCGCTTCAAGAGACAGCCGCGCCCGTTCTGCGCCTTCACTGCGGGCGCGACGATAGCAGCGCTTCATGTACTGGAGTTGCTTTGGATACAGCCACCAAAGCAGGATGGAGACATAATCATCCACCAGATTCACAGATCGGGCGCGAAGCGTTGCCGTATCGGGAGCTATGCCCGCAACGGATTCCAGAAGGTGGCGCACATGAGGGTGCGCCAAACCACGGATGCGCTGAACAAAACGCTCGCGGTCCGGTCTTCGCACATATCGGCGGTTTTGCATGTGCAGCCAATGTGCAAAATGCTTGGAGTCTAGCCCTGATGGCCGTGAGCCAAGCGTTTTTATGCTCGCCAGTTGTGCTCGCACAACCCAGGCGCGCACCCAGGTGCGATGATCGTCCAAGGCCGTGTTGACAGTATTGAAGTAATCCTCGACAAGTTGCATGGCGGTAGAGTTTGTTGGCGCAGCGGGCGCGTTGAACGTACCGCGCAGCACTCCGCACCTGTTGGTGAAGCAAATGACGATGTTCGCGTCGGCACACGCCAACATGGCTTGGCATGACCACTCCACCGTGCCCATGGAAACCACGCGCAACAGTCGGCGCAGCGGCACCCGGCGGTCCGCGCTGTCGGTCTGCTTGATAAGCAACGAAGGACCATCGCGCAGCACACGCATGGCACCATTCCCATCCAGATACAGGACTTGGCGAGCTTGACTCATGGCTGTGCATCTCCCGCTGTATTCTGACGATGCAACAGGGCGGTACGCCTTGCACCAGCTGACGCATCGGCATCTCCCGCTGTGTTCTGACGATGCAACAGGGAGCGCACCGTCAGCCGAGTCATGCGCCGGAGGCGCTTTCGCCAGTCGGCGGCTACGGATTCGTAGGCAGAATAGAACTTGCGCCGACCCGCTTTCCCCATGCGACAACCACCAGATGCATCTTCCGCGCTGGTAAATGAATCCGGTCTCAGCGTCCTGTCTCGGAACAATTGCCATATAAACTCGTCCGCCAACGGACGCAGCGGCTCGACCAGGTCACAGGCCAAAGACTCCCGCCCAAAATACAGGTCGTGATAAAAGCCGATGAAGGGATCAAGGCCACTCACAATCACGGAGTGCACTGCTTCTGCGTGAATCAGCGTGTAGCACAGCGACAGACAAGCGTTTACCGGATCCTTCGGGGGGCGGCGATTGCGGGATGTGAAGTTGAGCGTGGGAGCGAACAATGTCTGCAATCCTCGAAAGTAGGCTGCGGCCGCAGCTCCCTCGACTCCGCGAATGCGGGAACGGAACCCTTCTCCTTCCTGCTGTGCCAGTGATTCCAGAGCGTTCCGCACTCCGTTGATAGCAACCGTCAAGCTGTGCCGGTGTTCTGGTCGCAAATCGCGCGCACTATGGAGCAGGCGTAGTTGATTTCTGAGCTTGCGTCCCATCAGAGCTACCGACCAGACATTGCGCCAGTCGTCGTCAGATGCGGCTGCGTACTGAGCCAATCGACGTCCGGCATCGTTGTGCGATGAACCGGCAAGGCAAGCAAAGCTCTGTCTCGCGCCCGGGCGTATCACCACCAGAGCGGCTCCGCCCTCTGCAAGGGCGGAAATCACTCCCGCATCAATGGTCGCCTGACGGTGAACGATAACGCGCTCGAGCAGTGCGACGGGCACCGCCTGGATGCGTCGGCCGCCTTCATGGAGTTCAATTCTTCCGGCGTTGTGCCGAAGTGCCATGTTGCGACGGTCGATGTAGAGCGTACCCATGGTTTGCTATCCTGCGTAAAAGTATGTCGGGTCCGACAAAGGCACGGCGATGCCAAGGGTGCGCACTCGCGCCTTGGGTTCCAGCCGCAGCAGACAGAAGCGGTCTTCCTCGACATCGAGGATGTCGCCGATGCGCTTGATGAACTCGCCGTGCTCGGATGCGGTGAGCGGGCACTCGAATACCGACTTCTGACCACCGGTCGAGTACTCCTTGGCCACACCCAGAGCGCGTCGCAGCCGGTTCGGGTCGGAGATATCGTAAGCGGCGATGTAGAACTTTCGGGGCATGGCTGATAAGTACGATTCAGGAGTTGCGTATTCTGAAGGTACATGACCCTCTTCACTGATATCGCAAGGTTGCGAACAGAAGGTTGCGAACAGACTGTGCGTGAAGCATGGCGAGCGAAGCGACCTTCCGAGAGCGAATCGGCCTTCCGACAACGATGCCTTCCGACAGCGATAATGGCACCATAGCGACTCCTGTAATCGAAACCGGAAACTCAATCCGGCAAGTCCGAACGATTCATGTGCCGAGAACAGGCAAACCTGTAGCCCATGCCTCACTTCAACCCATATCAACCCTTTCTGCGCATGGAGCGCTTTCGCCTGCATTGTCGAGCAGAGGAGCAAATTCACCTGCCCGGCTACATCGGTTCCGCCTTGCGAGGGGTATTCGGTCATGGGCTCAAGCGTACGGTTTGTGTCACCGGAAACAGTAACTGCGCGGACTGCTTGCTGTATCGGAGTTGCGTCTATCCCTATGTGTTCGAAACTCCGCCGCCTCCGGAAACCGAGCGAATGCGCAAGTATCCGGCGGCTCCCCACCCTTTCGTACTTGCTGTGGATCTCGAGCAACCCGCAACTATCGACATCGGACAAACCCTGCCAGTTGAAATCACCCTCATTGGGCGCGCGATTGCCCACTTGCCCTATGTGGTGGAAGCGTTTCGAGTGGCGGGGCGGGGCGGGCTGGGTCGTCAGAGGGGGCGGTTTCAGGTCGCCAGGGTTGACCAATGGATGGGCGGGAGTGATTGGCATATGCTCTGGGATGGTGTCGGTGCTCTGGTTCCACAGCCCCGTGCCCCTCGGCCAACGCCGCCTGCTGCTCCGCGGGAGCACGAAGTGACTATCGAATTTCTGACACCGCTGCGCGTCACGAGGGACGGCCATCTGGTTCGCCCTGACGATTTCCAATTCCATGACCTGTTCCGTACGCTGCTGCGGCGTATTTCTTCGCTCGCCTACTTTCACGAGGAAGTCAGTCTGGAGGAGGACTTCGCGGGTCTGTCTGCTGCCTCTCGAGACATGGCATCTGTAGCGAGCAGCCTTCGCTGGTACGATTGGAGTCGGTTTTCCTCGCGCCAGAGGGCAAAAATGAAGATGGGCGGATTACTGGGGTGGGTACGCTTCGCCGGTGCGGATCTGGTCCCCTTCTGGCCTTATCTGTGGCTCGGACAGTTCACTCACGCCGGCAAGGGCGCAAGCATGGGTCTGGGGGCGTATCGGATCAGTGAGTGCGCTGGAGAAAACGGCCGGTAACGGAGCCTCGAATTCTGCCGCACACACCACCTCTGGCAGTCACTTGCGTTCTGCATCTTTCATTCGGATGTTTCCTGTAACCACTCCAGAACAAGTCGAGTTTTCTGATAGGCTCTGTCCCTCTCCGGGTTCTTTTTGCTGGTCTTCTCGCGCCAGGTTGTGTTCCTGTTCGTGCTCTTCTGCATGCGATCTTTCAGCCATTGCGCGACTTCGAGCTTCTCTTCGCCTTTCCATCGACCTTTTTTCACTTCAGTGATGATGTCCGTAATTTCATCTACTTGTTTGTTTCTGCGAGTATCGAGATACTCGCGAATGGCCCGTTGCACTGGACTCATCTTTGCCAGCTCTTCTTCCCGTCGCTTCTGTTCTTCTTTCTGTCGCCGCCGCTCTTCTTCTTCCCTGGCTTCCCTTTCTTCGCGCTTCGTATCGCGCTGCATGGCTCCGTAGCCCACGCTGGTCTTGGCACCGAAGCCCAGCCACTTGAACGCCTGCTCGAACGCCTGCTCCAGAAGCTCTTTCCAGCGCCCACTCAAACAGCCCAGTAGCCTGGCATCCGCCACAACATCGAAATCGAAGCGACTCCCGGGCGGTACGGCCAGAAAATGAATCGGGATGGGGTCGCCGGAATCATGCGGGTGTTCCTTACCTTGAAAGTAGTGACTCTGGTGCGGCGTCATGATCTCGACCGAGAGATCTTCCGCTGTAATCTGCGGAACCACATCCCGGAACGACAGTGCGCCGCGAGTATGTGGCTCGCGTGATTTCAGTGGCTCGAACCCGAATAACCGCTGCACATCAGGCGGAGTCCAGCCATTGTCAGTATCAGTGAATTCGCGATGCGCCAGTTCTTCCGCCGCGCGCCGCAGAGCGCCCTTGATACCGCTGCCCGGAAGGTAGGGAAGCCCGTAGGGGTTCAGGAAGGCAAACCCGTTCTCGAGTGGGTGCTCATTGCCAAGGCCGGTGGTGAATGGCGAAACGGATGTGGCCAACACCCTCATGTGTAAATCCCCGGAATGTCGGTTCACAGCCTGCTTGCCGAGCGCAGCCTGGCGTTTCCGCAGTGCTTGGGCGATTTTCCTGTCATACTCAGTGAGTTCCGCGACCTTCGGCAAAGCCGAACGGGCAGTGTTTTCGACCTTGTTCCAGCTTTCTCGTCGCCAAATGGGCAGGTACATCCCGAAACGCAAAGCGGGTGAGGCAGTACACAAAGCACACTTCTGCAGGTATTCAGGAACTGCGGCGATGGTGGATTTGGACATGCCTACTCCCGCCCGCGGTCTTGCTTGCGCGCCGCCGCCATTTGTCGCAGCCACTTCAGCCAGGCAAGCGCTTCCGCACTGATAGCCTGAAAATCCCGTGAGCCTGCCTCGAAGAGATGTTGCATGGCTTCTTCGAAGTCGGCGGGCATCCCGCATTGCTTGTGCAGCCACTCGCGCAGGTCGCGAGCGACTTCCTCATGGGCACCTTTTTTCATGTGCATGAACGCGAGGGTCTGCATCAGCCCACTGTTCATGATGAGGGCTGGTAGCCCCTTGGCGATATTGACATGCTCATCCTCGTAATCCGCGCTCTTTTCCCAGGCATCCCTGGCGCGTCTCTGTTCCAGTGTTTCGCGCGCCATCGGCTAATCTCCCAGTACTCTGGCCACGACGAGTCCGCGCCCGGTGGTGGCATCGCCGCCTATTTGCAGGCACTTGCCGTCAATGACCGACTTGATTTTCAGGTAGGCAGATGCGGCGGACTCATCCTGCCCTGCATGTCCGGTGCGCGTCTTGCTGACGAGCAGCGGAGCGATCAGAATTGATTCCGGTGGCAGATTCTCGGTGTAGAAAAGGCCGCCGTCTTCAGCACTGCCCGTCTCGTCGTCGATGCGAACATGCGGCTCGACTACGGTGGCATGCTCCACGAAGTAGCCGAAGTCCGTATCCGAAAGTACAACGAGGTCGCTCCTGATCTTGTCGCGGAAGAACTCGTAATCCGCCTCGGGGCTCATAGCCTTGTCGGCCAGGTCGGCTGCCAGTCGTTCGACAGCTTCAGAATCAATGCCGGAAGCACAGGTGTACTCGAACGCTTCAAGATGGAGTCGTCCTTCCTGCTCCCTGTCTTGCAGCAGTGCCTTGTTCCTCACAACACATTCTCCCTCCGCAACCCGAGGAATTGTCCAGTCCACAGGAATGCCCATGTGGCCGAGCAACCGCTTGGCGCGGGACAGCGCTTGAGGGCAAGTCGCATACACATATCCGCACCGCAGGCTGCGCACCGGGAAGGCGACAATTTGGGCATCGCCAAAGCTCACCGCTCCGGCATGCAGGTCAGCGCTTCCGGAGCCGGGACCAAACAAGGCATCAATCAGCGAGCTTTCTCCACCCAAGGCCTCGAAGCCGTGACGCACCGCGCCTTTGATGCCGGAGCCCGCAAAGCAGGGATGGTTGGTATGGCGCTCGCGCTGTATGGGGTTGTCGATGATCCCGGTTGCCGTTCCCGTTCCCATGTGTACGGGACTGACGGCGTACAGGAAAACTACGGCTTTCTTTTCAAACATATGTGTTCAGCCTCCAGCTCAATAGGCAGCAAACGTAAATCGGTTGAACCCTTCGGCTCGCCGAGCAGTATTTTCAACGGAGTCGGGCCACAAGCCCCGTTCGACAAGCTTCTCGAGTGCGTCGGGCGTTGCGTCAAGATCATCGAGCCAATAGACGCTGCCGACTGGAGCAACGCGATTGGCTGGTTTGGGTCGCCTGGTGGCGAGGTCGAACCCGGAGACGACCTCGGCGCGAGGAACAGCGGCGCAGGTGAGGCGCGCTCGAACTCCGCCGAGATGAAATCGCAATTCACGGCCATCGCCCGCGGTGCCTGTCGGCATCCATCCATCAGCGAACACACCGGGCGAGGTGAGTATCATCCGACAGCGACCGGCTTGCGCAAGCGAGCGGAAGTCGCACCCAACCTGCTCAACAGATGTTTCGACCCTTGCCAGCGCCGCACGGCCATCGCCGCCGAAGCGAAGAACCAGTTTCTTCGGCAGGGTGACCCCTGACATCCCGGCGAGAAATCCGACGGTGCTGACCGCGTCTGCAGAATATTGGTGCTGACTTCCATGCTCTGCTTTTCGCAGTGTGACTGCCTGCGCCGTAAACAGTTGACCATCCCGAGCCCGTCTCTTGTCGGCATCCAGTGCGATGCCGATTCTCTCTTCAGCGTGCCAAAGGTCGCTGCTGCGCAAAAGGCCATCTGGCTCGATATGCTCGCCGAGCAGATGATTGTGCCACTGGGATTGAGAGAGCCAGTACCCGCCCTGTGGCTTGCTTCTGGTGGATGTCGGCAATACAGGCAGCAGCGATGTTGGTGAGGATGATGCCAATGCCGGATTCATTGGCGTTGGTCGAATGCGACGAACCTCAACACGATTCGGGTCTTCAGACGCATACACACTCAAATCCGCCGGCAGCGCATGAATGGTCTCGATGCGCCCATCTTCAAAGCGTTGTGCCAGGTGAAACCGCTCCAGTACGAAGGTCCCGGGTTGAGAAGGGGTGCCCAACTCGGGGTCTTGCATCACTTCGCCGCTGCTGTAGCGACGCAGGTTGTAGCCGCGGTGTACGAGAAGCGCAGAACGAATGGCTCCCGCTGCCACGGAAGGCCAGGGAGGCACCAGGCTTTCACCATAGCTTCCTGCATCGCCGAACAGCTTGTTGCCGCGCATGAAGAGGACATCAAGCGGATCAATGAAGAGGTTTGTACTCATCTACTGTCTCGTCTCTCGTGCGAGGAATTCGGCAATACCGAACATGTTCATCAGCCACGATCGGGGCTCTGTGTTTTGAACGGCCAGGTTGACCAGCCCACTGGCGAGCTCCCTGGCATCGTGCCGATTCAGGGCGGCGCTATTGCTGGTCTGTTGAATGAACTGATGGTGAATCAGTTTCTCGACCATCTCGCCGTCCTGACTATCCGGCAAGTCCCGTATCCAGGTCTGGCAGTGATAGGCCGCTCGACGCGACACAGCAGGGTCGGCGAGAAAACACGTGAGGCGATTCATCAACCGGAGCGGCTCTCCCCACTTCGCGGTAAAGCGCAGACTGCCCCCGGATCGTTTCAGTACGGTGAGGCTGAAAGCATCACGGCCGCCGTCATTCTTGGCTCGCTGTTCAGCGGCTCTCAGCTCCCGCAGGGCAACGGACAGCGGTGTCTGATAATGCGCAATGACAGCGCCACAGCTCGCGGTAGCGCCTCCCATCATGCGCATCAATTTTCCCTCGAGTCGGGCAAATCCGCGAGCGAACTGCAGTTGAGTGCCACCCTTGCGCAGGTTTGCCAGTTCGTTGAGGGCATTGTCTGCATGTTCTTCTGCCCTGGTATTGTGATCTTCACCACTGTAGGCCATTCGCAGTTTCTGCATCACACGAAGCAGGTCGGCAACGGGAAGCATCGCCAGCACATCGTCGCCACCCGCGTAGATGACGCGCCCGGGATGTTCGAGTTCAATGATGTGAGGGACGACGCAAAGTGAAAAATTGTTCAGCGCGGCGGAGACAGCAAGATGCCGATTGGGCGATGCGGCGCGTTTTTGTTCGCCGTATTCGGCTATTTCCCGGTGCCCGCTGCTCCTTGCCTTGAACCCCGCGCGCACCCTCGGGTGAAAGCTGTCGAGGTATTTGATCGCTCCCTTGTCGCCGGACAGAATCCCGCCCATGTGATCGCCATCCAGCATAATCAGGGCATAACAGGTTTCCAGTCGCGGCGCGGATTTGCCGTCCCCTGCCAACTCACGTGTGATTTGTCGCTCGACATGTTGTCGCTCTGCATCCCGATCAGTATCGCGTACAGCTTCCAACAAGGCGGGAATGCGTTTGGCCCAGTAGAGTGCGCCCTCAGGGTCTCGGTTGGACAGTAGTTTCCGAGGCAAGGCAACGGGGTCGCATGCATCCAGACGCTCGCGAAGCTCTGTGTTCGGTTCTGGTTCTGTCTTCAACCACTCGTGTAGCTGGTGCGCGAGTGCCATGGTGTGCGTTGAGACCACGAATCGAGAGATTGTCTGTTCAGTCCCGAGCACTTGGGCGACTTGTTCGGCAAACACCGTCGGCCACAACCGTTTGATGGCGGGCAAGGTGCCCAGATGCTCACCGGACTTGGCCCATGAGGGCTTCTTTTCGGAGACCTTGGCCCACAACGTATCCTTCCTGCTGCGATACGGCACGGAGAGGTGGTTGGCATCACTGGTCAGCCACTCGGTTTCTCCTGTCAGCGAACAACGCCACCCCTGTTGCTCGGTTTGCCCAAAGGGTCGAGTGGTTTTCGCGGCAGCCAGCAGGCGCTCGGTCAGATCGTGGATTGCCGGATACAGCACACCCGGATTCGGCGACCAGAACGCGGTGTTGTCTTTCCACCGGATGTCTCGCTGCAGGACTTGCCAAGCCTTTGACCCCAGGAATCCGCTGGCGTTTCCATCCTCCGTGTTGAAGAAGGGTGCCATTGCGCTGGAGAGGGCGGTAGTGTCCAGATCGCGCTGACTATCACGGTTGCGAGCGTGAATCAGTGAAAACGGCACCGCAGCCCAGTGAATTTCGGGAAAGCCGCGAAGTTGCTCCGAAAGTTGCCGGTAGGCATGAGGATCATCCTGATCGGCAAGTCCTGCCGCTTCGAGCAAGCGATGGACTACTTCCTTGCCGCACGAAGCCAGCCAGTTGCGAACCTTTTCCTGAATTGTCGTTGTCAGGTCCTCAACCCAGCTGGCCGGAACGATGGCCAGGAAACGGTTCGGGAGGGCTGCCGAGAAGAGGGGGTTGGCATCGCTCGATGACTGCCGCACCCATTCACAGCGAGCAAACCAGTCCTTCTTCAGCCCGCATTCTTCGCGCAACCAACTGTCCACCAACGGGATGCCGCGCAGTTGGGGTGACACAATGGCATCCGGCCCCAGATGCTCGCAGATGACTTTCATGGCTTCCCAGGCGAGGTGCGCCAGAAGATGCGAGCCCGCCCAGAGATCGGAGGTGGAGCGCGCCGCCGCGATGAATGGCTGCACCGGGCCCAGCGAGAGCGCCAACAGGGCAGGGGCGCTTTTGCCATCGGCTGCGAAAGCGCCCGCGAAGGCCGACGTGAGATCGAGGTGCTCCCAGATGGAATGATCCGGTATGCGCGTGTCGGCCGGGAGCAAGGGCCAGAGCGCACCCAGGGTGCCTTGGTCCCGTTCTTCCTGAAGCTCTGGGCCGAATCGCCAGAACGCGAGCAGCGTTCGGTGCCAGTCCGTGTTTTCGCCGTTCGGGATGATCAGTTTTTCAAAATGCTCGAGGCTGCGCGCCTTGATATCCTCTATATCCGTTTCGGCAAGCCCCTTCAGATCGATCTCGTCTCCCGACAGCGGATGGATGAGAACAGGCTGTTTGGCCCAATCAACCCGTGCCCAATCCTTGACTCGTCCGTTGCCGCTTTCTACCGGCCATTGCGGTCGGTCTGCCGCCGAAGCCCACCAGTCCGCCCATTTCACATGGCGGCGAATGTCGGCGGGGAGCGAATGCCCAAAGAGCCGAGCCTGCAATTTTCTGATCGTGCCGCCTTCGTGTCCTGCCAGGTCGCGCAGGAGCACCAGGGCTTTTTCTGCCGGATCGTGCAGGCGGGCGTACAGCTTGGTTTGCCAGAGTGTGTCAGTCATTGGGTCAGGCATCTGTTCTCGAGAGGGGCACCTTCACCAGATCAGGACAGTCGAGGAAGCCGTGGACTTGCTGCCAAACCTTCTCTACTGCCCGCCGGTCAGTTCGAACCTTGGGGGAAGTGCAGGGCATATGAAAAACGATGCCTTGAAATTGATTCCTCTCTGATGGGTGAGGGCGCACCTTGAAGCGCAGACTGTTGGGAATGCGGTCTGTGTTTCCCTTTACCGGTGATGAGAGGAGCTTTCGGTCTTCCTTCGCCACATGGCGGTTGACACCCCTGCGGATTTGGTACAAGAGCCGCATCGCTTCTTCCCAGGTCGATTTGGGTTCTGTCTCCCAAACCAGCCGCTGCTCGTCCATACCGAGGGTGTGCGGCCAGCAAATGCCGAGCGCTTCCCGCCAGGGTTTGAAGAATCTACTCAAATCAATTCGTGCACTTGGCGGGTCTGACTCGAACAGGACGGATCCCCATCCGTTGCGGCTCCGACTGCCCAGTGTTCCGTACTGATTCATCAACATGACTGTCGCAAGGATGGAGTCATACCGATCATCGGGTACCGCGATTGACAACACGGCGGTTTCGTCCGGGGAAATAGCGGATCTGTCCGTGTTGGCGGGGCCGTACCCCAGATATCCCAGCTCGGAGCCTCCCGAGTATTTCTCTGAAAACTTTCCATGTTTCCAGGAGTCGAGACGAAGGCGCACCGCACTTTGACGTGCCCCCTGACGGGAATCACTGCCGGTGCCTGCGGTTCCGAATAACCTGGCTTCCTCCTGTCGCAAGGTGTCTGTGTCCCGAGGGTCGTGCCCTGCTGCCCACACAACCCGCCACCATTGCCGCAGCAAAGCCTTGAATGGCGGCGTACGCCACTGTCCTGCCTGCTGCGCGTTGCCGAGGAAGGCCGGGGTCGTGAAGCGCAGGGTGTATTCAGGCTTCTGCATCCTTCTCATGTCCTCGAGGGTGCATGCAGGCGATGTTTTTCGACGAGGGGGTGCACTTGCGACGCATCTCCCGGGTTCAGCAACTTCCTGAAATCCTCAAGCAGGTTCTTCTTGAGGATAACCTCGATGTGGTTACGTTCGGCATAGTCTTGCGCGACATCGGGGAGGGGTGCCTTGCGTACGCAAACCACCTGCCCCAACAGCCCGCCCACATCCTTGATGGAGATGAGATCCTCCTTCAGGACTTTGGTATCCTTGACCTCGAGTTCACTGGAAATGCGGTCGATCAACTCGGACGCGTTCGTGGGTATACGTTTCCCGAGAGTACGCTTCAGCCCCTTGACGAGGTCGTCCGAGCTGATCTTGTCCTTGCAATCCACCAGCCAGAGCTTTCCGGACCAGTTGAAGAGCACATCAATTTCGCTGTGAGCCAGTGGTCCTTTGCTCGACTCGCGCACCTTGAGTTCCACTGACCGGTACACCGCGCCAAGGCCAACTCTGAGAATCGCGGCTGCGGTGCGCAATTCCAGTTCATCGCCCTCCTTGTGTCTGCCGTCCCCTTTGCCTTCAGTGACGCGAACCAATTCTCCGGCGCGACCCTGCTCCAGTTGTTGCTGGAACTCAGTGTCAGACAGGGACTTCGCCTCGGGTTTCAGTACGAGCCGCTCCCCGTTGCGCTTCACCTCCGAGTCCTGCAGTTGGCAGCGCAGTAAATCGAGTGGATTGAAGTCGTTCGCGATGCTCGGGTCGAGGTGTTCTCGCCGAGAGACCAGGCCGGTGTTCGAGCGTGAGGGCTCAATCCGGATGAGTTCGTTGCCTCGCTCCAGATAGCAGATTCGCACCGGATTTTTCGACGGTGCGCTATGCGTGGCTGCCCAGTGAAAGGCGGCGGTGGCCATGAGCTTGTTGCCGCCAGTGATGTTCAGTATGCAGTCGTTGCTGGGTGGAAGTCCCTCCATCGTCTCGGCTATGCACGACACCGCCTCGAGGAAATCATCGTGCGGGATTTGCCTGAGCTCGGGCTTTTCTTGCAGCAGTTTGGCTTTCTTGTGGAGAAACTTCTGCAAGCGTTGCGCCGGGCGCTTCGATTCCTCCTCGATGTTGCTGTGTAACAGCACCAGTCGTTGCGGTTTGATGTGGGCAGTGACGAGCACATGCGGCCAGACCTGCCGAGAAGCAAGCGACACAAGTACCGGAGGGGAGTCAGGGTTTGGCATCGTATCCGGCATAGATTTCTTTGGCTCGTTTCGAGGATTTCCCTCTTGGCGGATCGTCCCACCAGCCTTTGTGCTGCCAGTAGGCGCGAATGCTTTGGAAGGCTTCTTCTTGCGTACCCGGATCTGTGATCTCTTGCCAGGCCTCTGCCAGAGATTTGCCTCGAAGAATGTCTTCTTTTTTTTCTTGTGCCATGCCGGGAGCTTTCCGTATGCGCTCGATTTTTTCTTTCACCCAAGGGTGGAGTGACGGTTCCGGGGTGCGTTCCGAAAAATATCCGTAGCCGCTGCGCGTCCTGGCACCTATTCCGCGTTCACGCAATGCCGACACCGACATCTCCCTGGCCAGACACAGCCATTCCGAAGGCCCGGCGAGCGTGAATCGAAAAGCACCTTGCACACCGATCTGGGCGTTGGGTACCGGGCTGTCGAAGTCGGTAGCAGGCTTTTCCCCATCCGAACTGTAGTAGCCGGGGTGGTGGCTGGTGACGATTTCCGGCACCAGAGGCTTTTCGGCGGATTCTGGCACCCACCAGGCATCGTGAAATGCGATGAGACCCGCCTTGTCATTCACCCCTTCCTTGTCGGACTGTGCCCCGAAGACCTCGGCGACCAGATCTTCGCCCGCCTGGCCAAGGCGCTCTCGCGCATATGCCGCCACCACGCCCTTGATGCTGGAGCCGGGAAGACAGGGTGCCCCGTATGTATGACTGATGGTGCAGCCGGTTTCCAGTATGCCGCCACCGTTCAACCCGATCAGCAGGCGCGATTTCAGCGCCAGCTCAAACGAGTGAAATCCTGATGTGTCAGGGGTGTGTCGGCACCAGCGTTGATACGCCCGCTCGTGGAACTTCTCGTCGAACGCCTCGCAGACGCGCCTGATGTGGCGCGATTTGGCATCATTTTGGGCCCCCGAATCTTCCGGGTAACCGCGTTGCAGCAGCAACCCGGAATGCGCACTCTTGCCTTCCGCCTTGAACGCATCTCGCAAGCATTCGCGAACCAGATCAACCTTCATGGCGCGACCCCCGCATCTCCATCGCTGGTATTCGGGTTCCCTTGGGCGTAGCGCTTCAACCAGCCGCTTGCATCAAGGGTCTGCCGCGTGAGGCGCATGATGCCTTGCAGATCCGTGTTGATGATCTCCTCGTGCAATTGCCGTGTATCGCCTGCCTCGGTTGCTCCCACGCTTCGCAAGACACAGTGAATGTCGCTGAAGAGGGCGCGGTGCTCTCCGCCCCCCTTGGCGAGCAGGAAGCCGGTGGCTTGCGCGAGCCCGTTCTCCAGAATCATGCTCGGAAACTTGTGCGCCAGGGCGCAGTAGTCCTTCCAGGGCACCGCACCCGCTTGGCTGCCGTTTTTGTGCGCGGCGACGCGTTTATACGCCGCGCGGGCTATCTGCTGAGTGCGCGTCTTGATCATGATGTCTCTCCGAGCAGAAAACGCACCAGTCCGGCACCAACGCCTGCATTCCCGCCCAATTGCAGGAGCAGACAAGGTGACGGCAGGACATCTCGAAGGCGAGCAGTCTGACCCTGAGCGCTGCCGTTGGGCGGAGCCAGAGCACACATGCCCCAGAGTATCGATTCGGCAGGCAAGGCTTCCTCATGCCAAAGCGCTCCATCCTTGACGGTGCCCGTCTGCTGGTCAATGGCGATACGAGTGCGAATTTCCGTGGCCGTTTCAGTCAGGTATTGCATCACGCTGTCTGGCAGGATAGCGAATCGACTGATGAGATCGTCTTGCGCCTCCTGTTCCTCGTTGTCGGCATGGATGGCTTTGGCGATGATTTCCGCCCATTCGCGAGCTTCCTCGGAAACCGATGCCTGCACATCCAGATCCTCGAGAACCAGCGTGTCGTCAAGACGATTCACCGACTGTTCGGTAATCAGCGCATGATTCTCCGCGCACTGCGGCACATCCGGGCAGTTCAGGTGCGCTATGGCACAGTCGCGCTTGTATCGACGCAGAACAAAGGGCGAAGTGACATAGCTGACCACGCCCGCCAGGCAGCGTACCGGCAAGAGCAGCAGGTTGCCGTCACCCACCGACAGGGTGCCTGCACGAATGTCCTGTTCCCCGATATTGCGGGGGCCGAACAGTTCATCGGCACGCGTGTCATTGATATTCGTGATCTCCTGCCTCAATACGCCGCGCAGCGATGATCCGGGGACGATTGGTAGCTTGGTGGCGCGGCTGCGAGCAATCGGCAAGTCCACGACATCCATGGCCTGACCGGTGCCGCAGTGCAAGGGAGACAGCGAGTGCAAGTGATAGAGGATTGGCTGCATGGGGGTGTTCCTGTAGCGTCAGTGGGAGTGAGTGACCGGTTTCCACGGGACGGGAAGCGCCAGACCAAAGCCGTCACGGCGGTCTTGTGCATCGTCACTCAGATGTGTCAGCCAGAGCGCGTCCAGTTGGGCGGAGTCAGCTCCAGCAAGGATTCGGAACCAGTACACCGCACCCGCGGGCACCAGCTTGCGCGTTGGCCGCGGGCGCTGGTTGGCCAGGTCCCAGCCGGAATGGGGCTGCCAGCTACCAGCTGCGACCGCTACCAGCTGGAGTGTGATCTCCGGTGCTTCCGGCGGACTGCCGATCAGTTCCTCGTCAAGCCAGCCGGGGCGATAGCCCTGCGCGAAAATGCCGGGTGTCAGGAGCGTGAATGACAGGCCGCCGTGACTGATGATTTTCTGCATCCACCCGGCTTCGGGCTTCGGCCAGACTTCGGATTCCGGTGCCAGCAATGCCAGGCGTCGCTCCCCACCCAAATGCACCAGCGCAGAGTCAAGCGGAGTGTCAAAACGCGCCAGCAGCCTGGGGCCGTCCTTCCAGTCGGTATCACGCTCTGAGCGTGAACGGATATCGAAATCAATGCCTTCCGTCTGAAAGAGCTGGCCGTCCTTCGAGGCCCCGGTACGGGGGTCGATGGCCACATGCGTTCGGCGGTCGCGAATGGACGGCGACCAGCCTGTCTTTTTCAACTTCTTGCAGAAGTCATGCGCGCCCTCTTGCGACGAGTTGAAATTCAGTACATCGTCGAGTTGCCACCAGTCTGGGCCTTTGATGGGCTTCCCGACGACCCCTTTTCCTGCCTGTTTCTCTGCCTGCACCGGTAAAAGGGCATCGGGCATGTCGGCATTGCAGCCTGAAGGAAATGGCTGCGGCGTTGCCCGGATGCACAGTTCCTGGCCCGCTTCATCACGCTTGTAGATCGCATTGGCGGGCTTTGGCACCAGTACTTCGTTGTTGAGCAGCAGCAGGGGCCCACATACTCGGCGCTGGGCGAGCTCGGGCGTGAACGGTTTGCCCTCGGCGCGCGCCCAGGCGGTGCGCAGACAGCCTGCCAGTGTGGAAGGTGGTGGAAAGCGCGCATCGTCCGGGTGGGACAAGCTGTCGAAGGGTCGGCCAGAGCGCACGATGATCGGCGCGAGGGGTGTCAGGCTGACAACCTCGCTTGCCAGTTGCTTGCGCGCATCGGATTGCGTGTTCGGGCTGCCCTGCTTGTGCGCCCCCTGCGCCCCCTGTGCCTTCCGGGACATGTTCCCAGCTGCCCGCATCCTGTCCTGCTTGCGAGGGTTGCGTACAGGAGGTTTCCGTTGATTGCGACGTTTCTTGCGGCTCATTCGCGTTCTCCGATGTCGTTCGCCGTGCGCGCAGCAAGCCAGCGGGCAATGATGAGGGTTTCAGCCAGGTCGCGCAGCGGTGTCCGAGTGGCTTGATTATCGATAAGGTTGCGAAGTTCGCTCGAAATCGGTTCTTCCCCTGCCTGTATGCGGGCGCGCTCCAGAGTTCGCTGCACCTCCGCACGACGCATGTCTTGTGCTTCAGGCTTCTGATCGTCATCGTCGCGCGGCCACTTCAGTCGCAGGTCGATTGCCCTGATGTCGTAAGCCACTCGTGAGGGGAGCTTCTTGTGTCGATATGCCTCTACCAGTTTCTGCAGCCCGTCTTGCGCGCATGTATCGTCCCAGCGGGCGCGCCAGGTATGGTCACCCCCGGAGCGAACGCCGAGTTGAATGCCCAGAGCGTTGCGCGGTTCGTCGGTGTCGTTGCCTTTTGCCAGTTCTTCCGCCTGTTCCGCGCGGACGCGCAAGGCACCAAGAGGTTCCATGATGTGCCCTATGCCAAGCCCGACCGACAGGGTGGGAGAGTCTTCGCCGGGCACTCCCATGCGCCTGCCTTCCTCGGCCAGAATATCTGCGAACGATTTGCTCAATTCGCGAGCGCAGGCGAGCGCATGCTCCAGAGGCACGAGCGCGAGCACATCGTCGCCGCCAGCGTAAATCGCATGGCCTCGGTGGTGCCGAACCAGTGCAGGCACACCAGATGCAAACTCGTGCAAGCGCCTCGATATGGCCCTGGACTGCTCGGCATCGGTTGCCCTGGAGAGGAACTTGCCCATCCGGTCGCCGTCTGCCTTGAGGATGACGGCGTAAGGCACCGGATGCCCTCGAGCCCGCACAATCTCCTTCACAGTCGATTTCAGTGCATTGATGTGCGCTCGGGTCTCGTCGTCTCGTTCTGCCTCCTTCAGCGCCTGTTCGAGGCGAAACGGGTAGAGCAGCTGCCCGTCAAAGGGAAGCGTGCCGTAGATGCCGTGGTTCCCTGTCGTTCTGCTGGCAACTCCCTGAGGAACCAGCGGCTCGTAGTGCTTGCACAACCGGCATTGCTGTTCAGATGCAAGGCTTTCGACCCAGGGGTCAGCGGCGATACGGGCGTAGGCGGTGAACTGCTCGACTTTTCCCGCCAGGCGTTTGATAACACCCAGTGTGTCCAGTTGTTCTCCGTCGGAAAGTCCGAGTGTATTGCGGATTCTGGTGCGCGCTCCGCGTGGCAGTACGGTCTCCATGGCACCGTCCAGGGATGACTTGGGCAAGCCTTCCGTATGCAGACTGCGAGGGAGTGTACTCGGGGCGAAGTTTCTCGTGGCCTTGCGCGCCGCCAGCGTGGCACCCAGGCGCTTGCGCGCGTCCTCGTAGCCCGATGTACCCACACGAACCCAGGCAGCAAAGCTTTCGAGAATGTCGCCGATTTGCGCATTCCAGACATCCTGTCGGATATCTTCCGGCGAGCCTCCGAGTCGCTGTCGTGCGGATTTGCCCAGATCGATGATGCGTTGTGTGGCGGCTCGCTTTGCCTGTTCGCACAGCGCCCGGATGTCTGCATCATCCGGCGCTTCGATTTCCGCCTGAATGACGTTTGCGACATTCGCCTCATCGCCCGGCTGGTCTTGCGGCCGCAAGTCGTCAGCCGGGTTGTGGGGACACGGAAAGATCAGGCACCCGGGGTGGTCCTGGTGCAAGCTCAGCGCCGCTGCGCGCGAGGCTTCGGAGAGCAGCCAGGAGCCGCACCAGAGGTCCCGGGTGCGACGGGCGGCACCGATCAGGCTTTGCACCGGGCCGATGGACAGGGTGACGAGATAGCGCGGCATCAGAAACGCATCTCCCTGGTGGTTATACAGATATTCATCGGCGTGTCGCTCGGGTCTGCTGCTCGAAGAAGGTCATGAACGCTGCGAGGACATTATCTTGGTCTTGCATCGGCTTGATCTCCTTCGCCTGGCTCCGGCGTTCATCAATGTTTTTCGGCCATGCGGGACCGAGAACATCATCCTCGAACCGAACCGGCACACTGATTCGCTCCTGCCACCCCGGCAGCAACAAGGCCATCGGGCGATACTGCTGGCCGTCAAGGTAAGGGCGCAGGATCAAGGGGCTGGCCATGCGATCATGCTCGTCGCCTGCAGCCGGTTCCAGCGTATGGTCTCTTGGCTCCCCTTTGTCCTTGAAGTGAAACACGATAGGCAACCCGAAAGCCGCACGAGGGTATAAGTCCCTGGCGGGATGCCCAGCTGCGTGGTGCGGCGCGTACGGCCCGGCATGGCGGCGGATTGCGTCGGCTTCCGGCCACTGGCTGCGCCCCGGGTTTCCGGCCCCTGATTTGCGGCCGATATTCGCGCCCTGGCGAAAATTCCGGAGTGGCTCTACGCTTGTTTTCCAGGCAGACATCGCGTTCCCTCTGTTTTCGCCCAGCACCAAATGTCCTTCCAGAGCGTTGACTTCCTCGCAAGTGACCGCATCAAGGTGCGTCTGGTTCTCCTTCACTTCAAGTGCGCCGAACCCGCGCCGGGTTCTGGCACCCAGGCCGCCGAAACTCGCCCACCAGCGCAAGGCCCGGCGCACTTCGTCAATCTGCGCTTGATCGGTGCAGCTATCGAAGCGCAGGGTGATCCTGAATGAATAGCTTTCCTTGAGCAGTCGCGGTTGTTCTTCGCGATCCGAAATCAAGCCGTACGGGGGTATTTCAGCTTCCCCCGATCCGATCATCTGGGCATCCTTCGCAGCATCGGCGCTGACCCGCACAGCCACTCGGCTCGCGCTTGCCCCCTGTTTCGAGATGCCACCCCACAGGGCGCGTTCCTTCTTGAAGAGCGCGGTTGAATCAGTTGAATCAAGAGACCCGCCATGCAGCAAGCGCCACCAGAAGCGCAGGTGGCCGCGCACCGTCGTAGCGCGGACCGGCATCTTCATATCCACCTTGCCCGGCTCCACGCCGCCACCAAAGAGTGGCGTGATGAGCTTGCATTTCAGCTCGATTTCTGTTCGGTCGGCTTGTCCGGCGCGCACCTCCTGCGGATCAGACTGTCGCCACCTCTCGAGCGCCGTTTTGGCATCAACACCACAAGAGTCAAGCCTTCGCATTCTGGTCACCTCCTACTTCACCAGCAGCTGCTGAAATGCCTTCTTCAGCTCACTATACAGACGCTCGCGATCCCTGAGAATTTTATTGTGGTGAGGATTGTTCGGCGGGTTCCCGTGAGCCAGTCCATTGCGCAGAGCATTCAGGGCACGGAACGATTCTCGCTTCGGCTTTGAAAGTTCCTTCTCATCCACTTGTTGCTGGAGCGATTCCTTGGCTTCGTGTCGGTCATCATGCTTGCGCACCGAAAGTCTCTGTCGATCGCATTCCATGCTGATGAGCGCCTCCCAACCGAAAATCGCCGCGCGCACGAAGTCCTGGCGCTCGAGATATTCGCAAGCAAGCTTCCTTTGATGGTGTGCCAGGCCTTTCTCGCGCGCCCACCGCAGGCGTTCCCGAAGACGCTTCCTGAACAGGCCTGAAGCACCGTCGAGTTGCTTATCCAGAACTGGCAGAAAGCGCTTGAGTTCTTGCACCGCACCCCAAACATTCATCGTGCGTTCGTGGAACGCGGCCTGCTCCAGATGCCTTGCCTTGTCTTTGGGGATATCGTCCTCAATCAACAGCGGCGCGAACACACCATAATCGCCGGTGGCATCAAACCGGTCGAGTGCACTCACCCAGTGCTGTACGCGGGTCAGGCCGTCAAGGCGCACCACGGGCGTTTCGCCATCATCGCCGGTCATGTCCAGCGCGCCGTACCAGAGTGAGTCCACATGCAGGTTACCCACACGCTCCAGCATGAAGGCAGAGAGGAAGCCGACCATACCGAGATGCCGAAAGCCGTGTGTCAAATCGAAACTTACTGTGCCGTCGGTCACTGTTTCGGCAATCCTTTCCAGTATCTGGTACTGATCGTCCTTGTCCTTGCCAGATGGAATCAGGCGTGGGACCACCGGCTTGTTCACTGCCTTGCTCATGAGCGGCGTGAGCCGGTCGAGCGTATCCTGGCAGACTGCCTCGTTCTGCTCGGCTTCCATCAACTCGAGGCGAGCCTCTTCTTCCTGTGCATCATCCTGATCCGTCTCCTCCATCAACCCTTCCATCAGCACTCCCCACTGACTGCCCGAGGTACCGAGCACCACGATCTCGTCTGTTCCGAGGTGATATGCCAGCGCCAACCCGAAGAGATCCGTGGTCACAGTGATTTCAGAGCCGGGGAAGCGGTAGTTCGCCGAGCGATATCGGTATCCGGCGACGGGGTCGTACTGTCCCTTGCCAAGGAAGGTGACGAGTGTGTGGTGATTCATGCTTTGCTCCTTGAAGATGTGGTGCGGATCTTGATCATGTTCGGCGAGAGGGTCAAGCCATACCGGTTGATGCGAGTGCCAGCGACTCTTCCCACGGGGCAGATCTGGTAGGGCTTCGCGCGCCGCTCGCCAAGCCGCTGAACCAGGCTGCGCTTGAGCTTCGACTTGGTCTGGTCGAAGTGATTCTGCAGGTTCTCGATGCTCTCGGGAGTCCCTTTGTCTTCAAGCCGATCTTTCTTGTTGTCGAGGCGAATGGAGTCCTGACGCAAGCGCCCATAGTAGGTCAGTATCGCTTCGCGCAGGTCGTCATCCGTGCGCGTGAAGCCAGGTCCGCCGACCTTGGTCTGCTCCGCCATCATCCAGTAGAAGGCAAACTGATCGGCATCGAGCACGAAGCTCTCCCCGGCAGCGGTGACGCTCAAGGTTTCCGGGTCAAGCTCCAGAGAGGTTGGCGACAGGGCGCGCTGCGCGTCCTTCACCGCATTGGAGAAAGTCGATTTGCCCGCGAGCAGGGCACTACTCAGCCCGTCACGCATACGCACAAACGGAATGGCTGCGAGCGTAACCTCGGCATCCTTGCGGTCATACAGTCGGGATGAGGGTGGCCGACCCTTGATCAGCTGGCTGTCGGGAGAGGGGTAAAAGAAGTCCGGATGCGATTCGAACGGAGCGTTGACCAACACGTGCGAGAGCTCGTCTTGCGGCCTGCCGTACAGGGAGAGCGCGTAGCCCAGATAGAAGCCCATGGTCTTGCGTCCGCCAGCGATGGATACGTGCAGGGCGCTGTCGGCCTCTTCGGTCAGGCTGCGGACGCATTCGGTAATGAAGTTCGCTGCATCCGTGTTGTCCTCGGGGGAACGGATATCCGCGAGCGGGGCACCGTCGGCATCCGCCAGCGTATGGATATGCTGTTCCGTGAACTCGATGGGTGGCAGCGCATAATCCTTGCACAAGCGGTCAAACCACCCGGATGCCGGGTGAAGGAGCGCCAACCGCGCCCGCTCCGCCCCCTCAACTGTAGTAACCAGGCGGACTTCTGTCGGAATCCGCAGCTCGGCCCGCCCCCTGGCGCGCACTGCGAGCGCGTACAGTGTCTCGGTGACAATCTGTGGCGACAGTCCGGTCACAGCCAAGAGGATGCGGCGTTTGAAATGGACGGCTTTCATGGTGATTTTCGGAAACCTGTGATGTGGTTGGGGGAGTGCAAATCGCAGCAAGCGGTAATGATAGCCACACACCGGGCTGTAGAGGCCAACTGCAAGGTTGCCGTTGGAGAGGCTGGCCGAGTCCACGGATGGACTTGATCAGAACATACCTTGGTACACTTGCCTCAAAACACCGCACATGTGCACACTGGAGGCCGACAGCAGTGGATCACCGTACGCAGACCCGGATAGAGGCGAGCGTCTTTCGTCGCCTGCTTTCCCACCTTGATGAACGAACGGATGTACAGAACATCGACCTGATGAATCTGGCCGGGTTCTGTCGCAATTGCCTGTCCAAGTGGTATGTGGCGGCCTGCGAAGAGGCGGGCGAGGACATGGATTACGAAGCGGCGCGAGCACTTGTGTACGGCATGCCCTATGCCGAGTGGAAGGCGAAGCATCAGACCGAGGCGACGCAGCAGCAGCTTGATGCGTTCGCACAGTCTGCCGATAATTCGTAGTGCTCCGCCTCACTCCTGCCCACTCCTGCCAAGCGACGCATTCCGCCTGAGCGCATCGCATGACCATTGGAGTTTTCGTGCAGGGTCTTGACGGCCGCATGGGTCAGGCGGTGCAGGCGCTCATTGACGCATCTCCGGAATACGCGCTTCGCGCCAGGGTCGCTCAGGCCGAGGCAGTCATCGACTTCAGTCGCCCGGCCGGCACATTCGCTGTGCTTGAACAGTGCCTGGCGAGCAGTGTGCCGCTGGTCACTGGCACCACGGCGTTGCAGGATGACTGGCGACGGGCGAGAGATGCCGCGGCGAGTCGCCTGCCCATCCTTGAAGCACCCAACATGAGCATTGGGGTGAATCTGATCTACCTGTTGCTGGAAACTGCCGCAGCCTCTATCGGCAACGAGGCCGACATTGATATCATCGAAACGCACCACAGGCACAAGGTGGATGCGCCGTCGGGCACCGCGCTGCACATGGGACAGGTTATTGAAGACGCATTGGCTGCCGTCCGCCGGGCGGCGGGTGACGAGATCAAGGTCAACTATCACAGTGTGCGGGCAGGTGATGTCCCCGGCGAGCATCGCGTCACGTTCACCCTGGCAGGAGAGCGGGTGGAGGTCGGGCATGTGGCGATGAACCGTGCGGTTTTTGCGCTCGGGGCCTTGCGAGCGGCCAAGTGGATACAGGCCGCATCGCCCGGCGTGTATTCCATGCGTGATGTGCTGCGGCGAGATGTTTCGTAGCGGGAAGTCTCGCGGGCTTCACCGTGAGATAATTCGCCACCGGACTCCTGACACAAGATGCACCCCCCATACCTGAAAGTGACACCTGAAACGATGCCTGAAAATGACACCTGAAGAAAATCCACTCGAACCCCCTCCGCTGTGCAGAATCGGTGCCGAGGGCCGCGAAATGCATGAAGAAAACCGCCTGAAAGGGGCGCAAGTGCCTGCCGGTGTGGCACGCACCTTGCACAGGCACCGCAATATCACTGTCTTCGGCGAAATCACTCAGGATGTGGCGCACGAAACCTGCCGACAGCTACTTGCCCTGTCGCTCACTGGCGACGACCCCATCACCTTGTATTTGAGTTCACCGGGGGGTCATGTGGAGTCTGGCGATTCCGTCTTCGACATGATTCGCTTCATCAAGCCGCAGGTGCGCATCCTCGGCACCGGTTGGGTTGGCAGCATTGCTACCCATATCTATCTGGCGGCGGAAAGGAAAGACAGACTCGCCCTGCCGAATACGCGATTTCTGATTCATCAACCGGCGGGTGGAGCCGGTGGCGATGCCTCGGATATAGAAATCCACGCCCGCGAGCTACTCAAGACGCGCGAGCGTATCAACAGGATTATGGCCGAGCGTACCGGTCAGCCGTTGAAGCGAATCAACGAGGACACCGAGCGCGACTACTGGATGAGCGCAAGGGAATCCCTCAAATATGGCATCGTTGGCCAGATTATCGAGCGCATCGAACAGCTGTAACAGGCACTCCGGATGCCGTCACACATCTGATGTGCGAGTCTGATCAAGTCCGCGGCTGGACTTGATCGGAATATACGAAGACAGACCGCGCCATACCCTGTCGAGATGTTCATCCTCCCCGCCGAGTGAGTGCACGGACTCGGCAAGTCGTTGCACATAGTCGAGGTTGGTGCCGGAGGGCCCCACGGCATGACGTATCTGTTCGAGAATCTCGTCAAGCGGTGCTTCGCCAAGAAAGGCGTGATTTCCTGGCGGGGCGAGATACACAAGGGCCTGTGTCCTGACGCAGGTTGCTTCTGGCCGGGGAGGCAGCCGCGCCCCATCCGCCAGAAGGATGCCGACATGTTCTCTGGAATAGCCGTTCTTCTCGCGATGATCAAGACCATCGAGTACCCGGTCCCGGTCTGCTGCGGCGATGAGATAGGCAGCTCCGTCGCAATACCCGTGCTCATTGGCGATGAGCGTCACCACGCGCCCGGGCGCGTTCGGTGTGCCGCGATGATCGTGCGAACCCTGCCAGAAGCGTCGCACGAACCCCGGCAAGCGCGCGGCGCGACGTGCAATACAAGGGAAGCCGGTTCGCCAGATGATGGAGCCATAGGCGAACAGCCACACATCGTCGCTCATTCTCCGCGAAGCCTCACGTGGTGCGACATCGGGCTACGGCCCGTAGGTTGATTTGATCTCCTGAATCAGCCGTTCCTCATCAGGGAACTCTCCGGTCTGATGTTTCGAATACACCAGCTCGCCGTTCACGCGTACATCAAACACGCCACCACCGCCCTCGACGAGCTGCGTTGACGCGGCCAGTTGCGCCTCGATTCCGGATGCCAAACTGACAGCCGTGGGTTTATAGTTTCACTGTACGCAGTATGTGATTGATATGTTCATGCTTGAGCAATGTTTTGCGCGCTGGCAAGGATTGTCTGTCGAGTCGCCAGTATACGAAAATCGGCGCGGTGTGTAACGGTTGTTCGAAGAAGGAAGTGTGCATGCACAGAGAAGCCAGCCAGACCGGCGAGCAGGGAGACAAGGTCATCACGGAGCTCATCGCGGCACTCGGTGAAAAGCAGGTGCTGACCGGTGACGATGTACATCAGCGAAGCGCCGGCATCTGGCGCAGCGACACCATCAAGGCGAAGGCGATGCTGCGCCCGCGGTCAACCGAGGAGGTGAGTACCGCACTTGCGATCTGTCATGTCCACGGACAGAGCGTGGTCGCCCACGGAGGCTTGACCGGACTGGTGGAGAGCGCCATCACGAATGAAGACGACATCGCCCTGTCGCTCGCGGCCATGGATCAGATCGAGGAGATCAACCGGGTGGACCGCACCATGCTGGTGCAAAGTGGCGTTATATTGCAGCGTATTCAGGAGGCCGCAGATGAGGCTGGAATGCTCTTCCCGCTTGATCTGGGCGGGCGCGGAAGCTGCACCATTGGTGGCAATATTGCCACCAATGCGGGCGGGAATCGGGTGGTGCGCTATGGCATGGTGCGCGACATGGTGCTTGGCCTCGAGGTTGTGCTGGCCGACGGCACGGTTTTGTCATCGCTCTCCGGGATGATCAAGAACAATGCCGGCTACGACCTGAAGCAGATATTCATCGGCAGCGAGGGCAGTCTCGGGCTGGTAACGCGCGCCGTGCTGCGCCTGCGAGAAAAGCCGCGAAGCGAGGTCACGGCGCTCGTGGCGACTGATGAATTCGCCAGCCTCGAGCAGCTTTTCAGGCGTGTGGACTCGGGGCTGTCAGGTCGCTTGAGCGCCTTCGAAGTGATGTGGAACAACTTCTATTGCATCGTCACCACGCCGCCCGCTACCCAGGTGCCGCCACTTTCTCACGAGTATGCCTACTACGTGCTGATTGAGCTGCTCGGCGGCGATCAGGCAGGTGATCAGGCGCTCATGGAGTCCCTCCTGTCGAGTTGCCTTGAAGATGGTGTGATTCTCGATGCCGTGCTCGCTTCGTCGCAAGCCCAGCGTCAGGATCTCTGGGCAATGCGCGATGATGTGGAGCAGTTGCAGCGCCTCGGCCCTGGCTGCACCTTTGATGTCAGCCTGCGTATTTCGCACATGGAGGACTATGTGGCCGAGGTGAACCGACGCATGCAAGCCGCCTTCGGCGAATATCACCTCATCACCTTCGGGCACATGGGCGATGGCAACCTGCATTTTCATGCGGCGGTCGGTAGCTACAGCCCGCACATCCGCCGTCGTATTGAAGCCGCGGTCTATGAACCCTTGGAGGCCATCGGAGGGTCGGTCTCGGCGGAGCATGGCATAGGCCTCGAAAAGAAACCCTGGCTCGGTATCTGTCGCTCCGATGATGAGATTGTCGTGATGCGCAAGCTCAAATCAGCGCTCGACCCCAAGGGGATTTTGAACCCCGGCAAGATCATTGATGCCACGGAGCAGGTGGTGGGGGAACCGGGGCACCGGGGAACACTGCGTATATCAGCGTATTGATGTACCCTTGTCGCCACGCTGCGTCCAAGGTGTCAACTTGGCGCATGTGGCACCCATACAGGCGCGTAGCTCAGTTGGTTAGAGCGCTACCTTGACATGGTAGAGGTCGTTGGTTCGAATCCAATCGCGCCTACCGGCCAGAGCGAACGCCCCCTCTCGGGGGCGTACTCTTCTTCAGGACATATCGTCAAGGAAGCTTCGCAGTGAATCCGCACGACTCGGATGGCGCAGCTTGCGCAGCGCCTTGGCTTCAATCTGACGAATACGTTCGCGCGTTACGTCGAACTGTTTGCCCACTTCTTCCAGCGTGTGGTCCTGATTCATGTGAATGCCAAAGCGCATACGCAGCACCTTGGCCTCGCGCGCCGTCAGTGTGGACAGGATGCCGTTGGTGGCTTCCCGAAGGCTTTCCGAGGTGGTCTTGTCGAGCGGAGAACTGGCCGAAGCATCCTCCAGAAAGTCACCCAGGTGCGTGTCTTCATCGTCACCGACAGGAGTTTCCATGGAAATCGGTTCCTTGGCAATCTTGAGCACCTTGCGCACCCGGTCTTCCGGCATCTCCATACGCTCGCTCAGCTCTTCCGGCGTTGGCTGACGTCCCATCTCCTGCACCATATGCCGAGAAACGCGATTGAGCTTGTTGATGGTTTCGATCATGTGCACGGGAATTCGTATCGTGCGGGCCTGGTCGGCAATAGAGCGAGTGATGGCTTGACGAATCCACCAGGTTGCATAGGTGGAGAACTTGTAGCCGCGACGATATTCGAACTTGTCCACCGCTTTCATCAGTCCGATGTTGCCTTCCTGAATCAGGTCGAGGAACAGCAGCCCCCGGTTGGTGTATTTCTTGGCAATGGAAATCACCAGGCGCAGATTCGCCTCCACCATGTCCCGCTTGGCATGGCGAGCTTTGGTTTCTCCCATGGAAACCTCGCGGTTCATATTGCGAATTCCCTGCACTGAAAGATCGAGATTGGCGCAGTGTTCCTTGATCTTTTCTTGCGCACGAAGAATTTCGGCGCGCGCCTCGAGCAGGCGATTGTTCGGTTTTTTCTCGGCATGAATCTTCTTGTCGATCCATTCAAGGTTGAACGGACTCTCGCGCATCCATTGCAGGATTTCTTTTCGTGAAAGGCCCGCGCGATGGTTGCACAGGGAGAATATCCTCTTTTCCTGATCCTTGATCAGCTGCAGCGAGTCGCGTGTCATTTCGACAATTTTCGTGAAGTAGCGCGGGTTCAGCTTCAGCATGGAGAAGCTCTCTGCAAGTTTTCCCAGCGCCTGGGTTGCCTGCGCGCTATCTGCACCGTGCTCTGCTGCTACCTTGCGGGCGTGGTTGAAACGACGCCGGACGAGTCTGAAACGACGCTCGGCTTCCTTGGGGTCCGGGCCTTTGGGCTTCTGTTTTTCGGATGTCTTCTTGGCCTCTTTCTCTTCCGGAGTGCTTGCGCGCTGTATTTCCAGATCCGGGTCGAGGTATCCGGCCAACAGATCGCCAATACGATCGGTTCCCTTGACATGTTTCCAGGAGTCCAATATGAATTCGACTGTGCCCGGAACCTTGACCATGGCGCTCATCATGTCGCGAAGACCTTCCTCGATGCGTTTGGCGATTGCGATTTCACCTTCCCGCGTGAGCAGATCCACGGAGCCCATTTCCCGCATATACATACGCACGGGGTCAGTGGTGCGTCCGGTTTCCGATTCAACGGCTGCCAGCGCGGCCGCCGCTTCTTCTGCTGCAAGTTCGTCGGTTGTTGATTCGCCAGCCTCGATGAGTTCGTCTGCATCAGGCACATGCTGAAAGACGCGGATGCCTGCGCCCTCGAGCATGGCGATGATCACGTCTATTTCGTCTGTATCGAGGATTTCCTGCGGCAGGTGGTCGTTAATCTCACCATAAGTGAGGTATCCTTGTTCGCTGCCTTTCGCAATGAGTTGCTTGATGTGGGAATGAGCTTTTTGCATGTGCCTTGATCTTGAAGTGATGAGAGGGAAGGTTGGTGGATTGCTGGTATGGTTACCAGAGTTGCTTTGAAAAGGTGATTGTAATTTCGGCCAACCGAGAATTGTACATCATTTCACACATTTTGTGTTGATTAGGCTAGGCCCTGACTGTTTTTCTACGCCCAGCGCTTCGAGGAGCTGTTGTCTTGATGTGGGGGCCAGAGCGTCAGCCGCTTTCGTGCCAGCTCTTCAGCCCGCAGCTGCGCCCAGGAACCCATTGAGGGAATCGCAAAAGTCAAGTCGTTATCGTCATCTTCGGACAAGATGCCCTTGTCTATAAGCGTTTCCGTGTAGGTAGCGGGCGTTGCGTATTCCTTCATGTCGCCCGCATCATTGCAGTGCGCCTTGATGGACAATCGACACATATCCTCTACCTCCCCCTTGAAGCATGCGCCTTTCTTCGCCAGTTCACTCAGAACAGCGAAAGTTATGTGCTTGTTCTTGCCGAGAATCGGGTTGTTCAGCCGACTTTCGTAATAGATGTGACGCCTGTGCGTCGCTTCCGATTCCATTCTGGCAGTATCGATGCATTCTGGTTGGCCGTCCACTCGAAGCAATTCCCGGCACAGAGCCTTTTGTGCAATATTCAAATGCTGCGGCCAGCCATGGGAAAGTCGCGCTACCAGTTCGCACAGCGTGTGTCTGGTCTCGATGGTCCCTTCCACATCAAACGCTGCAAGCAGCTGTTGTGTCGATGCAGCGCACTCTTCTTGCGTCATGGTGCCCATGGTGACTACCGCATCACCTGCCAATCGTGACATGCCCTTGATGGCTTGCATCCTCATTCCGGTGCGCTCCAGCCCAGTGAAAACCATGATGCAGGGAACGCCCTCGAGCCCCGTTTTGTGCAAGTTCAGCACCATCCTTTCCTCGGGCTCCTCCAGCGCGTGAGCTTCATCAAGGTGTAGAACAAGGGTGGCTTCTGTTGGCGCTACTGTGTGCAGAACTTTCCACAAGTCATCGCTGACAGGCCGACCAAGCAACACCTTCGAAGCGAGGTCCGCCAGGGAAGCAAGTGCTTCGGATGGTTTTTTTCGCTGCGATTTGATGGCGCGTTCTATCTTCTTCCCCAAAGCTTCGCGACTCTCCAGATCAGAGAAATACAGCGATACGAAGAGAGCATCCCGCCGTGTTTTTGCCTCCAGATGGTGAACCAGAGATGTTTTCCCGCAACCGGGTGCTCCCTGGAACACGAGAAAACGCGCCTGTTTTTTTGACCCTGCCGTGGACAGCACGTTTCGGAAGTGTGCTATCTCCGAAGTTCGACCGGCAAAAAACGGTGCAAAATCGCGGTCGCTCTCGTGTATGAAATCTTGCACTTTCTGGGTGTTCATTGATGGAAGCCTTGCAGAAAACTTTTGATTCTGGCTAAATCCCCGCTTTACCGGGCATTGCACTTCAAGGGTGAATATGGGTGAATAATACGCTCTATTCAGCACAACACACCTGATGTTACTGGGCATACTTCAGGCCGGTCGCGTCCCTCCTGTGCTGGCGCACCACGGCGAATATGCAGAGATGTTTCGCGCGCTCTTTTGTCAGGCATCGCGTGACCTCGAGGTGCGCCGGTATGAATCCACGCGGGGCGAACATCCTGCATCACCCGATGAGTGCGATGCCTGGGTCATCTCCGGCAGCCCCCACGGCGTACACGATGATCTCGACTGGCTGGCCGAACTCGAAGCCTTCGTGCGGAAACTTCTCGGTAGTGAACGAAAGGTGCTCGGTGTCTGTTTCGGTCATCAGCTCATTGCCAAGGTCGCTGGCGGGGAGGTTGAGCGGGCCTCGTGCGGCTGGAATATCGGGGTTATCACCTACTTGAATGAAGCCTCCCCTGAATGCGGGCCGGGGTCGTTGCGGCTCATTGCAAGTCATCAGGATCAGGTAACTCGCATGCCTGAGGGCGCGAAGCTTTGGCTGTCGGCCACCACCTGCCCGATTGCGGGGTTTTCACTTGGGACACACGCCATCACTGTGCAAGCCCACCCGGAGTTCACGCCGGATTTCGCAAGCGCACTCTATGTGGTGCGTCGCCGGGCACTCGGCGAGGAGCCATGCAGACGAGCGCTGGAAAGCCTGAATGGGACGCTCGACAGCCTGGAAACAGCGGAAACGCTCATCAGGTTCATCCAGGCCTGAGGTGCTGCCCTCCCTGATTACACCGTGCTCCCGCCTTCATGATCGGTGGCCCATATCTGCCAGCAGATTCGACCAATCCAGCCTGAGTGTCGGCTGAACCGCGAGCTTGTTGATGCCTGCCCCGATTTCGCGCAGAAATTCGATTCGAGACCTTTCATGTACAAGACAAAGTGACACTCGCATCAAGTCCTTCAAGCTGAGGAAGTGGATGTTTGTTCCGAGCGACCATTCCTCGGCAATACGCTTTTCCATCGTATCCTTGTCCGCTGGTTCCAGGCCTGAAACCAGAAAAAGGACGACAGGCACACACCGGTTTCGGGCTTTTTGAATGCTCGCGTTCAGCTCGACCAGCGTGAGGTTCCTGTCCTTGACCTCGACCGCGAGCACCACTCTTTCAGGGGAGCGCTCGTCATCATTTCTCAGGCAGACAATATCCCCCGCGGCATTTGAAGCAGCGTCCGCTTCATTCACGCCCTGTCGCAGCACCTCATCAAACAGTCCGAAAGCCTTGCCGAGTGTTCTCATCAAGGCATCGGCGACAATGAGTAGCCTCTCACCGCCACTCCGCTCACTGAGAAATCGGTCTGCAATTGCAATCGTTTGCTGCAAACTTGCGCGATGCGGTACTGGAAAGCTGATTTGCAGCTCCTGATATCTTCGCGCGATGCTACGCAAACATCTGCGAAGTGTTCTCTCGATAAACGCTTGACTTTCGGAGTTCTGAACTTCTCTCAATATGGTTACCAGACTTTCCCACTCGGCTCGTTGACGAAGAGGTGTGCTCCAATCGTCCAATCGCCTGCGTCGCAAGGGTTTGCTCACATAGGGGTCTGTGCTGGTTCCAAGGACACTGTCTGAGTCCTGTATCCAGGGAACGATGACTTTGTTGCAAAAGCTGCGGGGATCCCATCGTCCTGCGGCCTCCGCGCCTTCCGGTTCTCCTCGCTGAAGGCACAGGGCATCCCGAGAGGGGCGCACAAATTTTCCAAGGAGTTGGGTTATCAGGGCATAGCGTATGGATACCAGCCCTGATCGGTGAATGTCGTCGAATGTCTCGTCCGTCTGTTTCAGGTCGCTACTTAGTGCTTCCTCCCAAGCCTCCCGCAACCAGCGCGCAGCATCCTGTTCATTCGATTGTCTGACCGATACCATTTCGCATCACGTTTCTGCAAACCGGATTCAAGTGAATTTCACGCCCTGTTCATCATAATTCAGCCAGAGACATTCCTGCCTTTCCTGTCTCACCGAGTGGCACAGCCTGGCGGGTGCATCAACGCGACGAAGCGCCTTCAGCAAACGGTCGTATATCGGGTTTCTGTACCCCGAAAGGGCAAATCTTCCGCGGATAGCGCACAGCGCCCGAATCAGCTCAATGTGATCAGCGTCGCTCATCTCGCTGGCGTAGGCGTTCTTGTCTCCTCGGGAGTCATGCACGTAAGGCGGGTCGAGATAAAACAGGGTGTCAGTCGAATCGTATCGTCGCAGCACCTCGAGCGCGGGTGCATTTTCAATCTGAATCCGTTGCAGGCGTTGCACGACCTCCGAGAGCCCCTCGACGGAGCCGAGCCAGCGCGATACTGCCCCGGCCATACCCGCGCGACTTGTCAGAAGGCAGTGCGCCCAGCGACCTTCGGATGCCGTCTGCGCCAAGCCGGTGCGCGTCTGCCTGGCTCGCACAAAAAACCTTCGGGCGCGCTCCACAGGACTCAAGTCGTGCACTGGCTGACACGCCAAATGCAACTCTTCCCTCGAGAAGGGGGTCAAGCCAATGGCCCTGATAAGCGCGTCGCTCGTCTCCGGGCTTCGCAGGGTGGCGAAGAAATGCACCAGATCAGAGTCAATGTCGTTATAGGTTTCGACCGGTGCCGGTGCCCGGTTGATGATGACAGCGGCCGAGCCCCCGAATACATCGCAAAAATGCGTCGCGCCTTCGGGGAGGTTCGGCAAAATGAAATCGAGATGACTGAACTTGCCGCCATACCATCCAAAGGCAATCATCTTTTTGCGCCGTCGGCGCCACTCGGTGGCGCTGCTGACACGACGGTTTGTCGCCTGCGTCTGCACCGAATTCACCTACAATTGCTCGACCGAATTGGCCTGCACACGAAACGCTCGCTCGAATTCAGGGTCGCCTGTTGTTGTCGGCGCTGCAATGTCTCCGGTCATGCACAAGCGACCGACTCTCAATTGAATCCACATGTAGTGGATGATGACGCCGAGGAGCATGAGTACGCTCAAGGCAACAAGAGGCTCTGCGAGCAAACGATACATGGATGCGCTTCGTCGAGAAAACAGGCTCAAAGCCTATCACTGTCCGGCTCGCCGTGGTGTCTGTCAATGCCAAAGGAAAAAGGGACAGTTTTGGGGTGTTGTTGTTGGGTGTTCATATTGGTTGGATGGGTGATTTTTTTGGCGGTCGTCCGCGTCGTTTTGGAGGCGGAGGAGGGGGGATTTGGGCATTAGCGCGGATATGTTCCGGGATGAGTTCGGTGTGTTTTCTGAGGCGGTAGCTGGCTCCCTCGATGCGAATAACGACGGCGTGGTGGAGGAGTCGGTCGAGTAAGGCGGTAGCGAGCACTGGGTCCCCGAAGAGTTCACCCCATTCGGTGAAGCCGCGGTTTGAGGTGAGGATCATGGCACCCTTTTCGTATCTGGCGTTGACGAGTTGGAAGAAGAGGTTG
Source organism: Pseudomonadales bacterium (assembly GCA_965199815.1). Lineage (GTDB taxonomy): Bacteria > Pseudomonadota > Gammaproteobacteria > Pseudomonadales > Azotimanducaceae > Azotimanducus. The sequence continues at coordinate 304,997 of CBDATE010000034.1, forward strand.
GCACCTCCGGAGTCGATGGAGACATAGCCGATTTCGTCGACGATGAGCAGTGAGGGGCGGTTGTAGAAGCGGATTTTTTGGGGTAAGCGACCTTCCCTGTGGGCCTTTGCGAGCGCTGACAGCGGCGATGCCGAGAGCGAGAGCGAGGTGGCTCTTTCCGGTGCCTGGGGGTCCGAGGAGGTGGACGACCTCGGCGCGACGGATGAAGTCGAGTTGGGCGAGTGGTCGGACAGGCGCTTGGCAAGGTAGTCGGTATAGGGGTCGAGCAGCCGCGGCTTCGGCGCTCTCGGGCGGTAGGTGGCGGGCATCATCCCCCGTTCAAGGTGCCTGTACACGGTTTTGCGGTTGAGTCCCGTGTGCTTGGCGATGGCCGAGACGCTCAATCCTTGGTGTTTCAAGTCGTGGATCATGACGATATTCCCTGATGTGACCATTGGTGGGTCCCCACGTGAAGAAGGGGACATGAAAAGCGAAGTTGTGTGTCTTGCACACCGCCCCATGGGGCGGTGTGCAAGACACACAACTGTCCCTTTTTCGTTTGGCACTTTTGGGTATTTTTCCTTCGGCATTGACACCTACAACATTTCGTAGGCATCAGCCGGAGCAGGGGATACTGCTTCGCATGTGAGCGATCTGGTTGACAGTTTGGATTTGGAGGCGTTTTACGCACCGTATGAGGGAGATCGTCGTCGCAGGTCGCCGTACGATCCGCGGATGATGTTGAAGCTGTTGATATATGGGTACACGACAGGGGTATCTTTCTTCGGCATCAACCGCCCCGGTCACAGTGACTCCACTCGTATGATGATCGCGGCTGTCGAACACGGGACCGGGATGGTGCACGGACAAGTCGCCTCCGATTCTGCCGGTGGCGAGATACTCGGAGTGCGTCGTCTGCTCACCGAACTTGGAGTGCGTGGACACACCATCACGCTGGACGCTCTGCACAGTTGCCCGGAGACCGCACACCTGATCGTCACCGGTGGTGGCGATTACGTGATGCCCGTCAAAAGCAATCGTCCCACCCTGCTTGATGACATCCGTACCTTCAACTTCGATGCCGAGCCGAAGCGACGCACACTGGAGAAGGCACACGGGCGTATCGAGCAGCGTGAATGTGCACTCATCGACCTCACCCAATACTCCCCCGATCTTGCCGCCCTTCCCGGACGCCAACAAGCGTTCCGAATCACGCGCCAGCGCACCGTGATACGCAGCGGCACAACAACTCCCCACACCACAAGCACCGAATACGCCTACGGACTTACCTCCTTGTCCCCAGAGCGTGCTGGCCCCTCTGAAATCCTCGCGCTCAATCGCGGCCACTGGGAGATAGAAAACTGCCTCCACCATGTGCGCGATGTCTCCTTCGACGAAGACCGCTCCCGTGTGCGTGTTGGTGCCGGGCCGCGCAATCTCGCCTGCCTGTCCAATGTCGCCATCTCCATCGTGCGACTCCACGCCCGCTTCCGTCACCAGCCCGAAGCTCAGCGACACTACGCCGCCAGGCACGACGAAGCTTTGCAGGCAGTGCTCGACTCAACCCTCTGAACCAACCCCGCGGGGACCCCATCCCCCTGCCGGTGGTCTGCTCGCAGCGCCGGGAATCAGCCTCCTCGGCCAAAAAACCCCGCACATCCCTCTCATCAACCTGCCGGGTGGCCCGCCAAGTACCCCTCCGAGGCCATCCATCTCCACTATCCCTACCCACACCAACCCGGCACACCTGCCCTCCCTCTCACCTCGGTTGAACACGGAATTGCCTTGGTGAACGAGCACAACAGCTTGACGAACGAGCTGTTATTGTGGCAGTGGATTGGCTGAGGCGACAGGATGCCTGTTGCAAACGACCATGAAACAACAATCCTGTAGAGATCCCATGGGAGAGCTCATGGAGGGGCTCTTCACGAAAAAGCCCTTCACGCTCTCCGTGCCCCCGGAGACGCAGCAGTTCGTGGGGTATCATGTGGGGCATGAACGCACCTGTGCAGATGTGGCGCAACGCGCCATTGCAGCAGCTGCGGCACAGCGCAGCACTTCGACTTTCCGCGCACTCGGGCAGCTGTTCAGGCAGGCAGCGGCGGCACCACATCCTGACGGCCTTGAGGACTTGGCGAGGCAAATTGCCAAGATTGAGGCTGCCATCCGGGACCGGACGGAAGTCACGCTGACCGAGCCGGACGACCACCGAGGTGATCCCCTCACACTAACTCAGCAGTGCTGCGACGCAATTGCTTCGGTGTACGCTGGAGCAGCCGACGACTCGTCTCGGGCCGGTCAGGTTGATGAATTTCTTGATGTCTTGAATGGGATTTTCTACGGTGCGCGTGACATCTGGAAATCTGCCGATGCCGCAGCGCGTTATCTGGCCCGTCCCACAACGCAGCTTGATGGCGATTCTCCGTTGGCTGCGGCCCGTCACTCCTTGGAGCGGGCCAAGCTTGCCTTGGGGGTTATCCGTGAGGCTGGCAAGGAACTCGATAGTCTGGAGCGCTACGCCCGAAAACTGGTGTCCCAAAATCCGACACCAACCAGGGAATCTGTCATCGGACTCGCTTGCAGAAATCTTGGGAGCACGGAGGGCATGGCCTTCCTTCAGCAGCCTCACCCACTGCTGGAGGGCCAAACGCCTCTCGCCCTCGCTGAGTCCGGCGATGGCGAAGGGGCCGTCCGGGTCGATCGCTTACTTCGGCAGGCGTTGGCCGCGACCGCGCTTTAAGCGCCCGAATGCCGCCTCGTCGAGCCTACCGAATCGGCGATTCGTGGGGCAAATATCCCGTGTTCTCCGCTGCGGGAGCAGTTCGTTCGCCCGGCCGTTGGCATACGCTCGGGCAGGAAGTCATCTACGGATCCGTCCACTACTCGACCGCTCTGCTGGAGGCGCGGGCCTATGCCCCCGCCTGTCGTCCGACGAGCCAGCGCTTCGTCGAGATAGATATCGGCAATCGCGTCTCCTGTGAAGAGCTAATACCGGCGGACCTTCCCGGTTGGGATAAACGGGAGTCCGAAGCGGCGCGGACATTCGGCAGCCTCCGGATCAAGGAGCAGCGCACAGCCATTCTTCTGGTGCCCTGCGTCATCGCCCCGATGGACTACAACGTCCTTTTAAATCCGAACCACCCCCTCTCATGCCATTGGTCCGTTAGCGAAGAACGAATCGTTCGATGGGATGAACGCCTGTTCTGAGGCCCCCTCGGACCCGATGAGGGAAGTGAGTTCCACACCTCCCTGATGCCGCGAACGAACTCTTTGGCCAATCCCCCTTCACCACTCGGCATGACCTGAGGAACACCTGCTTTCAGGGTCCGGCCAACGGTATTGAGATCCCCGACCTCACGGCCATCCGTAACGCCACCGGCCACAGGGTCAAAGCACACGCCTACCATCCACAGTGCCAGTGTCGCGATTTCCAACGCCATCCCGTTCCATGCCGTCCAGCAACTCGAGATGCGCCTTCGTCCAGCGGATCCATGGCCGTGGCGGTGCCCGGCCCGTGGAGCAGGGCGAGCACACCCAGCCGTAGGTGCTTCTTATGCTCTGCCTGCGCGAGGTCCGACCGCGCCCGCAGCAGGCTGGATGTCGCCGCCCGTAGCAACCGCGCCAACATCAGTGGCACCGACGGCCCACGCTGATCTACCCTCCGGTGCTTTCAGAACACACCACGATGTCAACACCGTGCAGTCGCGCACCATCGTAGCCAGTTTCCGAATCGAGGTTGATTTCAGTTGAATGTCGGTTGTGGGACGGAATCCGTGCGTGTCCCAGCCTGAGCCCAGCCCTATTGGGGCTTCCCCTGCCCACGATTTGCAGACTCTGGAACGTTTCGTGTTTTTCCTTTTCGATCAAGGGTCGGGGATGGGGTTATCCGCTTGTGTCGGGTGATTCGTCTTGGGATGAGCTGGCCCCTGGCTGAGCCTCGCTGGCGATGTTCCGGAATGGGAACGCTGCGTGGCGTTCATCGACCAAGGCCGCGATGCGGAAGGTCTGAACAAGCCTCAAATTCTCGCCTGGAGAGGCTATCCGCCGATTTTTTGCGACTCCGCCAACCCCATGTTCATCCGAAAACGACCCCATTCACGTGCTCTTGCGCCGCTCCACACGGTTTGCACACATTGCGGGCGCACCAACCCCACATCAGGTACGCCGAATACCGACCAGCTATCAGCACATTGGTGAAGCCCAGCAGCAGCGCAATCCGCTCGGTGTTCTTCGCCAACCCGCGATACCTCACCTTGCTGTAGCCGAAGTGCCGCTTCACGTACAGAAACGGATGCTCCACCTTGGCGCGCACCGACCCCTTGCGCCGCTCCGCCACCTCCTCCGGCCCCGAGGCCTCCAGCAACTTCCGCTTACCGCGCTTCATCGCCACCAGCCATTCCACATCCTGCCTGTGTCTGTTCTCTTCGCGCTTGCCAATCCCCTGATAGCCCGCATCTCCCCACACGCGCTCCTCACCTCCGTGCAACACCTTGTGTGCCGTCGCCACATCCGACTTGTTCCCGGAAGTCGTCTCCACACTGTGCGTCAACCCCGACTGTGCATCCACCCCAATATGTGCCTTCATGCCGAAATATCACTGGTTCCCCTTCTTCGTCTGGTGCATCTTCGGGTCTCGTTCGCCTCTCTTGTTCTTCGTCGAAGTCGGCGCGTCCATGATGCTCGCGTCCACAATCGTCCCAGGCTTTACGCAATATCCCAACGAACGCAGGTGCTCGTTGATCTCCTCGAACAACTGTTTGCCCAGACCGTGACGTTCCAACAAATGACGAAAGTTCAGAATCGTCGTCTCATCCGGTAGCCCCTCCAGCAAACGCAATCCCGCAAACCGACGCACCGACTCCACCTCGTACAACAAATCCTCCATACCCGGATCGCTCAAGTTGTAGAACAACTGCACACAATGCACTCGAAGCATCGTCTTCAGCGGATACGGCCTGCGACCACGACCCGCCTTCGGATAAAACGGTTCTATGCGCGCCTCCATACGCGACCACGGCAACAAACCTTCCATCTTCGCCAGAAACTTCTCGCGGCGCGTCATCCGCTTCTTCATATCGTACTCAAGCTCCGCAAAACTCGATTGATGCATCACACAACCCCGACCACCTCACGGTACAGCCACAACTACGAACATTGTCTCAGAAACAAAATTGTTCAGACCTTCCTTGGCGCTCCGTTGTACCGGCAGAGCTTTTCTATGCATACGCCGTTTCTTGTGAGGGCATTGCCCGCGAAGTTTAACCTTGTCCCGTCGATCGTCTGGTTTGGATCATGATAGTTTTTGATGGCCCAGTAGAGGAACTGTTCCGAAAGGTCGTCGACTCGTCTCTGGTGGATCTCGCAACTGGCGGTGGCAGCGAAGGCAACGCAAGCGCCTCGCCACTCTTGGTCCCGGACTGGCCAGTTCGGCAAGCGTAGATCAATGGCAACGGCTGGAAGCGTGGGTGCGACGGCGGGCGGTGGAGCGCCGACCGGGGGCAAGCCCAAGGTCAGACCGACCGGGTGGCGAACGCTATCTTCGGGACCTGTGGGCCTTTGCGAGCGCATCGACGAGTTCGGCGAGCGTGGTTCGGGAGACGCTTTTGCGAGCGCTGACGGCGGCGATGCCGAGAGCGAGAGCGAGGTGGCAGCCGCAGTGCAGGTTCGCCCGCCCGCAAGCCGCCAACCCCCACTGCACCCAAGGACTCCACGCTGTCCCACAGGCTCCCCGTACCCGTCGATGTCTCACCCCACTCCGGCGAGGCCGTCAGCATCCAACCGCGATTCATCATCCCCGCATCGTAGGTGAGATTCAGGCTGACACCGCGTTCATCCGCTCGTGTGGATTGCAGTGATGTCATCCACCGACCCCGCAGCTGCACCTCGATACCAGCATCAGGATTCACGTAGGCGAGGCTCCCGCCTACTTCCACACCCCCGTCATAGGCGGCATCTCCACCATCAAAACGCAAACCCAGCTCGACTCTCCCGGAAAGCGGTGACGACAGCGCTCCCATCTGAACCTCCAAGGCAGTGCACAGCCGCCACGCGCGCGCCGAGGTCGATGGCAGCAGAGCACCGCCCTCCACTTCGTCCGCATCAACTTCTACCAGAAACGCATCCGAATGCAGCGCCCAACTGCTGCCCACCTCGGACACCTACTCGTAACTTCGGAATTGTCTCGAGTGAACGAGCCCAAACGAGCACACACTTACTGAACATTTGATATAATCAAAGTTCAAGTCGTTATCAGCCACCAAGGTGTTTCCAAAGGGGACAGAGAGTAGCAGATGCCAGATAGCTCGGATGGGGGCTCGGACGGTTGCTCGGACGGTTGATTGTTACGTGATACAAAAACATGTTTTGAGACACTTCACAAAGGAGAGTTGTTTAATGAATATGAATCTTTCAAAAATAGGGGGGGGGCATAAGCTTGGCTTTGTGCTGTTTGCCATGCTTCCGCTGTTCAGTGTTGGTTCTTCGTCGGCGTTCGCGGAAGAGGATGCACAAGCGAGCGAAGACATCGAGGAAGTCGTAGTCATAGGCTCCCGTCTGAACACCAACCCGAACCTCGCGTCTGCGACACCGGTGCTGAGCGTCACTGGCGAAGAAGGTGCGCTCCGTGGCAATGTCCGTATCGAGGATTTCGTCAATGTCTTGCCACAGGTGTTTGCGGGACAGGCTTCAGAAGTGTCAAACGGCGCTTCGGGGACAGCCACCCTCAATCTACGCGGTTTGGGTTCTCAGCGAACATTGGTGCTCATTGACGGGCGTCGCCTTCCTTACGGTTCTTCTGTTATAAGTTCTGCCAATCTTGATGTCATTCCGTTGCAACTAGTCGAGCGTGTTGACATTCTTACTGGTAGCGCCTCGGCGGTGTATGGTTCGGATGCTGTTGGCGGTGTCGCCAACTTTGTCCTCAAGCGAGATTTTGAAGGCGTTGAATTCGGCTATCAATTCGGGACATCGTATAACTCGAACGATGATGGCTTCTGGGAGCAGGTTCTTCAGGCCGGTGGTCAGCCCGCCCCCGGTAGTACTTGGGATGGCGATGAGACCTTTATTCACGGCCTGATAGGCGTTAATACAGATGACGGGCGTGGTAATGCGACTCTTTTCTTTTCCTACGAAGACCGAGAGGCGATCTTGCAGGCTGACCGCGTGTTCTCCGGGTGTACACTCGGTCAGTCGGATGGCCCTAACAGTCATGGTGGGTTCGGGTGTGTTGGTTCGGCGAACTACCGTTTATTTGGAGGGCCTGGTGGATTTGCCTTTCAGGAAGAGGACGGAAGCATCAATGCTTGGCCAGGAGGCAACCCCGATAATACCTTCAACTTTGGGCCGTTTAATTTCTTTCAGCGTCCATCTGAGCGCTATAGCATTTACGGTAAGGGCTACATGGCAGTGACTGACGAAATTGAGGCATTTGCCGACATTTCCTACGTCAACAACTTTAGCGATGCGCAAATTGCACCGACTGCTTCTTTCGGCATTGGGGCTTATGACATAAATTGCGACAACCCGCTCATTCAAGGCAACCCAGGCACACTGGCATTCACTGACATATTTGGTTGTAGTGCGGATGCCATTGCGGCTGGTACAACAGTTAGTGGTATTACAGCCTCGCACAGGAATGTCGAAGGTGGCCCCCGTAACTCTCGCCTTGAAAATAGCGCATTTCGCGTAGTTACCGGGCTTCGTGGCACCGTTGCTGACGTTTGGGGCTGGGAAGCCTTTGTTCAGGTAGCCGAAACCCGGGATCAAAGCGAGTCCACCAACGATTTCGTGGTGGCAAACCTCCAGCAGGCACTTCTGGTAACTACTGATGCCGACGGTAATCCGGTTTGTATGGACTCGTCAGGCGGCTGTGTTCCATACAACATTTTTCAGCGTGGTTCGGGAGGAGAGAGTCTGGTGACACCAGAACAGACAGCCTTTCTGCACGGTGTTGGGCTTGTGAATGGTTCTACCTCGCAGTCTGCCTGGGGTGGTACGCTTCAGGCAAACCTTGGTGACTATGGCTTGAAATTGCCGTCGGCTGACTATGGTGTGGGTTTCCTGATTGGTGCTGAGATGCGTACAGATGAGCTTGGTGCGCGTCCGGATGAAATCAGTCAAGTCCCCGGTGGGGGATTCACGGGTGTCGGTGGCGCGACCCTGCCGATCAATGGCGAAATCGAAGTGTCAGAACTCTTCGCTGAGGTTGAAGTTCCGCTCCTGTCTGGTGCTCCATTTGCGCAGGAACTCACCTTCCGTGGGCAATATCGCTACTCTGATTACGAGGCAACCGGTAACAACACAAGTAATCCATTCGATGCCGATACCTACGGCCTGTCGCTGGCTTGGATACCAAATGATATGTTGCGTTTCCGTGCCCAGTTCCAGCGCGCTGTACGTGCCCCCAACGTGATTGAATTGTATGAAGGGCAGAACACCAACCTGCCAAACCTCAGTCCTGCAGGTACCAACGCCAACGGTGTTCAGTTGACCGATCCTTGTGCTACGGATGCACCAATTGCATCACTCGCAGCGTGCCAGAATACCGGAGTGACCGCTGAACAATACGGCAGAATATTTGACGTAATATCGGGTCAAACTCAGTCATTGACAGGTGGCAACCCACTTCTTGAGCCGGAAAAAGCTGATACGGTCACCTTCGGCGTGATTGTCGAACCGATGGATGGCTTGTCTGTGAGTGTTGACTACTTCACAATTCTCGTTGAGGACGCAATTGAAGATGGTATTCCTGCACAGACCACGCTCGACAACTGTCTTGCTACAGGTAATCCAGCCTTTTGCAACTTGATTCGCCGGTCTTCGTCTGGCTCTTTGGCGGCGGGCACCCCCGGTGTCGGCTTCCAGCAGACGAATCTCAACATTGCCGAGTTGGAAACGAAGGGCATAGATGTTCAGATCGTGTATGGATTCGACATTGGACCTCATTCGGTTGAATTGAACTATGCCGCGACCTTCCTTGATCAATTGGACACTGTTCCATATCCAGGCGCAGATGCTATCGAGTGTGCCGGCTTTTTCGGTAACGAGTGCGACGCACCAAATCCCGAATATCGTCATCGCTTGGCCGCAAATTGGGCGACACCCTGGAACCTTGATGTAAATGCGACTTGGCGCTACTTTGGTGCGACGGATAATGACAATAGGGAAGACACGCTGGAGCGCAAATTTGATACGGTCAATTATCTTGACTTGAACGCAAGTTATTTTCTTTTCGATGACCGTATCGAGTTGCGTGGCAGCATACTGAACCTGTTTGGTGAAGAAGCCCCGATTTTTTCCGGTGCTGGTCCGGCGCTTGGTAATGGCAACACGTATCCAACCGTGTACGATACTGCCACTGTGTATGTGACGGCCATCAAGTTCAGACTCTAACTGTCAAATGGAACCATAAGCCATGATGATAGTGTAGTTATGGCTGGATGCATTTGCTGAGCATGAACAAGGCACCTGCAGCTCTTTGTAGGTGCCATGTTCATCAGGAGGTTCACAAACTGTCTTCTGGTGTCCGTGGTCAGAGGTATAAGTTCAAATTGAGCATTCCCATTCCGAAGGGTGCCACAGGTTTTACAGGCAGGTGCCTGGTTGGCTTGTCTTTAGCCCCCCCCCCCCCCCCCCCCCCCCCCCCCCCCCCGTCACACGCTCGCGTCACCATCGCTCGAAGTCGTCCGCAGCCGCTCACGTAACGCCCGCTTTGCCTCATCACGTGCGATATGGGTGGCAATTTTGCGCGCGCCCACCTCGAATTCGTTGAACAGTGGGTCTCCGTCGAGCGCAAACTTCGCACTCGCCGCTTCCTGAATCGCTGCCCCATGCTCGCTGTTGTGAAAGAAGCCGCGCACCTCGGCGAGCTCCGCGTTGTGATTCTTCTGCAGGTAGGCAACGAGTGCGCTCAGGCCGTCGCCTCGCTCCGTACTCAGCGCCTGTTGCAGGGACTCATCGAGATTGGCGAGGAACCTGGGGTATTTGATCAGGATGCCGAGCATGCGCTGGCGCAGCGCCTGCACCTTGTTTCGCCTGGCGGGTCGTTGTGCCGAACGGGTTGCCGGATGCTGCGTCACGCTTGGCACCGGTGGCGCAGAGGGTGCGCCTACTTTCTCGGCGAGCTGCGCGCGCATGAGCTCCTTGAGTGTGCCCTTGGGAAGACGCTCTATGTGCGGGCTGGCCAGGCGTGACAGCGTGGCCCGGTCCTCCATCGTGTGCAGGTTGAGTCCCTGTTCGAACGCGCTGAAGAAGTAGTCTGAAAACACCTGCGAACTCGACAGGCGTTGGCGCAGGGCATCCGCTCCATGTGCGGAGACCAGACTGTCCGGGTCCTCTCCATCGGGCAGAAAGGCGAACCTCAGCTTCTTGCTCGTCTTCAGGCCGGGGATGGCCTGCAACATGGCCGCTTGCGCCGCCGAGCGGCCCGCCGAATCGCCGTCAAAGCAACACACCAGTTCATCCGTGTAGCGAAACAGGGTTTCAAAGTGCTGCTCGTTCGCCGCCGTGCCGAGGGTTGCCACGGCGTTGGTGATGCCCGCCTGATGCAGGGTGACCACATCCGTATAGCCTTCCACCAACACCAGCATCTCGATGCGACGCTCGGCCTGGCGGGCTTCGTGCAGGCCATAGAGTTCGCGTGCCTTGAGAAAGACGGGCGTTTCCGGTGAGTTGAGGTACTTTGGCTGTTCATCGCCGAGTGCGCGAGCGCCAAACCCGATGACCCGCCCGCGCAGGTCACGAATCGGGAACATGAGGCGTCCACGAAACATATCGTAGAAAGTGCCCGAATCGCTGCGTCGAATCAGACCCGCCTTGAGGAGCAGGTCTCGCTGCTCGTCCGAGCCACCGAGTTTCTTCAGCAAGCTGTCCCAGGAAGGGGGCGCGAAACCGAGCGCGAATTGACTCGTTGACTTCGGTTTGACACCACGCTCCTTGAGATAGTCTCTTGCTGGCTGCCCCGCCTTCGCCTTCAGCCAGGATGCGAAACACTCGGTGGCGCGCGTGAGCATCTTGTAGATGTCTTCATCCGGGCGCTTGAAATCGCCGCCCTCGCGCGGTACCTCGAGTCCGTAATGGGCGGCCAGCGTCTCGATTGCCGCCACGAAATCGAGGTTGTTGCGGTCCATGATGTAGCCGATGATGTTGCCGCTCGCCTTGCAGCCGAAACAATAATAGTTCTGACGCTCGCTGGACACCTTGAAGGAAGGCGTCTTTTCCTGATGGAAGGGGCAGCAGGCCCAATGGTCCTGCCCTTTTTTGGTGAGCTTGAGTTCAGTTCCCAGATACTCGGTGATGTCTGCTCGGTCGAGCAGTGAACGGACAAAGTTCTCCGGGATTCGGCCTGGCATCTCGAGTGTATTGCGTCCTTCAGTCTGAAGGGCAGGGATTGAAAGCGCCGCTCAGGTCAGGCGGCCCGAAGTACAGCAGATCGTACTTGCGTACAGCAAATCGCCACTCGCCATCAAGCCGCACATACTGATCTCGATAGACACCCATGCCCACCTGCCGAGAGCCATCGGCGAGGTGCAGTATCTCCTGATGGTACCACCTGGCCTTCGCCGTATCGCCTGTTACCGAATCCACCACGCCTGGATGCACCCACATGACGACATGCGGGAAGCCAGCCATGGCCGCCTGCCAGGTCGCCAGAATTGCCTCGCGGCCTGCAACCGGCCCGTTGCCGAGGTCCCAGACGGCATCCGGTGCCCAGGTAGCGCTCCAGTCCGCGCCAGCTCGACGATTGACTGCATCGACATAGCGCTCGCACAACTGGCGCAGCGCCACATATTCGTCCGACATCCTTTCGCTGCTCTGATCAAGTCCACAGATGGATTGATCACAACATATTTCAAGGCCGTGCGCAAAACATCAGACCGAGGCACAGGTATCATAGGCACCTGTTTCAGCCCGAATGGCTTCCGGGCCATCCAGTCAATCTTCGGTAGGGAATCCAGCGTGGGTTATGCACACGACAATATTTTTGCCAGAATCCTGCGTGGTGAAGCGTCGGCTGCAACCGTGTATGAGGACGAGCGCACGTTCGCTTTCATGGATGCCATGCCGCAAGTGCCGGGACACACGCTGGTGATTCCCAGACATCCCGCCGAAAACCTCTTCGAGATTCCAGCCGACGAGCTGGCCGCCACCATCATCACAACGCAACTGGTGGCGCGCGCCGTGCGCACCGCCTTCGAGGCACCCGGCATCATGATCGCGCAGTTGAACGGGCGCGAAGCTGGCCAGTCGGTCTTCCATCTGCACTATCACGTCCTGCCCCGTTATCAAGGCCTGGAGCTTGGGTTCCATGCCAGAGACTTCGAGGATTTCTCCGTGCTGCAAGACCATGCCGCGAGGATTCGGCGGGAACTGGAGGCTATGCAATCCTCGCACACATCCTGAATACCCAATCGTCCTGAACCCTTCAAGGAGACCTTACTGTGAATCTCACCTACCGCATTCTCATCGGCATGGGCGCCGGATTACTGATCGGCTCGCTGTTTCAGATGAGCAATCTCGACCCGCAGAGCTGGTTTTACGATCTGTTCGTCAACCAGGTTTTCTATATCGGCGGCAAGATTTTCATAGCGCTCCTGCAGCTCATGGTGGTGCCACTGGTGTTCGTCTCCATCGTCTGTGGTGCCGCGAACCTGAGTGAAGGCAGCAGTATCGGGCGACTCGGCGGCAAGACCATCGGCCTGTACCTGTTCACCACCGGGGCCGCTGTCAGCATGGCGCTGGTGCTGGCGGTGACCATAGACCCGGGAGCAGGCGCTTCCGCCTCCGGGACTGTCGAATTTGCTCCGCCGGAAGCACGTCCCATTCGCGATGTGCTCATCGGTATGGTGCCGAGCAACCCGGTTGCCGCCATGGCCACGGCGAACATGCTGCAAATCATCGTGTTTGCCTTGTTGCTGGGGTTCGTCATCGCCCGCAGCGGCGAGTCTGGTGCCAAGGTGCGAACCTTCTTCGACAACTTCAATGAAGTGATGATGAACCTCATCACGCTGCTCATTCAGGCCGCGCCTGTCGGGGTCTTCTGTCTGATGGCCAATCTGTTTGCCGAAATCGGCATTGGCCAGATACTCGACCTCGCGAAGTACTTCTTTACCGTGATGCTCGGTCTTGGCATTCACCTGATGGTGACCTACGCCCTGCTGGTGTATCTGCTGGTGCGGGTCAACCCCATCGACTTCATACGCCGCATGAGGGAGCCTCTGCTGGTCGCCTTCTCCACTTCCTCGTCCGGCGCGACCATGCCGGTGACCCTGCGCACCGTGAAGGAGAAGCTCGGCGTACACAATGATGTTGCATCTTTTTCCATTCCTCTGGGTGCCACCATCAACATGGATGGCACGGCCATCATGCAGGGCGTGGCGACCGTTTTCATCGCCGGCTTCTATGGCATTGACCTGAGTGCATCAAGTTATCTGGTAGTCGTGCTGACGGCGACGCTCGCCTCCATCGGCACCGCTGCGGTGCCGAGCGCCGGCATCATCATGCTTACCATGGTGCTCGGCCAGGTGGGTCTGCCGGTGGAAGGTATCGCGCTGATTCTCGGCGTTGACCGACTGCTCGACATGATGCGCACCGCCATCAACGTGTGCGGTGACGGCATGGTGTCGGCGGCGGTGGCGCGCAGCGAGAACAAGCTGGACATGGATATTTTCAACAGCCATGACAGTGCGGCTTCGGGTGCCGACACGGCGCGCACCGCCTGATTGCCTGGGCATTGGCAGGGCAACGCGCTGATTGCCGCTCCGGCCTGCGCTCGTGTCTGTGCGTGAGGTATGCGTGTTCGCCGGTACGCGAGACGGGGCGCAAGCCGCCTATGTTGAGCAGGCGCGGCATCTCGGTGCACTGCTGGCCAGAGCCGATGTGGGACTCGTGTATGGCGGCGGCGGGAGTGGACTGATGGGCGCGTTGTCCGATGCTGCGGTTGCCGGTGGAGGCCGGGTGACCGGCGTGGTGCCGCCGGGCTTCGACATGACGGTGACCGGCAATCCGGGGGTGAATGTCGAGCACCGGCCCAATCTCGCCGAGCGCAAGCGCGTCATGGCTGACTGGGCGGATGCCTTTATCGCCCTGCCTGGAGGCTATGGCACTCTGGATGAAATCCTCGAGGTCATCGTGTCCCGGTTCGCGCATGAACACGCCAAGCCGCTGGTGCTGATTGATCCGGACGGCTATTGGTGCGAGTTCGAGCGCGTGTGCAGGCGCTTCGTGACTTGTGGGTTCGCGGACTCGGGCGCACCGGATCTGCTCATCAAGGCGCACAGCGCAGACGAGGCGCTCGAGTTGCTGGGAATAACCGAGGCGCGGGCGTGAGCGGGCGCTATCAATCCACCGCAACTGCTTCGGAATTCGCTTCAAGAGCCTGCAGGAATCCGCCCGGATATCGAAGTCGGCCTTCCCGAGCGCGGCGCACGAACCCTCTCAGGGCGCGCAATGACAGATCGGGCCATTCTTCCGTGGCGAATGCGGAGAGTCTCCCCGGAGGGCAGCACAGGATGTGCTCCGAGACTCGCGCTGTCATTCTCTGGCCGCCCATGTGCCAGGCCGCAGTTGGCCAGCGCGAGCCTTCAGTCAGGGGCGTGTCCTTGCTCGAATCGTATTGCTCGGGATTTTCCAGCTTGCGTCCAATCCACCCTGCAACGGGTACGGATACCGCATTTCCCACCAGATGCCAGCGAAACCGCTTGTTGCCGGGGTCTTGCAATGCCGATGTCCAATCCCCGGGGAACCCCTGTAGCTGTTCACAGACTTCTATCGGAGGGGTGACGACTCGTCCGCTGGGGAGCAAAACTGCTGGCGGCGAAGGAATGCCCAACCCCGACCCCGCCTTCAGGGGTGGCACCGCATCGGCTGTGATGCCGTGGCCGGATCGTCCCTCTGTCCAGTAGAATCCAATCGGCTTGCCGAGATCGACCTGCGGCCAATCTGGTTCCGGTATGTCGTCGGAAAGCAGCACGTTGCGCGGGTCTTCGCACTGGCTGGCTACTATGAACACTCTTCGGCGCCTTTGCGCCAACCCGAATGAACGACTTTCGACCACGCGATAGGCCCAGCGGTAGCCGAGCTCTTCAAGGCTTTCGAGAAGCTGGTGCATTGCGGCACCTCCGGCCAGGTGGAGCATGAAGTACACGTTTTCGATGACAACCCAGGGAACGCGCTGCTCTTTGAGCAAGCGGAAGAGACTGTCGATTATCCGGCTCTTTTTGCCCTTCAGGCCAGACTTGTCGCCCGCCATGGCCAGATTCTGGCAGGGAAAGCCCGCTGTGACGACTTCAGTTTCCCCGGGCAGCGACCTGAGTGTGGTGACATCTGTATCTATCGCGACACGAGGAAAGCGATGACGAATCACGGCCAACGCCCGGGTGTCCTTCTCACTCATGAATATCGTGCGGTGGCCTGAGCGCTCCAGTCCCAGTTCAAACCCGCCTATGCCTGCGTACAATCCCGATACCAACATCAGCCCGTCTCAGGTCGCCAGAGACCTTCACAATCTGTGTGGAGTGTATACAAAGCCAGCGACGGTGAATCGTGTTCTTGATTCGATCGGATGGATAGCCACCGAGGATCTCTCCCGCGCCCGCCTGCTCGAGCCTGCGGCCGGCGACGGTGCGTTTCTTGAAGAAGCGGCATCACGGCTTGTCGATTCCCTGGCATATCACGGGCACGAAGCCACTATCGAATGTCTCCGTGAGCGAATAACGGCGTTCGAACTCGTGCCCGAGGAGGCTGCCAAGGCGCGCAAACGCCTGGTCAGGAAGCTGCTTGTGCACGGTATCCGCCGAACACTGGCACGAAACTGTGCCCGCGCCTGGGTGACGACCGGAGACTTCCTGCTTGCGCGCCTGACCAACGCCGACTTCACTCATGTAGTCGGTAATCCACCCTATGTGAGGTGGTCCAAATTGCCGCTGCCGCTGAAGTCTGCCTATACCGATCACTTGTCGAAAGAGGTTGCGCGTGGCGATCTGTGCTTGCCTTTTCTCGACCGCTCCTTCGCGCTTCTCGCTCCCGAGGGCCGGTGCGGATTCATCTGCTCCGATCGGTGGAGATATGCTGGCTATGGCGAAGCCTTCCGGCAAAAATGGCTGCCCGTGATGGACATCGAGACGACAGGAGCCGGGCACCCGCAAGATGTGTTTCAGCGGGATGTGTATGTGTATCCCGACATCTTGCTGGCCTCCCGTAGCCCGCAACCGAAACCCATGAGTCGAAGACGACGCAAGCGCGGCGAAACGCTTGCCGAACTGGGGTGCACCATTCGCGTTGGCCCTGCCCTTGGTGTCGCGGAGGCTTTTCTGCTCAATCCTGGCGATAGCGAAGTTGAATCCGAGTTGATGCATTCCTGGATTGACACCCGCAATATTCGTGCCGACCACATTCGAGCAAGCGGTCGGCGGGTGATTGCTCCGTTTGATACGGAGGGAACCTTGATTGACATTCAGGCGTTTCCACTGCTCCTGGCTCGGCTCGAACGCTTCAGGGAACGCCTCGAGAATCGCTATATTGTCCGCAATGGCGCTCCCTGGTATCGAACGATTGACCGGATTCAGGCATCGGACTGGGTGGCACCCAAGTTGCTCGTGCCGGAACTGTCCAGAATGCCCCGCGTCGTGCTTGATCACAGCGGCGCGATTCCTTCCCATGGCATCTACTGCATCTTCTCGCCCAAGCGCAACATTCAGGAAATCCATGACAGGTTGAGCAACGGGAGGCTTGCCGATGCGATCAGCCCGCTTGCGCCGAGGGTAAAGGGCAACTATGTTCGCTGTTATCGTCGATTTCTTGATGCGATCGAGATTTAGCCGTCAGGGGAACCTCCGAGCATGCTCTTCATCAACTGCTGATAATTGCGCTCTCTTTTGCCTTTGAACATTTTTTCCAGTAAATCTTCAACCTTCTCCGGGTATCCATGCATTGCGATCAGCATGGTCAGGAACCTGCTCGCCAGGTCGTTGCTCGGGATGGGAAATGCCGGATAGCTGTCCGGTATCCACTCCGGGATGTTCGGCAGCTGTATGCTTTTGTGGCCAATTTTCCGACTCAGCTGAACATGTTCATATTTGTGCGTGGAACTCTCTTGTTCGCCAGGTTCGAACCTGAATGCGACAGGGCAACCCTCGTTGGCTGGCAGTATCACCATGTCGAAAGATGGATCTCCGCGGGTGTTTTTCACGAGAGCGAAAAACGCTCGGAATGCCCTTTTCGGTGGGTGCGGCATTGGGATGAGCAGCAGTTTTGCACGTGAACCCGGCTCGAAAGGCTTGTTTATAGCCCTGTTGGCCTGAGGCGCATTCGTGGCTATGTCAACGCGCCCGCCGAGTGCTTCCTCTGCTTCTCCTTGTTCCTTTGAGTTCAATTCCCCCCATTGCGCAATGCCCAGCTCCGCGTAGGGCTTGACCAATTCATCAAGAGCCTTCCTCTTCGCCTTCTGTTCACTCGTCATTCCGAGGATTCCACGATTCGACTGAGCGGAGAAAACCGAATACCCTGATCCCGCCGTGCAACATATCGCCGACGCCAGGATCCGCCGATATCGACATCAATCTCCTGCAAATTCGCGGCATCCATTTCCACAAAGGCGGAGATGTCTTCGCAAAACACAGCATCCGGCCACTCCTCCTTCGATGCAAAGAATTGACGACGCAATTCCTCGTCTGCCTTGATCCTGGGCCACCAGAAGCAGGGGTATGGAAGCCAGAAATCGGGCTTGAACTGCATGTTTTTCTCCACGCATCTCTCGTAGGCATCCCGATTCAGTCCGTAGGGAGGCGATTGGCAAGTGGTCACCCCGTTCCAGGCGCTCAAATTTCCTGATTCCTTGCCGAGTACGGAGGGCCTTCGGACAACCAGATGCGGCAGGTCGATCAATACGTCCTGAGGAGCGAGAATTTCGCGTCGCAGCCACCGTTCCACATCAGCAGCGGCTGTCCGACAAACAGCTTCAATAGCCCATGAGCAAGACTTCTCGTCACACTTTCCGATCTTCTCTATGGTTTCCGGGTCGAGCGATTCATTGGCCTCGAATACATCCCGAAAGGTGACCTTCTGAATGGCGCTCGATTGTGATGCGAGCGCCTTTGATCGATGCGACATGTAGTCGGTCGCTTCATCCGGGAAGTTCAGCGCACTCCAGACGGGAGCCCTCGGATTTTCGCGCACACAACCAATCTGCCGTCTCCGGTTACCGACAGCATCAGACAAACACGGCCAATACCAGGGGGCAAACTTGTCGTCTTGCCCGCCCCACAGCCTTGATTTCGCCAAATGAGGCGTGTTCAACGCAAGATCAGCGACCGAACTGCTATCGCCAAACAGGTGCTGCAGATCGAAGTCGACATTTGGCCTCTTGTTGAGCGAGATGATGTAGGGAATATCCGTGAAGGCTCTGAGGTATCCAATAACCGACTCTGCCGTCAGTCGCGCGCCACCAAACTCGAGCTCGGCAAGGTTGTTGTCGAAAATCACCAGATCGACATTGGTAAATTGTTCAGGATGCTCGATCCGATGTGCATCAGAGCCGCTCTCGAGAGCCTTCTTCGCCTCCTCGAACAGTTTCCTGATCGCCTGTCGCAGTGCGTCACCAAAGAGCAGCGCCACATTGTCCGCCTGACTCACCTCGGTCAGCTTCGATTTTGCGCCCTCGCAGGCTTCTTCACGATCGTCGCAGATCAGTATCTTCATCTCTGTTGACATCACATTATCCTTTCCAGGCAATTTCCATGGTTGTCGAGAATCCGCTCGGCGGCATCACAAAACGCACCTCTGCTCCCCTGTGCCTGGCGATCATTCTGACGATAGCCAGCCCGAGCCCCTGTCCACCCAGGGCGATGGAACGATTGGCATGCGTTATCTTCGTCCGTCGCTCGAATGGTTCAAAAAGAATGTCGGCAGCTTCCAGCGGCATCGCCAGCCCGGTGCCGGTATCACTTATGCGGAGCCATTGCCGCCGTCGCTCGATTGCGCCATCAAGGCGTATCGCGCGGTGCTCTGTGTCAAGCATGGCATCCCAGGCATTGAACATGATGTTCTGAATGATCGCGCTCCATTCGACAAAAGCACCGACAGGAAAGTGCAAATCCCGCGGGATGCCGCCGAGGTCAAACGCTACCCGCGGCATGCGCACCCGCACGGCCGTAACCATCTGGCCGACAATCATGGAAACCGACAAGCGCCGGGTGGCTTCCCGATCTTCCGCATCAGCCAGTGGCGAAAAGAGCTGCCTGTAGGAGTTGAATCGTTCGTTGAACGTGCGCAAACTGATCGTTGCTTTCTCGAGCCGTGGAGACGGGTTTTCGTCCAGCAGCTCTTGCAGTGTGTCAGCAACATCTGCGACCAGACTTGCCTCGCGGGCAATTTCATGCTCCATGGCCAGAGCGGCCATTCCAGCCGTCGCGAGTGGGCCGAGAATCGCCGCCCCGCTATCCGGAGCCTTCTTCTCGATGCGAATGGCTCTATCTACGCGAATCAGCTCGCGCTTGATCTCTGTGTAGGCCTCATCTGGCACCTGTGCCTTGTTCCTTTCGAGAATCCGGGTGGCTTCCGTTACCACGCGAGATGGCTGCTCGATTCTCTGTCTGTTCCGAATCTGCCTGTCTGCCAGCGCCCGGTAGCGATTCGCGTACAAATCCAGGCCAAAACGCACGAAGTCACGCAGTTGACTGAACGCATCGTTTGGCACCAGACGATCCCGTCCGGGCTGAATTCGCAGGCAATCGTCGGCTCTGCCTCGTTGTTCGAGAATATGCCGCTCGTGGTTGGTGTTCACGTCAACGGCCCCGAAAATGCGCCCTGGAGCGGGGAGGTCGAGGAGATAGCGCTCCGATATTCTCAGTTTGGCAGGCAACAACTCCGATATGGTCAGGCGCCTGCCTTGATCGATAGCGACATCAAGCCAGTCCTGGCCGCCCATATCGCTTGATGAGCCGTAGTAAGGCAAGCGAAAGCCTGCGTCATACACGGATACGTTGCCGAACTTGCGCAAGTAGTCGCGCATATCGTTTACAGGGATTCCACCCGGCTGACGCCCCTGGGTCTTGAATATCAGCACCTCGAAACGGGCCTGATCGAGGCACGGTGGCACGGGACGAGAGGCCGGGTCGTCGCCCGGCTGACCCCGTGATGTGGGTGTTCGACTCAGCGGAAAATCAAGGGGTTCGCGGAAGGTGTGGGTTTTCTGCGAGCCATCCGGGTAGCCCTTCCTGAATTCGACCTGTACCGACGCTCCTCCGCCACGCCCGAAATCAAGTCCACCTTCCAGAGAGCCGGTAATACGTGCTTTCCAGTTGGAGAAGAGGGCTTCACGCTTCTCGTCAAACGCGTCCCTGGCGCTCGAGATACCGGGCGCGTTCAGGTCAACCTGAAAGTCGTATGCGGTCCTGTTCGTGTGGTGGACATCCCGGAAGGGAGAGCGTAACACCCACAGTTCGTTGCCCAAGGCGTTGATGGCCTGTGAATCCCAGGTTGTCCGCAGACCACGGAGGATGATCTGTGTTCCGTTGCGGGAGCCATCTGCGTAGCGTCTTGTCTGTTGTCTCGATTCCCACCGCACCTTGACGGTTTCAACATCCGCGCCACTGCGGATCGTCCGCCAGTCCACATCTGCGCACAACACCTGACCGGAAGAAGACTGTGCGCTGCTGCACAGCTCCATCCTTGCCGCCAGGAACTGGGCGGACAAGCGGCCTATTCCCTTGGAGCCGGTCAGTTGTCGGGCGAGACCCGGCGAGATTTGTTGCTGTGCCCTGTGGGTGGTGCCAACTCGTAGCCAGATATCGTGGAACTCTCGCTCCGTCATGCCATGGCCGTCGTCCGTCACCACAATACGATCGTCTTCAATGTCTATTCGGCACGTGTGGGCATCCGCATCGTAGGCATTCTTGACCAGTTCAGCCAGGGCGATGTGCGCCCGGCCAATCAGGCGCTCGCCCAATTCCCGGAGCAGTGCGGCATCTACCTTGAATTGAGCGGATTGCATGAGTTCGCCTGCCCGAGCAGATCAGGTCGCCTTGTGAATGCTTGCCAGGGAGGGAATTTCAGTGTGAGTTGTCCATTGCCGAGTGTCAACCGAGGCGTGAGCGGGCGCTATCAATCCACCGCAACTGCGAGATTCGCGAACATGCAACACCCGAACATGCAACACAAGGTACAATGCACCGCCTGAACGCTTTCGATTCCGCCTTAGCTCAGTAGGTAGAGCAGCTGACTGTTAATCAGCGGGTCGCTGGTTCGAGCCCAGCAGGCGGAGCCAATCCCCCATCCTGTGCCGATTCTCGTGGTGATTCTTGTGCTCCCGGACTCGCGCACAGCTCCTGTCTCGCGTTCTTCTGCAACGAAAGACTGACGGAATGTTGTAGTATTTGTTTTTGTGCGTGAGGCAATCCGATGCTCAAGGCTGGACGGGCACTGACCTTTGATGATGTCCTGCTGGTGCCCGCGCTCTCCGGAATACTCCCCTCCGATGTTGACCTCAGGACCCGCCTGACGCGCAACATAGACCTGAGCATTCCGCTGGTGTCCGCAGCCATGGACACGGTCACCGAATCGCGCCTGGCAATTGCCCTCGCGCAGGAGGGCGGCATCGGTGTCATCCACAAGAATATGTCCATCGACCTGCAGGCGCGCGAAGTGCGCACCGTCAAGAAATACGAGGCGGGCATCATTCGCGACCCCATCACCATTGGCCCTGATGCGAGCGTGGGGGCGCTGCTGCAACTCACTCGCGAGCACGGCATCTCCGGCGTACCTGTAACTCGGGGCAAGACGCTGCTCGGCATAGTCACCCGGCGTGATGTGCGCTTCGAGAAGCAGATGAGCAAGAAGGTGGGCGATGCCATGACCCCGAAAGAGCGCCTGGTGACGGCGCTTGAATCCGCCTCGACCCAGCACATCCGCGATCTGCTGCACGAGCACCGCATCGAGAAGGTGCTGATTGTGAACGAGGACTTTGAATTGCGCGGTCTCATTACCGTCAAGGACATGGAGAAGTCGGAGATGTTTCCCGACGCGTGCAAGGATGAGCAGGGACGGCTGCGGGTGTGCGCGGGCATCGGCACGGCGCAGGATACGGATGAGCGGGTGGCGGCGCTCGTCGAGGCGGGCGTGGACGCTCTGGTGCTTGATACTGCACACGGTCATTCGACGCGGGTTCTGGATCGGCTGAGCCTGATCAAGCAGTCTTGCCCGAAGCTCGATGTGATCGCCGGAAACGTGGCCACATCGGAGGGCGCGCGGGCGCTCATTGATGCTGGTGCCGATGCCGTCAAGGTGGGCATAGGGCCGGGTTCCATCTGTACGACGCGGGTGGTTACGGGCGTGGGTGTGCCGCAGATTACGGCTATTTCGGATGTGGCCGAAGAGGCCGGTGAGCGTGAGGTTCCCGTCATAGCCGACGGTGGCATTCGCTACTCCGGAGACATTGCCAAGGCCATCGCGGCCGGTGCCCATGCGGCCATGATCGGCGGATTGCTCGCGGGTACCGAAGAGGCACCGGGCGACATCGAGCTGTATCAGGGGCGCACCTACAAGGCGTATCGCGGTATGGGCTCGCTCGGTGCCATGTCTCAGCCACAGGGATCAAGTGACCGCTACTTTCAGGAAGTGCAGCCCGCGCCGGGCAAGTTCGTCCCCGAGGGCATCGAGGGCCGGGTGCCCTACAAGGGTCCGGCGGCACCTATCATTCATCAACTCGCAGGCGGCATTCGCGCCGCCATGGGCTATACCGGATGCGAGCAACTCGAGCAGTTGCGTGGCAAGGCGAACTTCGTGCAGGTCAGCAGCGCGAGCCTTGCCGAGGGGCATGTGCACGATGTCAGCATCACCAAGGAGGCACCGAATTACCCCGTCCGGTAGTCCTCCGCCCGGTAGTCCGAAAGGACCCCGCACCGAGCAGCCTGAGAGCCACAGGCGCGGCATTCTGGTCGTCGATTTCGGCTCCCAGTACACGCAGCTCATCGCCCGGCGGGTGCGTGAACTCGAAACCTGGTGCGAGATTCTGAGTTGGCGCAGCGACCAGCAGGCGTTTCGCGCCGCCAGGCCGGCCGGGGTCATCTTGAGTGGCGGTCCGGAGTCGGCAATCGAGGCGCAGTCCGCCAGGATTCCCGAGCCGCTGCTCTCGCTCGGCGTACCCGTGCTCGGCATCTGTTATGGCATGCAGGCGCTCGCGCGTCAGTGTGGCGGTGCGATCGCCACCAGTGGTTCGCACGAATTCGGTCAGGCGGAGGTCTCCAGAGTCGGAGAATCCGGCCTCTTGCCAGGCAGCGAGGGCGAATCCATGCAGGTGTGGATGAGTCATGCAGATCGGGTTGAAGTCTTGCCGCCGGGGTTCAGGGTTACCGCGAGTTCGGCGAATGCGCCCATCGCGGCCATGGAAGATGTGCAGGGGCGCTTCTTCGGCTTGCAGTTTCATCCCGAGGTCACCCACACGCCGCAGGGAAAGCTGATTCTCGAACGCTTCGTGCATGGACTGTGTGCTGCCGGTCGTGGTTGGACGACGAAGGAAATCGCGCGTGAGTCGATTGACGGGATTCGTGCGCGTGTCGGCGATGATGGGGTCATCCTGGCGCTCTCCGGCGGCGTGGATTCGAGTGTCATGGCGGCGCTCCTGCATCGCGCCATTGGCGATCAACTGCGCTGCGTGATGGTGGATAACGGCCTGCTGCGCCTCGCCGAGGTCGATGAGGTGCGCGCCGCCTTTGATGCGCGCAGTGGCAACGCGCTGCCGCTGAATCTGCAGGTAGTAGATGCGGGCGATGAATTCCTTCACGCACTCCAAGGCGTGGAGGACCCGGAGCGCAAGCGAAGCATTATCGGCGAGACCTTCATTCGCGTGTTCGAGCGCGCAGCGGGGGATCTGTCGCATACGCCCTGGCTCGCTCAGGGCACCATTTACCCGGATGTGGTCGAGTCAGCCGCCGCCGAGCATGGACATGCCGACCTCATCAAGTCGCATCACAATGTGGGCGGCCTGCCGACACACATGAAGCTCGGGCTCATCGAACCCTTGCGCGAACTCTTCAAGGACGAGGTGCGTCAACTCGGGCTTGCTCTGGGGCTTCCCGAGCAGCTTGTGCACCGGCATCCCTTTCCCGGCCCCGGTCTGGCTGTGCGCCATCTGGGGGCGGTCACGGCCGACGGTCTGGACATACTGCGTCGCGCCGACAAGCTCTTTCTGGACACGCTGCGCGCGCATTCCCTGTATGCGCATGTCAGTCAGGCCTTTGCCGTGCTGCTGCCGGTGCGCTCGGTGGGCGTGGTCGGGGACGCGCGGCGCTATGCGCGCGTGATTGCGCTCAGGGCCGTGGTCACCTCGGATTTCATGACGGCAGACTGGGCGCGGCTTCCCTGGGAATGCCTCGCCGAGGCCTCGAACAGGATCATCAACGAAATTTCCGAGGTTTCGCGCGTGGTCTATGATGTATCGAGCAAGCCGCCTGCCACCATCGAGTGGGAATAGAAAGCTCAACGCAGGTCTTGCCTCCGCCTTTCACCTCTGCCCTCTGCACCCTCTTTGCCCTCGGCCGCCTGCGCCCTCTCGGGCAGTACCTCGTGTGCGAGGGCGGCGGCAAACTCGCCCGACTCCAGATTGAACAGCCGCCACGCTGTGTCCGGCCGCTCCGGGAAGCGAAACAGCGCGCTGTTGCCTCCGTGAATCGCCCCTTGAAGTATCCCGTCCGGTACCGAGAAGCCGCTCGTACGGCGCGTAAAGCCTTCACCAGTCGCCTTGATGAGGGCTTCCTTGCATGTCCAGAGGCGAAAGAACAGTCGTCTTCGCGCTGCCTCGGGCAAGCCGTGCAGCGTTCGCTGCTCGGTCTCGGAGAGAATGCGCCGTGCAGCCCCGTCAATGCGTCTGTGCGGGTCCCAATCCTCCACATCGATGCCGAGCTGACCCTCGGGTGCGAAGGCGAGCAGGCCGTGACTGCGGCTGTGACTCACGTTGAACGCCGAAGCCCGGGGTTGGCCACCAATCGTGGCGCAGGGCTTGCCGTGTGTGTCGACGCAGAATCCGAGCTCGGCGTTATCGCAGGCCATGTGTGCACACAGATGTGCGCGCAAGGCCGCTCTGCAGAGCACAAAGGCGCGCTTCATGTGCGCCCGTTCGAGGCGGTGCGCGCGTACATGTTCGTCTGCGCTCAGCCAGGCGAGCGCCTCGACTTCGCTGCCAGATGCCTGGGCGAAATTCACGTGAATAATCGAAACTCTGCCGAGCGATATGTATTCACGCCACCAAGGCGCACTGATGGCATTGGCGCAATTGAAATTCATCGGTACCCCCGATGCGCCTGACACGAACGCACCATCCGCGCCTGCATCACTCCCTGAACTGTCTCGCAAGTTCAGTCACCAGCGCCTCGCTGTCCGCCCAGCCAAGGCAGGCATCGGTAATGCTCTGGCCGTAGGTCTGCGCGTCATCCTGACGGCCTGCGACCAGATGGCTTTCCAGCATGATGCCGACGATCTTTCTCTGACCGGCGAGCCGCTGCGCCGCCACAGCAAAAGCCACCTTCGCTTGCGCGGCTGGCTGTTTGCCACTGTTGCCATGGCTGCAATCGATCATGAGCCCCGTGTCTATGCCGCGGTCCTCGAGCGCCTCGAGGGCCGTCGCGACCGAAGTTGCGTCATGGTTGGGTGTCTTGCCGCCACGCAGCACCAGATGACTGTCCTGATTGCCCGTGGTTTCGAGCAGCGCCGGCGCGCCTTCCTTGGTCAGCGACGGGAAGAGATGCGCTTGCCGAGCAGCCACGATTGCGTCTATCGCTACCTTGATGTCGCCGTCTGTCCTGTTCTTCAGGCCAACCGGCATGGACAGGCCGGAGGCAAGTTGCCGGTGCACCTGGCTCTCGACCGTGCGAGCGCCTATCGCGCCCCAACTCACAAAGTCCGCATAGTACTGTCCGAAGGTGGTGTCGAGAAACTCGGAGGCGCAGGGAAGCCCGAGTTCCGTCAGGTCGCGCAGCAGGTGGCGCGCGCTGCGCAGGCCCTGATTGACGTGAAAGGAGTCGTCAAGGTCAGGATCGTTGATGTAGCCCTTCCAGCCGACGCTGGTACGCGGCTTCTCGAAATAGACGCGCATCACGAGCAGCAACTCATCCGCCACTCGACGGGCAAGCCGAAGCAGTCGTTCGCCATATTCCCTGACGGCCGCCGGATCGTGTACTGAACAAGGCCCGATGATGACAAGGAAACGCCTGTCTCTGGTGTGCAGGGCATCGGCCACTTCGCTGCGCCCCTGAAGGGTAGTTGCGGAACTGGCCTCCGACACAGGCACCTCTTCCTCCAGAATCGCCGGGGCGATCAGTGGTCGGGTGCGCGCGATGCGCAAATCATGTGTGGGGTTCACTTGGGCGAGCCTGCGGGAGTCCTGAGTCATGTTCCAGAATAAGTTCATGGATGAACTCGCTCCGAGCATACTAGAATGATTGCATGAGTCAACACGGAGCGCACGGAATGCATGCCGGGGCCGGTCACGGCCACCGCTCCGCCTGGTATCTGATCGGCTTGCTGTTGCTCGCATCTACCCTGTCGTTCATTGACCGCCAGATCCTGAACGTCATGATCGGCCCCATTCAGCGCGACCTTGGCGGGATCAGCGATACGCAGATGTCGCTCATCATGGGGTTCGCCTTCGCACTCTTCTACAACTTCATGTCCTGGCCGGCCGGGGTCATGGCGGACAGATACAACCGGCGCAATCTCATGGCCGCAGGCGTTGCGGGCTGGAGCCTCATGACGGTGTTCTGCGGTGCGGCGAGCCAGTACTGGCAGTTGTTTCTGGCGAGAATGGGGGTTGGTGTCGGGGAGGCCACGCTGGGCCCGGCAGCCAACTCGACCCTGGCCGATTCTGTGTCTCCGGATCGACTGCCGCTGGCAATTGGCGTGGTGTCCGCAGCGCCCTTTATCGGTCAGGGGCTGGCCAACATGCTCGGCGGGCCGCTGATTGATTCGCTGGAAGCCATGCCGACCATCTCGCTGCCGATTCTGGATGATATCTACACTTGGCAGGCGGTGTTTTTTCTTGTCGGCGCGCCCGGCATTCTGGTCGCGCTGCTGTTCTTCACCTATGCCGAGCCGCTTCGTATGCAACGAGCGCTTGCTGCGGGCAGCACTGCTTCCTTCATGGAAGTCTGTGCATTTGTGCGTCAGCGCTGGAAGTTTTTCGCGTTGATCTTCCTCGGCTACCTGTGTCTGGCGACGCAGGGGTGGTCACTCTTCTCCTGGCTGGTCGAGTTCTATGTGCGCAATCACGCCTGGACCCGCACCGAAATCGGTCTGGTATATGGCAGCATCGCCATGTGCGTGGGCATCGCCGGAAGCGTGTTGTCCGGGTACCAGGCGGGGCGCATGATGCGACGCGGCATCAAGGATGCCACGCTGCGGCTGGTGCTCTACAGTACGCTGCTGCTTCTGGTGCTGGCACCGGCATTGACGCTGGTTGAGGATGGGTGGCAGGGGATCTGGCTGTTGGTCCCGGTGACCTTTCTCATGGCGATGCCGGCCGGACTCATCCTGACCTCCCTGCAAGCCATTGCGCCCAACGAAATGCGTGGACAGATGGTGGCCTTCTACCTGATCGCGGTGAACTTCCTGTCCTACACCTTCGCGCCCTCGCTGCCGGCAGTCATGAGTGACTTCCTGTTCGAGTCGCCGCTGGCGCTCGGCAAGTCGATATCAATCCTCGCCGTCGGCAATTATGTGATTGCCGCCCTGTGTCTGGGCCTTGGCCTCAAGTTCTATCGCGATGCGCTCGACAAGGCTGGCTCGTGGCGCTGAGCGCCGGGATGCGGGCGCACACATGCCGAAATCCGCTCGCACGATGTGCACCGCCAGGCTTTCCCGTATTCCTGACCACATGCAACCAGAGAGAACTCACATGTATCGCACTATTGGCCGCCTGTTGACAGCATGGCTGCTTGCGCAAGGCGCAGTCGCACAAGTTGCAATCGACACCGACCCCGAACCCGAAGAAATACTTGAAGAAATTACCGTGACCGCGCATCGCGTTGCAGCACACTCGCCGTTATCGGTTCAGGTGCTCGACAGGGAAGAGCTCGAGCAGCGCCTGGTGCGCCTCGGGCCGGACGCGCTGGGCGCGTTGCCGTCTCTCTCCGTGAGTCGTTCAGGCGCTTTCGGGTCGCAGGCGCAGATTCGTGTGCGCGGTGCCGAGGCCAACCACCTGCAGGTGGTCATTGATGGCATCGAAGTCAATGACCCGGCCACAGGTTCCGAATTCTACTTCGAATACCTTGATCTCGCCGGTATTGATCGCGTCGAGTTTCTGCCCGGCGCGCAGAGCGCCCTGTGGGGCAGTGACGCGCTTGCGGGCGTGTTGCAGCTCCTGAGTGGTCAGGAAGCGGATCTGCGTCGTCTCGAGCTTTCTGCCGGTGCGAACCATGAAGGGTTCGGGCGTATCGAGCTTGGCGATGTGCTTGCACATGGCAGCTGGCGTCTGACCGCCTCGCGCTATGCCACCGACGGCACCAACACATCTCTCACGGGCGACGAAGATGACGGTTATGCGCAGGATTCACTGCATTTCTCCGCTCGCCTGAATGGCGGTGTGAGTGTTGTGCTGCGCGCCATTGATGCCGAGAACGAGTTTGATGCGACGGACTTCGCCACTGGCCTCGCCATCGATGCCGACCGCGAGAGTCATGTCCGCAGGCATGCAGCCAAGGTCGCCCTCGACAGGACTTTCCTTGATGGACGCTGGAAGCAGGTCGTCGAATTCAAGCATCTCGACACCCGCACCCTGACGAATCACGACGGTATGCGCAACTCTCGATTCGCGGGCGACCGTGACAGCCTCATCTGGCTTTCGCACCTGAACCTCACCGAGGCGCATCGCGTCACCGGGCTGGTCGAGTTCGAGCGTGAAGGCTACCGGCAGTCCGCCGCAGCCAGTCCCTTTGGTGACCCGAATTACGCGACCAATATCGATACTACCTCCGCTGCTCTGGAGTACCGGATGCACCGCGGGCGCGTCTCGGCGGCGCTCTCGGCGCGCTTCGATGCACACAGCGACTTCGCGAACATCGCCAGCTATCGGGCAGCGTTTCGCCATGCGTTGCGTACCGGGCTCTCGGCATTTGCGAGCCTCGGTACCGGCACCAGAAACCCGGGTTTCGTCGAGCGGTTTGGGTACTTTCCGGGCTCCTTCATCGGCAATCCGAGGTTGCGTCCGGAGCACAATCGCCATCTGAGCCTGGGCGTTGAGTGGCGTGGCGACGGCGGCGCGCAAGTCACCCTGAATCTCTTTCGGGACAAGCTCGAGGACGAGATCAACGGATTCGTCTTCGCGCCCGAGCCGGGGGGATTTACCGCTACAAATCTGGACGCGGACAGCGAGCGTCGCGGCATGGAATTCTCGTTCGGGACGCAAGCCCTTGGTGTCTCGCTTGCCGGTGCCTACATGCTGGTCGATTCCAATTCGCCTGATGGCGAGACCGAGATTCGTCGTCCGCGCCATCAGGGGCATCTGTCCGTCAGCCGCAGCTTCATGTCGGACAGGCTCGACCTGCTGCTTGGCGCGCGCCTGACCGGTGAGATGCTGGACACTGACTTTTCCGCCTCCCCCTCGCAAACGGTGTCCTTGCCGGGCCGCGAGCTGGTGTACTTCACCGCCCGCTATCAGGTGTCGTCAGCTATTCGGCTCTTTGTGCGACTGGAAAATCTCCTTGCTGATGCCGGGCAGGAGGTGTATGGCTTCGCATCACCGGGTCGAACCGGCTCGGTCGGGCTGCAAGCGCGCTGGTGACGGGTCGATAATCTGCCTCGAGGTCAGCGCCAGATGCCAGGGAAACTCTGAATAACAGAGTTTCCCGTGCGGCACATGGATGTGCCGCCAGATTCAGTGCCGTAAGGCATTGAATCTGCGAGCAAATCAGCACATTTTTGCAGGACAGCAAAAATGCACGGCGCAGCCGCCCGAAGGGGCGGGCACATGGATGTGCCCGCTGACATTTTTGCAGGACAGCAAAAATGCACGGCGCAGCCGCCCGCAGGGGCGGGCACACGGATGTGCCCGCTGCATCACATTTCTGATTTGCGAATCTGATCAAGTCCACGGATGGACTTGATCAGAACATACTCAGGATGAAGCGCCACAGAACCCGCGAATGCCAGCGAACTCGACCGATCCGACATCGCCCTGAACGAGCACACATTCCTGATTCAGGCTCACTTTGCATTGGACAATGCTCCGCCTTGACTACCGACTCCGACTTCAGACTAGAATAGGCCTGACTCACAGCTGGAGCGACTCCGGTGCCACGACTGACCTTCATCACCCATGATGGCGCGCTTCACGAAGTGGAAGCTGAAGTTGGCCGTTCGGTCATGAACGCCGCCATCGACAATCTGGTGCCCGGCATCGATGCGGACTGTGGCGGTGAGTGCGCCTGTGCGACCTGCCATGTATATGTGGACGATCAGTGGCTCGCGCAGGCGGGTACACCGGATGAAGTCGAGGATGCCATGCTCGATCTCAACCCTGAGAGGGCGCACAACTCGCGCCTTTCCTGTCAGATTCCCGTCACCCCGGAACTCGATGGCTTCCGTGCCCGAGTGCCAGAATTTCAGATGTGATCCCTATGGCTGCAAATCCCGAATATCTTGAATATCCCGAGTGTGGGGCTCCCGCCTCCGCGCCTGCCGCGGAGGAAGCTGAGCATCCCCGCTACACCAGAGACAATCCGAAGGCCTGGGTAGATCCCTACAGCCTGCCGCTCGAAGCGCTCGACCCGGCCAGCCCGAGCCTGTTCTATCAGGACAGGCACTGGGACACCTTCAAGAGGCTGCGTGAAGAGGCCCCCGTGCACTACACGCACGAGAGCCAGTTCGGTGCCTACTGGTCCCTGAGCAAGTATCAGGACATCAAATCTCTCGATACCAACCACGAAGCCTTCTCGTCCTTCCCGGCGATTACCGTCGGCGAACCTGACGAGGAATTGCCGCTGCCGATGTTCATTGCCATGGATCCGCCCTACCATGGCCCACAGCGAAAGGCGGTGAGCCCGGTCGTGGGGCCGAGGAACCTGGCGGCCCTGCAACCCGTCATTCGCGAGCGAGCGGGTGCCATTCTCGACGGTCTGCCGGTGGGCGAGACCTTTGACTGGGTGCAGCGTGTGTCCATCGAGCAGACCACGCAGATGCTCGCCACCCTGTTTGATTTTCCCTTCGAGGAGCGTCACAAGCTGACGCGCTGGTCCGATGTCGCCACTGGCACGGAGGAATCCGGAGCGGTGGAATCTCCGCAGGCGCGCCGCGCCGAGTTGTTGCAGTGTCGCGAATACTTCAATCGCCTGTGGCGGGAGCGCGTCGGCAACACCGAAGGCAACGATCTCATCTCCCTGCTGGCGAACGACCCGGTCACGCGCGAGATGCCGGAGGCGCAATTTCTCGGCAATCTGGTGCTGCTTATTGTCGGAGGCAATGACACCACGCGCAATTCCCTGTCCGGGGGTGTACTTGCGCTGAATCGGTTCCCGCAGCAATTCGACAAGCTGCGTGCCAACCCGGAACTGATTCCGAACATGGTGTCCGAGATCATTCGCTGGCAAACGCCACTCGCCCATATGCGACGGCGAGCGCTTCGTGATGTCGAGATCAATGGCCAGATGATTCGTGAAGGCGACAAGGTGGTCATGTGGTATCTGTCCGGCAACCGTGACGAGGATGTCTTTGCGCATGCTGATGAATTTGACATAGAGCGCCCTAATGCCCGCTCACACACCTCGTTCGGGTTTGGCATTCATCGCTGCATGGGCAATCGCGTGGCGGAAATGCAGCTGAAGATCGTGTGGGAGGAATTTCTCGAGCGATTTCATCATGTCGAGGTGGTTGCAGAGCCTGAGCGCATCTTTTCATCTTTCATTCACGGCTATGCCAGCTTGCCGGTACGATTGCATGCGCGCTAGTGCCCTGGTGCGCTGAAATACAGCCACTTGTGAAACACCACACGAGCCCTCTCGTCGAGCCCATATCGGTATGAAGCTCGGACTGCAACTTGGCTATTGGGGTGCCGCGCCGCCGCAGGATCTGGGCAATCTGGTGCGGGAGGCCGAGCGGCTTGGATATGACTCCGTGTGGACGGCGGAAGCCTATGGATCAGATGCGCTCACTCCCTTGGCCTGGGTTGCCTCCTGCACGGAACGGCTGCGCCTCGGCTCCGGCATATGCCAGCTCTCCGCGCGTACTCCCACCGCCACCGCCATGGCTGCGCTCACGCTCGATCATTTGTCGGGTGGGCGTTTCATGCTCGGGCTCGGGGTGTCAGGGCCTCAGGTCGTGGAAGGTTGGTACGGGCAACCTTTCAGCAAGCCACTGTCGAGAACCCGTGAGTACATTGACATCATCAGGCAGGTGCTGCGCCGGGAAGCGCCGGTAGAGAACAGCGGCCCGCATTACCCCTTGCCCTATCCCGCAGACGCGCCGGGAAGCTGGGGTCTCGGCAAGCCCCTCAAGCCGATCACGCATGCCTTGCGGCCTGACCTGCCGATTTTTCTTGGTGCCGAGGGGCCGAAGAATGTCGCTCTGGCTGCGGAGATCTGCGATGGCTGGCTGCCGCTGTATTTTTCGCCCTTTCGCGCGCAGGTTTTCGCAGCGCAGATCGCCCATGCGAAACCCGGGTTTGAAGTCTCTCAGGGGTTGGTGGTGTCCATCACTGATGATATCGAGGCTGGTCTGTTGCCGGTGAAGCAGTCGCTCGCGCTCTATGTGGGCGGCATGGGTGCCAGGAAGCAGAACTTTCACAAGGAGCTCATTTCCCGAATGGGGTTCGAAGCCGAGGCGGATGCCATTCAGACGGCTTTCCTGAGTGGTGACAGGGCGGGCGCAATCGAGGCGGTTTCCGACCGACTGGCCGATGAAGTATCTCTGGTCGGGCCACCGCAGAGAATACGCGATCGTTTGCAGGCGTGGCGCGAAACGCCGGTGACCTCGATACTTGTGAACGCGCGCTCGGCGAGCGAGCTGCGCGAAGTGGCGGAACTGGTTATGTTCTGATCAAGTCCATCCGTGGACTTGATCAGATTCGCAAATCAGAAGTGCGCTTCTGATTTGCTCGCAGATTCAATGCCTTACGGCACTGAATCTGGCGGCACATCCGTGTGCCGCACGGGAAACTCTGTTATTCAGAGTTTCCCTGGTGCTCGGTTGATTCGTTGCGCTGCCAGATCGCTGTCCTGCCGACGCTCGCCCGGGCAGCAAGTCAGATGCCACGCTCACTCTCGCTACCGGATGCGTATGATTCATATCAGACACATTGAATACTCACGAACACTACTCACGAACAACCAAGGATGACATCTGATGGATGTGGAAATCCCGCAGTACCTGCAGCAATACCTGACTGAACTTGACGGCTTCATCGAGCGTGAGATCAAGCCCCTCGAGGCTGCTGACGACAACATGCGCTTCTTCGATCATCGCCGCGAGTACGCGCGCACCAATTGGGAAGGTGGCGGGCTGCCCAACGAGGACTGGGAGCAGTTGCTTGCTGAAGCCAGGCGGCGCGCCGATGCGGCGGGACATTACAGATATCCGCATCCCAGGGAGTATGGTGGCCAGGGCGGTTCGAATCTGGACATGGCCGTCATCCGTGAACATCTGGCTGCCAAAGGCCTGGGGCTACATAATGATCTCCAGACGGAACATTCCATCGTCGGCAACAATGTCGGCTTGCTGCTGATGATTCGCTACGGCAGCGAGCAGCAGAAGGCCGAATGGATCCCGGAAATCATTCAAGGCAAGCGGGGCTTTGCCTTCGGCATCACCGAACCGGCGCACGGTTCCGATGCCACCCACATGGAAACCACCGCAGTCAGGGACGGCGACGAATGGGTCATCAATGGCGAAAAGACCTGGAATTCGGGCATTCACCACGCCCCCTTTGACCTCATCTTTGCCCGCACCAGCGGGGAGCCGGGCGATGGCCTTGGCATCACCGCCTTCCTCGTGCCCACCACTGCGCCGGGCTTCAGGATTGAGCAGATGCTGTGGACCTTCAACATGCCGACCGATCACGGCCACGTATCCCTGACCGATGTGCGTGTGCCGGATACAGCCATCTTTGGCGGAGAGGACCGGGGACTGCAGGTGGTGCAGCATTTTTTCAACGAGAATCGCATTCGCCAGGCGGCTTCGAGTCTTGGTGCGGCACAGTTCTGCATCAGCGAAGCGGTCGCCTATGCCAGGGTGCGGGCACCCTTTGGCAAGCCCCTGGCATCCAATCAAGGCATTCAGTTTCCCCTGGTGGAGCTGCAAACCCAGTGCGAGATGCTCAGGGCGCTCATTCACAAGACCGCGGCCCTGATGGACAAATACGGTGCCTTTTCGCAGTCGGACAAGGTGTCCATGTGCAATTACTGGTCGAATCGCCTCTGTTGCGAAGCGGCTGATCGCGCCATGCAGGTGCACGGCGGCCTCGGCTATTCACGCCACAAACCCTTTGAGCACATCTATCGTCATCATCGCCGCTATCGCATTACCGAAGGTGCTGAAGAGATTCAGATGCGGCGCGTGGCCGGGTACATGTTCGGCTACATGAAGCAGCGCGCGCCCAAGGGGGTGGACGAAGTCTCGACCGCGGCCGGGCGCGGCTGACAACGCACGAGGTGCGTCTGAGAGTGAGCCGCATGCATTTCGGCAGATACGTTGCCAGCACTCCGTGTTTGCAGCGAGACATGCATCAGGAGTAACAGACTCGTGATCGAATGGTTTGCGCGTAACAGCGTCGCCGCCAACCTGCTCATGATGAGCATCATCCTGTTGGGGGCCTATTCCATTATCAGCATGCTGCGCGTGGAGGTGTTTCCGAGCTTTGAAGCGCGCATGATCGACGTGAACGTGACCTTGAGAGGTGCCACGCCGGAAGATATTGAACTCGGTGTTGCCACGCGCATCGAGAGTGCGGTGCGCGATATTGAGGGGGTCGCCCGCTATTTCTCGCGCTCCAGTGAAGGCGTGACGCGCGTACAAATCGAAGTTGCCGAAAACTACGACCCCATGGAGGTGCTCGACCGCGTGAAGAGCGAGGTCGATTCCATCAGCACCCTGCCGACGGAGGCCGAGCGCCCCGTGATTCGCTTGCGCGAGTTTCGCGTCGATGTGATCACCCTGATTGTCGCCGGCCAATTTGCCGAGGATGAAATCCGCTTGCAGGCGGAACGGGTGCGCGACGATATCCGGCGCTCGATCAATGTCGGGTTCGTTGAACTTTCGGCGGTGCGCAACTACGAAATCGCCATCGAGACATCTCAGGACAGTTTGCGTGAATTCGGCCTGTCACTGCGTGAACTGGCGCAGGCCGTGCGCGCCAGTTCACTCGATCTCTCGGCAGGCAACGTGCGCACTCAGGGTGGGGATGTGCTCATCCGCAGCCAGGGACAGGCGTATCGGCGCTCGGATTTTGATCGCATCGTGGTGAAGACCAACCCTGATGGCTCCATCGTGCGCCTTGGCGATGTCGCCGACGTGAAGGACGACTTCAGGGAAGATGCCGTGCAGACCTTCTATAACGGCCTGCCGGCTGCCATGGTGCAGGTGCAGCGCAGCCCGGAACAGAGTGTGCTCGAAACCTCCCGATTGGTGAAAGCCTATGTGGCCAAGCGCCAGCAGGACCTGCCCAAGGGCATGATTCTCACCTACTGGAGTGATCGCAGCGAGATCCTGAAGGAGCGCCTCGGCATACTCACTTCAAGCGCCGTGCAGGGCGGCATTCTGGTGCTGCTGCTGCTTGGGTTGTTCCTCCGACCCACCATTGCCGCCTGGGTATTCGTCAGTATTCCGGTGAGTTTCCTCGGCGCGGTGGCGGTGATGCCCACGCTCGGTGAATCGCTCAACCTGATGAGCGCATTCGGATTCATCATGGTGCTCGGCATTGTGGTGGACGACTCCATTGTCACCGGCGAGAGTGTCTTTCGTCATCTGCGTCATGCCGATGATGGCTTGACTGCCGCGGTGCAAGGCACCAGGGATGTTGCTGCGCCGGTCACTTTCGGGGTACTTACCACCATGGCGGCTTTTCTGCCCATGCTGACGGTGTCCGGTGGTTTCGGGAACTTCACCGCGCCCATCGCCACAGTGGTGATCTCCGCACTCGCATTCGCACTGATTGAATCGAAGCTGGTGCTGCCGGCGCATCTGAAGCATCTGAATGGTGGTTCGAAAGCGCGCCCCGCGAGCGGCTTCCGCGCCTGGCAAGAGCGCTTCGCGACAGGCTTCGAGCGCCTCGTTCTGCGCTATTTTCAGCCGCTGCTTGATGTCTGTGTGCGCCATAGATATACGACGCTTTCCGTGTTTGTGGGCGTGTTGATCCTCATCGTGGCTATGCTCGCGAGCGGCAGGATGGGATTCTCGCTCCTGATCTCTCCGACCATGGATCAGGTGCGGGTGCAACTGCGCATGCCAGTCGGCACACCCTATGAGGTGACCGATCGACACGCGCAGAAAATACTGTCATCAGCGCTCGACATGAAGCAGCGCTACGCTGACCCCGACACGGGCGAGAGCCCCATACGTCATGTGGTGGCGAGTACTGGCAGTGGTCAGGGCGGCAGTGGTACGCATCTGGCCAGAGTTCAGATCGAGCTCGAGCGCGCCAAGACGCGCGACCCTGAAGTGACCGTACAGCGCCTGACGCGCGAATGGCGTCAGGCCATAGGCACGATTCCGGGTGCTGAAGCGCTCACCTTTCGCTCTTCCTTCATACGTCTCGGGGATGTCATCGACATAGAACTCAAGGGGAGCTCGTTCGATGATTTGTCGGAGGTCGCCGATCAGATTGTCGAGCGGCTCGGGCAGTACCCGACCGTCTTCGATATCTCGCAGAGCCTCTCGGACGGCAAGGAGGAACTGCGCGTCGAGGTTTCCGCGCAAGGGTACTTGCTCGGACTCACCAGAAACGACATCGTCGGACAGATCGGTGCAGCCTTCAAGGGTTATCAGGTGCAGCGCATTCAGCGCGGTCAGGAAGATATCCGCGTCATTGTGCGCTTTCCGTTTTCCGAGCGGCAGAGTTACGACACCCTGAGCGAGATGCTCATCCGTACGCCCGGGGGTGGTCGCGTACCCCTGTCGCATGTTGCCACCTTGACACCAAACATTGGCCCCGCGCAAATCTACCGCGTTGATGGTGAGCGCACGATCAGCGTGACCGCTGATGTGGACAAGGAGCGCGAAAATCTGACTGTGCTCATGCAGGAAATCGAAGGGTTTGTGCGAGAGGTGTTGACCCAGTATCCCGGCGTGGGGTATTCACTGGAGGGGGAAGCACGCGAACAGCGCGAGAGCACCAACAGCCTGCTGTTCGGCTCGGTGCTGGTGGCTTTTGTCATCTATTGCCTGCTCGCCCTGCCACTCAAATCGTATGTTCAGCCGTTGGTGGTACTCCTGATCATCCCCTTCGGCCTGGTCGGGGCGGTGATTGGTCACTGGGTCATGGGGCAGGATTCCATCTCCATGCTCAGTGCTTTCGGCTTGATGGCGTTGATGGGCGTGATGGTGAACGATTCCCTGGTGCTGGTGGACTATGTCAACAAGCGCATCAAGGACGGTTCAGCGCATGTCAAGGCGGTGCTCGAAGCCGGTGTGGTGCGCTTTCGTCCGGTGCTGTTGACCTCTCTGACTACCTTCTTCGGCCTGGGGCCACTCATGCTGGACCGCTCCACGACGGCGCAGTTCCTGATTCCCATGGCCATCTCGCTGGCTTACGGGATTCTCTTCGCCACGCTCATTACCCTGATTCTGGTGCCGGTGAATCTCATGATTCTGGAGGACATCAAGGCCGGACTGAGACGTTATGGGCACATCCTGAGCACTGCAGTTGGTTCCTCGGCGAAGCCATAGGTACGCTCTGATCAAGTTCCGCGAATGCAGGCTTCACGGATGTGGCTATAATGTCGAGCTGCATCTTCTCCTGAAACCCTCGCGCATGAGGATTCCTTCCTCCCTGTCAAGATTCTGGCTGCTCGGACTTGTGTTCGGCATGGTGCTCGTGCACGCGAGTGCCATGGGCCACGATCATGACCATCACAGCCACGAAGAAGATGTGGCAGATCATTTGCGTTGCCCCTGCTTTCACGCCGACAAGCTGGAGTGGGGTCTGCCGACCGGGGTGTTGCTCGGCGGATCTGTCGAGAGATTCGTGCGTCAGCCTGCGCTCTTGTTGGCGAATACGCGCGAATTCAGTTTCCTTCCGGTGCGAGCGCGCTCTCCTCCGCTTCCCTGACGGTGCCTCCTGAGTGGGTGCGCCGCGGACTGTCTCTCATCTTGCGGGGCGCCTGGCTTCGCAATTCTCACGACAATCAAGGGAAGCTATACATGAATCCGAATACCATACCCCCTCGTGGCGAAGGGGTTATTCTCGCCACACTCGCACTGTTTTCATATCTCTTCGCAGTACCTGCA
This sequence comes from Pseudomonadales bacterium, assembly GCA_965199815.1. Lineage (GTDB taxonomy): Bacteria > Pseudomonadota > Gammaproteobacteria > Pseudomonadales > Azotimanducaceae > Azotimanducus. The sequence continues at coordinate 343,388 of CBDATE010000034.1, forward strand.
CAGGCTCAGCAAGCAGTGCCATCCGAGGAAGCCGGTATCACGACGCAAACGACGCAAGAAGATTCGCCGGTTATTGAAGAGCTGGTGGTGCAAGGGCATCCACTGGGTGAAGACGGCCTCGCGCAAGCCGTCGTTATTCTTGACGAAGATGACATAGCGCGCAGCGCCGGGGCACCTGTTGGTCAGGCGCTTGTTGATGCCGTCGGGGTCAACTTTGCGTCCTACGGACCAGTCGTTGGTCATCCGGTGCTCGACGGACTGAGCGGCACTCGTGTGCTTGTGCTCGAAAACCATCAGGAGACCATGGACATGTCCTCCTACCCCGATCACTCAATCATGGTTGAGCCTTTCCTGGCGGACCGTGTCGAGGTGCTCAAGGGCTCGTCCACGCTGCTCCACGGATCCGGTGCCATTGGCGGTGCGATTGATGTGCACACCAACCGGATACCGACCAGCGTTCCCGGCAAGGCATTGACCGGCAGGGGTCTCGTGCGTGGCGACAGTGCGTCGGACGAGATGTTTGGTGCCTTTCGTCTTGACGGCGGCAGCGGGAACTTCGCCTGGCATGCCGATGCCTACACGAGCGACAGCAACGACTTCGAGATTCCCGGGTACGCCTCGGTCAACCCGTTTGCAGACGATGATCATGACGATGAGCACGAAGACGAGCATGAAGACGAGCATGAAGACGAGCACGAAGACGAGCACGAAGACGAGCATGAAGACGAGATGCCGGTCAAGGGCAAGCTGGAAAACAGTTTTGCCGAGCGCACGGGCGGTGCCCTCGGTGGTTCGCTGATCCTGGACCGCGGGCATATCGGTGTCGCGGTCACCCGTCGCGACTGGAACTATGGCATCGTCGGCTTGCACGATCATCATCACGACGAGCATGAAGATGAGCATGAAGATGAGCATGATGAACACGAAGACGAGGATGAACACGAGGACGAGCACGAACACGGTGACGAGGGCGCGCCGCTGATCGAGCTTGAACAGACGCGCGTACAGTCCCACTTCGGTCTGGTTGATCCGCTGCCCGGCCTCCGTTCTCTGGAAGGCAGCCTCAGCTTCGGCGAATATGAGCACTCCGAGCTGGAGGGCGAGAACACGGGGAGTTACTTCGGGAACGATTCCTGGGACGGGCGACTGGTGTTCGAGGCCTACGAGACTCGAGGGTGGGAATCCGCCTTCGGATTGCAGTTCGGCGAGAGTGAACTGCGAACCGGCAGGGACCGTGCATCTGCGGATCTGTCCGAATCCCGGTATCTGGCCGCTTTTGCGCTCGGCCAGAAGCAGTTTGACGATGTCGAGATTGAAGCTGGCATACGCGTTGAGTCAACTGAACAGGAAGCAGAAGATGGTGTCTCGCGCGACTTTCTCGCCACCAGCGGCTCTCTCGGTGCCATCCTGTCTCGGGGTGATGCCTGGCGGTTCCGGGCGCGCAGCGACTACTCCATGCGCGCGCCACGTGGCCAGGAGCTCTTCGCCTCCAATCCACACCTCGCTGAAGGTGCCTTTGTGATGGGCAATGTGGATCATGACGAGGAAGAGGCTTTCAACCTGACTCTTGGCATCGATTACGAACGGGGACCCCTGCAGGTTTCGGCGAATCTGTTTCGGTATGCATTCGACAACTACATCTATCGGCGCCAGATCGAAGGCGAAATGGAAGGTCTTGACATTCAGGAATGGACGCAAACGGAGGCGACCTTCCTGGGCGGCGATATAGGCGCTACCCTGGAGTACCCGAAGCTTGGCGACGATGTGAGTGGCCTGGTATCGGTGAACTTCGATACGGTGCGCTCGGATCTCGAGGACCCCAACGAGAAGTATCTGCCGAGAATTCCGGCCAATCGCGTGATGCTGGCCGGAGAAATGTCCTGGCGAGATCTGTGGATGCGGTTGAGTTTCACGCATGTCTTCAAGCAGGAAGACATTGCCAGCTACGAAACTGTGACTCAAGGCTACGACAATATCGATCTGATCGTCGAATATCGCCTTGATGTCTCCACGCTCGAGAACATGACCATGTTTCTCGCCGGGCGCAACCTGAGCGATGAAGAACAGCGCGCTCATGCCTCCTTCGTCAAGGATTCTGCCCCCCTGATCGGCAGACGCATCGAGGCTGGAGTGAGGGTGCGGTTCTAGGGAAACTCTGAATAACAGAGTTTCCCGTGCGGCACATGGATGTGCCGCCAGATTCAGTGCCGTAAGGCATTGAATCTGCGAGCAAATCAGAAGCGCACTTCTGATTTGCGAGTCTGATCAAGTCCACGGATGGACTTGATCAGAACATACCTGGGGAAACTCTGATCCAGGTCCATCCGTGGACCTGGATCAGACTCGCAAACCGGAAGATTGACAGCGACGAGGCAAGGCACTTAGGATGCCTCCTCACTCGGGGCCATAGCTCAGCCGGGAGAGCGCTACAATGGCATTGTAGAGGTCGGCGGTTCGATCCCGCCTGGCTCCACCAGAGTGCTCAGGGGGCAGCACCCGACAGCCAACCCACCGGTAGCCGAACGCAATGCGCTTGGCAGCGAGTCGAGGCGGCCCTCCATGGCCACCTCGTTTGTCGTCCGCGCAGGCTGCCTCACCAGGGAGTGGGGCGCTTTGGGGGCTCCCTCATCGGGGGCAGAATTTTGAGGGCCTCCCTCATTATGATTTCGCGCATCTCCCTCGGGGAAGGTCTTTGGAGACTTGGCCATCTAGGCGGAGGTAAGTGGTCGTAGTACCCGCAACCGGCGACGAGCCTTGTGTCGGTCGGATGTATTTCGTGTTTCATGTTCGCTCCTTGTGTATCGAGAAGTGAAAGTTCAAGTTGAAAAATGCACTCTTGCGAGTGCGCCTTGCTGACGGCAAATCTGCCTTCAACACCACAGCATTCTGGGAGTTGGTCAAGGGCGAGGTATGGTCAAGGTGCCAGGGTGTTTGTGGGATATCCGCCTGTCATTCGCACGAAACAGGAATTTCGCGTCCTGCCAACGAACTTCGCCCCGCCAACAAGCGTCAAGTGAGGTTAGGGAAACTCTGAATAACAGAGTTTCCCGTGCGGCACACGGATGTGCCGCCAGATTCAGTGCCGTAAGGCATTGAATCTGCGAGCAAATCAGAAGCGTACTTCTGATTTGCGAACCTGATCAAGTCCACGGATGGACTTGATCAGAACATACTTAATCCATTCCCAATCCTGCCTGCTGTCCGACATGTAGAATGCAGGTTCTTCAACTCAATAACAGAGGGCAGGAGATGGCGCAACAAATATATCTGGCAGTATTCGGCGTGGTGTTTGTCGTGAGCGGCGTTGTTGCCCTGATCAACCCGGATGGCACCGCTCGTGCTCTCGGCATTGCCGCAATCGACATTACCGGGCAGTCTGAAATTCGCGCCACCTACGGCGGATTGATTCTGGGGTGGGGATTGCTGCTGTTCGCCGGACTGCGTTCCTCGACGCTGGCCGTTGCCGCACTGGCGTGCACCCTGTTTTGTGGCGGCGGTCTGGTCATCGCCCGTTTCGCGACAGCTGCGTCGTTCGGCGCGCCCGGGTTTACCGGCAGTGTGGCTTCGTTCATCCTCTTGGAGTTGGTGATGGTGGTGGTCGCCTATATCTTCTTTCGGCGCGCCACGCGCGATGCGAGTGAACCAGAGGTCATACGCTAATCCTGTCGCCGGAAGACCTGGACCAAGACCCGGAAAGCCCTTGAATTCACGCCAGTACCATGATCGTTGATGCCCGCGGCAGACGCTTCCGAAACCTGCGTGTCAGCCTGACGGCGGCCTGCAACTTTGCCTGTACCTATTGTGTCCCCAATGGGCGCAAGCTGATGGCCGCTCGCGCAGAACTCTCGGTGGACGAACTCCTGCGCGCCACGCAACTGCTCATCGATGTCGCCGGCATCGACAAGCTGCGTATCACCGGCGGCGAGCCGCTGCTCGCATCGAGCTTTGACGGCTACCTCGGTGCCCTCGGCGACCTTGCGCTCGATGATGTGGCGGTGACCACCAACGGCCAGTTGTTACTCGACAAGCTGCCGGTGCTGCGCGATTCGCCGGTGAGCCGCATCAACCTCAGCCTCGACACCCTGAACCCCCTGGCGTTTCGCCGCCTCGCGAGGGGTGGCGACCTGCACAAGGTACTTGATGGGTTCGATGCCGCGCTTGCACAGGGGTTCTCGCTCAAGGTCAATATGGTGCCGTTGCGTTCAGGCAACCTTGATCAGGTGCTGCCGCTGCTCGAGTACTGTCTCGAGCGCGGTGTCGAGCTGCGCATGATTGAACTCATGAACATGGGGCACCTGAAGCACTCGGCGACCTTCCAGCGTGACTATGTCGGCATGGACGAGTTGCTCGCGATTATCTCCGGGAAGTACGAGTTCGAGCGCACCGATGCGCCTTATGACTCCACCGCGGTGAGATTCCTGATTGAAGGCAAGGGCTGCTTCGGAATTATCGCCAACTACAGTCAGCCCTTCTGTGCCAGTTGCACCCGCTTGCGATTGTCTTCCGACGGCAACCTCTATGGCTGCCTCTCGAATCGTGCACATCACCCGATTCGCGACCTGCTCACGCTGCCATTCGAGGCTGCCGCCAGCGAACTCGGCCAGCGCCTTGAAGCGGCCTTGCGGGACAAGCAATCGGTGGCCTTCAGCGGCGAGGTCACTGTGATGAAGTTTATCGGTGGTTGATGAGCGTGCTTCCCCAACCAGACAAGTACAGAAACTTGTCAGATACTGCACTGTCACGACGCTACCGCGAGGTGCGGGCGCATAGCCTGAGTATCTGCCAGGGCCTGAGCACGGAGGACTACTGCATTCAGCCGGTGGCCGAAGCCAGTCCGCCAAAATGGCACCTCGCGCACACCACCTGGTTTTTCGAGACCTTCATCCTGCTGCCGTCTGTGCCCGGATATCGCAGACTGGTGGAAGCCTACGGGCAACTCTTCAATTCCTATTACGAAGGTGTCGGGTGGCAATGGCCGAGGGCGAAGCGAGGCAATCTGTCGCGTCCTGGGGTGGCTGAAATCCTGCGTTACCGCGAGCAGGTGGATGCCGCCATGCTCGATGTGCTGGAGCGACGGGACGGGCAGCGCGATGAACTCACGCAGCTCGTGCATCTCGGTTTGCACCACGAGCAGCAGCATCAGGAACTCATGGTCACGGACATCAAGAGAAATCTTGGTGTCAATCCGCTGGCACCAACTCTGGAGTCGCTCGCCGTCGAAGAGATTCTGGATACGGGAGCGCATTCGCAGACATCAGAGTCTGTCGAGGCGCTGGATTTTGTCGATTACCCCGGAGGGCTTGTGTCGCTTGGGGTGCAGCGGACGCTTGCGGCGGGCGCGACGGGTAACGAATTCTCGTTTGATAACGAATCCCCGCGCCACCGGGTTTTTCTTGAACCCTTCGCCATCGCCAATCGTCTGTGTCGCAATGGTGAGTATCTCGAATTCATTGACGATGGAGGTTATGAGCGCCCGGAATTCTGGCTCGCGGAAGCCTGGCAGCGAGTGCAACAGGAAGGCTGGAAGGCACCGCTCTACTGGACTCCGGAATCAGGCCAATGGTTCGAGTATCGCTTCGCCGGCAAGCGGCCTGTGCACAAGCAATCGCCGGTAACGCATTTGAGCTACTTCGAGGCTGATGCCTTCGCTCGCTGGAAAGGTGCGCGGTTGCCCAGCGAGGCGGAATGGGAATATGCCGTGGCCAGATCAGATGACGCGCGGATTCATGAGGCGTTTGGCCGACTCTGGCAATGGACCTCGTCGGCCTACGGCCCCTATCCGGGCTATCGACCCTGGGCTGGCGCGGTCGGGGAATACAACGGCAAGTTCATGAGCGGGCAGATGGTTCTGCGCGGCAGTTCATGCGCCACGCCCGAAGGACACGCGCGCCTTTCCTACCGCAACTTCTTCTACCCCTGGGACCGCTGGCAATACAGCGGTGTGCGCCTGGCCACGGATTCACGACAGCACTGAACAGGCAAGGCTCCCCATGTCCGTATTTACATCGCTTGATGCAGCGAGCAGGAAAATGCCTGTGCGTCTGGTTGATCAGGCCCCGGCGAGCGACGATATGGCCAGCGAAGTGTGCGCCGGATTGCAAGCCGCTGACAAGCATATCTCGCCCAAGTTTTTTTATGACCACGCCGGGTCAAGTCTCTTTGCGCGCATCACCCGGCTTCCGGAGTATTACCTCACGCGCACCGAAGCGCACATCCTGCGTCGCTCGATGCACGAAATCGCGCAATACACGACATCGCGCAGCCAGGGCGCTTCGTCAGCCCCGGTGCTGGTCGAATGCGGGAGTGCATCGGGAGAGAAGGCGAGAGCTCTCATCAAGGGTCTCACACCGCGAGCCTATGTCGGCATCGACATCTCCAGAGAGACGCTCGTCACCGGGTGCGAAGCCATTGCCGACGACTTTCCCGGCCTTGAAGTCTGCGCCATCTGTACCGACTACTCACGAGGTTGGGAGCTCTCGTCGCTGCTCGATACATCAGCGCCGGTGCTGGCCTTCTTCCTCGGCTCGAGTCTCGGCAATTTTGAACCTGATGAGGCGGTCGATTTCCTGTCTGGCGTACGTCGGGCGCTGCGGAACAACGGCTCATTGCTGATTGGCGTTGATCCACCAAAGGCTCCCGCGGTGCTGGAAGCTGCGTATAACGACAGTGACGGCGTGACGGCGGAGTTCAACCTCAATCTACTCGCGCACCTGAACCGCGAGTTGGGCGCGAACTTTGATCTCTCCGCCTTCGAGCATCGTGCGGTATATAACCGGCAGCAACAGCGAATCGAGATGTCTCTCGTGAGCCGCCGACATCAGCTTGTGCGCCTGAAGGGATGCGAGATTGCCGTTTCCGAAGGGGAAGCCATCCACACCGAAAACTCCTACAAGTACTGCTACGACAAGTTCGTGGACATGGCATGGCGGGCGGGTTACCAGCGAACGCATCACTGGAGCGACGAGGCGGGGCTTTTTTCCGTGTTTCTGCTCAGCCCCTGAGCAATCCGGGGGAAGGCGTGAATTTGCGCTTGACTTGCGGCGCATTCCGAAGCATAGTTCGACCCCTGCCAAGTCGTTTTCGTTCGCCCCATGAGTGCGTCAAGCATAATCTCGCACATCTCCTCGTGCATATCCTCGTGCGCTGCCTCCTTTCAGGCCCCGCTACGGGTTTGTGTACAGCCTGGGCGACTTCTCGCAATTCTGCTGCTCCTGCCGGCTGGCACCGGCAATATTTCTCACACATAATCACCCCCCGACCCGATTCACCAGTCGCCCGAGTACCGCGCCCGAGTCTCGCGCCCGAGTGTCGTAGGGAAACTCTGAATAACAGAGTTTCCCGTGCGGCACACGGATGTGCCGCCAGATTCAGTGCCGTAAGGCATTGAATCTGCGAGCAAATCAGAATCGCATTTCTGATTTGCGAATCTGATCAAGTCCACGGATGGACTTGATCAGAACATACCTGGTGCCCCGCTGGTTCGTTGCCGGGATACCAGACTCCTCCATGCCTGTACCAACAGGATATTGCCAGCAGAAAATATCGCGAACAGAGAAACATCATGATCAGCACCATGCAAGCAGGCAGCGCCGTAGGCGAAATGCCGTATCACAAGTACCGGGCTTTCGAGCCGATTGATCTCCCCGACCGCCGCTGGCCAGCGGTCAGTCTGCGCACCGCGCCCCGCTGGTGCAGCGTGGATCTGCGCGATGGTAATCAGGCGCTTATTGACCCAATGGATGTCGAGGAAAAACTGGAACTCTTCGAGTTGCTGGTGAAGATCGGCTTCATGGAAATTGAAGTCGGGTTTCCCTCCGCCTCACAGCCTGACTTCGACTTCCTGAGGAAGATCATCGAGGAAGGTCGGGTGCCGGACTCGGTCACCTTGCAGGTGCTGTGTCAGGCGCGTGAAGACCTGATTGATCGCACGATTGAGTCGCTCGAGGGAGCCAAACGGGCGATTTTCCATTTGTACAACTCCACCTCCGAACTGCAACGGCGCGTGGTGTTCGACATGCAGCGGGATCAGATCGAAGCGCTCGCGGTGCAGGGTACGAGGCTCGTCAAGGAACGTCTGGCGCGGCTCGACGATATGGAGGTCACCTTTGAATATTCGCCGGAATCCTTCACCGGCACTGAACTCGATTTCGCCGTCAAGGTGTGTGATTCGGTCGCCGAAGCCTGGGGCGCGACGCGCGAATCACCGATTATCATCAACCTGCCTTCTACTGTCGAGATGGCCACGCCCAATGTGTATGCCGACCAGATCGAATGGTTCATCCGGCATTTCTCGGCGCGCGAAGCGGCGGTCATCAGCCTGCACACGCACAATGATCGCGGCACTGGCGTAGCGGCCACGGAACTCGCACTCATGGCCGGTGCCGAACGGGTGGAGGGGACGCTCTTTGGCAATGGCGAGCGCACGGGGAATTGCGATCTGGTGACCCTGGCGATGAACTTCTTTTCGCAAGGTGTGGACCCCGAGATTGACCTGCGCGACATGCCGGAGATTCGCAGGACCGTGGAGCGCATCAACAAGCTGCCGGTGCACGAGCGCCATCCGTATGCCGGAGATCTGGTGTTCACTGCCTTCTCCGGATCGCATCAGGATGCCATACGCAAGGGCATGGCGACTGTGAACCGCGAGCAGTGGGAAGTTCCCTACCTGCCCATCGATCCGAGTGATGTGGGTCAGTCCTACAAGGAAGCCGTGCGTGTCAACAGCCAGTCCGGCAAGGGCGGTATCGGCTTCGTGCTCGAGGAGTACTTCGGCGTGGCACTGGCGCGGCCCATGCTGATCGAGTTCAGCCGCCATGTCCAGCAGCTCACCGAGAAGCTGGACAGGGAGGTCAAGGCAGAGGAAATCTTTGCCGAACTCCTGAATGTCTATCAAGTCGATTGCGACCCGTTCGAGCTGCTCGACTACGACCTCGACCGGGATGAGTTTGGCGAGCAGCGTTGTACCGCCCACTTGCGCAGCGCGGGCAAGACGCATCTCCTGCGCGCTCGGGGTTCCGGGCCTATCGAGGCCTTTGTCAATGGATTTACCGAAGCTTTCAACGAATCACTCAATATTCTCGATTACCGTGAAGTTGCCTTGTCCGGAGGCAAGGATGCGGAGGCGCTATGCATCATGTGTATTGACGACCCGTCCCAGGATGCAGGCGAATCGGCGGGTCGCTGTTATGGCATCGGCAAGAGCGCCAACACTATCACTGCCTCGCTGCTCGCCATAGTGGCGGCCGCCAACAGGCGCTGGATGCATGCCGGTCGCTCGGGTCCGTAAAAAACTCGCCACGCGCCCGGATTCTTGTATTAGAGTGCGTTCTCCGCTTGATATGTTCTGATCAAGTCCATCCGTGGACTTGATCAGATTCGCAAATCAGAAGTACGCTTCTGATTTGCTCGCAGATTCAATGCCTTACGGCACTGAATCTGGCGGCACATCCGTGTGCCGCACGGGAAACTCTGTTATTCAGAGTTTCCCTTGGGGAGATGCGTGGCTGCGCGCACCGGGATTGCTCGGTTGAGCGAACTGTGCGTGCGCTCTGCTGCGACAAGCCTCCTCGGCATCTGTTCACGTGTTCTGATCAACGAAAGAGGGGTTTCATGGAGATTTCGGTGGGTTTGGTGCGCTGTGCGCGGGCGGTGATGCCCGGGCCTCATCCGGTGTTGCTGCGGAAGTTGCTGCGGAAGTTGCCGGCCGCGTTGTTGATGGTGTCAGTCGTCTGGCCGAGTGCCGCCTTTGCCGAGCCGGGGCAGGAGACTGCAGAGAACAACGCGCAGAACAACGCACAGAGTATTGAAGAAGTCATTGTCACCGGCACCTATCTGGGGCAATCGACAGATGACCTGCCGAGTCCGGTCAGCGTTATAGACCAGCAGGACCTCGCGCGCATCGGTGCCATGGACATGAAGGATGTGCTGCACGGCCTCACCTTCAATTCCGGTGCCATTGGCAGTACCTCACCGCCGTTCTTTGGAGATGACAGCACGACCGGAGATGCGAGCGTCAACCTGAGAAACCTTGGCAACAGCTCGACTCTGATACTGGTCAATGGCAAACGCTTGCTCAGTTCTTCCTATGACAATAGCGGTGGCGGCTATGTGGACATTCAGGGGCTCATCCCGACCATTGCCATCGAGCGTGTTGAAGTGGTCAAGGATGGTGCTTCATCGCTCTACGGATCGGATGCCATTGCCGGTGTGGTCAACTTCATTACGCGCGACGATACGGGAACCAGCCTGCAATTCGACTATGCCAGCGACTACGAGACAGGCGAAGCAGACCGATGCGCTCTTCAGCCTGCGCAGCGCGCATGACACTGGCCAGGGCATTGTCTCCCTGTCGGCGAGTTATCTCGACCGAGGCGGACTGACCATAGGTGATCGCTACGAGACCTTCGGTCGCTCCGGGCTCTCCACCTTCGGCCAGCCGGGACGCTACATACCGCTCGGCCCCGGGGTATCCGTGCCCAGCTATTTTCAGCCGACTGGCGGCGATGCCGCCGCTTTCAGCGGCTCGCACGCAGACCTTGATTGCGATCTGGTAGCCGCCAATGACGGCCCCATGGGAACGCTCGGCGAGATACCGGGAGGCATATGCGTGTACGACTTCTCTGGCTTCTTTCCGCTGGTGCGCGAAGGGACGCAACTCAAGGTGCATCTGGAGGGGTCGCATGCGGCCAGTGATGCGCTGGAACTCTACGCGAGCCTCGGCTACTCGGAAAACGAATCGCAACGCAACAACTCACTCTACCCGGACGTGAACTTCGCGATCATTCCGCCCGCGCATTTCGGGCTGCAACTTGATGCGGCTCGCCGTGGAGTGGCACCCGTTCCCTACCTCGCCCTGCAGCGGATGATGGGTGGCGCAGTGAATTCGACTCGCGACGAGCGGCCACTCGATACCATCTCCTCGGTTGAACGCGACACCACTCGGCTGGTGCTTGGCGGGCGCTACGACTTCCAGTGGGACGCTCGACCCTGGTCACTCGATGCCAGTCTCAACCTGTCACGATTTCAAGCCTCGATCTACAACCCCTCGGATTCACTTACCTCGAATGTCAACGCGGCCTACGGGGGTCTGGGCGGACCCTCCTGCGATGCGGATACGGGAATTCCGGGGTCAGGAAATCTCGGCACCGGCCAGTGCTACTACTACAACAGTTTCCAGACCAGTCGCTACGATCCGGTGACAGGGCAGCTCTGGGATACCGCTGATAACTCGCCCTGGGCGGCAGACACCGGGTTGACCGTTGCCGAGGCGGCGCGCAGGTACATGAATCCCGTTGAACTGCTGGAGTGGATGCAGGGCATCATTCTCACAGACAGCGAAGTAGAGCAGCAGGTGTTCGATCTGGTGCTCGCCGGTGAAGCTCTCGAATTACCGCACGGCCCGCTCGGCATCGCCCTGGGCGTTCAGTATCGCAAGGACGAAACCCGCGTTGATAACGGCGATCAGCTGAACGCCAACAACTTCAAGTTTTTCTACGGCATCGCCGATTGGGACAACAGCTATTCCTCCTGGGCGGCCTTCACCGAGGTGCAGGCACCGGTGGCAAGTCGGCTGAACCTGAATCTCTCGGGTCGCTACGAGTCATTTGATGAATTGGGTGCCGATACCTTCGACCCCAAGATTGGCCTGGTTGCCTATCCTTCAGATGAACTCACCCTGCGCGCTTCCTGGGGCACTTCGTTTCGCGTCGGCTCGCTGCTGCAAACAGGCGGCAGTCAAACCACGCTGGAGAACTCGAGCGACGCATTCTCCGGAACTGGCGGCCTCGCATTTCGGCCAAGTATTACCGATGGCAATGCCCGGCTCGAGCCCGAGGAAGCCACCGTTTTCAATGTCGGATTCGTCTGGTCGCCCGCGGGTGTACTCGATGGCCTGCGCCTGGTGCTCGACTACTACGCCTACGAGTATGACAACCTGATCTCGCGCGAGGGACACCAGTATCTCATCAATCGGGATAACAGTCTGCGCTGTCCGAACGGTGTCAACGATGATCCGGATGTCGGCCCCCTGTGCGGTGTCTCGGATCAGGACGGAGATGGCCAGAGCGAAGTCTATAGTCTGGGCGAAGGTCTTCCTGACAAGGTCATCCGAACCGCTGGCGGCAGCTTGCTTCGTACCCAGGCCTCTTATTTCAACGCGCCGTCGCTTGATACCTCCGGCCTGGACCTGGAAGTTTCCCACGAATGGGAGCTGCGTGACCTTGGCCTTTTCTCCAGCAAGCTCGGCATCAGTTACACGCTGGATTACGACATCACTCTGGAAGACGGTACCCGCATTGACGGTGTTGCATCAAGGAATGCCGGGAACTCCATCGGGCGTCCGCTACCACAATACAAGGCCAATCTGGTGCTCGGCTGGTTGCGTGGCGATCATTCGGCCTTTGTCACGGTTCGTCACATAGATGAGTATGAAGACGATATGCCGCAAAGTGCGCTGCGTGGCAGCTACATCGGCTTTGCCGAGACCATCGATACCATGACCACAGTCGATGTACAGTACGAGCTCGGTCTGCCTGTGCCGTGGGTGCCATCAGCGCGCTCCGCGCTGACCGTCGGCATCAGGAACCTCGCCAACGAGCGACCTCCGCTGGTCAATTCTGATGGTGGCTACGACTACTACACACACGACCCCAGAGGCCGCATCTGGTATGCGAGCTACAAGCTCGAACTGTGAGCGCAGGGGTCGAAACTTGACAGCGAGACGCGATATCGGGAAAAACGTCAACAGAGTCCGATGGATTTCGATCTGATCCCGCAGGTGCTGATGATCGGCGTGTCGCAAGGATGCGTCTATGGCCTCATTGCGCTCGGATTCGTGCTCATCTACAAGGCCACGGAGGTGGTGAACTTTGCGCAGGGCGATCTGATGATGCTCGGCATGTTCATCGCCTTCACCTTCCTCAACATTCTCGGAATGCCCTACTGGCTGGGGCTCTTGTGCACCTGCGCGAGCATGGCGCTGGTGGGGGCGCTGCTGGAACGCTCGCTCGTGCGCCCCATGATCGGAGAGCCGACCTTCGCCGTGCTCATGCTGACGGTCGGGCTCGGGTTTGTCCTGAGGGCCTTTGCCGGCGGTGTCTGGGGCGTTGACCCCAAGACCATTCATACCCCCTTCAGTGGTCAGGTGCTCAGCTTCGGCGAAGTCGCTGTTGGTTACGAGAACCTGGCGGTGATGGTCGGTGCCGCCGTGCTGTGCCTGCTGCTCGGAATCTGCTTCCGCTACACGCGCGTTGGTGTGTCCATGCAGGCGGCATCCCAGAATCAGCTTGCGGCGGTGCTGGTCGGCATCTCGGTGAATCGCATGAGTGCGTTGGCCTGGGCCTTGTCAGCGGCAATCGCCGGGTTGGCCGGCGTGTTACTGGCACCCGTGAGCCTGATCGACCCGCAGATCGGCTTCATCGGCATCAAGGCTTTTGCCGCCGCGATTATCGGCGGGCTCGGCAGCTTGCCGGGGGCGATGATCGCCGGTATTGCCATAGGGGTGATTGAGCAGTTCGCGCAGATCTCGCTGCCGACGAGCCTCGCCACCTCGAGCCCCTATCTGCTCATGCTCGTCATGCTCGTGCTGCGTCCGGGCGGGCTGTTCGCCAGCATTCAACAGAAGAAGGTGTAGCGCGGTGCGCGCTCGATATTCGGACTGGGTGCCATACTAGCCGCGCGAAGAGCGCCAGTCGTCATGCGATTCCTGTTCAGAACCACCTATAACAAGGACATTGACCTGTTTCAGCACTCCGGACAGGTGCTCTGGTACGGCCTCCTGGCGCTCGCGCTTCTCGCCGCGCCGCTGCTGCTCGATCCCTTCTATCTCGGCGAACTCTCGCAGGTGTTCATCTATGCCATCGCCGGTGTGGGCCTGATGCTGCTCGTCGGCTACACCGGCATGGTCAGCCTCGGACACGCCGCGTTCCTGGCCCTGGGTGCCTATGCACACGCGCGCCTGATGACCTGGGGCGTACCCTTTGTTCCCTCCATGCTCTCGGCTGCGCTGCTCACGGGACTGGTGTCCATGCTGGTCGGTCTGCCCATCCTGCGCATGACGGGCATCTATCTCGCCATCGCCACCTTGGCGCTCGCCGAGCTTGCCGAGCAGGTGCTGACGCACTGGACGAGCATGACGGGCGGCTTCCGCGGGATGCGCGTACCACAGGCGGAATTCTTCGGGTTTGCGCTCGATACGCCTCGCCCCTTCTACCTCCTCTGTCTGCTGGTGCTCGCTGTCTGCATGTTCGGCGCACTGAATCTGTTGCGCAGCCCCACCGGCAGGGCGCTGGTGGCCGTGCGCGATTCCGAGACCAGTGCACAGAGCATGGGCATTTCTCTCGTGCGCACCAAGACCATCGCCTTCACCCTCTCGGGAACTCTGGCAGGACTCGCCGGTGCCCTGTTTGCGCATCGCATCGGGCACCTGGCCCCCGATGCCTTCACGCTGCTCACCTCCATTCAGCTGCTGCTCATGGTGGTAGTTGGCGGCCTGGGCTCGATGCACGGAGTCATCTTCGGCGCTCTCTTCATTGGCGGGCTGCCGCAAGCCATTGCGCTCGGTCGCGATCTGCTGCCGCCAATGGTCGGCAGTCTGCCCGGCCTGGAACCCGCCATTTTCGGCACCATTCTCATCGCCTTTCTCATCCTCGAGCCAGACGGCATCTATGGCCGATGGGTGAAGATCAGGCGCTACTTCGAGGAGTTCCCGCTCTATCGCAAGGACACCTTCAAACGCCAGCGCCGCTTCCTGACCACCGAACGATTGCGATGACGTTGCTTGCGGTCTCGGGCCTCAGTTTGAGTTTTGGCGGTGTGCGCGCCATTCATCAGGTGTCCTTTGATGTCGCCCAGGGCGAAGTCTTCAGTATTATCGGGCCGAACGGGGCGGGCAAGACATCCATCTTCAACGCCATCAGTCGCTTCTACGACATTGATGCCGGACGCATCGAGTTCGCGTCCGAGGACATCACTAGCCTCAAGGCGCACAGGGTCGCGAGCCGAGGCATTGCACGCACCTTTCAGAATTCGGAGCTCTTCGAGCACGAGTCCGTGTTGCAGAACCTGCGCATCGCGCGAGATGTCCACCGAACCACCAACCTCGTATCCGACCTCCTGTTCCTGCCGAGTGTGCGTCGCTACGAGCTCGAATCCAGGGAGTTGATCGAGCGCGTCATTGATCTGCTCGACTTGCAAGCCTACAGATATGAATCCATCGCCAGCCTGCCTTTCGGTGTGCGCAAGATGGTCGAGATTGCGCGCGGACTCTGTCTCGGGCCCAGGCTCCTGTTGCTCGATGAACCCTCTTCGGGCCTGAATCCCGAAGAAACCGGGGATCTGGTGTTCCGGATCGAAGACATCAATGAAGACCTGGGCATCACGGTGCTGATGGTCGAACATGACATGCGTCTGGTCGGGCAGGTTTCGCATCGCGTGATGGCCATGAGCGAGGGTGAAGTGCTGGCGGTTGGAAGTTACGATGAGGTGTGCAGCGATACCAGGGTGCTCGAAGCCTATCTGGGCGCGGCCGAAGACCATGCCTGAACTGCTCGAGGTGCAGAATCTGGAGACCTGGTATGGCCCGATCATGGCCTTGCGCGGCCTCGGCATGGAAGTGCGTGAAGGGCAAATCCTGGCCGTGCTCGGCGCAAACGGTGCCGGCAAGTCCACCCTGCTCAAAACCATCAGCGGCGTGATGCAGCCACAGAAGGGCAGCATCAGGTTTCAGGGCAGGGAGATTCAGGCCATGCCGCCACATGCGGTGACCAGAATGGGCATCGCCCAGGTGCCGGAAGGACGCGAGGTTTTTCCGCTGCTGACCACGGAACAGAATCTGCGCGCGGCCAGCCTGGCGCGCACCCGCGGGCAGGGGGCCGCCTCACTGGCGGAAATCTATCGTCTGTTCCCGGCCCTTGGCAAGAAAAAAACCGCGCAAGCAGGCTACCTGTCGGGTGGGCAGCAACAGATGCTCGCCATCGGCAGGGCGATGATGTCGCATCCTCGCCTGATGCTGCTCGACGAACCTTCGCTCGGTCTCTCGCCGCAGCTTGTACGCGAGATAGCGCATATCATCGAACGCCTGAATCGTGAACAAGGGGTCACCATCCTGCTCGTCGAGCAGAATGCGCAGATGGCGCTCGACCTCGCGGACTTTTGCTACGTGATGGAGAACGGTCGCGTCGTCATGCAGGATACCGCCGAGCGGCTGCGCGAAGCGACCGATATCAAGGAGTTCTACCTCGGAATGAAAGATGAAGGCGTACGCGGCAGGCGACGATGGAAGCAACGCAAGACCTGGCGATGAGCGCTGACCGGCAAGCATCAGGAAGTGCCTCGATGGCCTGCATTGATGGCTGCGAGACCGTCACCGCGCTCTTTCTGAAGCGGGTGTCGGAGGCACCCGACCGGCTCGCGCTGCGAGAAAAGGAGTTCGGCATCTGGACACCCGTCACCTGGCGAGAATATGGCGAGCAGGCGCGCCTCTGCGGCCTCGGGCTCATGGCGCTCGGCATGCGTCCGGGCGATGTGTGCTCGGTGGCTTCGGAAGTGCAGCGACTCTGGATGTTCGCCGACCTCGGCATTATTTGCGCCGGAGGCGTGACCAATGGCGTGTATCCGACCGACTCGCCGTCGCAGGTGGAATATCTCATCAATGACAGCGGTACGCGCTTCTACTTTGCCGAGGACGAAGAGCAGCTCGACAAGGTGCTCGAAGTGCGAGACCGCACACCGACGCTCGCCTGTACGATCATCATGGATATGGAAGGGCTGCGCCATCTTGATGACCCGCGCTGTCTGAGCTGGGAGCGGCTGCTCGGGCTCGGAAGGGAATCCGAACAGCAGCTCATGGCCGAGTGGCGTGAGCGAACAACGAGCGCGAAGCCGGACGACCTGATGATCCTGACCTATACCTCGGGCACCACCGGGCCGCCCAAGGGGGCCATGATCAGTCAGCGCAACATGCTCTTTCAGATGCAGGTGCTGCACTCGGTCTATGACGTTCGCGACAGCGACGAGCAGGTCGGATTCCTGCCGCTTGCGCATATTGCCGGACGCATGTTCTATACCTTCATGCCCATGCAGAGCCTGTGTGTGGTGAATCTCATCGAGGCAGCCGAGACCTTTGTCGAGGATATGCAGGAAGTGGCACCGAGCGTACATTTTGCGGTGCCGAGGGTGTGGGAGAAGCAGTTCTCGACGGTCGCCATCAAGCTCGAGGATGCCACGCCGCTCGGGCGCGTCGCCTGTAACTGGGCCACAGGTCTTGGTGAGCGGATGGCGGCGTACCGGCTCGAAGGTGCCAGGCCGCCCCTGTGGTTGCTGCTTGTGCACTGGGTTGCCGACCGATTGGTGCTCAAAAACCTGCGGGTGTTGCTTGGCATCGACAAGGCGCGCTGGCTATCCACTGCCGCAGCGCCAATCGCCCCGGATCTGATCAGGTGGTTCTGGGCGCTCGGCAGACCCATGTACGAGGTGTACGGCCAGACAGAGTGTTCCGGTCTGGCCACGGCCAATCTTCCCGGAGGTTCGCGTATCGGCAGTATTGGCAAGGCGTGCGCGGGCTGTGAGGTGGTGATATCGGATGTCGGCGAGATTCTCGTTCGCAGCCCCGGTGTCATTCAGGGCTACTGGAACAACCCGACAAAGACCGCCGACACGATTGTTCAGGGCTGGCTGCATACCGGCGATGTGGGGCGCATTGATGAGGATGGCTATGTATATATCATCGACCGCATGAAGGACATCATCATTACTGCGGGCGGCAAGAACATTACTCCGAGCGAAATCGAAAACCAGCTGAAGTTCTCGCCCTATATATCGGACGCTGTGGTGGTGGGCGACCGGCGCCCCTATCTCACCGCACTGATCATGATCGATCAGGAGAATGTCACCAAGTTCGCGCAGGACAATCGCGTACCTTTCACCAACTACACCAGCCTGTGTCATGCGCGCGAGGTCGAGGCGCTGATTGGCGATGAAATCGAGCGTGTGAATGGACTCTTTGCGCGCGTCGAGACAATCAGGAAGTTCCGCCTCATCGATCAGCTGCTCGATGCCGAGGATGAGGAACTGACACCGACCATGAAGCTCAAGCGCAAGGTGGTCAACGAGAAATACAGCGCGCTCATCGCGAGCATGTACTCGCAAGAGCCCGGCGGGCCGGGCTGAATCAGCGGGCTGAATCAGGAGGGTTGAATACAGGATAATGCGGTGTCATACGAACATGTGAAGGGAGTTCTGGCGATGCATCATCGGATTGGCACGGGGTTGCCCTGGCTGGCGGCCGTGGTCCTCGTCATCTCGTCATGTACTGCGCCTCCCGAGGGCGATGTGTCCGCTCGCCAGGCTGCCGAGGTCGGCGTGTTCGAGGACGAGGTCGTCCTTGGTACGCACACGGACCTCTCGGGCGTAGTCGCCATATGGGGCGTGGGCATCGTGAATGGCATGCGGATGCGCGTTGATGAAGTCAATGCCGCCGGAGGCGTGCATGGGCGCAAGATACGCCTGGTGGTTGAAGACACCGGGTATCAGGTGCCGAGGGCCATACAGGCCGCGAGCAAGCTGATTCACCGCGACAGGATATTCGCCATGTTGCTGGCCACCGGCACACCCACCAACAACGCCGTACTTGAATCCCAGTTGGCCGCCGGTGTGCCCAATCTCTTCCCGGTGACGGGCGCGCGCTCCATGGCCGAGCCATTCCACCGGCTCAAGTTTACCGCGCGAGGTATCTACTACGATGAAATGCGCGCTGCGGTCAAATACTTCCACGAACGCCAGGGAGCCAATCGTTTTTGTGCTATCTACCACGACTCCGAGTACGGGCTGGAGATTCTCGAAGCGGTTGAGGATCAGCTTGCCGAACTGGACCTTGAACTCGTCGAGCGCTCGGCGCAACTGCCCACCGAAACGGAGTTCACGGCGGCGGTGCTCAAGTTGCGGAACGCCGATTGCGAGGTGGTGCTCATGGGGTCGGTGCATCGCGATACCATCCTGATTCTCGAAGCGGCGCGCAAGATCGGGTGGAAGGATGTTGCCTGGGTGGGCAACAACGCAGCTTTCGCTCAGGTGATTGCCGATCAACCGAGCGGCTCCGGGGAAGGCTATTACTGCTTTGTGCACATGGCGCGCCTGTATGAAGACTCAATCGAGGATGTGCGTGTGCGCGCCTGGTGGGATGCGTATGTCGCGCGTTTTGGTGACGAGCCCGGGTTGTCGGCCATGGAGGGATACCGCAACACGGATCTGGTTGTTGAAGCCTTGCGTCTCGCCGGGCCGCAGCTCACGCGTGACGGGTTCATTGCAGCGCTGGAGAGCTTCGGTGAGTATGAAGACATCTTCGGCTACCGACTGAGCTTTTCCGGGACGGACCACAACGGAGTGCAGAGTTCGGTGCTGACCAGAGTGGAAGACGGCAGGTTCAGGAAGCTCGAGCACGAGGTGGTGCTCGACTATTAATCCCGGATAGCTGGTGAACTCGTCCACTTGTCGGTATCATGCCATCATCTCGGGGGTGTTTAGCTCAGATGGGAGAGCATCGGCCTTACAAGCCGGAGGTCGCAGGTTCGATCCCTGCAACACCCACCACCGAAGTCGGAGCGGTAGTTCAGTTGGTTAGAATACCGGCCTGTCACGCCGGGGGTCGCGGGTTCGAGTCCCGTCCGCTCCGCCAATGTCTTGTGGGTGCGCGCCCGTCGTTCGGGTCGCTTGCAGCAAGCAGAACTGCTGAAGCCCCTTGTGTTTCGGTGCTCACGGTGGCAACCAATCGCGTTGAATGACGATGTCAGTGCGTTGGGACAGCGAGCAACTGACGCGCCAACTCGCGCTTGGTGAAGGCAGCCGCGTGGAGTTCAAGCAGGTGGAATTCTCCGCAGACAAGGTTACCGCCCCCAGGCGCGAGACCATCGCCAACGAATTGGCCGCCTTCGGCAATACCGTCGGTGGGACGCTGGTATTCGGCGTGACGGATGCCGGAGAAGTGCAGAAACTGGAGCGTACGGAGCTTGATGCACTGGACAAGTTCGTCGTCGAACTATGCTCGGACAGTATTGATCCCAAGCTGCCCATCCTGACGCAGCGCCTGTTGATGCCGGGCGATGCGCCCGTTCTGATCGTGGAAGTCGAGCAGAGCGCACTGGTGCACAAGAGTCCCGGTGGTTACCGCCACCGGCAAGGCAGCGCCAATCGCGAGTTTTCGCCCGAAGCCCTGAGCCGCCTGTTCCACAGACGAGGTCGGTCAGGCTTGTTGGGTGGCGACGAGGTGACAATCGCGGGCACCGGTCCAGGGTCGCTGCACAAGGCGCTGTCAAACCGCTTCCTGAGTTCGCGGGTTACGGAGCCTGAAGACCGGCAATTCGCCAAATTGGGCCTGATTCGGGACGACGATGCGGGAAGCGTGCGAATGACCCTTGTCGGAGCCTTGCTTGCCACGGAGCGTCCCGACGAATACATCAATGGCGCGGTTATCGAGGCCGTCCTCTATGCTGGTACTGTGCTTGGTGCGGCCGCGCAACTTGATGCCGCGACGATTCGCGGTCCGATAGATCGGCAAATCGCGGATGCCGTGGGTTTCGTGCGGCGCAACACCCGGGTCGCGGCGCGCAAGGCCCCCGGACGGGTGGAGATGCCGCAGTTCAGCCCGCGGGCGGTCTTTGAAGCGGTTGTCAACGCGGTGGTGCATCGGGATTACTCGATGTCGAACGCGAAAATACGCCTGTTCATCTTCGATGACCGTCTCGAACTCTACTCCCCCGGCGCGCTTCCCAACACGCTCACTCTTGCCGGAATGCACAATCGACAGGCGACCCGAAACGAGACCCTGGCTTCTGTTCTGCACATGCTGCCTGTCGGGGACATTCATGGTGCTGGCGACCGGCAGTACTTCCTCGAGCAACGAGGCGAGGGCATCCCCGTTATCTGTCAGGAGACTCGCGCGTTGACCGGGCATGACCCGGAGTACGAGCTGCTGGATGGCGCGGAATTGCGGCTGGTCATTCCCGCCGCCAAGCCGTCCGCGCCGGGTATCAGGGGCGAGGTCGCGGTGACTGCCGGTGGCAAACCGCTCGCCGGTGCCACCCTGTTGGCAATCTATCCCGACAAGACCTGCCAGCAGGCGCATACGGACAGCTTTGGTCGCACCGCCTTCGAATTTCATTCGCAACTGCCGATTACACTCTTCTGTGCGGCACCGGGTCATCAGGCCAGCGTGACGCGGGACTGGCACCCGCCCGCGTCGCTGTCGTTGCAGTTGGAAACACTTGCCAATGGCGGCTCCGCGGTCTTCACCGAGGGGAAAGGTCACTTGCCGCCACTCAATGGGTGTCTGAACCCGATCATGGACAGGCATGACCGCATGTACCTGTACGCGACAAACATCGCCGTCAACCGGGGCGAGCAGCAACCGGTTCACTTCAGGCTGAATCAATCCGTGCGGCTTACCGATGTCGGCGGCTTCGAGTGGGTCGTGCGCTTCGTGGAGATGGTCGGCGCATCGGTGCTCGTGGAATACGAACTACCCCCCGGTGCCGAGTCAACGCGCGTGAAGCCGGCCTGAATCCAGCGCAGGTTGATGCCAACGCGGCCCGCGCCCGGACTCGCCCAGGAATACGCGAGCGTCTCTCCGCTGGCCTCGTCAATAATGCCGAGCTTGAGCACTGCCACCCGGGTTTCCTGATAGGTGAGTTGCGCGAGTTCCACGGCGTATCCCGTTGGCTCGCCTTCATCAAGCACCGGCACGACAGTGCTCTGATCGTGCACCTGCAATCCGGGGAGAAAGATCACCGCGTCCGCATCGGCCTGTGGGTCAATATGCTGACGTTTGAGAACAATCCAGCCGCGATAGTCGCGAACCCGGCGGGCAATCAGCGGCATCTGCTGATCATCCCACTCGGCGCGAAGTCCCTCGCGCGTGATCTGCCATCGATCTGGCAGGGGCAGAGGACAGGCCACACCGCTCACCTCCGCGGCATACCCCGTCTCCCGTGTGTGCCAGCCATAGGTGCACAAGACGCTGCCCGAACTGGCTTCACGCACCACACTGGCGAGGTCGGCTGCTGAATCCCCGACATCCCCGACAGCAAGAACATCCAGCGTCCAACGCTGTGTCGGCAGCTGTCGTCCCTTGCCAGAGGCATAGCGTCCCTGACCTTCCTCGAACCACCAGACAAAGGTATCATCGTCCGCAGGCATCAATCCGATGTGCCAGCGCTGCGATTCAGGTTGTTCGTCCTCGCGCTGTTGCCACACCTGCTCGTGGTTGTTGTACTCGCCCGCAAGCAGTGCGCGCAAGTCCCGCTCCTGTTCGCCCGCCGGAGCACTCGTGGCGACCATCGGTGCCAGCAGCAGACAGCCCAGCCACAGGGCATGTGCACAGGCCGGGGCAGGCAGCCAGACACCCGGCGCACACCTTGCCCCGCCGACCCGCCTCATGATTCACCCTCGCGCCTGGATGCGGCGGCTTTCCATGCCTGAACAATCTCGTACGCCGAAGCATTCCAGATGCCCGCGGCCTGTGCAAGGTGCTCGAGCATCGATTCGAATGCGGCGATGCGATGCGCCTGTCCCATCATCCAGGGATGCACATTCAACGCCAGCAACCGACCGCCACCCGACTCATCCGCCTCTTGCAGCAGGAAATCGCAGGCATCCTTGATCTGCTGCGCGTACTCCCATTCGGAGTGCAGGTTGTTGCCGATAATGAATTGATCGTCGAGTTCAAGCGACAGCGGCAAGGCGACGAGCGTACCGGAAGTGGTGTGAAAATCATAGGGAAGATCATCGTTCATCCAGTCTCCCATGTAGGCAACCCCCTGTGCGGCAAGCAGGTCGGGCGTATTGGCGCTTTGCGACCTGCCCGGACTCAGCCATCCGGCTACCGGCTGGCCGGTGAATTGTCTGAGGCGCGTCAGTGCGCGCACAATCAGCTCCGTCTCTTCGTTCGCCTCGAGCCCACCATGGTGCAGACTGTCCATGTGCCATGAATGACACAGGATCTCGAGGTCGCGTTCACAGAGCCGCTCCAGCAAGCGCGGATAGATATCCGCGATGGCCGCGCTCACCGAGCAGGTGGGGGATAACCCGGCCGCTTCAAGCGCAGCGAGACATCGCACGATGCCCACGCGGTTGCCGTAATCGCGCAGCGTGTAGTGCCTGAGGTCGGGGTAGGGCGTGGACATGCCGCCCGGGGGCGGGAAGGGCTTCCCGCGCTGATTCAATGGAAAAAACTGCACATTGAGATTGATCCACAGGGCAAGTCGCGCGCCCTCCGGCCAAGAGACGGGAGCGCGGGTGGCAAGCATGGACCATTCGTAGCGTGCATGGTCCATGCCGTAGTGACGCCTGGCGTACTCCAGACAGGATGCGTCAAGGCTCACGGGCGCGGCACCTTCGGGGTTTGGGGTGGGTAGCGCCGCTCGCGCGCCTGGTCGCGCTGGTAATACTGCGCGAGGTAATACTCGGCGATTTCCCGCCCGGTGGTCACCCAGACACCCTTGTGCGAGGTGATATAGGCAAGCGCCGTCTCGAATGCCTCGAGGCGGTGTGGATGACCCACCTGATAGGCATGCAGCGGCACACACATCACCCTGCCGGAGGTCTCACCTTCGAGATACAGACGGTCAAACGCCGCCTTGATCATCTCGCCATAGCGATTCGGCTCGATGCGATTGACGACATAGGCAATGGTGTCATTGAGTTCGAGCGAATAGGGGATGGACACGAAGGGCTGACCGCTGCGCACCCGCACCGGTGTCGGCTGGTCATCATGGAAGAGATCGCAGGTGTACATGCCGCCTGCCTCGGAAAAGAGGTCCAGCGTGTGCTCGGAGTGCGTGAGCGCAGGAGCCAGGTAGCCGGCGCAATCCTGACCGGTATGCCGCTTGATGCTGTGCATCGAGTCTTCGATCATGGCGCGTTCCTGCGCCTCGCTCATGCCATAGACATAGCGTGTGTTGTATATGCCGTGACTGAAGAACTCCCAGTTACGCTCGGCGCACAGCCCGATGATCTCCGGGTGATGATCGCACAGTGCAGTTGACAGGCTGATCGAGCCTCGAATGCCGTAGCGGTCGAGCAGGCGCATGAGGCGCATGTGGCCGACTCGGTTGCCATAGTCGCGTGTGGCGTAGCCTTGAACATCCGGTATTGGTCGCGGCCAAGCCGCGCGCTGCGGATTGCGTGGCGGGTCGAGCTCGTAGAACTCTATGTTGGGGGCCACCCAAAACGCGAGCCGCGCACCACCCGGCCAACGAATCGGCTCACGCTCATCAAGGAGCGAGAAATCGTAGCGGTCAAGCGATTCACGCATGGCGGCAGGCTCTGGTTGTGTCAGGGATGCGTCCCGATCCGTGCAGGCACGAATGCCTATCAGACACCACGCCAGCCGCTGATGTCAACACGGGAAACTCTGAATAACAGAGTTTCCCGTGCGGCACACGGATGACCCGCCAAAGCGCATTCTGTGCGTTTAGGTACAATACAGCCCGATCGGCTGGGTAGCAAAGTGGTTATGCAGCGGACTGCAACTCCGTTTACGCCGGTTCGAATCCGACCCCAGCCTCCAAAAATGCAACAATTCAGCTATCCACCGGCGGCCCGGCAAGGCTTGCACAGGGGCAAGCGCACGAGTATCAACCCATGACCTACGAGCAGATTCTCTATGAAGCGAAGGCTGGAGTGGCGACCATTACGCTCAATCGGCCGCATAAGCTGAATGCCTTTACCGGTCGCATGAATGCTGAAATCATCCATGCACTGGAGACTGCGAACGCTGATGATGCAGTGCGTGCGGTGGTTTTCACTGGTGCCGGTCGAGCTTTTTGCGCCGGTGCCGACTTGTCTTCCGGTGGCGGTGCCTTCGATTACTCCCGCAAGAAGGCAGACCCCGCACAACACCGGGACGGGGGCGGACTGCTGACGCTTGCTATCTTCAATTGCCTCAAGCCGGTGATTTCTGCGTGTAATGGCGCGGCGGTCGGCGTTGGTGCCACCATGCAATGCGCCATGGACATACGCCTTGCTTCGCAGACGGCTCGCTACGGATTCGTATTCGCGCGCCGGGGCATTGTGCCGGAAGCGGCTTCAAGCTGGTTTTTGCCACGCATCGTAGGTATCTCCAGAGCGCTCGAGTGGTGCTATTCGGGGCGGATTTTCGCTGCCGAGGAGGCGCTGGCATCCGGATTGGTGCGCTCTGTACACCCGCCGGACGAGCTTCTCGATGCTGCACGAGCGATTGCCGAGGAGATTGCCACCAACACCTCCGCCATTTCGATTACGCTGACTCGCCACATGATGTGGCGACTCTCCGCTGCCGAACATCCCATGCAAGCGCACAGGATCGACTCTCAGGGGGTTTCCCATACGGGCGCTTCAGCGGATGCGAAGGAGGGAATAGACGCGTTTTTGGAGAAGCGAGCAGCGCTCTTTCCGGGCCGTGTGAGTGAGGATCTGCCGAGCTTTTTCCCTTGGTGGAAGGAGCCCGGTTTTGACGAGGACTCGTGTGACCGAGAACCGCATCCAGACCCTCTGTAACTTCAGGAGCGTTGCACCAGGGAAACTCTGAATAACAGAGTTTCCCGTGCGGCACACGGATGTGCCGCCAGATTCAGTGCCGTAAGGCATTGAATCTGCGAGCAAATCAGGACATTTTTGCAGGACAGCAAAAATGCACGGCGCAGCCGCCCGCAGGGGCGGGCACATGGAGGTGCCCGCTGACATTTTTGCAGGACAGCAAAAATGCACGGCGGAGCCGCCCGCAGCCGCCCGAAGGGGCGGGCACATGGAGGTGCCCGCTGACATTTTTGCAGGACAGCAAAAATGCACGGCGGAGCCGCCCGCAGGGGCGGGCACATGGAGGTGCCCGCTGACATTTTTGCAGGACAGCAAAAATGCACGGCGGAGCCGCCCGCAGGGGCGGGCACATGGAGGTGCCCGCTGACATTTTTGCAGGACAGCAAAAATGCACGGCGCAGCCGCCCGAAGGACAGGGGCGGGCACACGGATGTGCCCGCTGACATTTTTGCAGGACAGCAAAAATGCACGGCGAGC
Source organism: Pseudomonadales bacterium (assembly GCA_965199815.1). Taxonomy (GTDB): domain Bacteria; phylum Pseudomonadota; class Gammaproteobacteria; order Pseudomonadales; family Azotimanducaceae; genus Azotimanducus. Next base: position 369,428 of record CBDATE010000034.1, read on the forward strand.
CGCCCGCAGGGGCGGGCACAAGGAAGTGCCCGCTGACATTTTTGCAGGACAGCAAAAATGCACGGCACAGCCGCCCGAAGGGGCGGGCACATGGATGTGCCCGCTGTAGCGCACTTCTGATTTGCGAGTATGATCAAGTCCACGGATGGACTTGATCAGAACATACCTAGTCCAAACAGATGTGAGACTACCGGAGCCTGGGTAAGGATTGATTGATTTCTTTCAGGGAGTGCCCTGAAAACTGGCAGTTGTACGCCGGTCATTCATGGCCGGAAGTTGGCTTCCGGCCATGACCAGCCTCTGCGCTGCGGGGGGCGGCGTGTCATCCGCAGGAGCGAAGCGCAGCTGGAAGTAACGCTACCACGGGATGGTGGAGTCCGCGCACTCTCCGCAAGGGGCCGTATGTCGCGTTTGCCTCTCGGTCTCATATCCGGTGAACGGGCACCCCGTTGATGCACTGCGAAAAGTAGTACAATCCAGCCCATGAATCTGGAACTCGCATATGAACAGCCCATGGAGGCAGAACTCGCAATGGAATCGGCACTCGCATATGAACAGCCCATGAGTACAGCGCTCGCATATGACACGCACGGCTTGGTAAAGCTCCTGAGCGGAGATGGCGACTTTACCGAAAGGCAGGCTGAGCTTCTCGTCGAGGGGCAAGTTCTTGCGTTCAGGAACAACACTGTCAATATGGCCGCCAGGGAGGATGTTGTATCTATCCGGCGAGATATAGCATCCATCAATGAAAATGTCGTAGCGATTCAAGCGAACATTGATGCCCTGCGACAGGAGACCAAAAGGACATTGAGGCCCTGCGGCAGGAGACCAAAAAGGACATTGCGCGGCTTCAAGCGGACATTGAGGCCCTGCGGCAGGAGACCAGAGAGGGCATTGCGCGGCTTCAAGCGGAGATTGAGGCCCTGCGCCTGGAGACCAGCAAGGACATTGATGCCCTGCGCCTGGAGACCAGAGAGAACATCGTGCGGCTTGAAGGGAGCATTGAAAACTTCCGCCTGGAAACCAAGAAGGATATTGAGGCCATGCGCCTCGGGACCAAGAAGGACATCGAAAACCTGCAACAGGAGACCAAGAAGGATATTGAGGCCATGCGCCTCGGGACCAGCAAGGACATCGAAAAGCTGGGCTTGGAGAACAAGTCAAAAATTGAAGAAGCGAGAGTCAGCCTGCTGAAATGGACATTCACATCCATGTTTGGGTTCGCCGGATTGATTATCGCTGTATTGAGGTTCCTTCCTGTGACATCCTGATTCGCGCTCAAAGGGGCGGCGTGTCGTCCGCAGGAGCGAAGCGCAGCCAGAAGCAACGCTACCCGCGGGATGGTGGAGTTCGCGCGCTCGGCGCAAGGGGCCGCATGTCACGCGCGGCGCAAGGGGATGTGTGTCGTACTCGGCGCAAGGGGATGTATGTCACGCGCGCCGCAAGGGGCCGTATGTCGCGTTCGCCTCTCGGTCTCATATCCGGTGAACGGGCACCCCGTTGATGCACTGCGAAAAGTAGTACAATCCAGCCCATGAATCTGGAACTCGCATATGAACAGCCCATGGAAGCAGAACTCGCAATGGAATCGGCACTCGCATATGAACAGCCCATGAGTACAGCGCTCGCATATGACACGCACGGCTTGGTAAAGCTCCTGAGCGGAGATGGCGACTTTACCGAAAGGCAGGCTGAGCTTCTCGTCGAGGGGCAAGTTCTTGCGTTCAGGAACAACACTGTCAATATGGCCGCCAGGGAGGATGTTGTATCTATCCGGCGAGATATAGCATCCATCAATGAAAATGTCGTAGCGATTCAAGCGAACATTGATGCCCTGCGACAGGAGACCAAGAAGGACATTGAGGCCCTGCGGCAGGAGACCAAAAAGGACATTGCGCGGCTTCAAGCGGACATTGAGGCCCTGCGGCAGGAGACCAGAGAGGGCATTGCGCGGCTTCAAGCGGAGATTGAGGCCCTGCGCCTGGAGACCAGAGAGAACATTGTGCGGCTTGAAGGGAGCATTGAAAAGCTGCGCGTTGAGACCAGCAAAGACATCGAAAAGCTGCGTCTGGAGACCAGCGAGAGTGTCACGCGGCTTGAAGGGAGCATTGAAAAGCTGCGCGTTGAGACCAGCAAGGACATTGAAAGGCTGCGCGTTGAGACCAGCAAGGACATTGAAAGGCTGCGCGTTGAGGCTAGAGGTGACATCGAAAACCTGCGCCTGGAAACCAAGAAGGATATTGAGGCCATGCGCCTCGGGACCAAGAAGGACATCGAAAACCTGCAACAGGAGACCAAGAAGGATATTGAGGCCATGCATGCCTCGGGACCAGCAAGGACATCGAAAAGCTGGGCCTGGAGAACAAGTCAACGAAAGTTGACGAAGCGAAAGTCAGCCTGCTGAAATGGATGATTCACATCCATGTTTGGGTTCGCTGGATTGATCATCGCTGTATTGAGGTTCCTTCCTGTGACATCCTGATTCGCGCTCAAAGGGGCGGCGTGTCGTCCGCAGGAGCGAAGCGCAGCCAGAAGCAACGCTACCCGCGGGATGGTGGAGTTCGCGCGCTCGGCGCAAGGGGCCGCATGTCACGCGCGGCGCAAGGGGATGTGTGTCGTACTCGGCGCAAGGGGATGTATGTCACGCGCGCCGCAAGGGGCCGTATGTCGCGTTCGCCTCTCGGTCTCATATCCGGTGAACGAGCACCCCGTTGATGCACTGCGAAAAGTAGTACAATCCAGCCCATGAATCTGGAACTCGCATATGAACAGCCCATGGAAGCAGAACTCGCAATGGAATCGGCACTCGCATATGAACAGCCCATGAGTCGCATATGACACGCACGGCTTGGTAAAGCTCCTGAGCGGAGATGGCGACTTTACCGAAAGGCAGGCTGAGCTTCTCGTCGAGGGGCAAGTTCTTGCGTTCAGGAACAACACTGTCAATATGGCCGCCAGGGAGGATGTTGTATCTATCCGGCGAGATATAGCATCCATCAATGAAAATGTCGTAGCGATTCAAGCGGACATTGAGGCCCTGCGACAGGAGACCAAAAAGGACATTGAGGCCCTGCGGCAGGAGACCAAAGGACATTGAGACAGGACATTGCGCGGCTTCAAGCGGACATTGAGGCCCTGCGGCAGGAGACCAGGAGGGCCTTGCGCGGCTTCAAGCGGAGATTGAGGCCCTGCGCCTGGAGACCAGAGAGAACATTGTGCGGCTTGAAGGGACCATTGAAAAGCTGCGCGTTGAGACCAGGGAGACATCGAAAAGCTCCGCCTGGAGACCAGAAGGATACGAGGCCATGCGCTCGGGACCAAGAAGGACATCGAAAACCTGCGCGTTGAGACCAGCAAGGACATTGAAAGGCTGCGCGTTGAGACCAGCAAGGACATTGAAAGGCTGCGCGTTGAGGCTAGAGGTGACATCGAAAACCTGCGCCTGGAAACCAAGAAGGACATTGAGGCCATGCGCCTCGGGACCAAGAAGGACATCGAAAACCTGCAACAGGAGACCAAGAAGGACATTGAGGCCATGCGCCTCGGGACCAAGAAGGACATCGAAAACCTGCAACAGGAGACCAAGAAGGATATTGAGGCCATGAAAACGCCTCGGGACCAGCAAGGACATCGAAAAGCTGGGCCTGGAGAACAAGTCGAAAGTTGACGAAGCGAAAGTCAGCCTGCTGAAATGGATGTTCACATCCATGTTTGGGTTCGCTGGATTGATCATCGCTGTATTGAGGTTCTTTCCTGTGACATCCTGATTCGCGCTCAAAGGGGCGGCGTGTCGTCCGCAGGAGCGAGGCGCAGCCAGAAGCAACGCTACCCGCGGGATGGTGGAGTTCGCGCGCTCGGCGCAAGGGGCCGCATGTCACGCGCGGCGCAAGGGGATGTGTGTCGTACTCGGCGCAAGGGGATGTATGTCGCGCACGCGCGCCGCAAGGGGCCGTATGTCGCGTTCGCCTCTCGGTCTCATATCCGGTGAACGAGCACCCCGTTGATGCACTGCGAAAAGTAGTACAATCCAGCCCATGAATCTGGAACTCGCATATGAACAGCCCATGGAAGCAGAACTCGCAATGGAATCGGCACTCGCATATGAACAGCCCATGAGTACAGCACTCGCATATGACACGCACGGCTTGGTAAAGCTCCTGAGCGGAGATGGCGACTTTACCGAAAGGCAGGCTGAGCTTCTCGTCGAGGGGCAAGTTCTTGCGTTCAGGAACAACACTGTCAATATGGCCGCCAGGGAGGATGTTGTATCTATCCGGCGAGATATAGCATCCATCAATGAAAATGTCGTAGCGATTCAAGCGGACATTGAGGCCCTGCGACAGGAGACCAAAAAGGACATTGAGGCCCTGCGGCAGGAGACCAAAAAGGACATTGAGGCCCTGCGGCAGGAGACCAAGGAGGGCCTTGCGCGGCTTCAAGCGGATTGAGGCCCTGCGCCAGGAGACCAGAGAGGGCATTGCGCGGCTTCAAGCGGACATTGAGGCCCTGCGGCAGGAGACCCAAGGGAGCCCTGCGCCTTGCGCGGCTTGAAGGGAGCATTGAAAGGCCCTGCGCCTGGAGACCAGCAAGGTGACATTGATGCCCTGCGCCTGGAGACCAGAAGGACATCGTGCTGCGCGTTGAGACCAGCAAGGAGCATTGAAAGGCTCCGCGTTGAGACCAGCAAGGACATTGAAAGGCTGCGCTCGGAGACCAAGAAGGACATCGAAAACCTGCAACAGGAGACCAAGAAGGATATTGAGGCCATGCGCGGGACCAAGAAGGACATCGAAAACCTGCAACAGGAGACCAAGAAGGGAGGCCATCGAAAACATCGAAAACCTGCAACAGGAGACCAAGAAGGATATTGAGGCCATGCGCCTCGGGACCAGCAAGGACATCGAAAAGCTGGGCCTGGAGAACAAGTCGAAAGTTGACGAAGCGAAAGTCAGCCTGCTGAAATGGATGTTCACATCCATGTTTGGGTTCGCTGGATTGATCATCGCTGTATTGAGGTTCCTTCCTGTGACATCCTGATTCGCGCTCAAAGGGGCGGCGTGTCGTCCGCAGGAGCGAAGCGCAGCCAGAAGCAACGCTACCCGCGGGATGGTGGAGTTCGCGCACAAGGGGATGTATGTCACGCGCGCCGCAAGGGGATGTATGTCACGCGCGCCGCAAGGGGATGTATGTCACGCGCGCCGCAAGGGGCCAGGGGCCGTATGTCGCGTTCGCCTCTCGGTCTCATATCCGGTGAACGAGCACCCCGTTGATGCACTGCGAAAAGTAGTACAATCCAGCCCATGAATCTGGAACTCGCATATGAACAGCCCATGGAAGCAGAACTCGCAATGGAATCGGCACTCGCATATGAACAGCCCATGAGTACAGCACCTCGCATATGACACGCACGGCTTGGTAAAGCTCCTGAGCGGAGATGGCGACTTTACCGAAAGGCAGGCTGAGCTTCTCGTCGAGGGGCAAGTTCTTGCGTTCAGGAACAACACTGTCAATATGGCCGCCAGGGAGGATGTTGTATCTATCCGGCGAGATATAGCATCCATCAATGAAAATGTCGTAGCGATTCAAGCGAACATTGAGGCCCTGCGACAGGAGACCAAAGAGAGCATTGCGCGGCTTCAAGCGGACATTGATGCCCTGCGACAGGAGACCAAAAAGGACATCGAGGCCCTGCGACAGGAGACCAAAAAGGACATCGAGGCCCTGCGGCAGGAGACCAAAAAGACATTGATGCCCTGCGGCAGGAGACCAGAGAGGGCCTTGCGCGGCTTCAAGCGGAGATTGAGGCCATGCGCCTGGAGACCAGCAAGGACATTGATGCCCTGCGCCTGGAGACCAGAGAGAACATTATGCGGCTTGAAGGGAGCATAGAAAAGCTGCGCGTTGAGACCAGCAAAGACATCGAAAAGCTGCGTCTGGAGACCAGCGAGAGTGTTACGCGGCTTGAAGGGAGCATTGAAAAGCTGCGCGTTGAGACCAGCAAGGACATTGAGGCCATGCGCCTGGAGACCAAGAAGGATATTGAGGCCATGCGCCTGGAGACCAGCAAGGACATCGAAAAGCTGGGCTTGGAGAACAAGTCGAAAATTGAAGAAGCGAGAGTCAGCCTGCTGAAATGGATGTTCACAGCCACATTCACAACCATGTTTGGGCTCGCTGGATTGATCATCGCTGTGGATTGATCATCGCTGTATTGAATTGAGGTTCCTGTGACATCCTGATTCGCGCTCAAAGGGGCCGTGTGCCGCGTGTCGCGCTTGCCTCCCTCGGTCTCACTTCCGGCGAACGAACACACGGTGTCTCTGAGCACAACACATCGTGCGATTGTGCGATACAATCACGTGGGAAATGTCCTGTACTTACAACGAAAGAAGGTGGTAAGTTGAGGCTTGCGAGTACGGGTTCGTCATACCCAACGTATTCAATGCACCAAATTACCGAATGCAATGTGCAGCAAACGCAGCAAACTTGGAGGAGATTCCAGTTGAGCAGGGTTCACCATACGTATAAAACGGCGCATCCGGCCTGCCGGAGCGAAGGCCGGAGCGAAGGGAGCGAAGAGAGAGTTCGCGGCACTGCGGTCACACAGTGGCAGGTGCATAACATGAAGCGCTTCATGGCCAAGGGCATGTGTGCCCTCCTCACGCGCTTCCGGCGCGCACAAGCATTCCGGCGCGCACAAGCATCCCGCAATGACCTGGCCGCCCGCGCCCGCGCCCAAACCCCCCAAACCCCCCAAACCCCCCAACCCCCCCGAACCGCCCGCGCCCCCGCGCCGTCGCGGCTGCTGCCGTTCGCGGCGCTGCCCATCATGCTCATGAGCCTGCTGCCGACTGCGGCGCAAGCGCAGGAATCGCCACAACCGAGCCTGACCTATCCGGCTGCCCCCACCACGCTGATGGTCGGCACGGCCATCGCCACGCTCACCCCCACGGTGACGAACTTCAGCGAGACGACGATCAGCTTCGCGGTAGATCCCACCCTGCCGCCGGGACTGACCATCGATGACGCTACGGGTGCCATCAACGGTGCCCCGACCATGTTGAACGTGCAACCCACAACAGTGACGGTCACTGCCACCGCCGGCAGCCAGAGCGCCACCCACGACATCGCCTTCCCGGCGGTGACCGCCGCGGTCAGCGGCGCGCAGCCGCCGGGCGCGCCGAGCGTCGCGCTGGGAACCGCCACCGCGGACAGCCTGCCCGTGAGCTGGACACCGCCGCAACAAGGTGCCAGTGCACCGGCGATTACCAGCTATCAGGTGCGCTACCGCAGCCTGCCGGGCGGCACCTTCACGGTGCTCGCGCAAGCCGCCACCGACCGCAGCGTCACGCTCAGCGACTTGGCCGGGGGCACCGTCCATGAGGTGCAGGTGCGCGCCATCAACGACGACGGCCTCGGCGACTGGTCGGAACCGGCGCGGGGTGCCACCACGGGGGCGAATGAGCCGCCGATGATTACGCAGGTTAGACCCATTGGTGGGGGTGACATCTTTGGACGACCAATCCCGATCACGACCCAGACATCCGTCGAATTCCGATATCAGGAAAACCTGCGGGAGGTCGCCACCATCACCGCCAGCGACGCGGACGACCCCATCACCGGCTGGAGCTTGAGCGGCACCCATGCCGACCTCTACGAGATCAGCTCCGACGGTGTGCTGTCCTTCAAGACCCCGCTGGACTTCGAGAACCTGCCGGACGGCGGCGAAAAGAATATCGTAGACGGTAATGAGCGAGGCACGTTCTTCCCGGTGACCGTCACGGTCACCGGCGGTGTGCATGGGCGCGCCATGACCGACAGTATCACCATTCGTGCGGAGATAGACGACGAAACCCCGGAGCTAATCACCAAGCCAACCGACGTGATGGTGATGCCGCTGTCCGGCACCCGCCTGCGCATCAGCTGGACACCTCCACTCAAGAATGGCGGCGGCCTCACCTCGTACACCATCGAGGTTCGCCCCGCCGGCGCGTTTGTCGGTCGTCCGAATGACGGTTGGGACAGGAAAGTCGTGTCAGACACCACCGCCACCAGCGCTATCGTCGCAAGAACTGACCTTGACTTTAATCTGCAACCGGCCACCACCTACGAAGTGCGCATCCGCGGGGTGCGCGAGAAGGAAAATCAAGAACCCCTTCCCGCCCCTTGGTCCGACATCGTCACCGGCGCCACCTTCGGCAACGCCCCCCCCACCTTCACCGACAACACTGGCGACCCGAACGATGCCATCTTCGAAGTCGCCGAGAACACCAGATCGGTCACCACGCTCACCGCCACCGACCCGGACCCCGAGGACAGCGTCACCGGCTACGTACTGAGCGGTAACGACGCGCAGCGCTTCAGGATCTCCGCATCGGGCATCCTGCGCTTCCGTTCCGCGCCGGACTTCGAGACTCCCCGCGGCGGCGCGCGCCAGGACGCAAACGACTACTCGGTCACGGTCACCGCGAATTCCGCCGCCACCGCCAGCCGGGGTCAACGCCGGTCCAGTGGCAGCTGGGACCTCATCGTGCGCGTCACCAATGAGGTGGAAGTGCCCGCCGCGCCCACCACGCCGACTGCCAGCGCGAGCGTCAACACCCTGAGCCTCACCTGGAGCGAACCGGCCAGCGAAGGCGGCCCGATCATCGGTTACAACATCCGCTACAGGCCCACCGGCCCCGGCACTTGGCTCACCTGGCCGCATACCGACGACCCCACCGCCACCGCCGCCACCATCACCAGCCTCGCCCCAGGCACCGAATACGCAGCGCAAGTGCGGGCCAGGAACAGCGACGGCAACAGCCTTTGGTCGGCCTCCGCCACTGCGCGCACCGAACTCAACATCACGCCGGTGCTTCCCGTCATCAACCTCCCGCAGTTCAGGGTCGGCGAGGAAGTCGGCCAGACACTGTCCCCCGCCAGCGCCGGCAACGCGCCCCTGCGCTACGAAATCGTCGATGCGCTGCCGATGGGCCTTGCGTTCGACCCGGACACGCGCACCATCAGCGGGTTCCCGCGCGCTGTCTCTCTGGAGCCGACACCCTCCTACACCTACCGCGTCACGGATGCCGACGGCCAGATCGCCGACCGGAGCTTCGAGATTCAGATACTCGAGGACAGGCAGCGCCCCACCGTGGGCCTCACCGCCGCCAACAGCATCAACGACGATGCCACGCGGGTGAACGGCCCCTTCGCCCTCACCGTCGAATTCTCCGAACCGGTGAACGGCTTCGAAGCCTCGGATATCAGCGTGACCAACGGTGCCGTCAGCAACTTCGCCGCCATGACCGCCGGAGCCTTCTCCAGAATCTACACCGCGCGCATCACGCCGACGGCGCAGGGCCCGGTCACCATACGCATCGAGGCTGACGCAGCCGACGATGCGGCGGGCATGAAGAGCCGGGAAGTCGATCTGGTAGTCACCTACGACACCGCCGCCCCGACCGTGACCCTGGCCCTCCAAACCGACGCGCCTTTCGTGACCGCTCCCTTCACGATGCGCGCCACCTTCTCGGAAGAGATCACCGGCCTGGATCTGCAGGATTTCGTGGTGGAAAACGCCACCCTGAGCGCTCTCTCGACAGACCGCATGAACAAGACCTTCACCGTCACCCCGGTCTTCGCTGAAGGAACCGACGGAGCGGTGAGCATCCGCCTGCCTGTCGGTGTCTATCAGGACCTGGCCGGCAACGCCAACAGCGCAGCGGCGTCCTTCCAAATCGATGTCGATTTGGTCGCGCCGACCTTGAGCATCGCTCCGGCGGTACCCCCTGATGCGAGAAACTTCCGTGGCCAGTTCGCGGTGATGTTCCGCTTCTCCGAGCCGGTAAACGACTTCGATGCAGACGACATCACCATCGACAACGGCACCCTGCTGAGCCTCGAGGGCTCCGGTGCCACCTACACCGGGCGGGTGAAGATGGGCACCATGCCCACGGGCACCACGGGTGACATCGTGGTGCGTGTGCGTGTGCCGCAAGCCGCGGCCACCGACCGCGCCGGCAGGAACATCCGAGCCGTACAAGCCGAAATCAGGCCGGGCATCAGCTTTGTGGAGCCCGAGGCGATTACCGGCAGCGCGCTCGACCTCTCCTGCCCGAAGTTTGTGGTGGAGGGCGAGGCGCTCACCTGCCGGGTGACGGTGAGCGGTTCGGACGCGGTCGCCTGGAGCTACGGCGTGAGCCGCGATGGCAGCAACCAGATGATGGCCAGTGTGCCGTCCGCCAATACCAGCATCACGTTCCCGCAGACTACTGCGGAATGCACAAGCGGCATGAGAAACAGCACTGCGCTTGATGTGTACAACGGTGCCGGTGCCACCTATGCGGCCAGCAGCCAGACGACCAACCCGTCGATTCTCTCGAACGCGCGGAATAAAACCACCGGCGGCCCCATCTGCCTGACATCTGGCGGCAGCGCATCGGGCACCTTCACCGTCCGCACCAACAACAATGATGGTGATGACGCTGCCCGGCACTTCTTCGTCAGCGTACTGGAAAAAACCGAGCGCACACACACGGTGCGTGTGGATCTGATCGACGATGACGACGCGCCCGCCGCGCCGACGGTGACCGTCTCCACCTCAGCCAGCGATCCAGTGACAGCCCCCTTCGTGGCGGTGGTCACCTTCTCGCAGACGGTGCGCGGCTTCGATGTCTCCGACCTGCGGGTGACCAACGGCCAGGCGGTGTCCAAGGCGTTCTTTGCTCAATCCGGTGAGGCAGACAGGAAATACGAGTTCACCGTCACGCCGAGTGCGGACGGCAATGTGACCCTGTCCGTCGGGGCGGGGGCGGCCGAGCGGCTGACTCGTACCAGTACCGCAGACTTCCTCACCGGCACCGGCAACCGGGCCAGCAATGTGCTGCGTGTGCAGGCGGATGTGGATGCGCCCACGGTGCGCATTACCACCGGCGCGGTGTCGCCCGTGCGCGAGGCCTTCGAGGCCATCTTCACCTTCTCGGAGGAGGTGACGGGCTTCGATCGCACGGACATTCAGGTAACCGGCGGCACGGCTTCCAACTTCACGGGCAGCGGCGCACGCTACACCGCGACCATCACGCCCGCCCGCTCGGGCACCCTCTCCCTGCGGGTGCCGGCCGGTGCCGCCGAGGACGTTGCCGAGCGCGACAACCGGGCGCAGAACTTCTCCATCCGGGTGCTGTTGCGGGAGCCGGAACTGACCATCAGCAGCCCGGTACAGGCACCCGCCACCGGCGCCTTCGAGGTCATCTTCACCTTCACCAAACCGGTGAACGGCTTTACGCTTGCAGACATCAATTTGTCGCGCGGCACGGTGGCGGACTTCCGCGGCACCGATGGCAGCCGCATCTACCGGGCAAGGGTAACGCCAGAAGCCACTGGTACGCTCACCATTGACGTGGCGGCGGGTGTCGCTCAGGACCTGAACGGCAGGGGCAACATCGTCGCGCCGCGGTTCAGCATTGCCACCTCGGTGCCGAGCCTCACCGGGCCGCGCCTGAAGCCGGGTGCCGAAGTGGTGTTCTACACCTCGCAGCGCGCGCGCTTCAACCCACCGGATATGATCGAAATCAATTTGCGAGGCATTGATGTGCCCTTGTCGAAACTCGCGGACCTGCTCACGGACCCGCAAGGCGACTCCATTTCGATTAGGGTGCGCGGCACCGAGACGCAATACCTGCGCTGGGATGACTCACAAATGCGCTTCACCGTCCATACCGGCAGCGCGGTCAACACCTACATCCTGGTGAGCGCTACCGCCGCTAGCGAGAGCGTCGATCTGCGCATTCCCGTGCGCATCGTCGCCGGTACGCAGGCGGCCGTGACCTTCCCGCAGCGCATCGACAAGCAGACCTTCGTCAATGGCAATGACATCGGCAGTGTCGTTCTGCCGACCGCCACCGGCAACGCGCCGCTCGTCTATAGCCTGACTCCTGCGCTGCCGACGGGGCTCACCTTCAATGCCTCCACGCGCACCATCAGCGGTACGCCGTCGGCGGTCGCCGCTGCCAGAACCTACACCTACTCCGTGACCGACGATGACGGCGACAGCGGGCGCACCACCTTCCAGATCGAAGTGGTAGCCGACACCACGCCGACCTTCTCCGGCGCCAGCGTAGATGATCAGAGCTACACCGCGGCCGAGATGATCGAGGCGCTGACGCTGCCGGCAGCCACCGGCGGCAACGGTGACCTCACCTACAGCATCAGTCCCGACCTGCCGACGGGGCTCACCTTCGATGCCGCCACGCGCATCATCAGCGGTACGCCGGGCGCGGCCATGGCCGAGACCGAATACACCTATGTCGCGCGCGATGCGGATGGCGACGAGGTTTCCCTCACCTTCGACATCACGGTGGCGGCCTCCGTGAGCGCCCCGGCACCGCTCGCCGCCATCGAGACCCTGGTAGGCGATACACAGGTGACGCTGCGCTGGAGCGCGGTGGCGGGTGCCACCAGGTATCAGGTGCGCCACCGGCAGGTCAGCGCGGGCGGTGCCTTCAACGCCTACACGGACGTGACCGGTACGACCACCACCGTCACCGGGCTCACCAATGGGCAAGCCTACGAATTCGGTGTGCGCGCGGTGAACATGGCCGGTGCCAGCGAGGCGCTGCGCGTACAGCAGACACCGAACGACCTCACCCCCAGCTTCGCCTCCAGCGAGAGCATCGCGGCCCAGAACTATGTCGGCGGCACGGCCATCACCCCGCTGAATCTGCCGCTCGCGGTCGGCGGCAACCTGCCGCTCACCTACAGCCTGTCTGGCAACCTGCCGGCGGGCCTCAGGCTCGAACTCTCCGGCAGCAGCGAGCCGAATCGCCTCGTGGGTACTCCGAACGATGGCGTCGGGGGGTCGTTCACCATCACCTACACCGTCACCGACAGCGACCCGAGCAATCCGGAAACCGCCACGCGCAGCTTCACTGTCAGCGTCAACGCGCGCCCGGTCTTCTCCACACCGGCCATGTTCAGCGTGCCGGAAAACCGGGCATCGGTGGGCACGGTCACCGCCGCCGATGCCGATGCCGGCGACAGCATCACCGGCTATGTTCTGGGCGGCTCCGATGGATATCTCTTCACGCTCGAGAATGGCCAGCTCAGCTTCAGCGAGGCCCCCGATTACGAAGACCCGCAAGGTGGCACCAGCCGCGATTCGAACGAATACGAGCTGACCGTCACCGCCACCAGCGGCACGGGCGAGCGCCAATTGAGTAACGCGCAGATGCTGCGCATCACCGTCACCGATGTGGCTGAGCCGCCGTCGGCACCCGCCGCCCCCACTCTGGACCAGGCCACCACGGACAGCCTGCGCGTCAACTGGATGCCGCCAACCAACACCGGCCCCGCCATCAGCGGCTACGATGTGCGTTCCCGCAAGGGTGGTACGGGCGAGTTCTCCGCACCGACGCGGGTGGCGGCCACGGCGCGCAGCCTCACGCTCGATGAGCTTGATGAAGCCAGCAGCTACGAGGCGCAAGTGCGCGCCATCAACGCCGAAGGCGAGGGCGGCTGGTCGCCTGCGGGCACGGGAACCACCGCCACCGTCGGCAACGCTCCGCCCGTCTTCAGTTCGCCCGCGAGCTTCTCGGTGGATGAGAACAGCCTGCGCGTGGGGCGCGTACTGGCGACCGACCCGAACGCGGAGGACAGCATCAGCGGCTACACGCTGAGCGGCACGGACGCGGAGCTGTTCTCGCTCGACAGCACCAGTGGTGAACTGCGCTTCCGCGACGCCCCCAACTTCGAGGCCCCGCGAGGCGGCGCGGGCGACGACTCGAACGACTACGCCATCAGTGTGCGCGTGACCAGCGGTGCCGGTGTGCGCGAACTCTTCGCCACCCAGAGCATCACCGTCAGCGTCAACGACCTCGAAGACAACCTGCCCACCATCACCATCGCCAGGACCGACCCGGCGCAGACCTCGGTGGCCGAAGGCACGGCGCTCGGCTACACCCTGACGCGGGTCGGCGGCGGCGCGAATCCGGGTGCGCCGGTTACCGTGAGCCTGACGCTCGAGCAGACCGGCACCTTCCTGCCCGACGGCGTCAGCACGGCCAACGCCAGCTTCGAGCAGGACGCGACCACGGCCACCGGCACCGTCGCCACAGTGGATGACAGCACCGATGAACCGAACGGCAGGGTGACGATAACGATCGCGGAGAGCAGTGCGAACTACATGCGCGGCACCGCCCGCAGCATCTCCTTCGACCTCACCGACAACGACAACGGCGCGCCGTCTATCGAGACCATCGCCGCGCAGACCGGCGATGTCGGCGCGCCCTTCCAGGTGACTGTGAGCGCCACCGACCCGGAAGGCGACGCGCTGCAATACTCGGCGAGTTCCAACGCCACGGGCATCGCCACGGTCACGCCGGCCAGCCTCACGGATCTGCGCAGCGGCTCCAGCACGGTGACGGTGACACCCGTCGCGACCGGCACGGCGACCATCACCGTGACGGTGAGCGACAGTGCCCTGTCATCGACCGGCACCTTCCAGGTGACGGTGAACCCGGATGTCCAGCCCACCTTCGCCCCCACCGACAGCATCGCGAACCAGGATCTTGATACGAGCGACGAGGTCAATGTGTCGCTGCCGAAGGCGACCGGTGGCAACGGTGTGCTCACCTACAGTATCAGCCCCGCCCTGCCCGCCGGCCTGCGCCTGCAAGCCGACAGCGACTCGCCCAAGCTGGTCGGCAGGCCGACGACGACGGTGGCGAGCACCATCTACACCTACAAGGTGACCGATGTTGATGGCGACCAAGACACGCTCACCTTCTCCCTCGAGGTCGGGCTGCCCACCGGCGGCATCTGCGCTCGCTCACTGCTGGTGCGGGAGGCCATCCTGGCGCAGATAACCGGGATAGGGGATGGTGGTGTCGTCTCGGCCTGTTCAGATGTCACGGCGGAGAGGTTGCGAACGATTACCACCCTGACGCTTAGTGCCGATACCGCCATGTCGGTCGAAGTGAACACGGTGACCCTGATAGCAGGCGATTTCGCCGGCCTGACCGCTCTCACCAGCCTCACGCTCGAAAACCTGCCTGGCCTGAACAGCTTGCCGGCGCAGCTTCTGGGCGGCCTCGCCAATCTGGCCACCTTCGAACTGACCGGTGCCACGAATACGGTAGTGACCATCCCGGACACGCTCTTCTCGGGCCTCACCGCGCTCACCAGCGTCAAGCTCGATAATATCGGCCTGACCGCCTATCCGAAGGCGCTGCTCGACGGCCTGCCCGGCATCGTCAGCATCGACCTGTCCGACAACCGGCTATCTACACTGCCGGCTGGTGCCTTCGAGGGCAAGACCGCCATCAATGCGCTCGATTTTCGCTCGAACAGGGAGGTGCTGACCCTGACCCTGGCATTCGAGCGCGTCGGCAGCGTGCCGCTCGTCTCCGGTACCGGCGGCATCCCCGCCATGGTGCGCGCGCGCGTGACCGAGGGCGCTCCCTTCGCCATCACCGTGCCCTGGACTGCGAGCGGGCAGGTAGCTGCCGGCCAGGCAAGCTCCGGCACTGTCACCATTCCCGCGGGCGCGCTGGTCAGCGAGACATTCTCGGTGTCCGGCGACACCTCGGCCAATCCCTCGGTGAACATCATCATGGGCACGGTCACGCCGGCGGTGAGCAGCGATGTGATCAGCTTCGGCACGAATGGACAGGCCCAGGGGCTCACATACACCACACCGAGCGCGGCGCTCACCTTGAGCTTCGCCAGGAACTCGGTGCCGGACTTCGGTAGCGAGACGGTTGCCGATCAAACCTATCGGGTGGGGCTCGCAATCACCAACCTCACACTGCCGGCGGCCACCGGCGGCAACGGCGACCTGACCTATACGCTGACACCCAAGCCTCCCGCGGGCCTCTCGCTTGATCCCAACACCCCCCGCGTGCTCAGCGGTATGCCCGCCGCCCTGTCCCCCGAGCAGGAATACACCTGGGCGGTGGCGGATGCGGATGCCAACACCGAGGCCGCGGACACCGATACGGTCACCTTCAACCTGACGGTCAACTTGCCCTGGCCGGAGGGGATTACCGCGACCGCGCGCGATGCCGAGGTGGTGCTGGGCTGGACTTCGGTGGGCGAGGGCATCACCTACGATGTGCGCTTCCGCAAGGGGTCCGATCGCTTCGCCATCCCCGACAGCTGGACACCGCTGACCGGTACCGAGTACACGGCGACCGGGCTGACCAACGGCACCGAGTACGACTTCCAGGTGCGCTCGCGCTTCGGCTCCGGGTCAACCGCGGTGCCGGGGCCTTGGTCGGAAACCGTATCCGCCACGCCGGAGGCCAACACGGCGCCGACCATCAGCACGACCTTCGCGAACCTCATCCTCAACCGCGGCGCCACCGCCCAATCCATCACCCTGACTGCCACCGACAGCGACACCGGGCAGACGCTGCAATACAAGGCGTCATCGGATACCGAGGCTGTGGCGACGGTCACGCCCCTCGCTCTGACGGATCTGGTCTCCGGCACCAGCGCCATCGAGGTGACGCCGGTCGGGCTCGGCGAGGCCACCATCACGGTGACGGTGAATGACGGCCAGGATGAAACCACGGCGACCTTCATGGTGACGGTGGCGAACCGCGTGCCGACGGTGGCCAACGAGATTCCCGACCAGACGGCGATGGTGGGTATGCCGTTCGAGTACATCATCCCGGCCAATACCTTCAGCGACCTCGACAGCGACACCCTTTCCTACATGTTCATGCGGACGGACGGCAGCACGGACACCACGCTGCCCGGCTGGCTGGCTGTCACCGCCGCCGAGCGCAAGCTCGCGGGTACGCCGGGCACCGGCGATGTCGGTACGCTGATGGTGAAGGTGACGGTGAGCGACGGCAACGACGGGACGGTGAGCGACACCTTCAACATCGTGGTGTCGGCGGCGGATACTGCCCCCGCCTTCGCGGGTGGCACGACCATCGCGGACAAGACCTTCACGGTGGATGCCGAGATCACCGCCTTCACCCTGCCGGAGGCGAGCGGAGGCAACGGCACCATCAGCTACGCGCTGACCCCCGACTTGCCGACGGGGCTGAGCCTGAATGAATCCACGCGCGAGGTGAGCGGCACGCCGACGGTGGCAGCGGCACAGGCCACCTACACCTGGCGGGCTTCGGACAGCGATGGGAACACCGCGAACACCGACACGGCGACGCTGACCTTCAGCTTGACGGTGAACAAGGCCACGCTGGCAGCACCGACGGGTCTGGCGCTCAAGGCGAACAGCCAGACGAGCAGCGGCTTCACCATCACCTGGACCGCGGTCAGTAACGCCGCGGGCTACACGGCGAGCGCCATGCGCGCCGATGGTACTGGGACGGCGGTTGTCGTCAGTGTGTCGGGCACGGACACCGAGGCGGTGTTCACCGGATTGACCGCGGGCACCGACTACAAGGTGACGGTGACAGCCACCGGCGATGACAACTACGCGGACAGCCCGGCCTCAGCCGAGTTCGATGCGAGCACGGCGGCGGCGGACACCGCCCCCGCCTTTGCGGGTGGCACGACCATCGCGGACCAGACCTTCACGGTGGATGCCAAGATAACCACCTTCACCCTGCCGGAGGCGGCAGGCGGCAACGGCAACATCAGCTACGCGCTGACCCCCGACCTGCCGATGGGGCTGAGCCTGAATGAATCCACGCGCGAGGTGAGCGGCACACCGACGGCGGCAGCGGCACAGGCCACCTACACCTGGCGGGCTTCGGACAGCGACGCGAACACCGCTGATACCGACAGCGACACCCTGACCTTCAGCTTGACGGTCAACAAGGCCACGTTGGCGGCACCGACGGATCTGGCGCTCAAGGAGAACAGCCAGACGAGTACCGGCTTCACCATCACCTGGACCGCAGTCAGTAACGCCGCGGGCTACACGGCCAGCGCCATGCGCGCCGATGGTACGGGCACGGCGACTGCCGGCTCGGTGTCGGGCACGACCACCGAGGCGGTGTTCACCGGATTGACCGCGGGCACCGACTACAAGGTGACGGTGACGGCCACCGGCGATGACAACTACGCGAACAGCCCGGCATCCGCCGAGTTCGATGCGAGCACGGCGGTCGCCTCGGTGGCGGATACCGCCCCCGCCTTCGCGGGTGGCACGACCATCGCGGACAAGACCTTCACGGTGGATGCCGAGATCACTGCCTTCACCCTGCCGGAGGCGAGCGGAGGCAACGGCACCATCAGCTACGCGCTGACCCCCGACCTGCCGACGGGGCTGAGCCTGAATGAATCCACGCGCGAGGTGAGCGGTACGCCGACGGTGGCAGCGGCACAGGCCACCTACACCTGGCGGGCTTCCGACAGCGACGAGAACAACGCCGACAGCGACAGCAACGCCCTGACCTTCAGCTTGACGGTCAACAAGGCCACGCTGGCGGCACCGACGGATCTGGCGCTCAAGGCGAACAGCCAGACGAGCAGCGGCTTCACCATCACCTGGACCGCAGTCAGTAACGCCGCGGGCTACACGGCGAGCGCCATGCGCGCCGACGGCTCGGGGACGGCGACTGCCGGCTCGGTGTCGGGCACGACCACCGAGGCGGTGTTCACCGGCTTGACCGCGAGCACCGACTACAAGGTGACGGTGACGGCCACCGGCGATGACAACTACGCGAACAGCCCGGCATCCGCCGAGTTCGATGCGAGCACGGCGGTCGCCTCGGTGGCGGATACCGCCCCCGCCTTCGCGGACAGCGCGACCATCGCGGACAAGACCTTCACGGTGGATGCCGAGATCACTGCCTTCACCCTGCCGGAGGCGAGCGGAGGCAACGGCACCATCAGCTACGCGCTGACCCCCGACCTGCCGACGGGGCTGAGCCTGAATGAATCCACGCGCGAGGTGAGCGGTACGCCGACGGCGGCAGCGGCGCAGGCCACCTACACCTGGCGGGCTTCCGACAGCGACGAGAACAACGCCGACAGCGACAGCAACGCCCTGACCTTCAGCTTGACGGTCAACAAGGCCACGCTGGCGGCACCGACGGATCTGGCGCTCAAGGCGAACAGCCAGACGAGCAGCGGCTTCACCATCACCTGGACCGCAGTCAGTAACGCCGCGGGCTACACGGCGAGCGCCATGCGCGCCGACGGCTCGGGCATGGCCGTTGCCGGTATGGTGGATACGAGTGGAACCACGCCCGAGGCGGTGTTCACCGGCTTGACCGCGAGCACCGCCTACAAGGTGACGGTGACGGCCACCGGCGATGACAACTACGCGAACAGCACGGCATCAAACGAGTTCGATGCGAGCACGGCGGCACCTTTGCCTGGCATCTGCGGTCGCACAGAGGCGGTGCGCACCGCCATCCTCGCCAAGATTCCCGATGTCAGCGACTGCGCCGACGTGACCTCGACCCAGCTCGCGGCCATCACCGGCACACTGCAACTGTCCAGACAAAATATCAGGAGCCTGAAAGCCGACGACTTTGCGGGGTTGACCGGGCTGACCACGCTCAACATAGCCCGCAATCCATTCACCACGCTGCCCGCGGGCATCTTCGACTCGCTCACCAGTCTGACGGATCTGCTCATATTCCAAACCGCAGGGTTGCAGTCGCTGCCTGAAGGTATCTTCGAGCCGCTCACCAGGCTGACGACGCTGCGTCTGGAAAAACGCGGGAATGTCAGTCTGGGTTTCAGGCCAACAGCGAACGCCGGTGCCGACCAGTCGGTGTCCCTGGGTGCCGGCAGGGTCACGCTTGCCGGCACGGCGACCGGCCCTTGGGGCAATAACGTCACCTGGGGGTGGACGCAAGTGGATGGTGCCAACTCCAACACGGCGGTCTCCAGCGGCACCGTGACGCTGGCCAATGCCGCAACCGCCACGCCATCCTTCACCGCGCCGAGCGCGGCTGCGACCCTCCATTTCCGACTCATCGTCACGCCGGTGCCAGCGCCGAGGCCGGGTACCGCGGGTTGCACCGGCTGCGCCGTCAGCGAAGCCGACTGGGTGACCATCACGGTGGGTGATGCGAACAATCAGGCACCGACGGTGGCCAACGCGATTCCCGATCAGGTGGCGCTCGTGGGTGCGCCCTTCAGCTACACCTTCCCGGCCAACACCTTCAACGACCCCGACAGCGACACCCTCACCTACGAGGTCAGCAAATCCGACGACAGCGCGCTCCCGGACTGGCTCACCTTCGAGGAGTCCTCCAGTGCTGCGCGCAGCTTCACGGGCACACCCCCGAGCAGCGCCGCCGGCAGGCTGTCACTGAAGGTCACCGCCACCGACAGCGGGCGTCGTTCGGTGAGTGACACCTTCGACATCCTCGTGTCTCCCCCCTTGCTCGAAGGTCTGGCGCTGGCCCTTCCCGACGGCACCGCGGTCAATTTGACCCCCGCCTTCGACGGGGCGACCAAGACCTACACGGCCGCCGTGCCGGACGGCACGGCGCTCGCGGATCTGACACCGACGGCGAGCTCGACCCCGTCCGGCATCACGGTCACGGTGGACGGCGTACTCGTCATCAGCGGTACGGCCAAGGCCGTGACCCTGTTCGGTGCCTCGACCGAGGTGCGCGTGGTGGCGAGGAAGCCGTCGCCGAACCCGCAGGTTGACGAGTACCTCGTCACCATCGCCCCGCAAAACCCGCCGGCGAGCGAGCCGGAGACGCTGCTGTCCGCGCTGCGGCTCGAGTCGGGCGACCTCGTGCTCACCGAATCGAGCGTCATGGGGACGGATCCCACGGTCATCGCGTACCGGGTGCCGAGCGATGTGACCTCGCTGCGGGTGACACCGACCGTCGCCACTGCGGGTGCCACGGTGACGGTGAACGGCAAGGCGGTGGCCAGCGGCGCGCCGAGCGCGTCGATACCGCTGAATATCGGGGTCAACACCATCGTGATTGTGGTGACTTCGCCGGACGGCATGGACTCGCGCACCTACCGGGCGAATGTGCAGCGCGGGGCCACGCTCGGCCTGAGTGCGCTCACGCTCGCCACGGGCACACTCGATGGCACAACCTTCACGCCGGTTTCCACGGGCATATTGAACCCGAGCTTCTCGCCGGGCATCCGCAGGTATCAGGTCGTGGTTGACAAGGCAGTGACCTCGCTGCGGGTGACACCGACCGTCAGCACTGCGAGTGCCACGGTGACGGTGAACGGCACGGCCGTGACCAGCGGCTCGGCGAGCGGGGTCATCAACCTGCCCACAGGCAGGACAGGTGTATCCATTGTGGTGACGGCGGCGGGCGGTGCCATGGTGACTTACAGCATCCAGGTGTACCGTCCATCCGAGTCCGCCGTCGTGAACGGCCTGGAGCTGCGGGCTGTCGCTGCGGGGGAGCCGCCGATCGAGATACGCCTCGACCCCGGCTTTGGCGGATTGATTTACACCTATCGGGCGCAGAACGCGATTCCTTCGGGAAGGACGCTCGAAGTGAAGGCGACTGCTCGATATCATTCGCGGACAGACGAAAGAACCGACCCTGTCATTAACGGCAGAGCGGCCAGGAACGGCGAATGGACGCCAGTGCCGCTGGATTTCGGCGAGAGCACCGTCTCGGTCAGTGCCGTGCGATTCTCAAACCCTGTTTTCGTTGGTCAATATGACATCACCGTGGTGAAGACGCACCCCGCGGCCTTGAGCGGCCTGATGCTGTCCGCGGGTACGCTGCGCCCGGCCTTCGATCCGGCAACCACGGTCTATCTGGTCACGCTGCCGCGCAGTGTTTCCGCGTTCACGGTAACGCCGCAGTCGGATGACTCCGCGCTGCGCGTCGGGGTGGGCGAGACCCCGACCGTGGCCGCGGCACCGGTGGGCACCCCCGGCGCGCCGGTCTCGTTCACCGTTGGGGAAACCAGACGGGTGTTCGTGTATGTGCGCAACGATGACCAGACCGGTGCCCGGCGCTTCATCACGCCCCGCACCTACCAGCTGCGGGTGACGCGCTCGGATACGGAAGGCTCTTCGGATGCCAGCCTGAGCGCGCTGGCCCTCGACGAGGTCGAGCTGGCGGAGGACAACTCCGTGAATTCCCTGAAAGACCTGACGCTGACACCGGCCTTTGCCGCTGCAACCACCAACTACGCCCTGTCGGTGCCGCCCGACTTCAATCTGCTGCGTGTGCAGCCCACCACGAGCGACGATGACGCGACATTCAGGATGAGCGTGAACGGGCAGGTAGTTGATCCCCGTAGCCAGATATCGCCGCAGGCGGGCAGCAGCGAACTCCTGATACGGGTGACCGCCGCCGACGGTGCTACCGACCGCAGCTACCGGATTGTCGTCACCCGTCGCTCATCCGCCACCCTCGATGCGCTGGGCCTCCGCTGGGCATCGCCGGGCACCAACGAGGGTCCGCGCGACCTGAGCCCGAGCGACTTCACCGTGGTCAACCCGACACCCGCCTTCGCCGCGGACACCTCGAGCTATACGGCAAGTGTCCCCTACGAGGCGACGCTGCTGCGGCTGAATCCGCGCTCGACGGACCCGGCGGCCAGCGTCACGGTGAATGGCGAGGCGCTGAATGTTTTCGGCTCGTCGTTCCTGTCGCTGGTTCCGGGCGGCAACCGGATTGCGCTGTCGGTGCAGGCCGCAGACGGCATCAGCCGCATGGACTACGTGCTGCTGGTGACCCGCGCCAGCCCGCCGAGCGGACAGTTGTCGCTGTCCTTCGCCAATCAGCCGCGCATCCTGGTGCAGGCCGGCGCGGCCATGGCGAGCGTGACGCTGCCTGCCGCCACTGGCGGCACCGCCCCCTACAGCTACGCCCTCGTCACGGGTGCGCCGAGCTGGCTCAGCCTGGATGAGGCTAGCCGCGCCCTGACCGGCACCGCGCCCGCGGGTACCGGCAGCGATCTGGTGTCGGTGCAGGTGACCGATGCCGATGGTGCTACCGCGACTGCCTCGTTCAATCTGGTGCGCGCATCGCTCGCCTTCGGTGTGGTGATGCCCCTCGACCGGGTCTTTACAGTCGGTCAGGAGATCACCAATCTGGTGCTGCCCGCCGCCACCGGCGGCACCGGCACGGTGACCTACACCCTGACCCCGGGTACGCCCGCGGGACTCACCTTCACCGCCAGTACGCGCACCCTCAGCGGTACGCCAACCGCCGCGGCCACCACCGCGGTGTACACCTACCTGGCCACGGATTCCGCATCGCCCACGGCGAACACGGCACAGCTCAAGTTCTCCCTGACCGTGGAGGCAGATCAGGCACCCTCCTTCGGCTCAGCCTCCGTGCCCGATCAGGTGTTGGTGACGGGTGAGCTTGCGCCGAGCCTGCGGCTGCCGGCGGCGAGCAGCGGCAACGCGCCGCTCACCTATGCCTTGAGCCCGACCTTGCCGGCGGGCCTCGCCTTCGATGCGGCCACGCGCATCATCAGCGGCACCCCGACCGCCGCCGCGGCGGGCGCCGACTACACGCTCACCGTCAGCGACGCGGATAGGCAGACGGCGACGCTCACTTTCCGATTGGAAGTGCGCTCGCAAGTGGACAGCGCGCCGCTGCTGCCGGTGGACAGCGCGCTGCCGGACAGGGTGTGGACGAAGGATGCGCTGATTGCGCCCATCACCCTGCCGGAGGCCACCGGCGGCGACGGGGCACTGACCTACGCCTTGACCCCGGCCTTGCCGGCGGGGCTCGACTTCAATGCCACCGCGCGCACCATCAGCGGTACGCCTACGGTTGCCTCATCGCGCCAGATCTACACCTATAGCGTTGCCGACTCCGACAGCAACACCGCGAGCAGCGATGGCGACCGGCGCCGCTTTGCGATTACGGTGTCGGCCCCGCTGGCCTATCCTGCAGTGCCGACGAAGTTGCAGGTGGGCACGGCGATGCGCGGCCTGCTGCCGATCATCACCGGCGGCGGTACGCCGACCTACACCCTGACCGGTACCCTGCCCGCGGGGATCAATCTTGATGCTGCTACCGGCGTTATCAGCGGTACGCCGAGCGCGGTCAAGGCGAGTACCAGCACCGTTACCGTGACTGTCACGGTGGGCGGTCAGTCCGCAAGCGAGCAGCTCACCTTCCCGGCGGTGACTGCGAAGCCCACCGCGGTGAGCGACCTCACCGTGACGATCCTGTCCGACACCGAGTTATTCGTCCAGTGGAGCGCGGCCACGGTAGCCCCGGACGGCTACTGGGTGCGCTGGCGCGAGAATCGGCCGGGCCAGCGCTTTGTTGCGCGTGTCGAGACGACCGAAACCAACTACAGGATTGAGGGCTTGAGTTCCGGCACGGCGTATCTGGTGCGCGTGGACACCCTGAAGCTCGACAAACGGCGCGCGGCCGGCACCGCACGGACGGCGACCAGCACCACGGACACAGCACCGGGGAGTACGGACCCGATGCTGGACTACGCGCCCAAACCAACCAGGCTCGTGGTGGGCCAAGCTATTGATCGCATACTCCCTCAGGTGAGGAACTTTGCGAATGGTGCCGTCATCACCTACTCGGTGGCTTCGGGCACCCTGCCATCCGGGCTCAACCTCGATGCCGCGACCGGCGTGATCAGCGGTGCGCCGGACACGGCGAACGACACCCCGGCTGCGGTCATCTTCAGAGCCACTGCCGGCGAGCAGACGGCGGACGAAGATATCATCTTCCCGGAGGTGGAGCGGGGCCTCAGGTACCCCGCCATCCCCGGGCCCCTGTTCGCGGGCATCGGCATAACCCCGCTCGTGCCGATTGTCACCGGCTTCACGCTCACAGGCGAACAGAAGTTGACGTTTCGGGAGATCACCACCCCGCCATCCGGGATACTCCTCAATGCCGAGACCGGCCTGATCATCGGCGCGCCGAACGAGCCGAGCCCGAGCCCGCAGGGTGTGATCGTGGAGGTGACGGTTCAGGGCACCTCGCAACGGGCTGTGTACACCATCCGCTTCCCGCCGGTAGAACCGACACCGGATCTGCGCTACGCCGGTTTGCCGGTACCCCTGCAGGTCGGCGCATCCGTCAGCCTGATGCCGACGGTGGGGCCAAACTTCGGGACTGTTACCAGCTACGCGCTGAGCGGTGCCCTGCCGTCCGGGCTGGGCTTCAATACCAGCACGGGCCTGATCAGCGGCATGCCGACCACGCCCGCGCAAAGCGCAAATGCGCAAGGGGTGAGCGTGACGGTGACGGCCACTACCGGCAGCGGCACCAGCCAGAAGACCGCCACCGCCAGGGTTGACTTCCAGCCGGTGCGATACGCACCCCCGACCATCGCGGCCATTTCCGACATCACCAGCCTCGTGGTGGGCACTTCGCAGCGAGTGCCGGTGACGCTGAGCGGTGTGCCCGGCGGCGCGCCTGTAATCATCGTGGCTGTGCTTGATCCGACTGGCCGCGCCGTGGGTACGGTCGATACCGACAGCATCACCCTGTACGGCCTGCAGGCAGGCACGGTGACGGTCACCGTGACCGCGACCGTGGGCGAGGGCGTGGCGGTCTCCCGCGAAGGCCGAACCACCTTTCAATTGACCGTGACCGACATGGCGCTCACGGCGGAGGCCGGCGACCCGCCGACATCAACAGCGGTGGGCACTGCCGTGACGCTGACCGGCTCGGCGCGTGGCGGCGTACCGACAGTGATGAACCGGATGGCATCCTACAGCTACGCCTGGACGGTGGTGAGCGAGCCGACGAGTTCCGGCGTGTCGATCAGCGATGCGGACAAGGCGAGCGCGTCCTTCACGCCCACCCACGAGGGTACCTATCAGCTGCGCCTCACCGTTACCGACTCGGCCACCCCCACGGCCAACACCGCCACGGACACGGTGGATGTGGTGGTGCCCACCTCGTCGGGTACCAACAGCAGTCCGGACATCACCGACATCACCAACAAGAGCGTCACCTTCGGTGCGACACTTGAGGTGGATGTGGATGCCACGGACGCGGATGCGGGCGATACGCTGGTCTTCAAGGCGGCATCGGACGACACGGGCGTGGCCACGGTGGCCCCGACCACTGATACCAATCTCGCCGCCGACAGCAAGATAACGCTGACACCGGTCGCCGTCGGTACGGCCACCATCACGGTGACGGTGAGTGACGGCACGGCTAGTCCGACCGATACCTTCGAGTTGACGGTGAATCCAGCCAAGCTGGGCAAGCCGACGGGTCTCGCGCTGAAGACGGACAGCAAGAGCAAGAGCGGCTTCACGGTGACCTGGACGGCAGTGGCGAATGCGACGGGCTACGAGGCGAGCGCCATGCGTTCCGACGGCACTGGCACGGCGGTGACCAGCACGGTGGATACGAGCGGAACCCCGCCCGAAGCAGAGTTCACCGGCCTGGATATGAACACCGCCTACACGGTGACGGTAACTGCCACCGGCAGCGGCAACTATGCGAACAGCGATGCCTCGGACGGGTTCGAGGTGACCACGGAGGCCAACTCGGCACCGACAGTGGCCAACGCGATTCCCGATCAGGCGGCGACATTGGGCACGGCGTTCGAGTACATCTTCCCGACCAATACCTTCAGTGACGCGGACGACGACAGCCTCTCCTACACGGCCCAGCAGACGGACGGTTCAACGGACAGCGCGCTGCCCAGCTGGCTGGTCTTCACCGCCGCTGAGCGCAAGTTTGCCATTGCCGCAGATGCCGGCGAGGTCGGCACAGTGATGGTGAAGGTGACGGCGAGCGATGGCGCGGCTTCGGTGAGCGACACCTTCGATATTGTGGTGTCGGCGGCGGACACCGCCCCCGCCTTCGCGGACAGCACAACCATCGCGGACAAGACCTTCACGGTGGATGCCGAGATAACCGCCTTCACCCTGCCGGAGGCGACCGGTGGCAATGGCACCATCAGCTACGCGCTGACCCCCGCCCTGCCGAAGGGGCTGAGCCTGAATGAGTCCACGCGCGAGGTGAGCGGTACACCGACGGCGGCAGCAGCGCAGGCCACCTACACCTGGCGGGCATCCGACGGCGACAGTAACACCGCCAACAGCGACAGCAGCGCCCTGACCTTCGAGTTGACGGTGAACAAGGCCACGCTGGCGACACCGAGCAACCTGGCGCTGAAAGCGAACACGCGGAGCAAGACCGGCTTCACGATCACTTGGACCGCGGTCAGTAACGCCGATGGCTACACGGCGAGCGCCATGCGTGCCGACGGCACCGGCACGGCCGTTGCCGGTACGGTGGGTACGAGCACCGAGGCGGTGTTCACCAACCTGACCGCGGGCACCGCCTACAAGGTGACGGTGACGGCCACCGGCGATGCCAACTACGCGAACAGCGATGCCTCGGACGAGTTCGATGTGACCACGGCGGCCAACATGGCACCGACAGTGGCCAACGCGATTCCCGATCAGGCGGCGACGGTGGATACGGCATTCAGCTTCACCCTGCCGACAGGCACCTTCAGTGACGCGGACAACGACAGCCTCGCCTACACGGCCATGCAGACGGACGGGACGACGGACAGCGCGCTCCCGACCTGGCTGGGCTTCACCGCGGGCACGGGTGTCTTCTCGGGTACGCCGACATCCACGGACACCGGAACGCTGTCGGTGAAGGTGACGGCGAGCGATGGCACGGCTTCGGTGAGCGATACGTTCGATATTGTGGTGAGCGCACCGGCGGCCCTCCCGACCGTGAGCATCGCGGTGGTGGAGAAATCCGGTGTCGCCGACGCAACGGCGTTTATCTCCGTTAACGAAGAAGTGGGCACGTTCGAATTCACGGTCACCCTGTCCGCCGCCAGCACCGGCACGGTGACGGTGAGGTACGCCACCGAGGACATTCCCGGCGACGCTCAGGTATTCACGGATGTTGCTGCGTCGTTTCCCGCTACCGCAGGCGAGGATTACACCGCCGCCTCGGGTATGCTCATTTTTGCGCCGGGCGAGACCAGCAAGACCATTTCGGTGCAGATTATTGACGAAACGCTGTACGAGCAGGCTCAGGAGCTCTTCCGTATCGTGCTGGGCAATCCGTCCGGTGCCACCATTGCCTCCAGTCAGGGGCAATTGCTTATTGGTCTCGTCGGGGCTGATCCGGTGCCGCCTGTATCGGTCATGGCGGTGGGCCTGGCCAGCACCGGCTCGCCAGGGGCGGCAGCGAGTACTCCGGAAGGGAAGCTGAGCGTAGCCGAGGGCGACAGCGGTGAGACCGACATCACCTTCACCGTCACGCAATCCAGGGTGATCAGTTGGCAAAGCGTCCAGGTCGGTGGCTTCCGTACCCCGGTTGGCATCACCGGTACTGCCACCGCCAATACAGACTTTGAGGTCACAGACGAAACCCTGAGCTTGGCGGCAGGCACGACGCAGGTCGAGTACACGCTGAAGATCAAGGGCGACACGGATGTCGAGAGTGACGAGACCTTGTATGTTTTACTCGGTCGCGGCAACGGCATTGTGACCAATTCCGGCGAAGCAAGGTTCCTGATCGAGATCACCATCGTGGATGACGACGGGGTACCTTCCAAGCCGCGCGCGCCGCGCCTGACGGCCTCGGCGAGCGGCCAGTTGACGGTGAATTGGGCGGCACCGGCGGACGATGGCGGCCAGCCCATCGATGACTACGATGTGCGCTACCGCGCGAAGCCGACTTCCGGGGACCCGGCCTGGACGGAAGAAGCCTCCACCGCCACTGACAGCACCGCCCTGACGAGGGTCATCACCGGCCTCACCGACGGCACCGCGTATCAGGTGCAGGTGCGCGCGGAGAACGAGAATGATGACGGTGCCTGGTCGGATACGACGGAAGCTACGCCGTCGGCCAGCGGTCCGTCGCCGACGGCGGAATACAATCCGGTCACGAGGTTGCTGACGATGCGTAACCTGCAGATCACCTCGACTATCTCGACGGGCTTCTTGAGCTTTAACAGAAGTAGTCACGTGCTTATCTTCGATGCATCCGAAAATTTCTATGAAGGCAGTCCCGATGGTTCTCAGGACGCAACCTTGACCGTGGGCGGTGTCGTTTTGCGCTACGGCATGTTTTGTGTACCCAACGACTGCAGGCTCTTCCCAAGAAGCGCCTGGCCGTCCGAGAACCCCACCGGCTCCACCACTCTGGAGGTGGAGATGCCGGGCGGCTTCAATCCGCCGACAAGGCTTGCGTCGGTTCGGTTCGTTCCCCCGGGCAACCTTGGAGACAGCTCATTCTCGGTCACCACGGACCTGGCGCTTGATGTCCTGCAAACCACACCTGACGCGCCGGAAAACCTGATGCTGGCGCTGCGCCCGCAGATGGCGACCTTGAGCTGGAGCAACCCGGGCGATTCCAGCATCACCGGCTACCAGTATCGCGTCGGCACGAGCGGTGTGTGGACCAACCTGCCCGGCAGCAGCGCGACCACCACCAGCTTCGATGTCTTTGACGGGCTGACCGGCGGTTCGCCGCAAACTGTTCAGTTGCGCGCCGTGAATGCCAACGGCAATGGTGTGTCCGCTTCGGTCACGAGCGCGGTGCCTGCGGCACCGACCGGCCTCACAGCAGTACCGCTGAATGAATCTGCGAGCCTCAAGTGGGCCGACCCCGATGACCCCAGCATCATCAAGTACCAGTTCCGCGTCGGCACCAGCGGCACCTGGACCGACATCGCGGGCAGCAGCGCCGCGAGCGTCACCGGCATTGCTTCCGGGCTGAGCAACGGCTCGGCGCAGGATGTGTTCCTGCGCGCCGTGAACTTTGTTGGCGCGAGCGCGGCATCCTCGTCGGTGTCGGTGACACCGGTGGCCAACCGCGCGCCGACGCTGGTACAGACGCATCTGGATAGCATCACACCCCTGACCATGCCGGTAATTCCGGCGCTCACGGAGGGTGGCATACCGCATCCGCGCGCAGGCATCTACGAGGTGGTGCAGATTGACCTCTACGAGTTGTTCAACGATGAGGATAACGAGCCGGTGTTCACCGCCACCGGCACGACCAGCGATGCGCGCGTCGTCACCGTCGGGCAATCGCCGCGTGGTCAATATCTGAACCTGTACGGGCAGAGCCGTGGTAGCGCGACTGTCACGGTGAAGGTGACCGATCAGTTCGGGGCGATGAGTCCTGTTGCGACCATCATGGTGACCACGGAGAACCAGCCACCGCGGTTGGTCGCCGAGGTCGATGATGTGAATCTGGTACGCAGCGGCACGAGCTACACATCGCAGACGCTGGACTTGTCGCGGGTGTTCAGGGATATGGATGGCGACAACCTGAGCTATACGGCCAAGCTGTTGGACGATACCGCGGATCAGATAGCGAATCTGGAGGCCCAGATTGCGGAGTTGACACGTCAAGGGCGCGTTGCCGAGACCATAGTTTTGCAACTGGTCCTGCAAGATCTCAAGTCGGGGTTGGGTTCGGCACCAGAGTCGATCACGGTGAGCCTGAGCGGTGCCATCGTCACCCTCGGTGCCACCGGTCCGGGCGTGGTTGATGTGATAGTGACGGCCAGCGACGGCCAGGGTGGCAGTGCGTCGGATACCTTCGACGTGTCCGCACCGGACCCGGATATAGCTGAGGGCGAGGGGCGCATCAGATGCGGCGACGAGCAGAGCGACCGTCTGCTGGAGATACCGGAGGGCGGTACTCTGGCGTGTCTGGTGCGCTACGACCGGACACACAGCATCTACGTGGTGCCGGCTTCGGGTACGGCGGGCACGAATCTCGACTTTCCCGGTTCGGACGCTGAATGCCGGGGTGCCGGGGCGGATATCTACATCGAGGGTGCGAGCTTCACCAAGGGGAGCGGTGATGCCTGTACGCTGTCGCGCACTGCGGACGGTGCGGGCAGTGATGGGCTGTCGCTGACGGTTCATGCGCCGGTCAATGGTCGGGCGGATGGAGAGCGCGCCTTTCGGGTGGAGATTCGCAGCAGCGATGGTGCCAAGACGCTGCTGTCCTCGCCAGCGATCATGATCATAGATCCGGGCTTGAGCTACGAGGTGCCGGACAGCCTGCAAGTGAAGATACCGGCGCGGGTTCTTCCGACGCGGGTTGGCTTCAGCAACCCGATCAGTTACGCGGTGACCGCGGGTACGCTGCCGCCGGGGCTTGCGATTGATGCGAGCACGGGTGTTATCTCGGGTACGCCGACCACGGCGAACGCGAGCGGTGTGACGGTGACGGTGACCGCCACGGCGGGCACGGGGAGCACATTGCAGACGGCGACGGCGGACATCGCCTTGCCGGCGGTGGAAGCGGCGGCGACGGTAGCGGCGCTGGTGTTGTCGGAGGCATCGCTGACGGTGGACGAGGGGGCGAGCGATACCTATACGGTGAGGCTGGCGACAGAGCCGACGGGGAATGTGGATGTTGCGGTGACAGTGGCCGGTTCGGCGGATGTGACGGTAGGTCCGGCCTCGCTGAGGTTCACGAGGTCGAACTGGAACATCGTGCAGACGGTGGCGGTGAGGGCGGCCGAGGACACCGACATGGTGGACGACACAGCGACCCTGAACCACGCGGCATCCGGTGGAGGCTACGACTCGCTGACGGGCAGCGTGGCGGTGACGGTGGACGATGATGAAGCGCCCGAGATGGCCAACTCGGCACCGAGCATCACGGCCATTGCAGATCAGATGGCGACCGTCGGCACCGACCTGCTGCTGGATGTGGATGCCACGGACGCGGATGCGGGCGACACGCTGCAATATCAGGCGACTTCGAGTGATGCGACGGTGGCGACGGTGACTCCGACCGAGCTGACCAATCTGGTTGATGCGAGCCAGGTGACGGTGACACCGGTGGCTGCAGGTACGGCCACCATCACGGTGACGGTGAGCGATGGCACGGCGAGTCCGACGGCGACCTTCATGGTGACGGTGTCGTCAAGAGTTACCTCGCTGGTGGCACCGACGGGTCTGGTGGCTACCCCTCTGGTGAACGGGTTCACGGTGACCTGGACGGCAGTGCCGGGGGCGGAGACGTACGAGGCCTATGCGGTAAGGACGGATCTGGCGACGACGACAAGGATTCCCGCCATAACAATCTCCGGCACGAGTGCGATCTGGTTTTCCCTGAATTCGGCGGCAACCTACCGGGTTTCGGTGATTGCGAAGGCGGACGGCCTTGCCGACAGCGCGGCGGGCACACTGGACAATGTGAATCCCGGTGCGCCGCCGACCGGCGAGGCGATCAAGGCGCTCTACTTCAGTTCCACCCCCGGGGATATGACTGACACATACCAGCGTGGCGAGCGGATTCAAATTGTGGTTGAGTTCACATCGCCGGTTGCGCTGGATTCCATGGTTGGCAAGCGGCCGAGTATTGGCCTGCAGGTTGGCGACACGCTCAAGCAGGTCAGCCTGATCAATGTGGGTGATGCCGACACACTGGCGGCCACGTACTTCGTGAAGTCGGGCGACCGGGATACGGACGGTGTCAGCATTGCGGCCAATGCCATCAGTCTCAATGGCGGCAAGATCACCAGCGCGTCTGATTCCACGATGAATGTGGTTCTCACGCATGCCGCCTTGTCGGACGATCCGAGGCGCAAGGTGGACGGCAGCGTCAACACCAATCCGAATGCGCCCGGTGCGCCTGTTCTGGCGGGGAGCGCCTATGGTTCGCTGGATGTGGCGTTTGATGTGGTGGTGACGGCGACGGACGCGGATGGCGATGATCTCTTCTACTACGCCGGGCGTCCCGTGGCCAATGCCGAGGTGCTGGATCTGGCACCGACTTCATCAAACAAGGCGGCGTTGATGTCGGGCACGAGCGTGGTGACGGTGACGCCACGGCGGGCG
The DNA here is from genome assembly GCA_965199815.1 of Pseudomonadales bacterium. Taxonomy (GTDB): domain Bacteria; phylum Pseudomonadota; class Gammaproteobacteria; order Pseudomonadales; family Azotimanducaceae; genus Azotimanducus. The sequence continues at coordinate 402,084 of CBDATE010000034.1, forward strand.
GGCCGCAGCGCCACCTTCAGAGTGTTTGTGGAGGATGACGGTGTGCCACGAAAGTCCAACAGCACAGCTTTCGAGGTGTTTGTGGCGGGCTTGAGCTATCCGGCGGCGGCTGCGTTGCAATTGAACACGGCCATCACGGATCTCATGCCGACTACCACGAATTTCGAGACTGGCTTGACCATCACCTATGCGGTGACGGATGGCACATCATTGCCGGCTGGTCTGAATCTGGCCTCGGGCACCGGCATCATCTCCGGTACGCCCACGGCGGAGGCGACGGCTCCCGTGACGGTGACGGCCACTGGTACCAAGACCGATGGCGGGGTCACGCGTACGCAGACGGCGAAGGTCACCGTCGCCTTCCAGGGGACACCGCGCACGGCGGTGACGAACCTGTCGCTGACGGCTTCCGTGCGAGGTGAAGTGACGGCGACCTGGACGGCGGCGAGCTACGCGCCGAGCGGGTACAAACTGCGTTGGCGCAAGACGGGTGCTGGCGGCTATGCGAGTGGCGATGAACAGACGCTGGCGGGGAGTGACACCACGGCGACCATCACCGGGCTCGACGATGCCACCGAATATCGGGTGCGCATAGACACCCTGGCCGCGGACGGCACCTCCCTTGTGTCGGATACGGGAGTGAGCAAGGACATCACCACATCGGATGGACCGAGTCTGAGCTATCCGGCGCTGCCGACGGTTCTGCGCGCGGGCGTACAGTTCGCGACGCTGACACCGACCCCCGCTGGCTTCAAGAGTGGCTCGACCTACAGCTATGCGGCGACGACGGGGGATCTGCCGTCGGGGCTGGCTCTGAACACCAGCACCGGTGCCATCTCCGGTACGCCGGATACGCCAACCCCCACTGACGGAAGCAGCGGTGCGTCTGTCACGGTGACGGTGACCGGCACCACGGGTGCGGTTGGGAGTGAGCAGACCGAGACGGCGACGGTGACGCTGAACTTCCCGCGCATCTTCCGTTTCAGGCTACCGGCACCGACGGTGACGCTGGCGGTGGGCGACACGCAGTTGACGGCCAACTGGGAGGCAGTGCCGAACGCGGGTACTTACGCGTTGCAGTGGAAGGCATCGTCAGTCACATCCTGGACGGCGGCGACGGGCGTGACCACGGTTGATCCGGCCACGCCGGGGACGGTAATCAGCGGTCTCACCAACGGCACTACCTACGATGTGCGTGTGCGCTCACAGGCGGCATCGGATTCGGCAACGCATGTTGACGGCGACTGGTCGAGTGCCGTGCAGGCTGCGCCGGTGGCCAACTCGGCACCGAGCATCACGGACATCACCAACAAGACGGCGACCTTCGGCACGAACCTCATGGTGGATGTGGATGCCACGGATGCGGATACGGGCGATACGCTGCAATACCAGGCGACTTCGAGTGATGCGACGGTGGCGACGGTGACTCCGACCGCGCTGACCAATCTGGTTGATGCGAGCCAGGTGACGGTGACACCGGTGGCTGCGGGCACGGCGACCATCACGGTGACCGTGAGTGATGGCACGGCGAGTCCGACGGAGACCTTCGTGGTGACGGTGTCGCGTGCACAACTGGGCACACCGGTGGTGACGGTTTCGGCGCAGGATGGGGAGTTGACGGTCACCTGGCCGGATGTGACGAACGCAGCAAGTTACGAGGTTGAGTACAAGGAAAGCACATCGGACACCTGGCTGAACAATGACGACGACACGTCACCGGCGGAGATAGACAGCCTGACCAATGGCACGGAATATGATGTGCGTGTACGGGCGAAGGCGGCATCAGCTTCGACGACCTATGCGGACAGCGCGTGGTCGGAGGTGAAGAAGGGGACACCGGTTGTGGTGGATGTGGCCCCGAGCTTTGGCAGCGAGACGATTGCGGCGCAGACCTGGACGGTAGGGACGGCTGTGGATGTGACGCTACTGGCGGCGACGGGCGGTAACGGGACTATCAGTTACGAATTGACACCGGCGCTGCCGAGTGGCGTGACGCTGAATGCCACAACGCGCAAGATAACTGGCGCACCGACGGCAGTGGCGAGTGCGGCCACCTACACGTGGCGGGCGAAGGACAGCGATTCGAACACCGCCGACAGCGACACGGCGGCGCTGACCTTTAGCGTGACGGTAGGCAAGGGGACACTGGCGACACCGACCGGTCTGGCGCTGAAGGCGAACACGCAGCGCAAGACCAGCTTCACGGTGACCTGGACGGCAGTGACGAACGCGACGGGTTACACGGCGACGGCCAGTGCGAGTGGCGAGACAGATGTCACCGTCACGCTGTCAACGGCACCCGCGAATCCCGAAGCGGCCTTCACCGGGCTGACGGTGGGCACTGACTACACGGTGAGCGTGGTCGCGAAGGGTAATGCCAACTACAACGACAGCACAGCCGCGACGCTGAGTCAGGCGACGGCTGCGAACGCGGCACCGAGCATCACGGACATCACCAACAAGACAGCCACCTTTGGCACGAACCTGTCGGTGGATGTAGATGCCACGGACACGAACCCGGAGGACACGCTGCAATATCAAGCATCGTCTGGTGCCACGGCGGTGGCGACGGTGAGTCCGACTTCCCTGACCGATCTTGGTGCCAATAGCCAGATAACGGTGACACCGGTGGCTGTGGGCACGGCGACTATCACTGTCACCGTGAGCGACGGCACGGCGAGTCCGACGGATACCTTCGTGGTGACGGTGTCGCGCGCGCAACTGGGCACACCGGTGGTGACGGTTTCGGCGCAGGATGGGGAGTTGACGGTCACCTGGCCGGATGTGCCGAATGCAGCAAGTTACGAGGTTGAGTACAAGGAAGGCACATCGGACACCTGGCTGGGCAATGACGACGACACGTCACCGGCGGAGATTGACAGCCTGACCAATGGCACGGAATACGATGTGCGGGTGCGGGCGAAGGCGGCAGCAGGTTCGACGACCTATGCGGACAGCGCGTGGTCGGAGGTGAAGAAGGGGACACCGGTTGTGGTGGATGTAGCCCCGAGCTTTGGCAGCGAGACTGTTGCGGCGCAGACCTGGACGGTAGGGACGGCTGTGGATGTGACCCTGCCTGTGGCGACGGGCGGTAACGGGACTATCAGCTACGAGTTGACACCGGCGCTGCCGAGTGGGGTGACGCTGGATGCCACAACGCGCAAGATAACTGGCGCACCGACGGCGGTAGCGAGTGCGGCCACCTACACCTGGCGGGCGAAGGACAGCGACAACAACACGGCGAACACAGACACGGCGGCGCTGACCTTTAGCGTGACGGTGGGCAAGGGGACACTGGCGACACCGACCGGCTTGACGCTGAAGGCGAACACGCAGCGCAAGACCAGCTTCACGGTGACCTGGACGGCGGTGCCGAATGCGACGGGTTACACGGCGACAGCCAGTGCGAGTGGCGAGACAGATGTCACCGTCACGCTGTCAACGGCACCCGCGAATCCCGAAGCGGCCTTCACCGGGCTGACGGTGGGCACTGACTACACGGTGAGCGTGGTGGCGAAGGGTAACGCCAACTACAACGACAGCACAGCCGCGACGCTGGATCAGGCGACGGCGGCGAACGCGGCACCGAGCATCACGGACATCACCAACAAGACGGCCACTTTCGGGACGAACCTCATGGTGGATGTAGATGCTACGGACACGAACCCGGAGGACACGCTGCAATATCAGGCATCGTCCGGTGATGCGGCGGTGGCGACGGTGACTCCGACTTCCCTGACCGATCTTGGTACCAATAGCCAGATAACAGTGACACCGGTGGCTGCGGGCACGGCCACTATCACTGTCACCGTGAGCGACGGCACGGCAAGCCCGACGGACACCTTCGTGGTGACGGTGGGCAAGGCTACCTTGGCGACCCCGACCAACCTGACGCTGAAGGCGAACACGCAGCGCAAGACCAGCTTCACGGTGACCTGGACGGCAGTAGCGAACGCGACGGGTTACACGGCGACAGCCACTCCGAGCGGTGGGACTGCGGTAACCGGCGTGGTGACCGGCACCGAAGCGGCCTTCACCGGGCTGACGGTGGGCACTGACTACACGGTGAGCGTGGTCGCGAAGGGTAATGCCAACTACAACGACAGCACAGCCGCGACGCTGGATCAGGCGACGGCGGCGAACGCGGCACCGAGCATCACGGACATCACCAACAAGGCGGCCACTTTCGGGACGAACCTGTTGGTGGATGTAGATGCCACGGACACGAACCCGGAGGACACGCTGCAATATCAGGCATCGTCCGGTGATGCGGCGGTGGCGACGGTGACTCCGACTTCCCTGACCGATCTTGGTACCAATAGCCAGATAACAGTGACACCGGTGGCTGCGGGCACGGCGACTATCACTGTCACCGTGAGCGACGGCACGGCAAGCCCGACAGACACCTTCGTGGTGACGGTGTCGCGTGCACAACTGGGCACACCGGTGGTGACGGTTTCGGCGCAGGATGGGAAGTTGACGGCCACCTGGCCGGATGTGCCGAACGCAGCAAGTTACGAGGTTGAGTACAAGGAAAGCACATCGGATACCTGGCTGAACAATGACGACGACACGTCACCGGCGGAGATTGACAGCCTGACCAATGGTACTGAATATGATGTGCGTGTACGGGCGAAGGCGGCATCAGCTTCGACGACCTATGCGGACAGCGCGTGGTCGGAGGTGAAGAAGGGGACACCGGTTGTGGTGGATGTAGCCCCGAGCTTTGGCAGCGAGACTGTTGCGGCGCAGACCTGGACGGTTGGTACGAATGTGGACCTGACCCTGCCGGCGGCGACGGGCGGTAACGGGACTATCAGTTACGAATTGACACCGGCGCTGCCGAGTGCCGTGACGCTGGATGCCACAACGCGCAAGATAACTGGCGCACCGACGGCAGTAGCGAGTGCGGCCACCTACACCTGGCGGGCGAAGGACAGCGACGACAACACGGCGAACACGGACACGGCGGCGCTGACCTTTAGCGTGACGGTAGGCAAGGGGACGCTGGCGACACCGACCGACTTGACGCTGAAGGCGAACACGCAGCGCAAGACCAGCTTCACGGTGACCTGGACGGCAGTGACGAATGCGACGGGTTACACGGCGACAGCCAGTGCGAGTGGCGAGACAGATGTCACCGTCACGCTGTCAACGGCACCCGCGAATCCCGAAGCGGCCTTCACCGGGCTGACGGTGGGCACTGACTACACGGTGAGCGTGGTCGCGAAGGGTAATGCCAACTACAACGACAGCACAGCCGCGACGCTGGATCAGGCGACGGCGGCGAACGCGGCACCGAGCATCACGGACATCACCAACAAGGCGGCCACTTTCGGGACGAACCTGTTGGTGGATGTAGATGCCACGGACACGAACCCGGAGGACACGCTGCAATATCAGGCATCGTCCGGTGATGCGGCGGTGGCGACGGTGACTCCGACTTCCCTGACCGATCTTGGTACCAATAGCCAGATAACAGTGACACCGGTGGCTGCGGGCACGGCGACTATCACTGTCACCGTGAGCGACGGCACGGCAAGCCCGACAGACACCTTCGTGGTGACGGTGTCGCGTGCACAACTGGGCACACCGGTGGTGACGGTTTCGGCGCAGGATGGGAAGTTGACGGCCACCTGGCCGGATGTGCCGAACGCAGCAAGTTACGAGGTTGAGTACAAGGAAAGCACATCGGACACCTGGCTGAACAATGACGACGACACGTCACCGGCGGAGATAGACAGCCTGACCAATGGCACGGAATATGATGTGCGTGTACGGGCGAAGGCGGCATCAGCTTCGACGACCTATGCGGACAGCGCGTGGTCGGAGGTGAAGAAGGGGACACCGGTTGTGGTGGATGTAGCCCCGAGCTTTGGCAGCGAGACTGTTGCGGCGCAGACCTGGACGGTTGGTACGAATGTGGACCTGACCCTGCCGGCGGCGACGGGCGGTAACGGGACTATCAGTTACGAATTGACACCGGCGCTGCCGAGTGGCGTGACGCTGGATGCCACAACGCGCAAGATAACTGGCGCACCGACGGCAGTGGCGAGTGCGGCCACCTACACGTGGCGGGCGAAGGACAGCGACGACAACACGGCGAACACGGACACGGCGGCGCTGACCTTTAGCGTGACGGTAGGCAAGGGGACGCTGGCGACACCGACCGACTTGACGCTGAAGGCGAACACGCAGCGCAAGACCAGCTTCACGGTGACCTGGACGGCAGTGACGAATGCGACGGGTTACACGGCGACAGCCAGTGCGAGTGGCGAGACAGATGTCACCGTCACGCTGTCAACGGCACCCGCGAATCCCGAAGCGGCCTTCACCGGGCTGACGGTGGGCACTGACTACACGGTGAGCGTGGTCGCGAAGGGTAATGCCAACTACAACGACAGCCCAGCCGCGACGCTGGATCAGGCGACGGCGGCGAACGCGGCACCGAGCATCACGGACATCACCAACAAGACGGCGACCTTCGGGACGAACCTGTTGGTGGATGTAGATGCCACGGACACGAACCCGGAAGACACGCTGCAATACCAGGCATCGTCCGGTGATACGGCGGTGGCGACGGTGACTCCGACTTCCCTGACCGATCTTGGTGCCAATAGCCAAGTGACGGTGACACCGGTGGCTGTAGGCACGGCGACTATCACTGTCACCGTGAGCGATGGCACGGCAAGTCCGACGGACACCTTCGTGGTGACGGTGTCGCGTGCACAACTGGGCACACCGGTGGTGACGGTTTCGGCGCAGGATGGGGAGTTGACGGTCACCTGGGGGACGATACCGAACGCAGCAAGTTACGAGGTTGAGTACAAGGAGAGCACATCGGATACCTGGCTGAACAATGACGACGACACGTCACCGGCGGAGATTGACAGCCTGACCAATGGTACTGAATACGATGTGCGGGTGCGGGCGAAGGCGGCATCAGCTTCGACGACCTATGCGGACAGCGCGTGGTCGGAGGTGAAGAAGGGGACACCGGCAGGAGTTACCTCGCTGGTGGCACCGACGAGTCTGACGGTTACCACACTGGTGAACGGATTCACGGTGAGCTGGACGGCGGTGCCGGGGGCAGAGACATACGAGGCCTATGCGGTAAGGACGGATCTGGCGACGACGACAAGGATTCCCGCCATAACAATCTCCGGCACGAGTGCGAGCTGGTTTTCCCTGAATTCGGCGGCAACCTACCGGGTTTCGGTGATTGCGAAGGCGGACGGCCTTGCCGATAGCGCGGCGGGCACACTGGAGAATGTGAACCCCGGTGCGCCGCCGACCGGCGAGGCGATCAAGGCGCTCTACTTCAGTTCCATCCCCGCGGATATGACCGGCACGTACCAGCTTGGCGAGCGGATTCAAATCACGGTTGAGTTCACATCGCCGGTTGCGCTGGATTCCATGGTTGGCAAGCGGCCGAGTATTGGCCTGCAGGTTGGCGACGCGCTCAAGCAGGTCAGCCTGATCAATGTGGGTGATGCCAACACACTGGTGGCCACGTACCTCGTGAAGTCGGGCGACCGGGATGCGGATGGTGTCAGCATTGCGGCCAATGCCATCAGTCTCAATGGCGGCAAGATCACTAGCGCGTCTGATTCCACGATGAATGTGGTTCTCACGCATGCCGCCTTGCCAACCGATCCGAGACGCAAGGTGGACGGTAGCGTCAACACCAATCCGAATGCGCCCGGTGCGCCTGTTCTGGCGGGGAGCGCCTATGGTTCGCTGGATGTGGCGTTTGATGTGGTGGTGACGGCGACGGACGCGGATGGCGATGATCTCTTCTACTACGCCGGGCGTCCCGTGGCCAATACCGAGGTGCTGGATCTGGCACCGACCTCATCAAACAAGGCGGCGTTGGTGTCGGGCACGAGCGTGGTGACGGTGACACCACGGCAGGCGGGCCGCAGCGCCACCTTCAGAGTGTTTGTGGAGGATGACGGTGTGCCGCGGAAGTCCAGCAGCACAGCTTTCGAGGTGTTTGTGGCGGGCTTGAGCTATCCGGCGGCGGCTGCGTTGCAATTGAACACGGCCATCACGGATCTCATGCCGACTACCACGAACTTCGAGACTGGCTCGACCATCACCTATGCGGTGACGGATGGCACATCATTGCCGGCCGGTCTGAGTCTGGCCTCGGGCACCGGCATCATCTCCGGTACGCCCACGGCGGAGGCGACGGCTCCCGTGACGGTGACGGCCACTGGTACCAAGACAGATGGCGGGGTCACGCGCACGCAGACGGCGAAGGTCACCGTCGCCTTCCAGGAGACAGCGCGTACGGCGGTGACGAACCTGTCGCTGACGGCTTCCGTGCGGGGTGAAGTGACGGCGACCTGGACGGCGGCGAGCTACGCGCCGAACGGGTACAAACTGCGTTGGCGCAAGACGGGTGCTGGCGGCTATGCGAGTGGCGATGAACAGACGCTGGCAGGGAGTGCCACCACGGCGACCATCACCGGGCTCGACGATGCCACCGAATATCGGGTGCGCATAGACACCCTGGCCGCGGACGGTACCTCCCTTGTGTCGGACACGGGAGTGAGCAAGGACATCACCACATCGGATGGACCGAGTCTGAGCTATCCGGCGCTGCCGACGGTTCTGCGCGCGGGCGTACAGTTCGCGACGCTGACACCGACCCCCGCTGGCTTCAAGAGTGGCTCGACCTACAGCTATGCGGTGACGACGGGGGATCTGCCGTCGGGGCTGGCTCTCGACACTGGCAACGGTGCCATCTCCGGTACGCCGGACACGCCAACCCCCATTGACGGAAGCAGCGGTGCGTCTGTCACGGTGACGGTGACCGGCACCACGGGTGCGGTTGGGAGTGAGCAGACCGAGACGGCGACGGTGACGCTGGACTTCCCGCGCATCTTCCGTTTCAGGCTGCCGACACCGACGGTGACGCTGGCGGTGGGCGACGCGCAGTTGACGGCCAACTGGGAGGCAGTGCCGAACGCGGGTACCTATGTGTTGCAGTGGAAGGCATCGTCAGTCACGTCCTGGACGGCGGCGACGGGTGTGACCACGGTTGATCCGGCCACACCGGGGACGGTAATCACTGGTCTCACCAACGGCACCACCTACGATGTGCGTGTGCGCTCGCAGGCGGCATCGGATTCGGCGACGCATGTTGACGGCGACTGGTCGAGTGCAGTGCAGGCTGCGCCGGTGGCCAACTCGGCACCGAGCATCACGACCATTGCAGATCAGATGGCGACCTTCGGCACGAACCTGCTGGTGGATGTGGATGCCACGGATGCGGATACGGGCGATACGCTGCAATATCAGGCGACTTCGAGTGATGCGACGGTGGCGACGGTGACTCCGACCGCGCTGACCAATCTGGTTGATGCGAGCCAGGTGACGGTGACACCGGTGGCTGCGGGCACGGCCACTATCACGGTGACGGTGAGTGATGGCGCGGCGAGTCCGACGGAGACCTTTGTGGTGACGGTGTCGCGTGCACAACTGGGCACACCGGTGGTGGCGGTTTCGGCGCAGGATGGGAAGTTGACGGTCACCTGGCCGGATGTGCCGAACGCAGCGAGTTACGAGGTTGAATACAAGCAGAGCACATCGGATACTTGGCTGAACAATGACGACGACACGTCACCGGCGGAGATTGACAGTCTGACCAATGGCACGGAATACGATGTACGTGTGCGGGCGAAGGCGGCATCAGCTTCGACGACCTATGCGGACAGCGCGTGGTCGGATGTTGCGAAGGGGACACCGGCTGCGGAAGATGTGGCCCCGAGCTTTGGCAGTGCAACTATTGCGGCGCAGACCTGGACAGTGGGGATGGGTGTGGACCTGGCCCTGCCGGCGGCGACGGGCGGTAACGGGACTATCAGTTACGCGTTGACACCGGCGCTGCCGAGCGGTGTGACGCTGAATTCATCGACGCGCGTGGTCAGTGGCGCACCGACGGCAGTAGCGAGTGCGGCCACCTACACCTGGCGGGCTTCAGACGGTGATTCGAACACCGCCGACAGCGATACGGCGGCGCTGACCTTTAGCGTGACGGTAGGCAAGGGGACGCTGGCGACACCGACCGACTTGGCGCTGAAGGCGAACACGCAGCGCAAGACCAGCTTCACAGTGACCTGGACGGCGGTGACGAATGCGACGGGTTACACGGCGACGGCCACCCCGAGCGGCGGGACTGCGGTAACCGGTACGGTGGATACAACGGGCAGCAACCCCGAAGCGGCCTTCACCGGGCTGACGGCGGGCACTACCTATGCGGTGTCGGTAGTGGCCACAGGCGACACGGCCAATTACGAGGCCAGTACAGCCGCGACGCTGAGCCAGGCGACGGCGGCGAATGTGGCACCGAGCATCACGGACATCACTGACAAGACCGCGACCTTCGGGACAAACCTGTTGGTGGATGTGGATGCCACGGACACCAACCCGGAGGACACGCTGCAATACATGGCATCGTCTGGTGCCACGGCAGTGGCGACGGTGAGCCCGACTTCCCTGACCAATCTTGGTACCAATAGCCAGATAACAGTGACACCGGTGGCTGCGGGCACGGCGACTATCACGGTAACGGTGAGCGACGGCACGGCAAGTTCGACAGACACCTTCGTGGTGACGGTGGGCAAGGCTACCCTGACGACACCGACCGGCTTGGCGCTGAAGGCGAACACGCAGCGCAAGACCAGCTTCACGGTGACCTGGACGGCGGTAGCGAATGCGACGGGGTACACGGCGACGGCCACCCCGAGCGGCGGGACTGCGGTAACCGGCACGGTGGATACAACGGGCACCAACCCCGAAGCGGCCTTCACCGGGCTGACGGCAGGCACTGCCTATGAGGTGTCGGTGGTGGCCACGGGCGACACGGCCAACTACGAGGCCAGTACAGCCGCGACGCTGAGTCAGGCGACGGCGGCGAACGTGGCACCGAGCATCACGGACATTACCAACAAGGCTGCCACCTTCGGGACGAACCTCATGGTGGATGTAGATGCCACGGACACTAACCCGGAGGACACGCTGCAATATCAGGCATCGTCCGGTGATGCGGCAGTGGCGACGGTAACTCCGACTTCCCTGACCGATCTTGGTACCAATAGCCAGATAACAGTGACACCGGTAGCTGCGGGCACGGCGACTATCACGGTGACGGTGAGTGATGGCACGGCAAGTCCGACGGATACCTTCGTGGTGACGGTGTCGCGTGCACAACTGGGCACACCTGTGGTGGCGGTTTCCGCGCAGGATGGGGAGTTGACGGTCACCTGGCCGGATGTGCCGAACGCGGCGAGTTACGAGGTTGAGTACAAGGAGAGCACATCGGATACCTGGCTGAACAATGACGACGACACGTCACCGGCGGAGATTGACAGCCTGACCAATGGCACGGAATACGATGTGCGTGTGCGGGCGAAGGCGGCAGCAGCTTCGACGACCTATGCGGACAGCACGTGGTCGGATGTTGTGAAGGGCACACCGACTGCGGTGGATGTAGCCCCGAGCTTTGGCAGCGAAACTGTTGCGGCGCAGACCTGGGCGGTTGGGACGAATGTGGACCTCACCCTGCCGGTGGCGACGGGCGGTAACGGGACTATCAGCTACGCGTTGACACCGGCGTTGCCGAGTGGGGTGACGCTGAATTCATCGACGCGCGTGGTCAGTGGCGTACCGACGGCAGTAGCGAGTGCGGCCACCTACACCTGGCGGGCTTCGGACAGTGATTCGAACACCGCCAACAGCGATACGGCGGCGCTCACCTTCCAGGTGACGGTAGGCAAGGGGACGCTGGCGACACCGACCGGCTTGACGCTGAAGGCGAACACGCAGCGCAAGACCAGCTTCACGGTGACCTGGACGGCGGTAGCGAATGCGACGGGTTACACGGCGACAGCCACCCCGAGCGGCGGGACTGCGGTGACCGGCACGGTGGATACAACGGGCACCAACCCCGAAGCGACCTTCAGCGGGTTGACGGCGGGCACTGACTACTCGGTGTCGGTAGTGGCCACAGGCGACACGGCCAACTACGAGGCCAGTACGGCCGCGACGCTGGATCAGGCGACGGCGGCGAACGCGGCACCGAGCATCACGGACATCACCGACAAGACAGTCACCTTCGGGACGAACCTGTTGGTGGATGTGGATGCCACGGACACCAACCCGGAAGACACGCTGCAATATCAGGCATCGTCTGGTGCCACGGCAGTGGCGACGGTGAGTCCAACCTCCCTGACCAATCTTGGTACCAATAGCCAGATAACAGTGACACCTGTGGCTGCGGGCACGGCGACTATCACTGTCACCGTGAGCGACGGCACGGCGAGTCCGACAGACACCTTCGTGGTGACGGTGGGCAAGGCTACCCTGGCGACCCCGACCGGTCTGGCGCTGAAGGCGAACACGCAGCGCAAGACCGGGTTCACGGTGAGTTGGACGGCGGTGGCGAATGCGACGGGGTACACGGCGACGGCCACGCCGAGCGGTGGGACTGCGGTAACCGGCACGGTGGATACAACGGGCACCAACCCCGAAGCGGCCTTCACCGGGCTGACGGCGGGCACTACCTACACGCTGTCGGTGGTGGCCACGGGCGACACGGCCAATTACGAGGCCAGTACAGCCGCGACGCTGAGCCAGGCGACGGCGGCGAACGCGGCACCGAGCATCACGGACATTACCAACAAGACGGCCACCTTCGGGACGAACCTGTTGGTGGATGTAGATGCCACGGACACGAACCCGGAAGACACGCTGCAATATCAGGCATCGTCCAGTGATGCGGCGGTGGCGACGGTGACTCCGACTTCCCTGACCGATCTTGGTACCAATAGCCAGATAACAGTGACACCGGTGGCTGCGGGCACGGCCACTATCACGGTCACCGTGAGCGACGGCACGGCAAGTCCGACGGATACCTTCGTGGTGACGGTGTCGCGTGCACAACTGGGCACACCGGTGGTGGCGGTTTCGGCGCAGGATGGGGAGTTGACGGTCACCTGGGTTGGAATACCGAACGCAGCGAGTTACGAGGTTGAGTACAAGCAGAGCACATCGGATACCTGGCTGAACAATGACGACGACACGTCACCGGCGGAGATTGACAGCCTGACCAATGGCACTGAATACGATGTGCGAGTGCGGGCGAAGGCGGCAGCAGCTTCGACGACCTATGCGGACAGCACGTGGTCGGGTGTTGTGAAGGGCACACCGACTGCGGTGGATGTGGCACCGAGCTTTGGCAGCGAGACTGTTGCGGCGCAGACTTGGGCGGTGGGGACGAATGTGGACCTCACCCTGCCGGTGGCGACGGGCGGTAACGGCACCATCAGCTACGCGTTGACACCGGCGCTGCCGAGCGGCGTGACGCTGAATTCATCGACGCGCGTGATAAGCGGCGTACCGACGGCAGTAGCGAGTGCGGCCACCTACACCTGGCGGGCTGCGGACGGTGATTCGAACACCGCCAACAGCGACACGGCGGCGCTCACCTTCCAAGTGACGGTAGGCAAGGGGACGCTGGCGACACCGACCGGCTTGACGCTGAAGGCGAACACGCAGCGCAAGACCAGCTTCACGGTGAGCTGGACGGCAGTACCGAATGCGACGGGTTACACGGCGACGGCCACCCCGAGCGGTGGGACTGCGGTAACCGGCACGGTGGATACAACGGGCACCAACCCCGAAGCGGCCTTCACCGGATTGACGGCGGGCACTACCTATGATGTGTCGGTGGTGGCCACGGGCGACACGGCCAACTACGAGGCCAGTACAGCCGCGACGCTGAGCCAGGCGACGGCGGCCAACGCGGCACCGAGCATCACGGACATCACCGACAAGACTGCGACCTTCGGGACGAACCTGTTGGTGGATGTAGATGCCACGGACACGAACCCGGAAGACACGCTGCAATACAGGGCATCGTCTGGTGCCACGGCAGTGGCGACGGTGAGTCCGACTTCCCTGACCGATCTTGGTACCAATAGCCAGATAACAGTGACACCGGTGGCTGCGGGCACGGCGACTATCACGGTAACGGTGAGCGATGGCACGGCGAGTCCGACAGACACCTTCGTGGTGACGGTGGGCAAGGCTACCCTGGCGACCCCGACCGGCTTGACGCTGAAGGCGAACACGCAGCGCAAGACTGGCTTCACGGTGACCTGGACGGCGGTGGCGAATGCGACGGGTTACACGGCGACGGCCACCCCGAGCGGCGGGACTGCGGTGACCGGCACGGTGGATACAACGGGCACCAACCCCGAAGCGGCCTTCACCGGATTGACGGCAGGCACTGCCTACGCGGTGTCGGTAGTGGCCACGGGCGACACGGCCAATTACGAGGCCAGCACAGCCGCGACGCTGGATCAGGAGACGGCGGCGAACGCGGCACCGAGCATCACGGACATTACCAACAAGACGGCCACCTTCGGGACGAACCTGTTGGTGGATGTAGATGCCACGGACACGAACCCGGAAGACACGCTGCAATACCAGGCATCGTCCAGTGATGCGGCGGTGGCGACGGTGACTCCGACTTCCCTGACCGATCTTGGTGCCAATAGCCAGGTGACGGTGACACCGGTGGGTGCGGGCACGGCCACTATCACGGTAACGGTGAGCGACGGCACGGCAAGTCCGACAGACACCTTCGTGGTGACCGTGTCGCGTGCACAACTGGGCACACCGGTGGTGGCGGTTTCCGCGCAGGATGGGGAGTTGACGGTTACTTGGCCGGATGTGCCGAACGCAGCGAGTTACGAGGTTGAGTACAAGCAGAGCACCTCGGATACCTGGCTGAACAATGACGACGACACGTCTCCGGCGGAGATTGACAGCCTGACCAATGGCACGGAATACGATGTGCGGGTGCGGGCGAAGGCGGCATCGAGCTCGACGACCTATGCGGACAGTGCATGGTCGGAGGTTGTGAAGGGAACACCGGTTGCGGTGGATGTGGCACCGAGCTTTGGCAGCGAGACTGTTGCGGCGCAGACCTGGACGGTAGGTACGAATGTGGACCTGACCCTGCCGGTGGCGACGGGCGGTAACGGCACTATCAGCTACGAGTTGACACCGGCGCTGCCGAGCGGCGTGACGCTGAATTCATCGACGCGCGTGGTCAGTGGCGCACCGACGGCAGTAGCGAGTGCGGCAACCTACACGTGGCGGGCTTCGGATGGCGATTCGAACACCGCCAGCACGGACACGGCGGCGCTGACCTTTAGCGTGACGGTAGGCAAGGGGACGCTGGCGACACCGACCAACCTGGCGCTGAAGGCGAACACGCTCGCGCAAACCGGCTTCACGGTGAGCTGGACGGCAGTGGCGAATGCTACGAGCTACACGGCGACAGCCACGCCGAGTGGCGGGACTGCGGTGAGTGGCACGGTGACGGCGGTCACTGCCGGTCTGGAAGCATCCTTCACGGGATTGACGGCGAATACCACCTACACCGTCTCAATCACGGCCATCGGCAACGCCAATTACAACGACAGCCAAGCCGGGACGGTCAGCGTGACCACGCTGGAAGATGACACCCCAGTCGTCACCCCGACCAAGGTGAACAGCCTGCAAGTGACTGCGGGCAACGGGTCTCTCGAGGTGAGCTGGACGGCGGCGAGTGTGGCTCCGAATGGCTACAGTGTGCGCTGGCGTGAGAGAGGGCCGAGCAGTACGCTCACATCCGTCAACAAGGTGACGGCCACTTCCTTCACCATTAGCAATCTGACCAACGGTCAGGAGTACGTGGTGCGTGTGGATACGCGCAATGCGGCGGACACCGGCATACAGGCAGGTACGCTGGTGGCAACAACCGGTACACCGGCGGGGACGGACAGCGCGCCCGCCTTTGCGTCCGGCACCACCATCCCCGATCAGTCATGGACGGTGGGTGTGGGTGTTGCTCTCACCTTGCCGGAGGCGACGGGTGGCAACGGGACCATCAGTTACGAATTGACACCGGCGCTGCCGAACGGGGTGAGCCTGAACGCATCGACGCGCGTGGTCAGCGGCACACCGACGGCGGTAGCGAGTACGGCGACCTACACCTGGCGGGCTGCGGACAGCGACGGCAACACGGCGAACAGCGACACGGCGGCGCTCACCTTCGGGTTGACGGTGAGTGCGGTCGCGCCGACTGCGGTCAGCAACCTGCAAGTGAGCGCGGGTAACGGTTCTCTTGAAGCGAGCTGGACGGCGGCAAGCGTGGCTCCGAACGGCTACAGCGTACGCTGGCGTGAGAGAGGGCCGGGCAACGCTCTGTCACCCATCAACGAGGTGGACGGCACTTCCTTCACTATTCCCGGCCTGAGCAACGGGCAGGAGTATGTGGTGCGTGTGGATACGCGCGATGCGGCAGATACCGGCGTACAGGCAGGTACGGTGGTGACAGCAACCGGTACGCCGACGGAGACGCAGACAGATAGCGCGCCCGCTTTCGCCTCCGGTGCCACCATCCCCACCCAGATATGGACAGTGGATACGCCCGTGAGTCTCACCTTGCCGGAGGCGACGGGTGGCAACGGAACGCTGAGCTACACGCTCACCCCCGACTTGCCAGCGGGTGTGACGCTCGATGCCTCGACGCGTGTGGTCAGCGGGACACCGACGGCGGCAGCGAGCACGGCGACCTACACCTGGCGGGCTGCGGACAGCGACGGCAACACGGCGAACAGCGACACGGCGGCGCTCACCTTCGCGTTGACGGTGAGTGCGGTCGCGCCGACCAAGGTCAGCGATCTGCAAGTGAATTCTGGCGATGGGTCGCTTGAAGTGAGCTGGACGGCAGCGAGCGTGGCTCCCAACGGGTACAGCGTACGCTGGCGCGAGGAAGGGGCGGGCAGTGCATTTACGCCCATCAACACGGTGACAGGCACATCGTTCACGATTACCGATCTGACCAACGGCCAGGAGTATGAGGTGCGTGTGGATACGCGCAACGCGGCGAACGACGGGGTGCAGGACGGCACGATGGTCATCGCAAGCGGCACACCGTCGGCGGCAGCGGACAGCGCCCCGACCTTCGCGCCCGGCGCCGCCATCCCGACCCAGATCTGGAGGGTGGACACGCCCGTGAACCTCACCCTGCCGGAAGCGACGGGTGGCAACGGGACGCTGAGCTACACGCTCTCCCCCGACTTGCCAGCGGGTGTGACGCTGGATGCCACGACGCGCGTGGTGAGCGGTACGCCGACGGCGGTGGCGAGCACAGGCACCTACACCTGGCGGGCTTCGGACGGTGATGCGAACACGGCGAACAGTGACACGGCGGCGCTGACCTTCCAGTTGAGGGTTGATGAGAAGAGGGATATACGGCCAACGGTGAGCACCCTGCCGCGCATCAGCATTCAGGATGCGGAGGCGATGGAGGGTAGCAATCTGCTGTTCCGGGTGACGCTCTCCACGGCAGTGCGGTATCGGGTGAAGGTGTACTGGGCGACACGGCCGGGTACGGCGACTGCGGGTCGGGATTATCGATCAGCAACCGGGGCATTGATATTCAGGCCGGGTGTGACGGAGCGCACGATTCGTGTACGGACGATAGATGATGATCACAACGACCCGGATGAGACCATGCAGGTGCGTCTGTCGAGTCCGCGTGGTGCGTTGATAGATGGCAGCGGCTTGGCTGAGGGACGGATTCGCAACTGGGATGCGATGCCGACGGCGTGGCTGGCGCGCTTCGGGCGAGCCATGACGGAGCAGGCGCTTGAAGGTATTGATCAGCGGATCAAGGCACCACGGGAAGCCGGTACCAGTGGCGCGCTGGTCGGGCAGAGCTTCGGCAATGCTGCTGGCGGCTGGCCGCCGGGTGATGGAGTGTCCGCAGGGATGTCTGCCGGCGGGATGCGCGGCAGCCGCTTCAACAGCACACCGCTCGACGGGTCGCCTGTGTTCGGCGATGCGCTGGTTGTCGGCCCGATGGCGGGTGGCTTGATGTCGGGTGCGGGCGGCGGGTTCAATCCCGGCATGTCCGGCGGGTCGTTTGGCGGCGGCGCATACGGTGGTGGCTCGTATGGCGGTGGTTCATATGGCGGCGGCGCAGGCTTCGGCGGCTCGCCCCTCGGCGGCGGGCTGCTTGGTGGCAGCCTGCTGACCACAAGCAACTTCACGCGTACAGGTGCGATGGATGAATCTGGCGGCAGTCTCGCCTTCTGGGGTCGCGGTGCACAGGCAGACTTCCGCGGACTCGACGGCGCGATGAGCCTTGATGGTCGGACAGAGACCGCTACCCTGGGTGCGGATTACGCCAGAGACCGCTGGTTGGCTGGTGTCGCCCTGGCCTACAGTCGTGGCGCGGGCGAGTATCGAGGCGTGGGTACGGGCGAGGTTGAGGTATCTCTGAGCGCAGCGATTCCCTATGCCTCCTACAGGTTCTCCGACCGGCTTGATGTCTGGGGCGCGCTTGGCCGTGGTACGGGTGCGCTGGAGCTGACACCGGAAGGCCAGGGTAGCATCGAGGCTGGTCTCGACTGGAGCATGGCGGCGGCTGGATTGCGTGGCGGACTCTTCGCGGCAGCGGGACATGGCCTGGCCCTGACGCTGGTCTCGGATGTCCTCTGGACGCGCACCGGTTCGGGACGGGTGGAAGCCGGCGAGGGGCATTCGAGCCTGTCGTCTTCCGAAGCTGATGTCTCGCGGCTGAGGCTTGGACTTGAAGGAAGCTGGTCGCTCACGCTCGGGCCTGCGGGTATGCTCACGCCGAAGATAGAGACCGGTGTGCGTCATGATGCTGGCGATGCTGAACAAGGCTTCGGTATCGAGCTTGGCGGCGGCTTCGCCTGGATGCTGCCCGAACTTGGGCTGACGCTCGATGTGTCCGGTCGCACCCTGCTCACTCACGAGGACGACGGGCAGGAGGCACATGGATTCTCGGCGGCGCTCGGCTTTGACCCGAGTCCGGCGAGTACGCGCGGCTTCACGCTGAACCTGCGTCAGGATGTTGGTGGCCCGTCAAGCGGCGGTGTGCAGGCACTGTTCGTCTCGGAGCTTCCGGGTATCGGTATGGGCGGTGGTGCGGGTAGTCGCTGGACGCTGGAGTCGGCCTACGGACTGGCGGCCTACGGCGACAAGTTCACGCTGAGTCCCACCTTCGGCCTCAGCGCCTCTGATACGTCGATTGATTTTCACCTCGGCTGGCGACTGACACCGGAGCTCAGTGAAGATGTGCTGAACCTCTCACTGGCTATCAAGGCCACGCGCCGTGAGCATCTCGGCAGGAGCGGTCTGGGCAACATCGGCAACATTGGCGATATTGGCGACATCGGACTGGACATCAATGCCGCACAGGGAATCGGCGGTACGCCAGCGCAGGACCCGGAACACGGATTGGAAATCGAGGTCAGCGCGCGCTGGTAAGCTGTGCTCGTTCACCGGATATGAGACTGCGGGGCGAGCGTGGCTTCCTGCTCTTTGCGGCGAGCGCGCGGACTCCGCCATCCCGGTAAGCGTTTCTTCCAGCCGATAGCATCAAGTGCGGTGGCCTCCGAACGCATCCGGGGGCGTGGCTTCGTCAACCTGAATGGCAAGGAGTTCCTGTTGCCGGGAACGCTGCGGGGGGCGGCTTACAACTGCCAGTTTTCAGGGCACTCCCTGAAAGAAATCAATCAATCCTTACTCAGGCTCCGGTAGCCTCTCATCTGTTTGGACTGGTACACCTGCTTGAATAGCGAGGCACTTGTCACTTGTGACTATCCGGCGGGGATTGATCCCTTGTGTTTTCTCCGTCCTGAACATTGGACGGTCGAATCAGGCGAATCAGGCGAATCAGTAGCCAGCACACGAAAAGCAGCCCAAGATACAGCCGCAACAGAGCGAGCTTGCACACTGCCCACAGCAGACCTGCAAGGCGGAGATAGGTACCGAGGAGAATGCCCGAACCTGCTCTTGATGGTGTGCTCGGTTTTGGCTCCCTGCGGTCGGGAAGGATGTGCGGTCGCATGAGTTGAACGGCCCCCTTGCGTTGTGTGCGTTTGCCAATTCTCGCCTGTGCAGGTGCGTTTGCATAGTTGATATTGACCTGATCCTGTGTGCGAATTGTCTGATTCTCGCGTGAGAAAGCGCCCTGTGAGCGCCAGCGTCATTCTCGGACAAGACACACCAAGGGACAAGATACACCATACAGGCATAATAGTGATCATGAATCGTATTCGGAGGAGAATCTCTTGAAGCTCCAGCAGTGTCGCAATATCGAGGACTTGCGCCGACGAGCGCAAGCCAGGCTGCCCGCGCCCATGTTTCATTACATCGATGGTGGTGCGGATGACGAAATCAGTCTGCGTCGCAACACCGATGCCTTTGAAGACTACGAGTTGCTGCCGAATTATCTTCGCAACATTGACGATATCGATGTATCAACCCGTGTGCTCGGTGCCGATCTCGAGCTGCCGTTCTTTCTCTCGCCTACCGGAATGTCGCGGTTGTTCCACCATGAGCGGGAACTCGCCGTGGCGCGCGCGGCTGAGAAGTTCGGCACCCTCTATTCGCTTTCCACGCTCGGCACCACCAGCATCGAGCAGATTGCCGATGCCGTGAGTTGCCCAGCCATGTTTCAGGTGTACATCCTGCGTGACCGTGGCCTGACGCGCGAATTTGTCACGCGCTGCAAGGAAGCGGGGTTCACCGCACTGTGTCTGACGGTGGATACGCCGGTTGCGGGCAATCGTGAACGCGACTTCATACACGGCATGAGCATGCCACCGAAGTTTGGCTTCAAGAGCCTGTGGAGCTTCGCAACGCACCCTGGCTGGACATTCAATCTCATACGCCACAGCGACTTTCAACTCGCCAATGTCGCGCATCGGGTAGATGCACTTGGCAAGGGTGCCATGAGCCTCATCGAGTATGTGGACAGCCAGTTCGACCCCACAATCAACTGGAAGGATGCCGAATGGATTATCGGCGAATGGGGCGGCCCGTTTGCGATCAAGGGCCTGCAAACGCCCGAAGATGCGCGTCGCGCACTCGATGTGGGTGCCAGTGCCATCATGATTTCCAATCATGGCGGACGTCAGCTTGACAGCACACCGGCTCCCGTTGACTGCATCGCGCCCATGCGTGATGTCGTGGGAGATGCAATCGAACTGATTGTGGATGGTGGCGTACGCCGCGGTACGCACATCCTCAAGGCGCTTGCCCAGGGGGCCAACGCCTGTTCCGTTGGCCGCGCGTATCTCTACGGGCTCGGTGCCGGTGGCCAGGCGGGTGTCGAGCGGGCACTTGAGCTACTCAGTCAGGAACTGACCCGCAATATGGCCCTGCTTGGATGTCGCACCCTGGCCGAGGTCAATGCACACAAGGTGCGCTTGCGCACTGGCTGAGCGAGCGCCCGTCGCGCCTGGCGCGCTCAGGGCACCAGAGTCATCTCATCGACCAAGGCCGTGGCACCATCCACATACTCCATCACCCAGAGCATGTAGCGGGAGTCCACATGGATGCTGCGCGTGATGCGGGCATCAAAATCCCAGTCGGAGTTCACACTTTCGAGTGTGCCGTCAAATAGCAGGCCGACCAGTTCTCCTCGCCCGTTGACAGTCGGCGAGCCGGAATTGCCACCGGTTGAATCCAGATCGCTGAGAAAATTCACCGCCACCGACCCCAGTGATTCGAGTGCGTAGTCGCCATATTGACCAGCGCGGATTTGATCGAGCTGCACACTCGGTGCATCGAATGGATGCTCGCCGCGATGCTTGTGCAGTATTCCTTCGAGGCGCGTGAAAGGCTCGTAGATCAGACCGTCCCGAGGCGAGCCGCCCATAACTCGCCCATAGGTTACGCGCAAGGTCGAGTTGGCATCCGGGTAGGCGGTGTGCCCTCCGGACTCCTGCCAGGCGATGATGGCCTGCATATACGCGGGTTCGAGCAGGCTGCGACGTCCGGCACGTGCTTCCTCAATCTCTTCGTGTGCGATTGTTGATGGATACAGGGCCACTGCGAGTTGCATGAAGGGGTCGTCGCTCGACTCCAGCGCTGCAAGGCTCGCATCCATGAGGGATGCGCGGATGTGCGCCTGGTCGAGTTGGGTGCGCTGGTAATAGCTGTCCAGCAGGCTGCTCAGTTCCGCGGCATCCAGCTTGTTATGCAAGCCCATGGCCGTGTTCAGATCGGAGGACTGGTTCTGTGCGGGCTGTGCAAGGTAGGCCGACAGGAAGTGCTGCCATTCGGCCTTGTCCACATCGGGGTGATAGCGGCGCTCCAGACGAGCAAGACGCTCGCGAACAAATCGCAGGTCCCTGTCCTGATATCCGGGTTCGCGTTCTGCATCGGGTTTTTGTCGCTCTTGCGCAAGTCGATACAGTTCCTCGGCCACGCCGAGCAACTGGCTGCGGGTGGCATTCTCGAGCCAGTGGCGCTGTCTCTCTTCTTCGCCTGCCTCAGTGACCAGAGCGTCGAGCGCGGTGACCGCGCTTGCCAGCGATGCGGCATCCGGGTCTGAAGCGAGCCACTGCGCCAGACGCTCGTCACGCGCTGCGCGCCGCGTAATCAGGCCGCTCTTCCTGGCACCCTCGATCTGGCCTTCGGTATTCTTCAGATAATTGTTCAGACCAGCGAGTCGCGATTCGTACAGGATGCGCGCCTCGCTACCGGCCGGTGCGGCAGCTTCGATTACCCCAATCCATTCTCTCAGCAGGGAGGCTTGTTGCGGGTAATTCCACTCGAATGTGTGCTTGACGCGCGCGTGGCGGGCATAGCGGGAGGTGCTCCCAGGATATCCCATCACCATCACGAAATCCCCGGCTTCAAGCCCGCCACTTGATACCTCGAGGTGATGCCGAGGCCGGAAGGGTCGGTTTTCGGGTGCGTAATCCGCGGGTGTACCGTCCGCGGACACATAGGCACGATAGAAGGCAAAGTCTCCGGTATGGCGTGGCCATTGCCAGTTGTCGATGTCACCCCCGAAGGCGCCGATTGCATCGGACGGCGAATAGACGATGCGCACATCGCGGATTTCCAGACGCTTGATGAGCTGATATTCAAGCCCGCCGAAGAAGGTCGCTACCCGACAGCGGTAGCCAGGATCAGATTCGCAGGATTTGACGAGTTCCTTGCGCCGCTGCTCGATTTGGTCGAATCGGTCGCGCGGTGCAAGCTCGGGAGCAAGCCCGTCCAGAACCTGACTCGTGACATCTTGCACATCGGTGGTGACGAAGATGCGTGTGCCGGGCGCTGTACGCAGCTCTTCGTCCCGGGTGGCGGCGAGAAATCCGTCTTGCAGGTAATTGTGCTCGGGTGTCGAGTTGTATTGTACCGACCCTCTGGCGCAGTGGTGGTTGGTAACCACCAGTCCTTCCGGGGAGACGAAGGAAGCGGTACAGCCGCCGAGAGAAATGATGGCTCCCATCGGAAAGTCCGTGAGGCGAGTGAGGGACTTCGCGTCCAATTCAAGGCCGGCGCGCTCGAGTTCATCGGCCATGGAGGCCAGTTGGCCGGGCATGAACATGCCTTCTCCGGCGTGTGTGCCAGAAGCGATGAACAGTATCGTGGCACAGGCGATGATTCGAAGTGCGCCTGGCGGGGGCGGGGTGTCATGCATCATTCATGTTCCTCGAGTGAAGGGAGGCGTGAAGGTTCTATCTCGAATTGTCTGCTGCCTTGGTGTCAGAGATGTATTTTCACAGATTTTGCCGCGGCCTGTTTCTGCCTGTACGGCAAGGCAGTGCGCTATCATCCTGTTATCAGCCTCCCGTCACACAGTGTCCTGCTCGATTACCTTGTCAACCGCCTGGCAATATGTTGCCCCACCTGAAATGCCTTGCCTGAAGTCCATCCCATGCGCTATCTGAGTTCGCGCGGCAAGACACCGCTCATGACCTTCGATCAGGCAGTGCTTGAAGGACTTGCGCCGGATGGCGGCCTGCTGTTGCCCGAACGCATTCCCTGGGTTGGCGATAAACTCGCTGATTTTGCAGACCTTTCCTACATGGAGTTCTGCCGCATATTTATCAGGCATCTGTGTTCGCATGACCTTGATCTGTCAGCGCTCATCAAGCGAGCCTACAGCACGTTTGATACACCTGATGTCGTTGCCTTTCGTGAGCTTGAAGATGTCACCTTGCTGGAACTCTTTCACGGCCCCACGCTCGCCTTCAAGGATATCGCCCTGCAATTTCTCGGTCATCTGTTTGAGCGGTTGCTCGAACGCAGTGGACGGGCACTCAACATTCTTGGTGCTACCAGTGGCGATACCGGCAGCGCGGCGATTCACGCCATCGCTGGCCGTGAGGCCATGCGTATCTTCATACTCTATCCACGTGGTCGGGTGAGCCGCTTGCAGGAGCAGCAGATGATCTCGGTACGCTCCCCCAATGTGTCATGTCTGGTGGTCGATGGCAGCTTCGATGACTGTCAGTATTTGGTCAAGACGCTGTTTGCAGACCTCGATTTCAAGCAGGCGATGAGCCTCGGCGCGGTCAATTCCGTGAATTGGGCGCGCATTCTGGCGCAAGCCGTGTATTACGGTTATGCGGCTATGCGGTCAGGGCGCGGCAGGCCCATCATTCCGGTGGTGCCGACTGGCAATTTCGGCAACATCTTCTCCGGATATCTCGCCATGCGCATGGGTTTCCCGATTGCGCGCCTCGTGCTGGCCACTAACGAGAACGACATTCTCGCGCGCTTCCTGTCGTCCGGCCTCTACAAGAGAGGCCGTGTACAGCCCACCGAAAGCCCGTCCATGGACATACAGTCGGCGAGCAACATCGAGCGTCTTCTCTACTACCAGTTCGATGAGGACGGAGACCGGGTCTCGGATTTCATGGCGCGGTTTGCGCGCGAAGGGGAGGCGCGTCTCGAAGTACGCGAACAGGCGCACTTCAGAGATGCCATCATGGGTGTTCGTGTGGACAGGGAAGAAATGCGCGCCTGTATCCGGCAGGTGTATGAAAGCACTGGCTATCTGGTGGACCCGCACACAGCCATCGGTGTGGCGGCGGCGCGCAAGGTGCGCTCGGCATTGCCATCGGGTACGCCCGTGTGTCTGGCCACCGCGCATCCGGCCAAATTCCCCGAAACGATTGAGCAGATTACCGGTGAGTGGGTCACGCATCCGAGGCTCGAAGCGATCGTTCAGGGGGCTGGCCGCGCGACCGGGATGTCGGTCAGCCTGGATGCCTTGAAAGCGCATATCAGCGCTCGTGTGAGCGCTGATTGAGCAGTCGTTCGGCGGAATCGACAGACCATGAAAAAGAAGCTTCCCATCGGCATTCAGACCTTCCGAACGATTCGCGAGGAGGGCTACTACTATGTGGACAAGACTGCGTGGGCACAGCGACTGGAGGCGGAGGGTACGCATTACTTTCTGTCGCGTCCGCGGCGCTTTGGCAAGAGTTTGTTCCTTGATACGTTGAAGGAACTGTTCGAGGGCAGTGAGGAACTGTTCAGGGGGCTGGCCATCCACGGGGATTGGGACTGGTCGGTGCGCTATCCGGTGGTGCGGCTCAGCTTCGGGTCGGGCAACTTCAAGAAGCCTGGGTCCGTGTGTACAAGCCTGATGGCGCAGTTGGATACCGCCGAGCAGAAGATTTCGGTGGAGCTGCGTTATGACACGGCACCGGAGCGCTTCGGCTACCTGATTCGCACCCTGCATGAGCACACGGGTCAGCGCGTGGTGGTGCTGGTGGATGAATATGACAAGCCCATTCTGGATGCACTGGAGACACCGGAGGTGGCGCGCGCCAACCGTGATTTCCTGCGTGGGCTCTACGCCGTCATCAAGGACAGCGACGCACACATCAAATTCACCTTCCTCACAGGTGTGAGCAAGTTCTCCAAGGTCAGCCTGTTCTCGGGACTTAATAATCTGTGGGACCTTACTCTGGACCCGGACTATTCGGTCATCTGTGGCTACACGGACCGCGACCTCGACGAGGTGTTCGCTGCGGAACTGCCCGGTCTCGACCGGCAAGCTATCCGCGACTGGTACAACGGCTACAACTGGCTTGGCGAGGACAAGGTGTACAACCCCTTTGATGTGCTCAAACTCTTCCGCGCCCGCAAGTTCAAGCCCTGGTGGTTCGAGACCGGTTCTCCGACCTTCCTGATCGATATGCTGGTCAAGCGCGGGGTGAGCCCGCTACGGCTGGACGACATGATCGCTAACGAAGGGCTGCTGTCCACCTTTGATGTGGAGGACATGGCCACCGAGGCGCTGCTGTTCCAGACAGGGTACCTGACCATCAAGGAGGTTGATGAGGACGAGGGCAGCACTGATTACCGGCTGGGCTATCCGAATCGTGAGGTGCGCCTGAGTTTGAACAGAATTCTGCTGGAGCAGCTGACGGGGAAGAGCACTCACAGTGCAGACGCGAAGAGGTTGCGCGAGCTGCTGGCGGCGGGCAA
Source organism: Pseudomonadales bacterium (assembly GCA_965199815.1). Classification (GTDB taxonomy): domain Bacteria; phylum Pseudomonadota; class Gammaproteobacteria; order Pseudomonadales; family Azotimanducaceae; genus Azotimanducus. Next base: position 428,427 of record CBDATE010000034.1, read on the forward strand.
CACCGATGGACTCGAGGCGCACCTTGAAGCCTTCTACGACAACATTCCGTACGAATGGCACACCAACACCAACATGGCTCGCTTCGAGGGATACTTTGCGAGCGTGTTCTATGCCCATTTCGCGGCCGCTCTGGGTTCTGCCACCATCACGGTGGAGGACAGCAGCAGTCGTGGGCGGGCTGACCTGACGGTACGCCTTGCCGAACGGGTGTACATCTTCGAGTTCAAGGTGGTGGAGCGAGCCGGGGCAGGGCGCGGCCATGGCGCAGCTGCGTGAGCGCAACTATGCGAACAAGTACCAGATGCTCGGCAAGTCGATACATCTGGTAGCGGTCGAGTTCAGCAGCGAATCGCGCAATCTGGTGAGATTCAAGGCAGAGCGGGCGTGACCTTGGTGATTTACGGTATCGACAGACCATGAAGAAGAAACTTCCCATCGGCATTCAGACCTTCCGCGAGATTCGCGAGGAGGGGTACTACTACGTGGACAAGACCGCGTGGGCACAGCGACTGCAGGCGGAGGGGAAGCATTACTTCCTGTCGCGTCCGCGGCGTTTCGGCAAGAGTTTGTTCCTTGATACGTTGAAGGAACTGTTCGAGGGCAGCGAGGAGCTGTTCAGGGGGCTGGCCATCCACGAGGACTGGGACTGGTCGGTGCGCTATCCGGTGGTACGACTCAGCTTCGGAGATGAGAGTTTCACCAAGGCCGACTGCTTGGAAACGAACTTGGCTCATCAACTGGCGCGGGAGGAGCGTCGATGGCAGGTTGCCCCCTTGTCCTCCATGCCTTCAGGGCGCTTTGCAGATTTGCTGGAAACTCTGCATGAGCGCACGGGTCAGCGCGTGGTGGTGCTGGTGGATGAATACGACAAGCCTATCCTGGACGCGCTGGAGACACCGGAGGTGGCGCGCGCCAACCGCAACTTCCTGCTCGGGGTTTACTCCGTCATCAAGGACAGCGACGCACACATCAAGTTCAGCTTCCTCACGGGCGTGAGCAATTTCCCCAGAGCCGGCCTGTTCTCGGGGCTTAATAACCTGAGAGACATCACCCTTGATCCGCGCTATTCCGCTATCTGTGGCTACACGGAACGCGACCTCGACGAGGTGTTCGTCGCGGAACTGCCCGGCCTCGACCGGCAGGCTATCCGCGACTGGTACAACGGCTACAACTGGCTTGGCGAGGACAAGGTGTACAACCCCTTCGATGTATTGCTGCTGTTTGCCGAGCGCAAGTTCAAGCCCTGGTGGTTCGAGACCGGTTCTCCGACCTTCCTGATCGACACCCTGATCAAGCGCGAGGTCAGCCCGCTGGAGCTGGACGATATGATTGCTGGCGAAGGGTTGCTGTCCACCTTCGATGTGGAGGACATGGCCACCGAGGCGCTGCTGTTTCAGACGGGGTACCTGACTATCAAGGAGGTTGATGAGGACGAGGGCAGCACTGATTACCGGCTGGGCTACCCGAACCGCGAGGTGCGTCTGAGTATGAATCGGTGCCTGCTGGCGGAGGGCGACACCATTCCGGTCGAGTTCAGCAGCGAATCGCGCTCTCTGGTGGGGTTCAAGGCAGAGCGGGTGTAATCTTGGTGAGTTACGGTATCGACAGACCATGAAAAAGAAACTTCCTATCGGCATTCAGACCTTCCGCGAGATTCGTGAGGAGGGCTACTACTACGTGGACAAGACCGCGTGGGCGCAGCGGCTGGAGGCGGAGGGGAAGCATTACTTCCTGTCGCGTCCGCGGCGTTTCGGCAAGAGTTTGTTCCTTGATACGTTGAAGGAACTGTTCGAGGGCAGTGAGGAACTGTTCAGGGGGCTGGCCATCCACGGGGAATGGGACTGGTCGGTGCACTATCCGGTGGTGCGACTCGACTTCGGAGGGGACGAGTACGGCAGGACCGGTCAATTGGAAAACGCCCTCATGGAGCTGCTCAATGCTGCCGAGCAAGAGGCTTCGGTGGAGCCGTGCTACAACATGGCACCGGGCCGTTTTCGACACCTGATTCGCACTCTGCACCAGCGCACGGGTCAGCGCGTGGTGGTGCTGGTGGATGAATACGACAAGCCTATTCTGGATGCACTGGAGACACCGGAGGTGGCGCGCGCCAACCGCGACCTCCTGCGCGGACTTTACTCGAATATCAAGGCTTGCGACGCACACATCAAGTTCAGCTTCCTTACGGGCGTGAGCAAGTTCTCCAAGGTCAGCCTGTTTTCGGGGCTTAATAATCTGAAAGACATCACCCTTGATCCGCGCTGTTCCGCCATCTGTGGCTACACGGACCACGACCTTGACGAGGTGTTCGCCGCGGAACTGCCCGGTCTCGACCGGCAAGCCATCCGCGACTGGTACAACGGCTACAACTGGCTCGGCGAGGAGAGTGTGTACAACCCCTTTGATGTGCTGTTGCTGTTCGACTACCACGAATTCGATTCCTGGTGGTTCGAGACTGGCTCTCCGACCTTTCTGGTTGATATGCTGGTCAAGCGCGAGGTCAGTTCGCTGGAGCTGGACGGCATGTTTGCCGACAAAAAACTGCTGTCCGCCTTTGATGTGGACGAGATGGCCACCGAGGCGCTGCTGTTCCAGACCGGTTACCTGACTATCAGGGCAGTCGAGAGGCGTGGCGACAGCACATACTATCGGCTGGGGTACCCGAACCGCGAGGTGCGCCTGAGTCTGAATCAGCGCCTGCTGGCGCGGCTGACGAGCGACCCCAAGGTGGGCGAGAACGCCTTCAAGCTCCACGAATTGATGGTGGCAGGCGACATCGCCGGAATGAAGAAGCTGTTTAGCGCCTTCTACTTCGGCATTCCGTACGAATGGCACACCAGGAATGACATCGCCCGTTTCGAGGGGTATTACGCGAGCGTGTTCTATGCCTGTTTCACGGCGGCACTGGGTTCTACCGCTATCATCACAGCGGAGGACAGCAGCAGCCACGGGCGCGCTGATTTGGTGGTGCGCTATCGGGGACGGGTGTACATCTTCGAGTTCAAGGTGGTGGAGCGAGCCGGGGCAGGCGTGGCCATAACGCAGATGCATGAGCGTAACTACGCGAACAAGTATCAGGAGCTTGGCGAGCCGATATACCTGATAGCGGTCGAGTTCAGCAGCGAATCGCGCTCTCTGGTGGGGTTCAAGGCAGAGCGGGTGTCATCCTGATGAGTTACGGTATCTACAGACCATGAAGAAGAAGCTTCCTATCGGCATTCAGACCTTCCGCGAGATTCGCGAGGAGGGCTACTACTATGTGGACAAGACCGCGTGGGCACAGCGGCTGGAGGCGGAGGGTACGCATTACTTTCTGTCGCGTCCGCGGCGTTTCGGCAAGAGTTTGTTCCTTGATACGTTGAAGGAACTGTTCGAGGGCAGTGAGGAGCTGTTCAGGGGGCTGGCCATCCACGGGGATTGGGACTGGTCGGTGCGCTATCCGGTGGTACGGCTCAGCTTCGGGTCGGGCAACTTCAAAGCCTGGGTCTGTGTGTACAAGCCTGATGGCGCAATTGGATACTGCCGAGCAAGAGGCTTCGGTGGAGCCGCTTGCTACGACACGGCACCGGGCGCTTTCGACACCTGATTCGCACCCTGCATGAGCGCACGGGTCAGCGCGTGGTGGTGCTGGTGGATGAATACGACAAGCCCATTCTGGATGCACTGGAGACCCCGGAGGTGGCGCGCACCAACCGCAATTTCCTGCTCGGGGTTTACTCGAATATCAAGGCTTGCGACGCACACATCAAGTTCAGCTTCCTCACGGGCGTGAGCAATTTCCCCAGAGCCGGCCTGTTCTCGGGGCTTAACAACCTGGAAGACATCACCCTTTATCCGCGCTATTCCGCTGTCTGTGGCTACACGGACCGCGACCTCGACGAGGTGTTCGCCGCGGAACTGCCCGGTCTCGACCGGCAGGCTATCCGCGACTGGTACAACGGCTACAACTGGCTTGGCGAGGACAAGGTGTACAACCCCTTCGATGTACTCAAACTCTTCCGCAACCGCGAGTTCAAGCCCTGGTGGTTCGAGACCGGTTCTCCGACCTTCCTGATCGACACCCTGATCAAGCGCGAGGTCAGCCCGCTGGAGCTGGACGATATGATTGCTGGCAAAGGGTTGCTGTCCACCTTCGATGTGGAGGACATGGCCACCGAGGCGCTGCTGTTTCAGACGGGTTACCTGACCATCCGGGCAGTCGAGAAGCGTGGCGACAGCACGTACTACCGGCTGGGCTACCCGAACCGCGAGGTGCGTCTGAGTATGAATCGGTGCCTGCTGGCGGAGGGCGACACCATTCCGGTCGAGTTCAGCAGCGAATCGCGCTCTCTGGTGGGGTTCAAGGCAGAGCGGGTGTAATCTTGGTGAGTTACGGTATCGACAGACCATGAAAAAGAAACTTCCTATCGGCATTCAGACCTTCCGCGAGATTCGTGAGGAGGGCTACTACTACGTGGACAAGACCGCGTGGGCACAGCGGCTGGAGGCGGAGGGGAAGCATTACTTTCTGTCGCGTCCGCGGCGTTTCGGCAAGAGTTTGTTCCTTGATACGTTGAAGGAACTGTTCGAGGGCAGTGAGGAGCTGTTCAGGGGGCTGGCCATCCACGGGGATTGGGACTGGTCGGTGCGCTATCCGGTGGTACGGCTCAGACTTCGGAGTCGGGACGAGTACTTCAAGGAGCCTGGGTCAATGTGTGTACAACGCCCTGATGGCGCAATGCTGGATACTGTCGAGCAAGAGGCTTCGGTGGAGCCGCGCTACGACATGGCACCGGAGCCGTTTTCGGTCATCTGATTCGCACCCTGCATGAGCGCACGGGTCAGCGCGTGGTGGTGCTGGTGGATGAATACGACAAGCCTATTCTGGATGCACTGGAGACACCGGAGGTGGCGCGCGCCAACCGCGACCTCCTGCGCGGACTTTACTCGAATATCAAGGCTTGCGACGCACACATCAAGTTCAGCTTCCTCACGGGCGTGAGCAAGTTCTCCAAGGTCAGCCTGTTTTCGGGGATCAACAATCTGGGGACATCACCCTTTATCCGCGCTATTCCGCCATCTGTGGCTACACGGACCACGACCTTGATGAGGTATTCGCCGAGGAACTGCCCGGTCTCGACCGGCAAGCCATCCGCGACTGGTACAACGGCTACAACTGGCTTGGCGAGGACAAGGTGTACAACCCCTTCGATGTACTCAAACTCTTCCGCAACCGTGAGTTCAAGCCCTGGTGGTTCGAGACCGGTTCTCCGACCTTCCTGATTGATACGCTGGTCAAGCGCGGGGTCAGCCCGCTGGAGCTGGACGATATGATTACTGGCGAAGGGGTGCTGTCCACCTTCGATGTGGAGGACATGGCCACCGAGGCGCTGCTGTTTCAGACGGGGTACCTGACCATCCGGGCAGTCGAGAAGCGTGGCGACAGCACGTACTACCGGCTGGGCTACCCGAACCGCGAGGTGCGTTTGAGTATGAATCAGCGCCTGCAGGTGGAGGGCGACACCATTCCGGTCGAGTTCAGCAGCGAATCGCGCACTCTGGTGGGTTCAAGGCAGAGGAGGTGTCATCCTCGTGAGATACGGTATCGACAAACCATGAAAAAGAAACTTCCTATCGGCATTCAGACCTTCCGCGAGATTCGCGAGGAGGGCTACTACTATGTGGACAAGACTGCGTGGGCACAGCGGCTGCAGGCGGAGGGTACGCATTACTTTCTGTCGCGTCCGCGGCGTTTCGGCAAGAGTTTGTTCCTTGATACGTTGAAGGAACTGTTCGAAGGTAGCGAGGAGCTGTTCAGGGGGCTGGCCATCCACGGGGATTGGGACTGGTCGGTGCGCTATCCGGTGGTACGGCTCAGCTTCGGAGATGAGAGTTTCACCAAGGCCGACTGCTTGGAAACGAACTTGGCTCATCAACTGGCGCGGGAGGAGCGTCGATGGCAGGTTGCCCCCTTGTCCTCCATGCCTTCAGGGCGCTTTGCAGATTTGCTGGAAACTCTGCATGAGCGCACGGGTCAGCGCGTGGTGGTGCTGGTGGATGAATACGACAAGCCTATCCTGGACGCGCTGGAGACACCGGAGGTGGCGCGCGCCAACCGCAACTTCCTGCTCGGGGTTTACTCCGTCATCAAGGACAGCGACGCACACATCAAGTTCAGCTTCCTCACGGGCGTGAGCAATTTCCCCAGAGCCGGCCTGTTCTCGGGGCTTAATAACCTGAGAGACATCACCCTTGATCCGCGCTATTCCGCTATCTGTGGCTACACGGAACGCGACCTCGACGAGGTGTTCGTCGCGGAACTGCCCGGCCTCGACCGGCAGGCTATCCGCGACTGGTACAACGGCTACAACTGGCTTGGCGAAGACAAGGTGTACAACCCCTTCGATGTATTGCTGCTGTTTGCCGAGCGCAAGTTCAAGCCCTGGTGGTTCGAGACCGGTTCTCCGACCTTCCTGATCGACACCCTGATCAAGCGCGAGGTCAGCCCGCTGGAGCTGGACGATATGATTGCTGGCAAAGGGTTGCTGTCCACCTTCGATGTGGAGGACATGGCCACCGAGGCGCTGCTGTTTCAGACGGGTTACCTGACCATCCGGGCAGTCGAGAAGCGTGGCGACAGCACGTACTACCGGCTGGGCTACCCGAACCGCGAGGTGCGTCTGAGTATGAATCGGTGCCTGCTGGCGGAGGGCGACACCATTCCGGTCGAGTTCAGCAGCGAATCGCGCTCTCTGGTGGGGTTCAAGGCAGAGCGGGTGTAATCTTGGTGAGTTACGGTATCGACAGACCATGAAAAAGAAACTTCCTATCGGCATTCAGACCTTCCGCGAGATTCGTGAGGAGGGCTACTACTACGTGGACAAGACCGCGTGGGCGCAGCGGCTGGAGGCGGAGGGGAAGCATTACTTTCTGTCGCGTCCGCGGCGCTTTGGCAAGAGTTTGTTTCTTGATACGTTGAAGGAACTGTTCGAGGGCAGTGAGGAGCTGTTCAGGGGGCTGGCCATCCACGGGGACTGGGACTGGTCGGTGCGCTATCCGGTGGTGCGGCTCGACTTCGGAGGGGACGAGTACGGCAGGACCGGTCAATTGGAAAACGCCCTCATGGAGCTGCTCAATGCTGCCGAGCAAGAGGCTTCGGTGGAGCCGTGCTACAACATGGCACCGGGCCGTTTTCGACACCTGATTCGCACTCTGCACCAGCGCACGGGTCAGCGCGTGGTGGTGCTGGTGGATGAATACGACAAGCCTATTCTGGATGCACTGGAGACACCGGAGGTGGCGCGCGCCAACCGCGACCTCCTGCGCGGACTTTACTCGAATATCAAGGCTTGCGACGCACACATCAAGTTCAGCTTTCTCACGGGCGTGAGCAAGTTCTCCAAGGTCAGCCTGTTCTCGGGGCTTAATAATCTGAAAGACATCACCCTTGACCCGCGCTATTCCGCCATCTGTGGCTACACGGACCACGACCTTGACGAGGTGTTCGCCGCGGAACTATCCAGCCTCGACCGGCAAGCCATCCGCGACTGGTACAACGGCTACAACTGGCTTGGCGAGGAGAGTGTGTACAACCCCTTTGATGTGCTGTTGCTGTTCGACCGCCGCAAGTTCAAGCCCTGGTGGTTCGAGACCGGCTCTCCGACCTTTCTGGTCGACACCCTGATCAAGCGCGAGGTCAGTTCGCTGGAGCTGGACGGCATGATCGGTAGCGATGATCTCCTGTCCACCTTTGATGTGGGCGACATGGCCACCGAGGCGCTGCTGTTTCAGACCGGTTACCTGACTGTCCGGGCAGTCGAGGAGCGTGGCGACAGCACATACTACCGGCTGGGCTACCCGAACCGCGAGGTGCGCCTGAGTCTGAATCAGCGCCTGCTGGCGCGGCTGACGAGCGACCCCAAGGTGAAAGAGAACACCTTCAGGCTCCACGAATTGATGGTGGCAGGCGACATCGCCGGAATGAAGAAGCTGTTTAGCGCCTTCTACTTCGGCATTCCGTACGAATGGCACACCAGGAATGACATCGCCCGTTTCGAGGGGTATTACGCGAGCGTGTTCTATGCCTGTTTCACGGCGGCACTGGGTTCTACCGCTATCATCACAGCGGAGGACAGCAGCAGCCACGGGCGCGCTGATTTGGTGGTGCGCTATCAGGGACGGGTGTACATCTTCGAGTTCAAGGTGGTGGAGCGAGCCGGGGCAGGCGTGGCCATAACGCAGATGCATGAGCGTAACTACGCGAAAAAGTATCAGGAGCTTGGTGAGCCGATATACCTGATAGCGGTCGAGTTCAGCAGCGAATCGCGCTCTCTGGTGGGGTTCGAGGCAGATCAGGTGTCATCCTCGTGAGTTACGGTATTGACAGACCATGAAGAAGAAGCTTCCTATCGGCATTCAGACCTTCCGCGAGATTCGCGAGGAGGGCTACTATTATGTGGACAAGACCGCGTGGGCACAGCGGCTGCAGGCGGAGGGGAAGCATTACTTCCTGTCGCGTCCGCGGCGTTTTGGCAAGAGTTTGTTTCTTGATACGTTGAAGGAACTGTTCGAGGGCAGTGAGGAACTGTTCAGGGGGCTAGCCATCCACGGGGATTGGGACTGGTCGGTGCGCTATCCGGTGGTGCGACTCGACTTCGGGTCGGGCAACTTCAAGGAGCCTGGGTCTGTGTGTACAAGCCTGATGGCGCAGTTGGATACTGCCGAGCAAGAGGCTTCGGTAGAACCGCGTTATGACACGGCACCGGGCCGTTTTCGACACCTGATTCGCACCCTGCATGAGCGCACGGGTCAGCGCGTGGTGGTGCTGGTGGATGAATACGACAAGCCCATTCTGGATGCACTGGAGACCCCGGAGGTGGCGCGCACCAACCGCAATTTCCTGCTCGGGGTTTACTCGAATATCAAGGCTTGCGACGCACACATCAAGTTCAGCTTCCTCACGGGCGTGAGCAATTTCCCCAGAGCCGGCCTGTTCTCGGGGCTTAACAATCTGGAAGACATCACCCTTTATCCGCGCTATTCCGCTGTCTGTGGCTATACCGATCAGGAGTTGGGTGATGTGTTTGCCGCGGAACTGCCCGGTCTCGACCGGCAGGCCATCCGCGACTGGTATAACGGCTACAACTGGCTTGGCGAGGACAAGGTGTACAACCCCTTCGATGTACTCAAACTCTTCCGCAACCGTGAGTTCAAGCCCTGGTGGTTCGAGGTCGGCTCTCCGACCTTCCTGATCGACACCCTGATCAAGCGCGAGGTCAGCCCGCTGGAGCTGGACGGTATGATTGCTGGCGAAGGGTCGCTGTCAAACTTTGATGTGGAGGACATGGCCACCGGGGCGCTGCTGTTTCAGACGGGTTACCTGACCATCCGGGCAGTCGAGAAGCGTGGCGACAGCACGTACTACCGGCTGGGCTACCCGAACCGCGAGGTGCGTCTGAGTATGAATCGGTGCCTGCTGGCGGAGGGCGACACCATTCCGGTCGAGTTCAGCAGCGAATCGCGCTCTCTGGTGGGGTTCAAGGCAGAGCGGGTGTAATCTTGGTGAGTTACGGTATCGACAGACCATGAAAAAGAAACTTCCTATCGGCATTCAGACCTTCCGCGAGATTCGTGAGGAGGGCTACTACTACGTGGACAAGACCGCGTGGGCGCAGCGGCTGGAGGCGGAGGGGAAGCATTACTTTCTGTCGCGTCCGCGGCGCTTTGGCAAGAGTTTGTTTCTTGATACGTTGAAGGAACTGTTCGAGGGCAGTGAGGAACTGTTCAGGGGGCTGGCCATCCACGGGGATTGGGACTGGTCGGTGCGCTATCCGGTGGTGCGACTCGACTTCGGAGGGGACGAGTACGGCAGGACCGGTCAATTGGAAAACGCCCTCATGGAGCTGCTCAATGCTGCCGAGCAAGAGGCTTCGGTGGAGCCGTGCTACAACATGGCACCGGGCCGTTTTCGACACCTGATTCGCACTCTGCACCAGCGCACGGGTCAGCGCGTGGTGGTGCTGGTGGATGAATACGACAAGCCTATTCTGGATGCACTGGAGACACCGGAGGTGGCGCGCGCCAACCGCGACCTCCTGCGCGGACTTTACTCGAATATCAAGCCTTGTGACGCACACATCAAGTTCAGCTTCCTCACGGGTGTGAGCAAGTTCTCCAAGGTCAGCCTGTTCTCGGGACTCAATAATCTGTGGGACATCACACTGAAACCGGATTACTCGGCTATCTGTGGCTACACGGACCGCGACCTTGATGATGTATTCGCTGCGGAACTGCCCGGTCTCGACCGGCAAGCCATCCGCGACTGGTACAACGGCTACAACTGGCTTGGCAAGGAGAGTGTGTACAACCCCTTCGATGTATTGCTGCTGTTCGCCGAGCGCGAGTTCAAGCCTTGGTGGTTCGAGACCGGCTCTCCGACCTTTCTGGTCGACACCCTGATCAAGCGCGAGGTCAGTTCGCTGGAGCTGGACGGCATGATCGGTAGCGATGATCTCCTGTCCACCTTCGATGTGGGCGACATGGCCACCGAGGCACTGCTGTTCCAGACCGGTTACCTGACTATCAGGGCAGTCGAGAGGCGTGGCGACAGCACGTACTACCGGCTGGGGTACCCGAACCGCGAGGTGCGCCTGAGTATGAATCAGCGCCTGCTGGCGCAGCTGACGAGCGACCCCAAGGTGAAAGGGAACGCCTTCAAGCTCCACGAATTGATGGTGGCAGGCGACATCGCCGGAATGAAGAAGCTGTTTAGCGCCTTCTATTTCGGCATTCCGTACGAATGGCACACCAGGAATGACATCGCCCGTTTCGAGGGGTATTACGCGAGCGTGTTCTATGCCTGTTTCACGGCGGCACTGGGTTCCAGCGCCATCATCACAGCGGAGGACAGCAGCAGCCACGGGCGCGCTGATTTGGTGGTGCGCTATCGGGGACGGGTGTACATCTTCGAGTTCAAGGTGGTGGAGCGAGCCGGGGCAGGCGTGGCCATAACGCAGATGCATGAGCGTGACTACGCGAACAAGTATCAGGAGCTTGGTGAGCCGATATACCCGATAGCGGTCGAGTTCAGCAGCGAATCGCGTACTCTGGTGGGGTTCGATGCAAAGGAGGTGTCATCCTGATGAGTTACGGTATCGACAGACCATGAAGAAGAAGCTTCCTATCGGCATTCAGACCTTCCGCGAGATTCGCGAGGAGGGCTACTACTATGTGGACAAGACCGCGTGGGCGCAGCGGCTGGAGGCGGAGGGGAAGCATTACTTCCTGTCGCGTCCGCGATGTTTCGGCAAGAGTTTGTTCCTTGATACGTTGAAGGAACTGTTCGAGGGCAGTGAGGAGCTGTTCAGGGGGCTGGCCATCCACGGGGACTGGGACTGGTCGGTGCGCTATCCGGTGGTGCGGCTCAGCTTCGGAGAGGAGAGTTTCACCAAGGCTGACCGCCTGGAGACGAACCTGGGTCGTCAACTGGCGCGGGAGGAGCGTCGGGGGCAGGTTGATACCTCGTCCTCCATGCCTTCAGGGCGCTTTGCAGATTTGCTGGAAGCTCTGCACAAGCGCACGGGTCAGCGCGTGGTGGTGCTGGTGGATGAATACGACAAGCCCATTCTGGACGCACTGGAGACCCCGGAGGTGGCATGTGCCAATCGTGATTTCCTGCTCGGGGTTTACTCGAATATCAAGGCTTGCGACGCACACATCAAGTTCAGCTTCCTCACGGGCGTGAGCAATTTCCCCAGAGCCGGCCTGTTTTCGGGGCTTAATAACCTGAGAGACATCACCCTTTATCCGCGCTATTCCGCTATCTGTGGCTACACCGATCAGGAGTTGGATGAGGTGTTCGCCGCGGAACTGCCCGGCCTTGACCGGCAGGCTATCCGCGACTGGTACAACGGCTACAACTGGCTTGGCGAGGACAAGGTGTACAACCCCTTTGATGTACTCAAACTCTTCCGCAACCGCGAGTTCAAGCCCTGGTGGTTCGAGGCCGACTCTCCGACCTTCCTGATCGACGCCCTGATCAAGCGTGGGGTGAGCCCGCTGGAGCTGGACGATATGATTGCTGGCGAAGGGCTGCTGTCAACCTTCGATGTGGAGGACACGGCCACCGAGGCGCTGCTGTTTCAGACGGGGTATCTGACCATCCGGGCAGTCGAGGAGCGTGGCGACAGCACGTACTACCGGCTGGGCTACCCGAACCGCGAGGTGCGTCTGAGTATGAATCGGTGCCTGCTGGCGGAGGGCGACACCATCACAGATGCATGATCGTGGCTACGCGAACAAGTATCAGGAGCCTGGCGAGCCGATACACCTGACAGCGGTCAAGTTCAGCAGTGTCACCTCTCGGCAGCCGCCAGGACAATGCGCTCGATGCAGGGTTCTATCTCCTGCACACTGCGCGCCTCTATCAAGTCGGCTGGCCTGGGCGGTGCGTCGGGGGCACTGAGTGTACCGCCGGGCTTGCTACCGCCGGGCCTGCCATCAGGCTTGCCCCCGGGTTCACCCTCGAGTCCGTGGTAGTTGGCCCAGATGGTGTGCATTCCGAGTGCCTGCGCCGGTTCGATATCCATGGTCAGGCTATCGCCGATATGAATGCACTGCACCGACAGAACATCGGCGGCGGCAAGCGCGGCCAGAAACATGTCCGGGTGCGGTTTGCCACGCGCCACCGACTCGGCACTGAACGAGAACGAGAACGGGTGGTGCCATTCGATGCGTTCGAGGCTGGCGTTGCCGTTGGTGAGTGTGCCAAGCAGAAAGCGTCGTGACAATCGCTCGAGCACCGCTTGCATACCGGGGAAGAGCGTCACCTGCTGGCGCTTGTGCAGGAAGACATTGAACGCGCCCTCGGCGAGTTTCAATGCGTCTTCGCTGGCGAGCCCCAGATGCAGCAGCGCCTTGTTGAGGATTCCCAGACGCAGCCGCGACACCCGGGAGCGCAAATCGGGGTGCTCGGCAAGCAGGGCATCGCGTATCTCGGCGAGTCCGCCGGAGGCCACGAAGCCTTCGTATTCCGGCACTCGTTCGCTCAGCCAGCAGGTCGCTGCCCTGTCCGCTTCGCGCAAGGTGGGCTGCAGCGGCCAGAGCGTCTCGTCGAGGTCGAAGGTAATGAGGCGTATATCGGCCACTGTGTTCGCTTCGCTGATACCTTGATCTCTCAGGGTTTTCGTGCGCGTCGGGCGCGCGGATGGGCGGAATCATAGACCTCGGCGAGATGCTGAAAGTCGAGATGCGTATATATCTGCGTGGTGGAGATGTTCTCGTGTCCGAGCATCTCCTGAACGCTGCGCAGGTCGCCCGAAGATTCGAGCAGGTGGCTTGCGAAGCTGTGGCGCAGCATGTGCGGATGCAGCGCATTGCTGCCAAGCTGCCGCACACCGTAGCGTTTCAGTCGCTCCTGAATGGAACGGCCGCCGAGGCGCTTGCCGAACTTGTTGATGAACAGGGGGGCACCGGCGCGCGCATCTGTCCGGTCCGCGAGCATGGATTCGATAGCGCCTCGCGCCCGGCGACCAACCGGCACCAGGCGCGCCTTCCTGCCCTTGCCCAACACCTGCACCATGGCGCGGTCAAAATCCAGATCCTCGCAATTGAGGTTGGTCAGTTCCGAAAGACGCAGACCGCTGCTGTAGAGGAGTTCCATGATGGCCAGGTCACGGCGCTCGATGGCCGAGGTCGGGTGAAAGTCCAGCAGACCCTGCATCTGGTCCACATCAAGCACCTGTGGCAGTTTGCTCGGCGTTTTCGGTGCCCGAACGCCGCGCGCCGGGTTGTGGCTCACACGCTCGCCAAGCCAATCGAAAAACGCGCGCAGCGAGGACAGCTTGCGTGCAATGGTCTTTCTTGCCATGCCGTTTCGATGCAGGCTGGCCACATGTGCCGAGATATGGTGAGCGCGTGTGTCCTGCCAGTCCGTGAGACCGTTGTCATCAAGAAACTGCGTCAAGTCGCGCCGGTATGCGGCGATGGTATGCGGCGAATAGCGCTTCACATGCAGCAGTTCGCCAAGATAGGTCTCTATCAAATCCATCAGGGCGGTTGTGGAAGTCGGCGTACTCACAGCATCAATTGGCCACGAAAACTCACCTCTGTTGGCCCGGTGAGCGATATCGAATGTCCCGGCCCTGGCCAGCCCACCTCCAGCGTACCGCCGGGAAGATTGAGTACGACATGCGAGCCAACGCGACCGAGCAGCCCGGCAGCAACGGCTGCCGCGCAAGCACCCGAGCCGCAGGCGAGCGTTTCTCCCACGCCGCGTTCATGGACGCGCAGGCCGAGACGGTCTTGCCCGAGCCACTGGCAGAACCCGACATTGACTCCTTCGGGAAAGGCGGGGTGGTACGCCAGCGCCTCGCCTCGAGTGGCGACCGGTGCCGATGCCAGGTTTTCCACCATGATGACGGCATGTGGATTGCCCAGATTGACCGCAGTGAATGCGATATCCTCGTCTTCGATTGTGATACTCCATTGATGTTCGCCAATGCGCGTTACGCCTGCGGTTTGTTGCAAGGGGATTCGCTCGGCATCGAAGCGGGGCACTCCCATCTCGACCCGGAACATGTGCGCCGAGCACTGCGTGGTGGTGAAGGTGCCTGCATCGGCAGAACCAGTGACCAGATCCCAGGTGAGGTGCGGCTTGTGGGTGAGCTTGTTATCAAGTACAAAACGTGCCGCGCAGCGAGCGCCGTTGCCGCAGTGGGCGGCGGCAGACCCGTCGCTGTTGAAGATCGACAGCCCGAAATCGGAGGACGGACGCAGTGGCGGTTCGATCATCAACCACTGATCGAAGCCGATGCCGAAGCGTCTGTGCGCGAGCCCGGCAATGCGTTCGGGCGGCAATGTGACCGGTCGCGTCAGGGCCTGGCAGACCACGAAGTCATTGCCGCACCCCTGCATCTTGGTGAAGGCGAGCTTCATGGGGTTGCTGGCCCCGACTCGCCGCTCGATGCATCTTCAAGCAGGGGAAGTTCAAGCGCGAGCTGATCGTTCAGACATTCCCGATGCCGAATCAGGCGCACAGTGTCGCCCTCAACCAGTACTTCCGCTACCCGGTCGCGTGCGTTGTAGTTGCTGGCCAGCACCGAGACATAGGCACCGCAGGATTGCAGGCTCAGGAGGTCGCCGCTGGCGACAGGCAGCTCGCGGCCACTGGCCAGCGTGTCGGCGGTTTCGCAGATGGGGCCGACGATCTCCCAGGGGCCGGTATCCGTGCCGGGCGGGGCGACCTGAGCGCGTTCCACCTGATGATACGCCTGATACAGGCTGGGACGAAGCAGATCGTTCATCGCCGCATCGACAACGGCGAACTTGCGGGATTCCGCCGACTTGGTGCGAATCACGCGCGTCAGCAGCACACCTGCGTTGGCCATGAGCCAGCGCCCGGGCTCGGTGACCAGCGTATATCCGCTGCCCGAAAGACGCTTGCCGAGCTTCTGGCCATACGCAGCCAGATCGAATTCGGACTCTTGCGGATGATAGGGCACACCGTAGCCACCGCCGAGATCAAGCATGGAGAGCACGATGCCTTCATCCTCGAGTGTCGCGGCGAGAGCAAGAAGGGCGGCGCAGGCTTCATCAAGAGGCTTCGAATCCGTTATCTGCGAGCCGAGATGGCAGGCGAGCCCGACCGGTCGCAGATGATTCGAGGCCCCCGCCTGCCTGAGCAGTGAATGCGCTTCGTCACATGAGACACCGAACTTGGCGGACTTGTCGCCGGTGGCAATATAGGGGTGTGTGCTGACGCGAATATCCGGGTTCACGCGCAAGCTCACCGGTGCCTCGATTCCGCAGAGCGCCGCGCGTTCTGCCAGCAGCTCACACTCATCGCGACTCTCGATGTTGATGGACAGAATGCCGACCTCGAGCGCAAAGTCGAGTTCTTCGGCGAGTTTGCCCACGCCCGAAAAGACCACCTTCGAAGCATCTCCGCCCGCGCGCAGTACGCGCTCGAGTTCGTTACCGGAAACCACGTCAAACCCCAGGTCGAGACGCGCCATCAGTGACAGGAGCGACAGGTTGTTGTTCGCCTTGACGGCGTAACAGGGCAGGTGGCGCAGTGCCTTGAAGGCACCCAGAAAGGTGCGTACGCGCGCTTCGATGTACGCGCGTGAATAGACCAGCGTCGGTGTGCCGAAGCGGTCTGCGATGTCGCACAGGCGCATGCCCTCGATCAGTGCTTCTCCCGAGCGGGTTCGCGTGGTGTGCATGATCGGTTCAGTTCGAATGTGGGTGGTGCTGTTGCGGGCGCACCGCGGATGCCGCCTGGCTCGCATCCGCACCGTTCGCCGTCGGTGGCTCGAGCGGGCCCTTCTGGCCACAGTTGGCAGCAATAAGGGAAAGCGTCATCACAAGCAGCAGGCGGATCATGGCGAGGTCTCGTTGGTGGTCATACATGAATCATATCCGGGTGCAGGCCAGATGCTGGCGGGTAGCATCAGGGGCATTTCCAGGTCTCACACGCCTTGATGGCCGCCTGTCGCACCTGCGCTGGTGCCGTGCCGCCGACATGGTCCCGGAGACGCACCGAACCCTCGGGCGTGAGACATTCCAGCACATCAGCCTCTATCAGCGGACACTTGGCCTGCAATTCATCGAGTGAGAACTCGGCGAGATTTCTGCCGGTGGCGTTGGCATCCTGCACCATCTCGCCTACCAGATGATGTGCGTCACGAAACGCGACACCGCGCTGTACGAGATATTCGGCCAGATCTGTCGCTTCCAGCAGGCCGCGGCCAGCGGCAGCGCGCATGGTGTCAGTATTGAAGGTGAGGTGCTCACAGATGCCGTGCATGGCCGAGAGCGCTCCTGTCACAGTGTCTATGGTGTCAAACAGCGGCTCCTTGTCCTCCTGATTGTCCCGGTTGTAGGCGAGTGGTTGCGACTTCATGAGTGTGAGCAGCGCCATCAGGTGCCCATAGACGCGCCCGGTCTTGCCGCGGATGAGTTCCGGGACATCGGGATTCTTCTTCTGCGGCATGATGCTCGAGCCGGTCGTGAAACGGTCGGCAAGCATCACGAACTGAAACTGCTCGCACGACCAGAGGATGAGTTCTTCGCACCAGCGAGACAGATGCATCATGAGCATGGCGGCGAATGCTGCGAACTCGATCATGAAATCGCGATCACTCACGGCATCCAGCGAGTTCTCGCACAGGCCGTCAAAGCCGAGCAGACGGGCAGTGAGATGGCGGTCGATGGGTACGCTGGTGCCGGCGAGTGCGGCGCTGCCGAGCGGCAGTTGATTGACGCGCTTGCGCAGGTCGTCAAGACGCTGTCGGTCACGCTCCAGCATGGCGAGCCAGGCCAGCAGGTGGTGGCCGAGCGTGACGCACTGTGCCGGTTGCAGGTGCGTATATCCCGGCATGATGCTGCCCGCGTGTGCGAGTGCATGGTTGGCCAGGGCGCTTCCGAGAGCATTCATCAGGCCCCTGATGCGATCGATCTCATCGCGCAGACAGAGGCGCATGGCGGTGGCGACCTGATCGTTGCGCGAGCGGCCTGTGTGCAGCTTCTTGCCCGTCTCGCCGATGCGCTCGGTCAAGGCAGCTTCGAGATTCATGTGCACATCTTCAAGCGCCTCGCGCCACTCGAACTCTCCGGCTTCGATGCGGGTGTGAATCTCGCGCAGTCCTGCTTCGATGACCTCGAACTCGTCACTGCCGAGTACGCCGGTGCTGCTCAGCATTTGTGCATGCGCGATGGATGCGCGGATATCGGCCGAGTAGAGGCGCTGATCGAAGGACACCGATGCCGTGAAAGCTTCCACGAAGGCATGCGTCGGCTCGGAGAAGCGCCCGCCCCAGAGCTTGTCCGACAAGGTAGTCATGTGTTCTGGCATGTATTCGGGACGCGACGGATGACAAGTGTGCAGTATATCGGCCATTGCAGAAGAGGCTCATGCTTTGAGACACAGCCTCCGTATAGTGGGGCGAGCAAGGGGTGTTGCGCCTGTCGCAGGGCATGTGCAACGAAGCATCAAGGCAGGAAACAACAAACCACGAGGGAGCGCATGAGCCAGACCACGAACCAGACCACGGACCAAACCATGAACGATCAACAGGCACAGGACGAGCAGCACAATCTGCGCGCCTCCTTCGAAGCGTCAAAGAAAATAAGCATCGAAGGTGTTCCTCTGGACGAAGAACAGGAAGTGGTCGTCACTCTCGATGATGGTCAATCCATCGAGCTGAATGCAGGAGAGTATATGAGCGCGATTCTGACAGGCGATAATCGAGTTGTTCCGGGGTTGAGTTCAATGCTGGCGCAACCGGAATTTGCAAAAATGGAACGCCTCTTGAGCGCGAGATTCGTGCTGGTGAAAGCCCACTGGCCAGATTCCGGTATCTCCGGTACGTCAAAAATGAATGACCTGTGGAGTGAATGGTTTTTGCAGCAGATTGCAGTTCGTATCGACCCCCTGATTCGGCAGTCTGCAAAAAGCAATCGCCCGATTCGCCCGATTCTCACGGCTCACATGCAAGCCATGCTCATCCTGTCCGAACCTCACTGCCTGAGCGACCGGGAGATGGGAATCCGCCGCCTGACGGCAACTCTGGGGTTCCTCAAGCAGCGCGGGATGATCTCGCAGGAAACGGCTGACGATTTATACCAGAGAACAATGGCGAAAGCGGAGCCTGAACACGGAGTCAATCTGTTTGCGAGGGCGAAGCAAGTGTTTTTGGAGCCGCTGTCGCCAGACTCTGGTCTGTCGATGGATGATCAGTGGATTGATTGGCTGCTGAACCGGGTAAGATTCGACATTGGTGCGATCCTTCAGCTCCCGTCATGCAGTGAACGTCAACGCGAGGTTCTCGACGGGTATGTGCGCGCGGCGCGCATACTCTCCAACCTGGCCAGTTGGCACGACAAGGCGCATGGACTGTTTGCATTGAGCAAGGCTCTGAGTTTTTTCGGGGAGCACAAGCTGCTTGACCGGGAAGAGGTGGCCGAGTGCTGGCGCGAGGCGGTGCGGGAAGCAACAGGGAAAGCGGGGCTCAGATACGTGGAACTGGGTTTTACTGATATCGCAACAGGCAAGCCTCGCCCGGTTGATCTTGAACGCGATGAGGTCAATTTCGTTCCCGGAACAAGCCTGACATTCCTCACACACGAGGGACGAAGCGAGCAGTTGCAAAAACCGCGGCAGGAAAAAGCCGAGTCTGATTCTGATGAAGCCGCAACAAACCCCTCGCTTGTAACCAGTGACGAGGCGCATGGCTTGCCTCGTCTGCATCAGTCTGCATACAAGCTCAAGGTCGCCCGCAGGCTGTCTCGCACCAGCGCCACCAGTGATTCCGGTGCCTCGACGCGCACCTGGCCTCCGTGGCGAAGAATCTCCCCGAGCAATTCGCGGCCATCCGAATAGGGCAGGGTGAGTTCATAGCGCCCATCTTCGCGCAAGCGCCCCTGCTGATCCGGATGCCAGATTTCCTTGCTGACCCACTCGCCGAGCGGCTGCTCGAAGACCAGTCTGGCAAGGTCCTCGACCGGACCTGCGAACAGGCCGTAGCCGACGGTCAGCGAGGCATCAAGTTCGTCAACATCCATGTTGCGGGCGGCGGCCTTGGCGATGCGGGGGGCGCGCATGCGGTCCAGCGCGAAGGTTCGCAGTGCTTCCTTTTGCTCATCCCAGGGACCACGGGGAAACTCTGAATAACAGAGTTTCCCGTGCGGCACACGGATGTGCCCGCTGTAGCGCACTTCTGATTTGCGAATCTGATCAAGTCCACGGATGGACTTGATCAGAACATACCAAGTTCTCCAGCAAGCTGTCCACCACCAGCAGCGATTCGAGTTCATTGGCGTTCAGGACGCGACGGATGACAAGTGTGCAGTATATCGGCCATTGCAGAAGAGGCTCATGTTTTGAGACACAGCCTCCGTATAGTGGGGCGAGCAAGGGGTGTTGCGCCTGTCGCAGGGCATGTGCAACGAAGCATCAAGGCAGGAAACAACAAACCACGAGGGAGCGCATGAACCAGACCACGGACCAAGCCATGAACCAGACCACGAACGATCAACAGGCACAGGACGAGCAGCACAATCTGCGCGCCTCCTTCGAAGCGTCAAAGAAAATAAGTATCGTCAATGTTGCTCCGGATGGAGAGCAGAAAATGGTCACCACCAAGGATGCCCTGGACGCGGAGCAGGAAGTGGTCGTCACCCTCAGGGATGGTCAATCCATCCAGATGAACGCAGGAGAGTATATGAACGCGATCTTGGCAGGCGATAATCGAGTTGTTCCGGGGTTGAGTTCAATGCTGTCGCAACCGGAATTTGCAAAACTGGAACGCCTCTTTAGTGCGAAATTCGTGCTGGTGAAAGCTCACTGGCCAGATTCCGGTGTCTCCGGTACGTCAAAAATGAATGACCTGTGGGCTGAGTGGTTTTTGAAGCAGATTGCAATTCGCATTGAACCCCTGATGCATCAGGCTGCAAAAAATCAGGATACGATGATCGTCGATAACCTCTGTATTCGTGTTGAACCTCTGGATAATCAGTTTGCTAAAAGCAGGCGCACGATTCTCAATGCTCACGTGGAAGCCATGCTCATCCTGTCCGACCCTGACTTCCCGAGCGACAGGGAGACGGGAACCCGCCGCCTGACGGAAACTCTGGGGTTCCTCAAGCAGCACGGGCTGATCTCGCAGGAAACGGCTGACGATTTTTACCAGAGAAAAATGGCGAAAGCGCAGTCTGAACACGGAATTTATGCGTTTGAGACGGCGAAGCAACTGTTTTTGAAGGCGCTGTCGCCAGATTCTGGTTTGTCGATGCATGATCAGTGGGTTGGTTGGCTGCTGACCCGGGTAAGATACGACATTGGTGCGATCGTTCAGCTCCCGTCATGCAGTGAACGTCAACGTCAGGTTCTCGACGGGTATGTGCGCGCGGCGCGCATACTCTCCAACCTGGCCTGTTGGGACGACAAGGCGCGTGGGCTGAGCGCATTGAGCGATACCCTGAGTTTTCTCGGGCAGCGCAAGCTGATTGACCGGGAAGAGATGTCCGAGTGCTGGCGCGAGGCGGTGCGGGAAGCGACAGAGAAAGCGGGGCTCAGATACGTGGAACTGGGGTTTACTGATACCGCAACAGGCAAGCCTCGCCCGGTTGATCTTGAACGCGAGGAGGTCAATTTCATTCACGGGACGGGCGCGGCATTCATAACAAACAAGGGACAAAGCGAGCAGTTGCAAAAACTGCGGCAGGAAAAAGCCGAATCTGATTCTGACGAAGCCGCAACAAACCCCTCGCTTGTAACCAGTGACGAGGCGCATGGCTTGCCTCGTCTGCATCAGTCTGCATACAAGCTCAAGGTCGCCCGCAGGCTGTCTCGCACCAGCGCCACCAGTGATTCCGGTGCCTCGACGCGCACCTGGCCTCCGTGGCGAAGAATCTCCCCGAGCAATTCGCGGCCATCCGAATAGGGCAGGGTGAGTTCATAGCGCCCATCTTCGCGCAAGCGCCCCTGCTGATCCGGATGCCAGATTTCCTTGCTGACCCACTCGCCGAGCGGCTGCTCGAAGACCAGTCTGGCAAGGTCCTCGACCGGGCCTGCGAACAGGCCGTAGCCGACGGTCAGCGAGGCATCAAGTTCGTCAACATCCATGTTGCGGGCGGCGGCCTTGGCGATGCGGGGGGTGCGCATGCGGTCCAGCGCGAAGGTTCGCAGTGCTTCCTTTTGCTCATCCCAGGCATCGAGATACCAGTGGTCCTTGTAATACACGAGACGCTGGGGAGAGGTCTCGCGCTCGGATGTGTGGTTGTCCGCTCGCCCCGTGTAGGTGAAGGCAAGACGGCGACGCTCGATGAGCGCCTGGGCTGTTGCCTGAAATATGCCAGCCGGGATTTCCCGCACATGGCTGGCGAGCACACGAAAGCGCTCTCTCGGGAAGCCGTCCTTCACGCTTGGTGCCGACTTGTCGAGCATCTGCCACATCTTGCTGCGCAGGTGGTGGATGCGAGGTTTCAGCAGGCCCGGCTGCAAGTTCTCCAGCAAGCTGTCCACCACCAGCAGCGATTCGAGTTCATTGGCGTTCAGCCAGATGCCGGGCAGTTCGAAGTTGTTGTCTTTCGCATATTGGTATCCCTCTCCACGACTGTTGTCGATGGGGGCATTGAGCCAGTCGCGCATGTCCCTGAGCGCGCGATTCACCGTGGCCCGGGAGCACCCGAGCCGATCTATCAGAGTATCCAGAGAGACCGGGTAGCGATGCGACCTGAGGATTTGGTCAATCTCGTATATGTGCTTGATGCTGGGCATGAGGGACAGAGCTCCTGGTCGAGATGAGGATTACAGAACAATTTTCAGCCATTTGCGCGAAAGTATCAGGTCTTGAGCCTGCCAGTCCATACACTGGTACTCCGCGCCAGCGCACTACACAGGCCAGATACATGAACAAACCCGGAGACAACGAGTTGCTTGTCACTCTCGTGACAGGAGAAACCTGCTCGCTGACAGTGGAGCAGCTTATCGATGCGGCGGAAACCGGCGGCAACCTGACCCTCCCGCAGGATGAAATACAGAAACCGCGCACAAGGTTTGAAAGGCTCATGAGTGCGAGATATGCGGTTGTCCAGGGCTGCTGGCCAGATTGCGATGTGCCCTTGAATGACCAGTGGATCATGTGGGTGCTGAATCGCATGTTGAATAACATTGACACACGCCTTGAACAGCCTTCGGGAAGCGACCGCCGGGTTATTGGCGCTTACGCCAATGCGATGCTGATCATTTCCGACCCCCTGTGTTGGCAGAAGAAGGATATTGCACTCGACCAATTCATGAAAACGCTGGACTTCCTCGGGCAACGCAGGATTCTCGACAGAAAGCGGGCGGAGCATCTCTGGCGCGGGGTGAACGCCAGGACATCGACCGCAACCGCAACCGCGAAAGAACAGTTCACCAAGGGCAAACATCTGCTCATGAAGGCGCTTTCGCCGGACTCCGACAAGTCGATGGACGATCTGTGGCTTGAATGGACCTTGATGCACATGATTCTTTCCGTGGGGGCACGCCTTCAGAAGGTTTCAAGCCCCGACCGCCGTGTACTGGCTCACGCGCAAGCGGCAGTCACTGCGTCTCACCCGGTGTGTTGGGAGGACAAGGAGTTTGGCCTGCGCACACGAATGACCATTCTTCCCACCCTCGGGCATCACGGGCTGCTTGCGCAAGAGGAAGCGATTGAACTCTGGCGCGAGGCAGTCGAGGAATCGCAACTCGAATCTGCGGACCTGGGGTTGATTGATGCCGAAAGCGGCAAACCGCGCATGGTTGACCTCGAGAACGAAGAAGTCAATTTCGTGTTCGAAACGCCGGAGCTGTCGTTCATCACTGCCAGGTGCCACGAGGGAGACGGTGCTCACCCCGACGCGGGACGCTTCTTCACCAGCCAGGAGTGGCATTGATGACTGGCCGGAAACGTTTCACGTGTGACGAATACGACGAACCTGGATACGCTGGCTGCTCTGGCTATGGTGGGTCTTTGCTTTTTCCCGGTGGGTGCGGTGCCGAGCTTTTTTGGAGGTCTGATATGGAAATGTTGATGTTGATGTCAGCGCAAGGTACGGAACTCAAATGAAACGCCAGGCATGGGGCAAGACAGAGCGGGGCATTGATTCGCACTCACTCACTTCAACTCATCCGCTCGCACACCACTGCATGGATGTCGCCGCGGTATTTGGCCGGATGCTCCAGTTGCCGATTGTGCGCAAACGGCTTGAGACTGCCGCGAAAACTTCTCTGACGGAGGTGATGTGCGAGCGCTTGTGCGTCTTGGCATTCTTGCATGACATTGGCAAATTGCATCCGGGCTTCCAGGCAAAAGGCTGGCCAGAGGACCTCTGGTGCGGGCAGAAATGCGGACATCTGAAAGAAGGGTGGGAGTTCTTGTTTTTGGCATGGCAAAAACAAGACCATCCGTTCCACAACACTATCCAGCAAATCGAATGTTGGGGGGATGCTGCCCGAGAACTTTTGTCGGCCATGTTTGCTCATCATGGACATCGCGTGTGTGTACCCTCCGATCCAACCGAAGCCTGCTGGAAGTGTCTGAAACACTACGACTGGCGCGAGGAAGCGTCCCGGATGAACACAGCATTACGCAACTGGTTTCCCTATGCTTTCGTGTCTGAGTCGCAAAAGCTTCCTGATACCCCGCGATTTCATCATGCTGTCGCCGGTTTCGCAGCACTTGCTGATTGGATCGGGTCGGACCGCCGTTTCTTTGACTTCTCGGCACCCTTTGACCTTGCGTATCCCGAGAATAAGAGGGTCCACGAAATCGCTGAACGAGCGCTCAGGGAAATCGGATTCGACTCGCAAGCGTTAGCCCGGCTTCCAGCGCCCGGATTTACTGAGTTAACCGGGTTTGCGGCCCCGAATGCCGTGCAGGCAGAGGTTGGGAAATTGGGTGCTGAAGCGCGGCTCGTTGTCCTTGAGGCCGAGACTGGATCCGGCAAAACGGAAGCTGCTCTCTGGCACTTCGCCAGGCTGCTTTCTGCGGGACGGGTATCCGGACTTTACTTTGCAGTACCCACTCGGTCAGCAGCGCGCCAACTTCACCGACGTATCGATTCCGTATTACGTCGGGTGTTTGGTTCCGAGATGCCCGACACGGTACTGGCTATTCCCGGAATCATTCAGGCAGGGGAGTACGAAGCCAAGCGCTTACCTGACTGGAATGTTCTGTGGGAAGATCAATCGGAAGCGGTTCCAGCGCGTTGGGCGGCGGAACATTCGACGCGCTTTCTGGCCGCTCCCTTGGCGGTTGGCACAATTGACCAAGCCATGCTGGCGAGCTTGCAAGTCAAGCATGCACATCTGCGGGGCAGTGCCTTGAGTCGCAGCCTACTGGTGATAGATGAGGTGCACGCTTCAGATGCCTATATGACAGAAGTGCTTGGACATCTTTTGAAAAATCATCTCGCAATTGGTGGTTACGCCATGCTCATGTCGGCCACACTTGGATCCAGAGCGCGAACAAGTTTGATCGAAGGGACAGCTGCACAGTGTCCTTCAGGTGATCCGCAAGCATTCCCGTCATTCGAGGAAGCAAGCGAGGCACCTTACCCGGCCGTTTGGGTTCAAGGGGAAGCCAAAGCACACCGAGTGGCCGATTTGGGGCGAACCAGGAATGTGCATATGGATACTGTCACGACTATGGATGCTCAAACCACAGCGGAACTATCCATCCAGGCAGCCGAGCAAGGCGCGTTGGTGCTGGTGATTCGAAACACCGTGAAGTGTGCGATGGATACGTGGCATGCGATACGAGAAATGGGCAAGGAATCGCTGCTCCTTCAGGTCAACGGAGGACCTGCCCTTCATCACAGCAGGTTTTTCGCAGAGGATCGAATATCGATTGACAAGGCCGTGGAGACCGCCTTGTCTCCCAACAGAATGGCAAATGCCCTTGATCGTGAGGCAAATGGTTTGGGCTGCATCGTGGTCGGAACTCAAACTCTGGAGCAATCGCTCGACATAGATGCGGACATGCTCATCACTGATCTGTGCCCCATGGATGTGTTGCTGCAACGAATTGGCCGATTGCATCGGCATGAGTTGTCGCGCCCGATGAGCTGCAAAACGGCACAAACCATTGTGCTTTTGCCGGAAAAAGGGCTGGATCGACTGACAAAACCACTCTTTGAGAATGGCTTGGGTGCTTGGCAAGAGAGAGCCGGTGGACTCAACGGGATTTACACCGACCTTGCAAGTCTGGAATTGACGAGACAGTTGATTCTCGAACACTCTGTCTGGCAGATTCCGCAGATGAATCGAATGCTTGTCGAAGGTTCCACTCACCCGGATCGAACCGGTGCGTTAATCAGTGAAAAGGGGGATGATTGGAACCAATATGACCGGAAGCATGGTGGTACTGAAGCAGCGCGTGAGATGATTGCGCGCCAGGTCGTACTCGACCGGGAACAGTGCTTCGGTGAAGCTGGCTCGTGGTCATCGAAATCGGACGAACGCATCATGACCCGCCTGGGAGAGGAAGGCGCGCTGATCAGAATAGACCCCGACTCCGCTCCGATAGGGCCGTTTGGCCAAAAGGTGTCCCGAATCGCGCTTCCTTCCCATTGGTCATGTGGCGTTACGGCACAGGATGCTGAAGAAGCGACGCTGGAGCCTGCGGGAGACGACTTCCTCCTGTCCGTCGCAGGGCGCTCCTTTCGATATTCACGAGTCGGGCTGGTTCAGGAAGATTGTTGATGTGCACATGAAGAGTGGATGGGCGATTGACAAGAGTCGGGAAAGTGCATTAAGATAGCGCCTCTGTGAACAGATTAATGGTGTAACTTTAGTTCATTCCTAATTGTCCTCATATACTGTTCTCCGTTGAAACCAACTTGGAGAATTCATGAGTAACATTCAATCAACGCATAACGCAGAAGCCAGCTTGGTCTTTCAACTCGATCTGAAAATTGGTGTCTGGCGACTGCAGATCAAAGTGGAGAGTTCAAGTGTTCACCAAGTTTTACAAGATTCTCGAGAGCCTGCTTGGGATAGCCCCGGTGTGACTTGTAAAGAACAATCAGACCGATTAGATTCCCCATACCTGATGGGGCACCATTACCAAGGCAAGACCGAATGAACCTCCTTCAAGAACCAGTAGTAACCATCCAGGGGACCGATGGAATTCAAGCCCATGGACAGCAAGATTCCATGCTGAAAACCAGTCGTGTCTCCTTGCCAGAGCTCTTGGCTGCGATGACGCGGGACGAGGTGCGGTCGTTTCCGACACTTCGTCCACATCAGCGTACAGCGTGGCACATGTTTCTCGTTCAGCTGAGTGCATTGGCAGCCTGGAAGGCGGAATACAAGGAATTGCCGGAAAACGCAGATAGCTGGAGACAGGCGCTGCGTACGCTTACCGAGGACTACGCCAATGACGAGCCTTGGAAATTGGTGGAGGTCGATGATACCCAGCCTGCTTTTCTGCAGGCACCGGTGCCGAGAGAAAACTTGAAGTGGTCGGCTGTGGCGACACCGGATGCGCTGGATATGCTGATTACCTCGCGAAACCATGATCTCAAGCAGAATGCGGCAAGGTGTTCAGAACCGGAACACTGGGTATTTGCTCTCGTTTCACTCCAGACCTCGGAAGGATACGGAGGACGAGGAAATCAGGGAATCGCGCGAATGAATGGTGGCTCGTCGAGTCGACCCATGCTCGGGATCGTTCCGTCGCGCAAGGGGCATATCTCTATCAATCCATCATCGTGGTGGAAGCGTGATGTACAACGCTTGATTGACCAGCGGATGACTCAAGGCAACCATTCAATTGGAACGATTGGGGGTCCGGCGCTCCTGTGGCAATTCGACTGGCAGGAGGGAGCGCAGCTCGACCTGCGCGACCTCGACCCTTGGTTTATCGAGGTGTGTCGTCGGATTCGGCTGGTGAAAAAAGAAGGAGTGATTTCGGCATCACGCAGCACCTCCAGAGATGCGCGCATTGATGCAAAGATTTACAAAGGCAATATTGGCGACCCTTGGGCTCCAGTGCATAAAACAGAAGGGAAAAGCCTCACGCTCAGCGGGAGTGGATACAGCTACAGGAAATTATGCGATCTCTTGTTTGGAGATTGGAAACGGCCGCTGTTGGCAACAATTCACGACGGCGAAAGAGAAGACATGCTACTGATCGCAGAAGGCATCTCCCGAGGCAATGTCAAAACGGAAGGCTTCCATTCCCGTACCATAAAGCTCCCGCGCGAGCCCAGATTGTTTACCTCTGCAAGTGCGGCAGACCTCTCCAAAGCGCAGATGGACGAGATCGAAAAGTTCGACAAGATATTGCGAGCTGCCCTTTCTCTCGTTGCAGCAAAAGGTGACTGGAACATGCGAGAGAGGAAACACTTTGAATTGACCTTGCCTGCTCGTCGTCGATTTGACAGAACTGCTGACCAACTGTTTTTTCCCAGGCTGTGGAAACGAGTTGAGGCAGCAGAAGAAAATGATGTCAATGCCAGGGAAGCAGAAAAAAGAGCTTTTCTCCTCGATCTTCGCAAGGCAGCAAAAAGCATTTTCGAGGCCTCGTTGTCGGCTATCCCATGCCCATCCATGCAACGACCGCGAGCGGAAGCGCGAGCCCGGCGGATATTCTGCGGAATGATTCGCGAAAACTTTCCAGAGCTAAATGAAAGGAAAAATGTCGATGCAGTCGAATGAACCGAGTTGGAAGGATGTAGTAAAGGATGCTGCAAAGTGCTTGCAGCATCTTGACCCGGGGCCGCTGGCACAATGTCGGCGAATGGAGGATGAGGTCGGGGCCCCCATCTTTTGGCGGCTTGCCGCACGGTATCCATACATGGTCGAACGAGAAGATCGCACCAGAGATTGGATGACCATCTTGCGGGTCCTCGCTATTTTGACACCCAAGGGCGACCCATCAACACGCCAAAATCTGCATGACTACAAACGTCGATTAGGTGCAGTGCTATGTGATGGTGGAGACCCAGCCTGGGCTGGAACGTCGCCGGTGTTTAGCGAACAACGACTGATGCAACTCATGGCGGCGCGAGGAGCACAACGTGCTGTATTGCTGGAGCGAGCTGCCCGGCGTGTGTCGCGCACCCGTCAGCCGAACAGCGGAATCAATGTCATCGACATAGCCTCAGTTTTGCTTTGGTCCGAGAACAGGCAAACACTGGCAGAACCTTTTTATTTTCGACTCGACAAGGCCAGCAGGCCATAAACAAATCAAAACAAGGAGCCTCCTGATGTCACAAACACGCTTTTTGCAAATCCACACGCTTAGCCCTTACACCGCTGTCCTGCTCAACAGAGACGACAGTGGGTTGGCGAAGCGTCTTCCTTATGGCGGAGCGCTGCGGACACGAATTTCATCGCAATGCCTGAAGCGGCATTGGCGCATTGCCGAAGACCCCTATGCACTACACGCGATTGACGGTGCGGAAAGTGCGTACCGATCCCGCGAACTGGTTACCCAGAAAGTACTTGGCAATCTGGGCGAGCGCTTCAGCGAAGATTTGGTAGAGGCCATCAAGCCTGAGATACAGATGGCTGTTTACGGGGATAAGGGAGAAGACAAGAAAACTCGGCAAACCTTGCTGCTTGGCAACCCTGAAATCGAGTGGCTCCGCAAGGAGGCAAATCTTCTTGCTGAAAATGCGAACGGAGATCCAAAAAAAGCCGCTTCCGATGCACAGGATTGGAAGAAGAATTTCACCAAGAATATCAAAGTCATGCGTGATAATGCGAAATTACCCGGCGGGCTCGTGGGCGCACTCTTCGGACGTATGGTGACCTCGGACCCGGCTGCCAACATTACCGCTCCTGTACATGTTGCTCACTCTTTTAGCGTACATGCGGAAGAGTCTGAAAATGACTACTTCACTGCCGTTGATGATCTTTCCGGGGACGAACCGGGCGCTGATACTATTCAGGAAACCGAACTGACCACCGGCTTGTTTTATGGCTATGTGGTCGTTGATCTGCCAGGACTTCTTGGCAACCTTGGCGGCGACACGGAGCTAGCAGGGAAGGTTCTGCATAACTTGATTTTTCTTATTGCGGAAGTTTCACCGGGAGCTAAACTTGGTTCTACCGCGCCTTATGGGCGAGCCTCTTTCATGCTGATTGAAGCCGGCGACCGACAACCACGAAGTTTGGCGGAAGCCTATCGTAGTCCCTGCGAACCCCAACTCGATCGTGCCCTGAATGCTCTGTCCAAGCATCTCGAAGCGCTGGATACTGCTTATGCTACTGAGGAGACGCGCTGGGCGATGTCACTTGAACACGGAGAGATACCCCGGGCCAAAACTGGTTCCCTTGCAGACCTCGCCATCTGGGCACAAGGATTGACGGAATCATGAGCTGTCGCTGGTTAATTCTGCGGTTTGAAGGGCCGCTAATGGCCTTCGGAGGTGTTGCAGTAGATAACATTGGGCCAGTGCGGGATTTTCCAGCCGCTTCCATGTTGACAGGGCTGATAGCCAATGCGCTCGGATGGCACTGGTCTGACCAAGCTGCTCATCAAGCTATTCAGGATCGACTCGTTTTCGCTGTGCGTGAAGACCGAGAAGGTGAACAACTTGTAGATTCACAGAATGCACAGTTAGCGAAAGCCGATAGGGGCTGGACGACATCAGGCGAGCCGGAAGGCCGTGACGGTGCGAGTTACCAATCGCCTCATCGTCGGCAGCGTTACTATCACGCTGATCGCTCGGTTCGTGTCGTTCTTCGCTTCAAGCAACCACAAGAGCCGCCGACGCTTGACACCCTGGCCGATGCGCTGGATCGTCCCGCCCGACCTCTCTTCCTGGGCCGTAAATCATGCTTCCCATCCGTTCCGTTTTTGGCAAGAGACCCGTCCGCCCGTTGGGTGACAGGAGATCTTGCCTACAACGCGTTGTGTGCCGTGCCAGTCGAAAGCTCTGATCTGGAGGAGGGCAAGTCACTCCGAGCATGGTGGCCTACCGGAGAAGGGCCTGCTGAAACAAGCCACTACGTGGGCCGCGTCTTTGATTTATTTGATTTACGGAATTGGCGCACGGGTCTGCACGAAGGATTGCGTCAGGTCGTGGAGGGTCGACTAATCCCGACGAAATTCTCATGAACAGGCTGCATCTGATCCGGGTACCAATATCGACTCGCAACCTTGCGCAGTGGGCTGGCGAGCGCGGATGGGTTCAGAGATATGGTGGTCGCGCCTCGTTTGACGAAGGCCGAGCCCTGCATCACTTATTGGATGAGGTGTTCGGGGCAGGTGTGCTGCGTCCGTTTCGATTGCTTGTTCCTCCTCGGCGGGCTGAAGGCAATTTATATGGATATTCCGGACTGGGTGCAGAGGTGCTCGGGGAGGCAGCTTGCGCCCATGCGCTGCCAGATCACTTGTGTGTGATTCCTGCTGATCGTCTCGAAAGCAAACCAATGCCAGAAAAGTGGAAAGTAAATCAGCGGATAGGATTCGATTTGCGTACTCGTCCCGTCCGGCGAGTGGCAAACCCCATTGAACTGCCATCGGGAGAGAAAGTAGGCAAGGGAGCCGAGATGGACGCGTTCTTACTCGAAGCCTTGCGAGAATTCCCTGATGATCCCCGAGGTATGCAAAACGCGAACCGGTCACGTGAGGCTGTTTACCTTGACTGGTTGGCCGAAAAAATGGCTCCTGCAGCTAATGTTGATCTTCGGACAAGCCGTCTCGCACGATTTAATCGCAATCGTGTCGCTCGTGGAGAGCGCGCAGGACTTGAAGGGCCAGATGCCACGATCCAAGGGACACTTACCGTCACAGACCCTGCCGCGTTTTCCGAATTGCTTTCACGCGGGATCGGTCGTCATCGTGCGTATGGTTACGGCATGGTGCTGTTGCGACCCCCTAATCGCTGCTCACCTGAAAGATAAGTGCTCAAAGGACGGCTCGGTCTCGAAAGCGCAAAGGTTCCACACCGTGACCGGGCCGGATTGTTGTACCTTGCTCGTGGTGCGCTCACTGCGCGGGATGGAACGCTCGCTTTCGTTCAAGGCATAGCGACTGCTGCCGACGCGCTTGCACCGGGAGATTACGCGATACCGTTGCAAGGGGTATCCATGATTCTTCTGGGGCCTGGGTCCACGGTAAGCCATGATGCCTTGCGTCTGTTGGCCCACGCTCGTACCGGCCTTGCGGCAGTTGGTGAAGATGGTGTGCGCCTCTATACTGCGCCACCTTTGATGCCCGACCGGTCCGGACTCGCCCGGCGTCAGGCGCGCGCATGGGCTGACAAGTCTTCGTGGCTGATGATTGCCCGTCGCATGTACGCTTGGCGGTTGGGCAAGATACTTCCTCATCGCTCCATTGAAGTACTGCGAGGAATTGAGGGAGCTCGGGTCAAGGAAGCCTATCGCCTTGTCGCCCAACAGATTGGAGTGCAATGGAATGGCCGCCGTTATGACCGTGCCCGTCCCAATGCGGCAGATTTACCCAATCAAGCGATCAATCACGCATCAAGTGCTGTCGAAGCCGCTGCCGCGATTGCCGTAGCTGCCACAGGGACGATTCCACAGTTGGGATTTATTCACGAAGACCCCGGCCAATCCTTCGTACTCGACATTGCTGACCTCTTCCGCGAAAGCGTGACAGTTCCCTGTGCCTTTCGAGCTGCCAAGCGTGTGACGGAAAGGCCTCTTGAAAACATTGAACGCACAACCCGCAGAATCACTGGACGGGCGCTGGCGCGAGAACAGGTAATTCCCGCAATGATTGGGCGAATTAAAGAGTTATTCCCGGAAGATCGTCAAGGAGAGTGAGCATTCGATGCCTATGGCCATGATTGTTACACGCGATGTCGAGGACCGCTACCGTGGCTTTTTGACATCCATCATGCTGGAAATAGCGCCCGGTGTGTATGTAGCCCCGGACCTTTCAGCGGGTGTCAGAGTGCGGGTGTGGGATGTGCTGTCTGGTTGGTGGGAAAGGCTGGGTAGAGGGTCGATTGTGTTGGTTTGGCGTGACAAGGACGCAGTAGGAAACCTCCATATCGAAACGCTGGGAGAGCCGCCAAAAGAGATCGTGGATGCTGATGGAATCCTGCTCGTAAAGCGGCGATAACCGCACCCAATTTGCTTCCTGTTCTTTAAAATCTTGTATAGTCAAAGAGTTGCTTGCTAGAGGCTCCCCCGCGCGGGCGGGGATAGACCCGCTTCTGCATCGGTCCGCGCGGGCCCGCGATCATATCGGCTCCCCCGCGCGGGCGGGGATAGACCGTGACATCCAGCTAGTCGCCTTGGCCAGTATTGGCTGGACCTTCGTCAGGCTCCCCCGCGCGGGCGGGGATAGACCGTCCTTGAAGTCTCGATCCATGTACTTGCGCGCACATGGGCTCCCCCGCGCGGGCGGGGATAGACCGCACTCCCACGCACTAAGGCCGACTTTCTCGACGGCTCCCCCGCGCGGGCGGGGATAGACCTTGTACATTGTGTGTGTCCTGTCTGTGTGTGTGGGCTCCCCCGCGCGGGCGGGGATAGACCGCTAGGCGAATCAGCAGTGAAGGGCAGATAGGGGGCTCCCCCGCGCGGGCGGGGATAGACCCGTTTCCGCCCCGTCGCGAATCGACGAAGCAACGGCTCCCCCGCGCGGGCGGGGATAGACCCGTGATTGTCGGCGGATGCGGAAAGTTCGTATTGGCTCCCCCGCGCGGGCGGGGATAGACCTGTCTTTTTCAGGCTGTCCAGGACACTCTGTCCGGCTCCCCCGCGCGGGCGGGGATAGACCCTGAAGCACGTTTGCCTACTTGATGTAGCTTCCGGCTCCCCCGCGCGGGCGGGGATAGACCGTCCTTGAAGTCTCGATCCATGTACTTGATCGAGGCTCCCCCGCGCGGGCGGGGATAGACCTAAAGCTCGAGGTCAAGTACGACCGACCGAGCGGGCTCCCCCGCGCGGGCGGGGATAGACCGCTCGCCTATGCCAAAGGATTCCCCTTTGATGCGGCTCCCCCGCGCGGGCGGGGATAGACCCAACTCATGGAAGACATCAAGGGATCCATCTCTGGCTCCCCCGCGCGGGCGGGGATAGACCCGACGCTGCAGGTGCAGAGGCATCAAGCAATGCGGCTCCCCCGCGCGGGCGGGGATAGACCCGTGAAGATAGATAGATTGCTCATCCTTGACTGGGCTCCCCCGCGCGGGCGGGGATAGACCCGTGCTTTCCAGCTTGGCCAAAACCGCCGGATTGGCTCCCCCGCGCGGGCGGGGATAGACCCGCTCGCCGATCAAGTAATGTGATTGCCTTACCGGCTCCCCCGCGCGGGCGGGGATAGACCATCAAGCGGCGGCTTGATGTAATCGATCCGAATGGCTCCCCCGCGCGGGCGGGGATAGACCCCCTTTGTACAGGTCGAGTGCCTCCGTGAGCATGGCTCCCCCGCGCGGGCGGGGATAGACCCCGGTCGGCGTACGGCGGGATGACGTTCTCGTCGGCTCCCCCGCGCGGGCGGGGATAGACCCTCCGGCCTATCAAGCATCCCCACTACGTAGCTGGCTCCCCCGCGCGGGCGGGGATAGACCGGTAGCGCGCGGTACAGGAACTGAAATAGTGAGGGCTCCCCCGCGCGGGCGGGGATAGACCTGAGGCCCCCGCGCTCGCGCGGGGGAAACAGAAGGCTCCCCCGCGCGGGCGGGGATAGACCGTCGGCACGCGTGATAGTACGTACCGACTGTGCGGCTCCCCCGCGCGGGCGGGGATAGACCCAGCTTAAGCTCGTCACTGCTTTTATTAGCAGGGGCTCCCCCGCGCGGGCGGGGATAGAGCTGCGCGACTCGCACACCTGACAGAGGGCTCCCCCGCGCGGGCGGGGATAGACCCTTCCCGGCTTCAGCGATTGATTTCACGAGCTTGGCTCCCCCGCGCGGGCGGGGATAGACCCCATGGAGGCATTATGGAAGCTCTAGGCATCATGGCTCCCCCGCGCGGGCGGGGATAGACCATGCACTTCGGTGTCGCTGCCGTCATGCAGGCGGGCTCCCCCGCGCGGGCGGGGATAGACCATGCGATTCCGCGAGTATGACGGGCGGTGTTGTGGCTCCCCCGCGCGGGCGGGGATCGCTTCGGTGAGCTGTCATCCTTGTAGAAGGCTCCCCCGCGCGGGCGGGGATAGACCCGCTACATCTTCTTGCACTGTCGGCTGAATGCGGGCTCCCCCGCGCGGGCGGGGATAGACCCGTGGAGGTGCTGCTGCGCGACTGCCCTACCGTGGCTCCCCCGCGCGGGCGGGGATAGACCATGGCTTGCTGGTCTATACGGTCAGCTCAAGCCGGCTCCCCCGCGCGGGCGGGGATAGACCTCGATCGTGCCAGCCGTGTCCGTGACCCGCCGCGGCTCCCCCGCGCGGGCGGGGATAGACCGCGGCCAAACAACACATGGGGCTTTGATAGCCCGGCTCCCCCGCGCGGGCGGGGATAGACCCCCAAGCCTTGGGCACGTCAAGAGCGTGGAGTAGGCTCCCCCGCGCGGGCGGGGATAGACCTTGGACAGGTTGCGAGGGTAGGCAAGATGCGGAGGCTCCCCCGCGCGGGCGGGGATAGACCTCCGTCACCAGTACGCGCCCGGCCAGACCGTCAGGCTCCCCCGCGCGGGCGGGGATAGACCCAATTTGGTCAGCGGCTCACGGCTGGAGTTCTTGGCTCCCCCGCGCGGGCGGGGATAGACCCGTATGTTGCTCGGGGAAGGGTGTCGCGGCGCAGGCTCCCCCGCGCGGGCGGGGATAGACCAGGTACGTGGACAGGATTGGAAGTAAGGGCACTGGCTCCCCCGCGCGGGCGGGGATAGACCTGCACCTGACTTGCCAGACCCCCTCAATACCGGAGGCTCCCCCGCGCGGGCGGGGATAGACCTCTACGACGGCGTACGCATTCAGCCGACAGTGCGGCTCCCCCGCGCGGGCGGGGATAGACCGAACAGAGTCGCTAAAGCTCTGACACGTCTAGCGGCTCCCCCGCGCGGGCGGGGATAGACCCGGACGGCATTGGCAGCCGGTTACGGTGCAGAAGGCTCCCCCGCGCGGGCGGGGATAGACCCGATGGCGGACTGGCGTTCGTTCGCTGCCTGTCGGCTCCCCCGCGCGGGCGGGGATAGACCGGGGATAGAGGCGACAGAGGGCTGCAAGGCCTAGGCTCCCCCGCGCGGGCGGGGATAGACCTGACCTGCAGGCCATGTGTCTGCGATATGAAGGGGCTCCCCCGCGCGGGCGGGGATAGACCCTGTGCTTCAGCTGGCGAGAGAGAAATTTCGCCGGCTCCCCCGCGCGGGCGGGGATAGACCATCAGGCAGATTGATAAAAAGCAGCATGTCGAGGGCTCCCCCGCGCGGGCGGGGATAGACCTTCCACCCGAGGTGATTGGATAGGGATGGTCGGGGCTCCCCCGCGCGGGCGGGGATAGACCCCAACAAAGAGCGCACCCGACGGGGGTACGGGGGGCTCCCCCGCGCGGGCGGGGATAGACCCTTCGTTGGCTACCGACAGGTGAGCGACAGTGGGGCTCCCCCGCGCGGGCGGGGATAGACCCCCTCGCTGTCGGGGCAAGGCTACCGAACAAAAGGCTCCCCCGCGCGGGCGGGGATAGACCCGCTGCAAGGTCTTCCGCCTGCACGGTCAGGCGGGCTCCCCCGCGCGGGCGGGGATAGACCCTCGTGGGGCTATGACTCACCGGGAACGGCTGACGGCTCCCCCGCGCGGGCGGGGATAGACCCAATGTTGGATACGACATCGCAGTTTCGCCCTGGGCTCCCCCGCGCGGGCGGGGATAGACCATCGGCGCGCTGCCATCATTCGCCACCGGCAAGGGCTCCCCCGCGCGGGCGGGGATAGACCTGTCCACGCTGGCGGATACGTCAGCACATGGTCGGCTCCCCCGCGCGGGCGGGGATAGACCCTGCGCGCCAGCGATCTGACTGGCCGCGCTCGAGGCTCCCCCGCGCGGGCGGGGATAGACCCCGCATCAGAAAATGTTCATCACATCGCCTCATGGCTCCCCCGCGCGGGCGGGGATAGACCCCCTTTGGGGTCTTCACACACGCGAATAGACCAGGCTCCCCCGCGCGGGCGGGGATAGACCGTACATAGGTCGAGCAAGTGTATTCAAGTGGGGGGGCTCCCCCGCGCGGGCGGGGATAGACCTTGACCCAGGCGCCCCAGTCGCCGTTGTTGAGTGGCTCCCCCGCGCGGGCGGGGATAGACCGCGACCACGTATGCAGGCCAGTTGTCTGGGCGCGGCTCCCCCGCGCGGGCGGGGATAGACCTACATACTGCTCTGCCATGCCGCACGTATCTATGGCTCCCCCGCGCGGGCGGGGATAGACCTTCCATATCAAACTTGTTGCGCCCTGCACTTCCGGCTCCCCCGCGCGGGCGGGGATAGACCCATGATGGCGAAGTCGCCGTTGACTCCGGTTGCGGCTCCCCCGCGCGGGCGGGGATAGACCCGTGCTAGACCTTGATGAGATTCGCGACATGATGGCTCCCCCGCGCGGGCGGGGATAGACCCTCGGTGGCTTGGTCGCCGACGAAAAGCCAGTGGGCTCCCCCGCGCGGGCGGGGATAGACCGTGAGCAAGCGCAGCATCTTCCGCCATATCGGCGGCTCCCCCGCGCGGGCGGGGATAGACCTGATGCAGTCAGAGCAGGCAAAGCCACGCCACCGGCTCCCCCGCGCGGGCGGGGATAGACCCGATTCGCGCTTCTCTGGTCGAGCGAATGGCCAGGCTCCCCCGCGCGGGCGGGGATAGACCGGTGAAGCTCGATGCTGAGCGCCAAGAGAAGCCGGCTCCCCCGCGCGGGCGGGGATAGACCCCAGAGGGAGCAGGTAGTGCAATACCTACGGGAGGCTCCCCCGCGCGGGCGGGGATAGATTACTGCCATCTTGTCGGCGCTCGCACCGAACGGAGGCTCCCCCGCGCGGGCGGGGATAGACCCGCGACAAGTTGGCGCATCTACGACGACGAGGTGGCTCCCCCGCGCGGGCGGGGATAGACCCCTGTGCGACGTATGTTGATAGGTCACGGTTGTGGCTCCCCCGCGCGGGCGGGGATAGACCCACGCCGCCACCCCGGAGCAAGTTGCTGCCGGTGGCTCCCCCGCGCGGGCGGGGATAGACCGTACGCCTACGACACCACCACAGTGACGCTCGAGGCTCCCCCGCGCGGGCGGGGATAGACCTTCCATCGCTTGTGTGTTACCAAATAATCCGTCGGCTCCCCCGCGCGGGCGGGGATAGACCTTCTCTTTCCGGCCTCAAGCCGCCATTGAAAATGGCTCCCCCGCGCGGGCGGGGATAGACCTGGCGCGAGGTCACTCGGTGGGAAGTGCGCACCGGCTCCCCCGCGCGGGCGGGGATAGACCCTGCATACCGCCCGACAATCACAGGCGTAGTCCGGCTCCCCCGCGCGGGCGGGGATAGACCCAAGTCACTATTTTCATCGCGTTGACCTTTCAGGGCTTCCCCGCGCGGGCGGGGATAGACCCCGCACCAGCACCCTGATAGGTATGCCTGTCCAGGCTCCCCCGCGCGGGCGGGGATAGACCCTTCCGAGTCGCAGTGACGAAAGCAGAAGCGATGGCTCCCCCGCGCGGGCGGGGATAGACCGTACACATCACCATCGGTGGTGCCAGTATTCAGGGCTCCCCCGCGCGGGCGGGGATAGACCATGCGCATAATGTCTATGCTTGTAGGGCACATAGGCTCCCCCGCGCGGGCGGGGATAGACCTCACAAACGTGAAGACAGGTGTAGCAGCCACGTGGCTCCCCCGCGCGGGCGGGGATAGACCCTCGGCAGTTCGAGGCATACAACCGCGAGCTCAGGCTCCCCCGCGCGGGCGGGGATAGACCCTCGATGGTCTGGTCAGCGCCGATTTCGTCCGAGGCTCCCCCGCGCGGGCGGGGATAGACCCTCATTCATTCACACAAGGAAAGCACTATGTATGGCTCCCCCGCGCGGGCGGGGATAGACCCCAAAAGAAGGCGCAAGAGAAGGCAAAGGAAGCGGCTCCCCCGCGCGGGCGGGGATAGACCCTTTTTTGAAAAAAGTTTTGCCAGAACGAGAAGGGCTCCCCCGCGCGGGCGGGGATAGACCTCCGGATTGGGCAGATGTCGACCGACTGGTGGCGGCTCCCCCGCGCGGGCGGGGATAGACCGCCTGTCACGTCATTGATAGCGATGATGGTGCGGGCTCCCCCGCGCGGGCGGGGATAGACCCTCTACCGGAAGGCCTGCAATGAGCAGCTGCGGGGCTCCCCCGCGCGGGCGGGGATAGACCTGGTGCACCTCGTGACTGGTAGCGCCGGAGCGGGGCTCCCCCGCGCGGGCGGGGATAGACCCGCGCGGAAGGTAGGCACAGCAGACCACACAGAGGCTCCCCCGCGCGGGCGGGGATAGACCCTATCCTGCTCGCCTTCCGGCTCAACACCGTATGGCTCCCCCGCGCGGGCGGGGATAGACCCCCTGCGGAATCCGTCAGGGCACGTGGCGTTGGGGCTCCCCCGCGCGGGCGGGGATAGACCCGTGTTCTGCACCGCGCGCCACGTCGTACCGCCGGCTCCCCCGCGCGGGCGGGGATAGACCTTGGACGATGTGTGCGCGCGAATACAAATGAACGGCTCCCCCGCGCGGGCGGGGATAGACCCCAGCATAGGGTATGCGCGGGTTCGCCCGCGCTGGCTCCCCCGCGCGGGCGGGGATAGACCCCTGCCAACCCTGTGGTATCCCACAGCGTATAGGGCTCCCCCGCGCGGGCGGGGATAGACCCAACACAGCCAGCATTACATCCTCCCGGAGACCGGCTCCCCCGCGCGGGCGGGGATAGACCCCGCCGGTGCCCGCTCGCGTCTATAGGCAGCGCGGCTCCCCCGCGCGGGCGGGGATAGACCTCCGACCCGGTATGACTCTACTTGGCGGCCAGAGGCTCCCCCGCGCGGGCGGGGATAGACCCTCTATGCAGCATCAACAAAACCAAGATGTCGGGGCTCCCCCGCGCGGGCGGGGATAGACCTCCGGGATGTGAGGGGGTACTGGCAACCCTTCCGGCTCCCCCGCGCGGGCGGGGATAGACCCCGCCGCCGCGCCTGCTTTGATGGCCCCACCAAGGCTCCCCCGCGCGGGCGGGGATAGACCTCTATGACATGACGTGGGGGGATTCGGTGCGATGGCTCCCCCGCGCGGGCGGGGATAGACCGTCCGAGGTCTGCATACGTGAGCGTATTCATGCGGCTCCCCCGCGCGGGCGGGGATAGACCTCTCTAGTGCCTGTTCGTCGGTCACTTCGATATGGCTCCCCCGCGCGGGCGGGGATAGACCCATGTGCATATAGTGCACTAGCCTGAGAGGGATGGCTCCCCCGCGCGGGCGGGGATAGACCCATCAGGCCGTAAGTGAGATTCGGTGTGGCACTGGCTCCCCCGCGCGGGCGGGGATAGACCCGCGCCTGATACCTTCCTGCCTGAACTCACGGTGGCTCCCCCGCGCGGGCGGGGATAGACCCCGGTCTGCCATTGCTGTCCGGCCAGCCGTGTTGGCTCCCCCGCGCGGGCGGGGATAGACCCATGGCCAGTCGCAGCATTGGCCTCGGAATGACGGCTCCCCCGCGCGGGCGGGGATAGACCCGAAGTTCGGCGTCGCACCTTGACGCTGCAGGTGGCTCCCCCGCGCGGGCGGGGATAGACCCTGGTGGTGACTACCAGCGGCTCACCGTCAGCAGGCTCCCCCGCGCGGGCGGGGATAGACCTCGAATAGGTGGCCAGTCGCCACCAATGCATCCGGCTCCCCCGCGCGGGCGGGGATAGACCCTGTTGGATGGAGGTGCAGGCTAATGCTCCATCGGCTCCCCCGCGCGGGCGGGGATAGACCCAGGCATGAAGAGCGCATCCGCCTCGTGGCAATGGCTCCCCCGCGCGGGCGGGGATAGACCGCGGCCAAACAACACATGGGGCTTTGATAGCCCGGCTCCCCCGCGCGGGCGGGGATAGACCTGAGCACGCTGGCGGATACGTCAGCATGTGGTCGGCTCCCCCGCGCGGGCGGGGATAGACCTCACACACTTGACGCACAACATGAAATCCCGGCGGCTCCCCCGCGCGGGCGGGGATAGACCCAGGCGACTGGTAGCGATCGAAGTCGCCCGCAAGGCTCCCCCGCGCGGGCGGGGATAGACCGTTCGGCGCGCAATTCCGAGCTGCGCAGCTCGAGGCTCCCCCGCGCGGGCGGGGATAGACCCCAGACAGGCCAGTTGACTCCCAACGAGGCCAGGGCTCCCCCGCGCGGGCGGGGATAGACCTCCAGTGCATTCCAGTGCATTTGTAGTGCAGTTGGCTCCCCCGCGCGGGCGGGGATAGACCCATTGCTGTGCGCATGGCTGAAGCACCTGAAGCGGCTCCCCCGCGCGGGCGGGGATAGACCCTTGAACATGAACACTGAAGGGAGCCGAACAATGGCTCCCCCGCGCGGGCGGGGATAGACCCCCTCAAAACGCTGTATCACACCAAGTGCATACGGCTCCCCCGCGCGGGCGGGGATAGACCCAAAAGAAAAGATAATCGACGTAGTCCACGAACGGCTCCCCCGCGCGGGCGGGGATAGACCGTATGACTTGTAAGCGAGATAGGCTTGGTCGTAGGCTCCCCCGCGCGGGCGGGGATAGACCCGAGCACCTGGTCGGTGACTATCCGACGCTACCGGCTCCCCCGCGCGGGCGGGGATAGACCCCGGTAGCCCGAAGCCAGACAAGCGCCCCAGAACGGCTCCCCCGCGCGGGCGGGGATAGACCGACTAGGATTCCTCCGAGCCACAATAGCCTTCGGGCTCCCCCGCGCGGGCGGGGATAGACCACAATATCCGTCCGTTTTCAATCCGTGCCGGATGGCTCCCCCGCGCGGGCGGGGATAGACCTCGCGCAGCATGGCGCAGGCGACAGCGACCAGCGGCTCCCCCGCGCGGGCGGGGATAGACCGGATACGACACTGCTCGCCGACGTCGGGGCGGTGGCTCCCCCGCGCGGGCGGGGATAGACCCTGGACTCGCAGATTTTGACCGGTGGCGGTAGCGGCTCCCCCGCGCGGGCGGGGATAGACCTCACACTGTGCGGATGATCGCGCAAGGCATGCAGGCTCCCCCGCGCGGGCGGGGATAGACCCGCGACCCTGTACGCTGAATCGCAGAAGGCAGCGGCTCCCCCGCGCGGGCGGGGATAGACCCTGGACTGCACCGGTGGTGGTCGGGCGCTGGGGGGCTCCCCCGCGCGGGCGGGGATAGACCTTCAGCGGAAGCCTGCGCATACGCTCTCCAACCGGCTCCCCCGCGCGGGCGGGGATAGACCGAGCGAGCGCGCTGCATCGCTGGCGCGTACGATGGCTCCCCCGCGCGGGCGGGGATAGACCCTCGTGGTACAACCGGCTCAAGAGCGTGTGGACGGCTCCCCCGCGCGGGCGGGGATAGACCTCTGATAGAGACAGAATGGCGTACTGATGGCGTGGCTCCCCCGCGCGGGCGGGGATAGACCTCCGCGCGCCTTCAGCCAGCGCCCGAAGGATGTGGCTCCCCCGCGCGGGCGGGGATAGACCGCACCAACCGCCGCCGCGCCTGCTTTGATGGCCGGCTCCCCCGCGCGGGCGGGGATAGACCTTGCTGAGATTGAGCGTGACTACAGACCTGAGCGGCTCCCCCGCGCGGGCGGGGATAGACCCGATATAACGATATCCGATATCTCTTCTAAATAGGCTCCCCCGCGCGGGCGGGGATAGACCGTGCCAAGTCACCATTGACACCTACTGACGTAGGGCTCCCCCGCGCGGGCGGGGATAGACCACAGGCATGAAAAGTGCATCCGCCTCGTGACAAGGCTCCCCCGCGCGGGCGGGGATAGACCTTCGCTACCCGACCATAAATACAGCTTTGCACCGGCTCCCCCGCGCGGGCGGGGATAGACCGCACACCACCCAAGCCTTCTATCTGCGGGAACAGGCTCCCCCGCGCGGGCGGGGATAGACCGCGCGACGAGGTGGCTACAGCATCCGCCGAAATGGCTCCCCCGCGCGGGCGGGGATAGACCCACCGACTACCAGATCAAAGGCATCCTGACCAGGGCTCCCCCGCGCGGGCGGGGATAGACCCCTTCCCCGCATAGACATCGAGGGCAGGGAGCAGGCTCCCCCGCGCGGGCGGGGATAGACCCGATGCTTCCGGCAATAGACGCTTCGTAGTAGTGGCTCCCCCGCGCGGGCGGGGATAGACCCGTCACCTGGCTGATGTACTCGCCTTCAAT
Organism: Pseudomonadales bacterium; assembly: GCA_965199815.1. Lineage (GTDB taxonomy): Bacteria > Pseudomonadota > Gammaproteobacteria > Pseudomonadales > Azotimanducaceae > Azotimanducus. The sequence continues at coordinate 471,173 of CBDATE010000034.1, forward strand.
CCCGGCTCCCCCGCGCGGGCGGGGATAGACCTCTTCTCGGCGTCTTCCTCTGTTGGCTGTCCCTGGCTCCCCCGCGCGGGCGGGGATAGACCCATCTTCGACCATCGCCTGCATCGCGGTATCGGGGCTCCCCCGCGCGGGCGGGGATAGACCTCCGACTGACCACGCATCCAGTTGATAATCGACGGCTCCCCCGCGCGGGCGGGGATAGACCGTCGAACCTGACGAGACCAAGCATGACCGCAGCGGCTCCCCCGCGCGGGCGGGGATAGACCTCGTACTGTCGTAGGTCTGGCGTTCCCCGCCTTGGCTCCCCCGCGCGGGCGGGGATAGACCCGGGGCCATAAGCCACAGCGCGCCACCGATGAGGGCTCCCCCGCGCGGGCGGGGATAGACCCGTGATTCAGGGGGCTTGCGCCGGAACAGTCGCGGCTCCCCCGCGCGGGCGGGGATAGACCTCGATTTTGATGCTGTTCATGCTGGCACCTCCGGGCTCCCCCGCGCGGGCGGGGATAGACCCGTAGAGTTACAGGTCAACCGGATGTAGGGGATGGCTCCCCCGCGCGGGCGGGGATAGACCGTAGGCATTTCCGCCGTCGCCCCTACGCCTGCGGGCTCCCCCGCGCGGGCGGGGATAGACCCTATCATTTGTGTGTCCTCTCAAGTGAAAATGTGGCTCCCCCGCGCGGGCGGGGATAGACCGCACTCCCACGCGCTAAGGCCGACCTTTTGTACGGCTCCCCCGCGCGGGCGGGGATAGACCCCAATACGCCCACGCAAAATTCGGCAGGAAAAGGGCTCCCCCGCGCGGGCGGGGATAGACCCGATTCCGTACTCGACCCCTATCTCGTAGAGCTGGCTCCCCCGCGCGGGCGGGGATAGACCATGCACTGGAAATGCACTGTAGGTGCACTGTAGGGCTCCCCCGCGCGGGCGGGGATAGACCCAAAACGTGCCGGTGTTGATGTCGAGCACATATGGCTCCCCCGCGCGGGCGGGGATAGACCCAAGGCCACAGGCTGGAAGATCCGCGCGACCTGGGCTCCCCCGCGCGGGCGGGGATAGACCGTTCCAGTGATAGGCGTAATGCATAACGTCAAAGGCTCCCCCGCGCGGGCGGGGATAGACCCGAGAGCGCATAGCAGGCAAGCGCGCAGTTGCTGGCTCCCCCGCGCGGGCGGGGATAGACCCTCGCGCAGGCATCCTACAATGCTGGCGCTGGGGGCTCCCCCGCGCGGGCGGGGATAGACCCGGTCTGCAAGAGCGGGTGGTCGATGTGGCGCTGGCTCCCCCGCGCGGGCGGGGATAGACCCAAGGCTAGCCTGTGTGTCACTCGCTGGAAGGCGGCTCCCCCGCGCGGGCGGGGATAGACCATCTGACGCAGCACGCTGCCACGCCGGAACAAAGGCTCCCCCGCGCGGGCGGGGATAGACCTTTGTTCAGGAAAGGCACGAGCAGCAGGCGGTGGGCTCCCCCGCGCGGGCGGGGATAGACCTTTGTTCAGGAAAGGCACGAGCAGCAGGCGGTGGGCTCCCCCGCGCGGGCGGGGATAGACCTTATCAACCTGACCCAGCACCGGTCGACCCAAGGGCTCCCCCGCGCGGGCGGGGATAGACCCGCGGTGCGGGTGCTCGCGGACTACCTGACCAAGGCTCCCCCGCGCGGGCGGGGATAGACCCGCTCAGCTGCGTACATCGCTGTATGCACACTGGGCTCCCCCGCGCGGGCGGGGATAGACCCAGAATGCGGACTTCCGTGACCGGCCAGTCCAGGGCTCCCCCGCGCGGGCGGGGATAGACCGAGCACTGGCGCGGGCTTCGCGTTCAATCCGGCGGCTCCCCCGCGCGGGCGGGGATAGACCACATGGAGTCGAGCTTAGAAGCGTTCCGCAGGTGGCTCCCCCGCGCGGGCGGGGATAGACCCGTGACGATCAATGCGACTGGTGATGTGGATGCGGCTCCCCCGCGCGGGCGGGGATAGACCTGCGGCAGCCTGTGTCCGAGAAGGTGCAGAGGAGGCTCCCCCGCGCGGGCGGGGATAGACCCGGAGGATCTCTGGCTCACCCGACGTCGGGGACGGCTCCCCCGCGCGGGCGGGGATAGACCTTGAGCTTCTGCGCCGAGTCGGGATAGGACACCGGCTCCCCCGCGCGGGCGGGGATAGACCCGAGGCCATCAACATAGCCAGGCGCGGGGGGAAGGCTCCCCCGCGCGGGCGGGGATAGACCCTCTCCACATTGTTCGCGGCGGGCGAAAACAGAGGCTCCCCCGCGCGGGCGGGGATAGACCTGAGGACTTCGCTGAGGACTCGGTGACATACCCGGCTCCCCCGCGCGGGCGGGGATAGACCTTGAATCGCACAGGTACGGCAAGAAAGTGTCGGGGCTCCCCCGCGCGGGCGGGGATAGACCCTCTCCACATTGTTCGCGGCGGGCGAAAACAGAGGCTCCCCCGCGCGGGCGGGGATAGACCCCATGACTGATTCACTCACTCAACCTGCCACCTGGCTCCCCCGCGCGGGCGGGGATAGACCATGGATGCGCATACGAGCGCGGTGCGTGGAGTGGGCTCCCCCGCGCGGGCGGGGATAGACCCTCTCTCGCCGCGCGCCCTTTGCTGTCGCGCCTGGCTCCCCCGCGCGGGCGGGGATAGACCTATCACACAGAGTTTGAAATGCCGATGCCGCAGGGCTCCCCCGCGCGGGCGGGGATAGACCTCTCTATCTCCGTGATTTCCAGCGTGTTCGATAGGCTCCCCCGCGCGGGCGGGGATAGACCCTAGCACCTGGTCGGTGACTATCCGACTCTACCGGCTCCCCCGCGCGGGCGGGGATAGACCTGCATAGACAGGCTTCATGTGTCGCAGCCGCAGGGCTCCCCCGCGCGGGCGGGGATAGACCGTCGCCTCAACAGGTCTCGGAAGGTCTGTTCGTGGCTCCCCCGCGCGGGCGGGGATAGACCCTGGAGCAGGAATGAAGCTGACGAGGCTATGTAGGCTCCCCCGCGCGGGCGGGGATAGACCCTTGCTTGGAGACCTTACGATGATTTCGGCCTGGGCTCCCCCGCGCGGGCGGGGATAGACCCTTGCACGACGTTGGCCAGGTACAGATATGGATGGCTCCCCCGCGCGGGCGGGGATAGACCTTACATTTCACTTGCGGTTTTCCGCACACACACGGCTCCCCCGCGCGGGCGGGGATAGACCCATCCGATTCCGACACTTTCTTGCCATACCGGTGGCTCCCCCGCGCGGGCGGGGATAGACCCAATGTTGATACCACCCCCTTCCTCGATGCGGAGGCTCCCCCGCGCGGGCGGGGATAGACCCCTGCGGGCGAAGACGCTCGTAGTAGGAAAAGCGGCTCCCCCGCGCGGGCGGGGATAGACCCAAGTAAGTCGCCGTCTGTGCTGTCGTAGCCGTGGCTCCTGTCAATGCCAAATGAAAAAGGGACAAAAGTGCCAAATGAAAAAGGGACAGTTTTGGGGTGATGTTGTTGGGTGTTCATATTGGTTGGATGGGTGATTTTTTTGGCGGTCTTCCGCGTCGTTTTGGAGGCGGAGGAGGGGAGATTTGGGCATTAGCGCGGATATGTTCCGGGATGAGTTCGGTGTGTTTTCTGAGGCGGTAGCTGGCTCCCTCGATGCGAATAACGACGGCGTGGTGGAGGAGTCGGTCGAGCAAGGCGGTAGCGAGCACTGGGTCCCCGAAGAGTTCACCCCATTCGGCGAAGCCGCGGTTTGAGGTGAGGATCATGGCACCCTTTTCGTATCTGGCGTTGACGAGTTGGAAGAAGAGGTTGGCACCTCCGGAGTCGATGGAGACATAGCCGATTTCGTCGACGATGAGCAGTGAGGGGCGGTTGTAGAAGCGGATTTTTTGGGGTAAGCGACCTTCCCTGTGGGCCTTTGCGAGCGCATCGACGAGTTCGGCGAGCGTGGTTCGGTAGACGCTTTTGCGAGCGCTGACAGCGGCGATGCCGAGAGCGAGAGCGAGGTGGCTCTTTCCGGTGCCTGGGGGGCCGAGGAGGTGGACGACCTCGGCGCGACGGATGAAGTCGAGTTGGGCGAGCGCAAGGATGCGTTCGCGGTCGATGGAGGGTTGGAAGGTGAAGTCGAAGGATTCGAGCGTCTTGTGGGGATTGAGTCTTGCGGTTTTGAGGGCGACCCCGATGCGTCGGGTTTCACGGATATTGAGTTCGGCGGAGAGCAGGTGGTCGACAGCTTCGAGCGCGCCGATGTGTCCGAGTTCGATGTTGCGGACGATCTCGTCAAGAGATTCGAGTGCACACGGCATGTCGAGTCCGACGAGGCTGGCCTGGATGCGGTCAAGGATTCCGTTCATGGCGTATCCTCCCCGTGTGCGAGCCGCTCCCCGACGGCTGCGTAGAAGTCGAGCGGTCGCTGAGCGGGTGGTAGGAGCGCGTGTTGCGGCGCGCCCACGGGGGGTGGTGTGCGATGCCCCGGTTCGACGCGGCGGCGATTTTTTCCTGCAAGGATTGGGTGTTCGGCTATCTCGATGCCGTCTTCGAGCATGACCAGACGGCCTGGGTGTGTACGCACCTCGATAGAGCGCGCGCGTGTGGCATCAGGCACACTGTAGAAGTTTCCGCCTACCGAAACCATGCCGTCACGAGAGATCCGCCTGGTGACGGAGAGCGGGGGATCAAAGGGGCGTTTCGGGAGCGGCAGGAGAGCTGTCCGCTCGGTGTCGAACGCCTCGTTGACAACGCACCCGGTGGTGCCGTGGGTTCGGGCGTTGGCGCAGGTATGGAGCCACAGCTGGAAGCGCGCATTGAGGTCATCCAGGTTGTGGAATGTTCGAGCGAGCGCGAAGTCCTGACGGATGTAGCGGAAGGGTCTTTCGACTTTGCCCTTGGTCTTGGCACGGTAGGGGCGGCAGGCGCGGGGTATCACGCCGTAGTGGTCGAGCATGGCGACCAGAGAAGGGTTGTAATTCACGGTACCGTCTGAGTGCTCGCCGGTGATTGCGGTCTTCATGCGGTCGTAGAGGATGTGAGACGGTGCCCCGCGTAGAGCCTCAAACGCCTCAATATGACACCGCAACACGGTCTGGAGGTTTTGGTCAAATCCGAACCGTCCCCACATCCAGCGGCTGTGAGAGAGGACGATAAGGAACAGCCAGGTGACTCTGGTGGTATCGGGGTCATCCTCGAAGGTGAACTTGAAGTGCGCGAAATCGACCTGCGCCTGTTGCCCGGGCGGTGTCTCGAAACGGCGCTCGAAGGCTGCCTCCACGGGCGAGCGCACTGCTCGCAGGAAGTCGGTGACTGTGGAGTAGCCCCCGATATAGCCGCGTTCGCGGATTTCTCGGAACAAGCGGCGAGCGGACAGTCCGGGATGGTCGGACAGGCGCTTGGCAAGGTAGTCGGTATAGGGGTCGAGCAGCCGCGGCTTCGGCGCTCTCGGGCGGTAGGTGGCGGGCATCATCCCCCGTTCAAGGTGCCTGTACACGGTTTTGCGGTTGAGTCCCGTGTGCTTGGCGATGGCCGAGACGCTCAATCCTTGGTGTTTCAAGTCGTGGATCATGACGATGTTCCCTGATGTGACCATTGGTGAGTCCCCACGTGAAGAAGGGGACATGAAAAGCGAAGTTGTGTGTCTTGCGCACCGCCCCATGGGGCGGTGTGCAAGACACACAACTGTCCCTTTTTCGTTTGGCACTTTTGGGTATTTTTCCTTCGGCATTGACACCGTTACCACCACCATGAAGGTCGGTGGCGCGCTGGGCATCGGCCTCGCCTATCCGTTGCTTGAACTGGTGGGGTTCAATCCGGGCGGATCCAACGACCCCGCCCAACTTGACGCGCTGCGCTATATCTTCGCCTTCATCCCGGCGGCATCCGAACTGCTGGTCGTCTATCTGCTCTACACCTTCCCGCTGAACGAGGAAAAGCTCGGGGAAATCCAGGCGCAGCTGGCGAAGCACAGGACATGATTTGCGAATCTGATCAAGTCCACGGATGGACTTGATCAGAACATGCCAAGCGAAGGGAGCCTGCGTTCGGACAGGGCACCCATCAGTCCTCTGGCGACGGCGGTCTCGCGACACACCCGTCGCCAGAGGATGCCGAGCATCACCTCATCGGACATTGAACCGGCGCGTATTCGTTGCAACAGGTGCGCGCGGGCGCTGCCAAGACTGTCATGGTCGTCCCCCAACACACCTGCAAGGTCGGTCAATTCATCTGCGGTGAGTACCGCTTCCCGCCGCGCACGGGCATCGATGTACTTGAGTACACGAGCCATATCCTTGGCCGTTTCCCGCCCCACCTGATCCTGTGATCTCGGCACGATCACCTCCTTCAACTGCCTGAGCACGGACTCGATCATGGGTGAGTCGGCGAAGGGCGTTTCCCGGACGGGTGGTTCGTACTCGGGCAAGGCCAGCGCCATGGCATCTGCGAGGCCCTGCACACAGGCGCGCCTGTGCACCATCGCGAACATCAGGCCGGTTCCGAGTCGAGCCTGATCGGCCAGGGTCTGCGGCTGCTGAAAGTAGCGCCGATGGCTGTCCACCATCATGCCGAGCAGCGTGTAGATCCGGTAGAAACGGATGCGCTCCGGACTGACGGGGATGTCGGCGAGCCGCTCGTAGGTTCGCAGCAGTGGCGCGAAAGGCACCCATGTCTGGATGATGGCGCGAATGCTCATCCAGGCGAAATCTTCCATCGGGTCGCCAAAATGGGCTTGCTCCCAGTCCAGCACGGCAGTGACCCGATGCCCGCTGAACAACAGATTGCCGGGGCCTGCATCGCCGTGCACCACCACGGGTGGCCCCTGATAATCCGGCACATGACGGTTGAGCCAGTCGAGGCCGAAGACGATGAAGGGATCTTCCTCACCGCCTGCTGCATGACGGTACTCGAGATCGGTAATGGTCTCGCGCACCATCTCGGCCACCGGGCGGCAGGGCGCGAAGCCTTCGAGCGTCAGCGAAGCTGCGTCAAGGCGGTGCAGAATCGCCAGATCGTTGAGAAAATCATGCGCTACCGCCCTGGCATCTTCCGCATCGGTCAGCTTGCTGAACCGGTCCTCACCCTCGACGAACTCGAAGAGGTGCGCGCGTACATCCGGGTCGCTGGCCAACAGCGTGGGCGCGCGGATGCCTGTGCCCTCGATGGCGCGCAGTATTGCGGCTTCGCGAACATACTTGTCGCGCACAGCGGGAGGCGAGCGCTCGTTGTCATCGTAGGCAAGAAAGGCGTGTGTACCGTCGGCCAGGCGGATTTGTGCGCCGGAGCGCACCGCACCGCCTCCGGCACGCGGATGAATCCCGGTTACTCTCGATGCGCTGGATCGCTCCAGCCAGCCGAGAACTCTTTCCGGCAACAAGCGCCGCTGTCCCGCATCCATTGCCGTCTTGCACCCGCGTGAAGCGAAGCCGCTGTCTCCTCACCACACCAGCGTCAGAGTATCCAGGCCGCGTACGCCAC
>CBDATE010000035.1:0-10383 GCA_965199815.1 Pseudomonadales bacterium
TCGCATTGAGACGCCCACCCGAGCGACGCGGATCCACGAATGTGTCGAGTCCCGCGTGGGAGAACCAGCCAGGGCTCCCCGCTGCGGCGCAGTGGAACAGCTGGACCATGACGCCTGCCGGAAGGCAGTACGCCGCAAATTGGTTGCTGGCAGCGAGCCTCGCCATTTCCGGGGCCATCGACCAATGTCCACCGATGACGCGGCGATACATGCCGGGGCAGGCTGCCCGCTGCAGGCCTTTGGTCTTCTGATCTCCCACACCGAACGGGTGCAGGAGCGTGATGCCCGTCGGTCCCTCTGTGGCTCGGTACCTGTCACCGAGGGCCTGGAGCAGGGCTTCCGGGATGGCGTGACCGGCTCCAGAACCACCGACTGCAACTGTCTGGCCGCTCAGTATGCGGCCGACTGCCTCGGAGGCCGTCTCCACCGGCTTGGCCTGATCGGCGCGTAGGGCGCTCACGAGGCTGCTGGCGGTCGTTCCGAGGACGTACTTCTCAGGTGATCCGAAGCCATGGCGAAGAGCAGGTCAGCGCGGCCAAGCGTCATCCAGAATGGCCGCAAGGCGCACCGCAGACTTAGCCAGCTGATCGATTAGAAGTGTCGCGGCCTGTCCGTCAGGCTTCGGGTCGATGCGGGTGGATCCCTTGTCCTTCACAGTCGGATACACCTTCTCCACCGCGACCTTATGCGTTTCCCAGGTCCAGTCGTTCAGGGTTCCGCTCTTCCACTTTTCGGAGTTCACCGTGTCGATTCGCTGACGGACCAGTTGGACGGCTTCCTCCTCCGAGCCCAAGTGCTGGATCAACCCGCTCTCCCAAGCGTCGAACAGCGACATTTTCTTGCCTCCCAGCACGACTTGGTTCGATTCCTTCCCGTGCATGGGCGGGTAGCCGTTCAGCAGCGGCTGATGCATGTCCCCGGCGAGTCCGACGATCATCTGAAATGCTTCCACGAGCTCGCTGCGCGGGCGGATCGAAAGGCGCAGGATGCCAATGAACTCGCGAATCTTTGCCGTGACGCAGTCTCCTATCGGGCAGTCTCGCCTTAGGCTGAGCCCATCGACTCCAGGCGGAATTGCGATGGATTGCCAAGAGTGGGTCTCCACTCGGCTGGCGGCGAGCGCATTGACGAACTCTGCAGAATCCACTAGAGCGCCTTCCTTGCCTAGCAGGTAGGACATCCGTCGCTTGGCGTTGTCACTCAGGCTGTCAGTAGCGGCGAGGGCCACGATGCGATGACCTTGGTTGCTCCAACCGACGAGGTCCGAGGGCTGTGTCAGAAGCCAAACCGGGAGAGTCAATAGCCCTGCACGGGTGATCCACTTCATCCCTGTAGGATAGTTGCTGCGCGGCGCCCGGCGTGGACCGTCCCTGAGTCACGACGGTGGCGGCGTCACGATCGATGACGACCGCGGAAATTGCCAGTCTCGTCGGGGGAGATCTGGTGGGCGACGCGGACCTGGAGATCGACTCCGGGCACGCTCTCACAAAGGCAACTGGGTCTCAGATTGCGTTTTGGGAGCCGAGCCGAAGCGAAGAGTCGGTTCCGGAGACGGGTGCGGGCTGTGTCCTGATCGGCCGCGGCTGCGAGGTGCCGGATCGCACCGTCATCCGAGTGCGGGAGCCTCGGAAAGCCTTAGCGCGTGTCCTGCGGACCTTGCATCCGCGTCCAGCCCACACACCGGGCGTAGATGCCCTCGCGAGCATCGATCCGACGGCTTCCATTGGCGCTGACGTCTGCGTTGGGGCCTTCGCTGTCGTTGGTGCAGGGGCAGAAGTTGGCGCTGGGACCGCCCTTGGTCCGGGCGTCTACATCGAGGCTGGGGCGGTCGTGGGCTCGAAATGCCGGATCGAGGCGGGTGCCGTTGTCTACGGCAACGCCCGTCTAGGGGATCGCGTGGTCCTGCGTGCCGGGGCAGTCGTCGGCGCCGATGGCTTCGGGCTCGTGTTCGAGACCGACCACTACGAGAATTTTCCACAGCTCGGCGGCGTCGAGATCGGCGACGACGTGGAGATAGGTGCCAATTCGTGCATCGACCGTGGAGCCCTTGACGCCACTAGGGTGGGGCGGGGAACCAAGCTCGACAACCTGGTGCACATCGGCCACAACTGCCAGATTGGGCGCCACGTGGCCATGGCTGCACAGGTCGGTTTGTCTGGTGGGGTTGTGGTCGAAGACTATGCTGTCCTGGCCGGTCAGGTAGGCGTCGGGGATCGGGCGACGATCGGCGCGAAGGCACAAGTCGGAGGACAGGTGGGATTGCTCCCCGATAAGAAGCTCGCACCGGGCGGAGCGTACTGGGGCACGCCGGCGCGGCCTCTTCGTGAAGTGCTCAAGGGGCAAGCTCTAGTGAATCGCCTGCCGAGGCTCGCTGCGGAAGTCCGCAAGCTGGCCGCGCGCGTTAGGAAGCTCGAACGGTCCTCTTGATCACGTCGGTTGCCCAAACCGTTGACCTGAGCCGGAAGGCTCCGAGTCGATCCTTGCCCGCATTGAACTGCGACATCGGATCATGACGAGAGACCGGTCAACCGCCGCAGCAATCGGGCTTCGGCATCTGGCCCTATAATCCTCAAAATGAAGCTCTTGAGTTTCGCGAAAGGGGGAAGGACCTCCTATGGTCTGGTCCTAGACGATGGCGTTGTCGATCTCGGCTCTCGGCTGTTCAAGCGGTGGCCTTCTCTGTCGGCGGTGCTGAGATACGACGCATTAGATGAGCTTCGGGCCGTGGCGGAAGGGCTCGGGCCGGACCACGCGCTGGAGGAGGTGCAGTTCCTTCCACCAATCACAGATCCGGGCAGAATCCTGTGCGTCGGACTGAACTACCGGACGCACATCGAAGAGACTGGGAGGACCATGCCGAAGCACCCGACGCTGTTCGTGCGGTTTCCGGACTCGCATGTCGGTCACGGCGAGCCAATGATACGTCCGAGGGTGTCCACTGAATATGACTTCGAGGGGGAGCTGGCGTTCATTGTTGGCGATCGTGGTCGCCACCTCTCTACAGCCAACGCACTCGATTTCGTAGCAGGCTACAGCTGCTACAACGACGGCTCCGTGCGGGACTATCAGCGGCACACGAGCCAGTTCACGCCCGGTAAGAACTTCTGGCACTCGGGTGCCTTTGGGCCGTGGATGGTCACGACGGATGAAATTCCGGATCCGAGTCAGCTTTCGCTGGAGACTCGCCTCAACGGCGAAGTGATGCAGAGCGCACCTGTCAGCGATCTGTTGTTCGACATTCCCTATCTTGTCGAGTACATCTCCAAGGTCTTCCCCCTAGAGCCCGGCGACGTTGTTTCGACCGGAACGACAGGCGGTGTCGGGCGAGCCCGCACGCCCCCGGTGTTCCTAGAGCCCGGAGATCGGATCGAAGTGGAAGTGTCCGGGATAGGAGTTCTGAGCAATCTCATCGCGGACGAAGGGGCGACCTGAGCGAAGGTCATACTTCCACTCCTGGGCACAAGACGGCCGAAGCTTGACCGCTCGATGGCCGGTTGCTAGTGTAGGAGCACTGCGGGGTGGAGCAGTCTGGTAGCTCGTTGGGCTCATAACCCAAAGGTCGCAGGTTCAAATCCTGCCCCCGCAACCACTTAGGCCGACACTCCCGACGCGGGGTTGTCGGTCTTTCCGTTTCTGGCGTCGGTCCATTCGATGATCGTTGTGAGATCGTCTGGTAGCACGGACGCCATGCCTCGCCGGGGGTGAGCAGGGCACCCTCGAACCGGCCGTGGATGGCAGACGCCGCCGCGTCGTGGTCCTTGGGACGGTTGAGCACCTGCGCCACCTTGCGCCGACCGACATTGGCGATGTTGGAGTGAGTGTTCAGGATTTTGGCCGAAACGGCGGAGAGACGTTAGTCAGGTCGTCCTTGCGCACTTCCAGATTGGGCAGCCGATCCGACGGAGACGGCAACCACATCCACCGCCCTAGCCGGGACCTCACTTTCTCCGGTCCCTCGCCCCCCTCGCTCGCCGCGCTGGTCGGCGGCAGTGACCTTGTGGTCGAGGCCCAGGGCCGGGCGGCAGCGAACGCACTCGTCTAGATCGAGGGCAATGCCGCCGAGACCCGCCTACGCGACTCGGAGACTGGATGCATGGTTCGTGCCAGCAATCAACAGATCGTGGTGGCAACATTCCGGCACGACGCGTCTAAGAACCTCGGCCCTGCAGCTCGGCACCCATTCAGTACTGGCCAAAGCGGTCCTGGACGAGAACGGCAAGTGGGGGATCATGGCCAGCGAAGCGCTCTGCCGCCAGCAGAAGCTGATCGGGATGGTCTTCTGCAGGGAGCTGTCGCGGGGCCTCGTGCAGCTCGGCTATGCCACCGAATAGTGCCAAGCCTGCGGCCGCTTCCAGATCGCAAGCGTGTCTCCCGAGCCAATCCAGGTGTACTGAACCCGTCGCCGACCCAAGCCTTGCCGAGCGCCCGACGCTCATTACTTGGGTGCATAAGCGCGACGCGGACAAGGCGGGGTCCAGGAAATCTGGGAACGACAGGCAACCGAGCGAGGCTGTGTACCCCGCGCCGAACTCCTCGCAGTCGCACTCCCTTAGCGGCCCGTCGCACTCTTCATCGAAGCGGTAGGGAGGCCGGCGAGCTATCTCCTTACGAGCGGAACCCTGCAAGCGACGCCCGCGCATTTTTCAGGCAACGGCATGATCACCGGCGCGGCGTTCGCCTACGGTTGCGAGACCTTGCGTCACATGCGGGACGGTCAGGGCCGGAGTCGGCCGGTCATGAGCGTCCCGAAGGTGACCGACCGACTGAGAAGGGACCGCTGACCCAGAAGGCAGGGCGAAGCGGTCGAGCTCATCGCCAGTGTGCAGGACGGGGGGGGGGGGATCTAGGGCTATGCCGGCAGCAGAAAGACCACGATGCTGAACCGCACGTGGGCACTCGCCGAGAAGCGCGGCTACCGCAAGACGAGTCTCGCCCTTTCGGCTTCGGCGGCCGCAATGCCCGGGCAGGTAGCAGGCATCGAAAACGAGATGATGCAGCTCCTCCTCGTCTGCAACTTCGGCGTCGCTGAGGGCAGGCTCACGGAAAAGCGTGCAAAGGAGATGGGCCCCTGATTTGCGTAGACTGTGCTAGTAGTCAACGAGGGGCGCTCGCTTCCACCGTCAAGGCCCGTGACCCGCTCCTCATTGCATGCGCACTCCTCATCCCTCGTGTCGTGCTGGTCGGCGATACGAATCAACTTGTTGCCGTTGACGTCGGCGAACCCTTCGCCCAGCTCCAACAGGCCGGCATGAAGACCGCCATCACGGACGAGATCTTGCGCCAGCTCGACGTGAGTGTCGAGGCCAGCCGCGCAGGCAAGATCGGCGTGGCGTTCGAGAAGCTGGGCGTGATTGTCACCGAAGTAAAGGCCGACAGCATGGCGAGGGGCGCCTCCACGGCCCCGCGCAGCAGGGTGATCGGCTAATCAGCCACGGATACACCGACGCCGAGAAGGTGCTCGCCGCCAACTACGCGCCGGGCGATGTCGTCGTCTTTCACTCGACCGACAGGCGGACCGGCCTCTGGGACGGCCAGGAACGGCGTTTGGCCGGAGTCGATTACGAATGCCAAAGGGGCCTTCTCAATGGCGGCGAGAACAGAAGCCTGCGCTGGAGGCTGGGAGAGATCGTCGGGCGCAGGTGCAGCGGCGAGGTCTACGAGGCTGAGGAGATCGAACCGCTCGTCAAGGCGGTGCTGGAGTATCTTGTTCTGTGCTCGCAGACGCCACGAAGTCCGGCCTAAATCCCGGCTCGTCTGGCATGATTTCGGAATAGTGGCAATATCCTTCTGCGGTACGAACCTCCGCCGCCTGTTTGATCCGCACCTGAGTCCTGAAGAGGCCGACGAACACCGTTACTGCGTCTCCTTGTGCGATTTGATGTCGCGTCTGGCGTCGGTACATCCCAACCGACAGGAAACCACGCTGCCGTGGGGAACTTTCTTCTGTTCCCACCACTTCCAGTAATCTGCTTTTCAGTACAATGCCGAAGGCCACCGCCCACGGGTGGCTGTGAAGGCGCTCAGTGCTCTCTTCGCCGCCGTACCGATGCAGGTATACGGTGATCCAACGCCCACGCAATCCACGTCGACAGAGCCACGAGCCCTGAATCCTCACATCGATAGCTCTCATCGGTGCCGAAGCTCGTTAGCGTGTTCTCGGACTTGAGACTCTCACGGGACACATGCGCTGACTCATCGCCACTGACGGATGAGTCCAATGCACTGCTTGATCACATCGCGCATATTCAGCGAGCCATCGACTATAGCGTGTGCTATCTTTGGTAATTGATCCTCCATCTCCGCTTCAACGACATGACTCCCAGCTCTGTCGAAGTCCTCAAGTAGATTGGCTGATCGCTTTCTGATCCGAGTCCGGCGCAGTTCGGCGTAGGTCTTGAGAAAGATCAGACGTAGTTTGGAGGGGTCTGCAATCCTTTCCAAATACGGCAACACTTCCACATGCCGTATACCGTCCAACACGAAGTCTTCGCCTCGCATATACTTCCCCGCTGCAAGCACATTCGTGCAGAACGATTTCGGATTCTGTTCAATCCAACTCCAACCAAGATCCTGAAGCAACTTCCGGCTTACTGGATCACCTCCGTGCCATGCGACATATTGCCTCAAATAGTCGCCGAAGCTCGCATGCCTGCATCCCAGTACATCTGCGACTGCCTTACTCACTGAGCTCTTGCCACTGCCAATCTTACCAGAAAAGCACACTAGGAGGCTCATCGTTGCTATACCAACCGCTGCTGTATCGACGCTGGGCACCTTGCGCCCAACTCGGATGCTGCGCCTCTCAGTACCCTTCGTGCGAGCCAATTGAACCAGCCACCGAGGCATTCACAACCCACACTCTCTCCTCGAGTTCGCGTGTGGTAATCGGCTGCTGCCGTCCCACCGGCGCTGCAAATGGAGCCTCAGATACGAAACTGCGTAGCAGGAAGCCCGTTGCCTCGTACGTGCGCACACATCGTGCTTCGAAAGCATCGATCAGGTTGTCTCCTCGATAGACCCAATTCTCGGATCTCCGTGTGTTCGCCTTGGAACCTCGTCCCTTCATGGGCTATGCTTTCGCCGCATCGGCTGCCAAGCATATCGTATGTCTGGCACCCTAGTGGGCATATCCGGCATATCCGGCAGACGTTCGTCCAGACAACAATCGATCAGTGCTGCACAATACGATTTCTCTTCGGCACTCAAAGCTCGGCCCTTTGGAATGTCGTGCCAGTACTCGAGACATGTCCGGCAACATGTAGCGGTTGCGTGCTGCGCGTAGTGGATGACATTTTTGTCGTATGGCGTCTGGAAACCGTCGCGGGCGGGCTTCGCAGGCGCGAGACATCTATTCAGTCGGCGTCGCACTGCTTTCTTGAGTCCAATTCGACCCTTACGCCACGCGTGCCGAATTGCCCGCTCATCGAACTTCTGATGGAAGAAATGATGCCGGATCAGCTCGTTCTTCAGCGCTGCGAAAGTGTACTCCATATCGCTGAAGTCGCGCACGTGTAGGCGGTTCCAGTCCACAAGATCCGCACCGCAACCCCGGCACTCACCGCGCTGATCCTCGGCCATCTGTTTCGACTTCTTGAAGCAATGCAGATCGTTTTCGCAGTCTACTGATGTGCACTTGATTTTGAGCGGTGGCGGCTTTTGGAACTCGGGCATTCGGGTCTCCTCAGTACAGGGCACGATCAAGAAGCGATCGGTCGGTCTCATCGTCGATGTGGTAGGGAAACCGCTCGAAGAACACGTTCCGCGCGACAGTCCATGGATCCTCGCCCCCATGCTGGAGATTGGTGGCCGCGCCCCACCAGTTAAGCCCTTGCCAAGACAGCCGGAAAGCCAAGTAGTTCGCGAGTGCGCCGACACTCACTCCGCGCTTATTAGCCACTTGTCTAACCACGCCCTGCAATCGGGGGACTAACCCGCCGGCCTGTTCCACGCAATCCCGTGCCAGATCGTCCGCCTTGCCGTCCAGCATCACGTCTCCTGCGAACTGGCTGGCCGCGATCTCTTCGGCCGAATCGCGGCATTCACTGGACGTCGCTTCTGCCTCCACCAACTGGAACGTCTCTTCTTCAGGCCGCTGTGCTGCGTGGAACATCTCGTGGAGCAGATCGAACGTCCAACGTGCTTCCTGCTTCAACGTCTGCTTCAGCACAATAACATTGCGCCCCTCGTAGCGCCAGCACGCACCGTGAAAAGCCCCCTTACCTCTGAGCGGAAGTACAACCGTGCCCGAGTCCCAAACCGTATGGAGAACGGCGCGAAGATCGTCACTTCCCTTGCCTCGAGCCAATACTCGCTTCCGCATCTCACCCGGATCAGTTGGGAGCAACTCGATCGGGCGTCCAGCCATCCCTCGTATGGCCACGACGGCTAGGTGATTCGCGTACGCCGTGAAGATATTGGCGACCCCTTTGCGGCGGCCCTTCGGCATCTTGAAACGCGCGGCCGCGGCCGCCGTCCATGGTACGGACAGTGCCTGTGCGCCGAAGAGTTCGTCATGCCCCCAACCGAAAATGCGTTCCAAAACGGCAGCCGCCTTCGCGGTCAGACGCTGGTCGCTCGACTCCTCCGGCACCTCGCCTTCGGCGATGGCGGCATCCGCCGAGGACAACAGGCGCCCGACCACGAATTCTCGGCTTAGTCCCACTCGGCGAACCTTGGTGAGCAGCTCCTCGAAACTATCCGGTACGACTGGAAGCAGGATGTCGTTCTCGATCCGAACTTCCAGACTACCCGGTACGACTGGAAGCAGGATGTCGTTCTCGATCCGAACTTCCAGAGCGCGTGCGACCTGGCAGAGTCGCCGGTAGCTGGCGGATGCGTATCGCTCCGCCTCGTACCGTTGAATCTGCTGCTGCTTGAGCCCCAGACGTTGTGCAAGCACCCGCTGGCTCAGCCCTGCTGCGATCCTAGCCTTGATCAGGCCGTCCGCAAGTTCTTCGAACGAGGCTGTCGAAATGATCGACAAGTCGGACGACTTCAACTGCTCGTAGTCCTCCAACTCTTCACACAGCTCTGCCAGTTGGCTCTCCATGCCATCCCGCTCGGCCTGCCGCAGCCTCGGGTGCACATCGGTGCGCTCATCCGAGCTGGCGTCGAATTCCTTGATGGCGCGGATAAAGTTGCGCATCCTGCTCCGTGTAATCCGGTACTGTCTTTCGTTGGTGATCATGGCAAGCTCTCCAGATTGATCAGCACGATCCCCTTCTCGACGCCGTTGCGGTCGGTCCTGAAGAAGTCCCGGTAGAGCACTCCTGACCCAGCGTCCGATGTCGCCGGGAACAATTCTCCTAGGTACTTGGCCTTCATCGCCGCCCGGTGGTCGCTGAAATCGAGAAGGACCGGGTCCAGCCGCTCTGGATTGACCCCTGCGGTTTCCCAAGCGGCGTCGTAGTCCCGTGGCAGGACCTTCGCCGAAACGAAGCTACCGTCCAATAGCAGTTCCCTACATCCGGCTGCTGCCAAGTTGTGGCACGCAGCCAGCAAACCACTCATCAGTCGTGCGCGGTGGCTGTTGTCCGCGAAGCGATCGGCGACCTCACGCCACGCGGCATCGTGGATGCCCGGCCGGAGATAGCCGGTCGTGGGGTCAGGCATGAGCCTCATCAACACAATATTATCATTGTGTTGGACTTGAAATCAACCCATTCGCTCGGAGACTTCCAAATTTCGGCTTTCTGGAACAATGTAGTCACGATCTACCCCTTTACTAGGCTTGTTGGGATCGATTTCTGCCATGGCTACGCCGCCTCTTCCCCGGTAAGTCCCTCCCTCTTGCGTCGTCTCCGGAAAAGGTAGACCGTTTATGCTACGCACCCGTTCCGTACGCCATCACCATACCCGGAGGATGCGTCATGGAGAGCACCGTATGCTCTGGAGCATACCCTCGACTCAATAATGCCGTGCTGTCACAAATCCTTGCGGACGTATCGGAATGTATGATGGGCGTGCCCAACCTACAGGGCTTCGCAGATGCACGGGGTGTGAGACCCAACGCCGCCCCGTACTATCGGTATGGCCGAGGCTGTGGTATCGAAGTTCGCGCTGGAGGACCCGGTAGGTTGGAGTCGCAGGAAGTCGTCCGCAGCACCGTGCTGGGGCGATGGCGGTGGGCGACGCCTTCAGCGACCGAAGGGAGCGGAGGCGCCAGGGATACCTGCCCGACGGGCCGAGACCGTTTAGCGGGCGCAGCGGGGCAGCCCGGTCGCGAAGCGACGCGCCCGAGATTATCGAGCGGATAATCCTACACACAACTAAGTACGGCGCCAGCATCGGCATAGCCGACTCCATCTCTAGGATGGTCTGCGTCATCGGCACCGGCATCGTCTACCGGACCCAAGAGCGCATTCACGGTAGCAGCGCGTGGCG
>CBDATE010000036.1:0-8035 GCA_965199815.1 Pseudomonadales bacterium
CGCCCCAGCGCTGAGGACTACGTCATCGGGCAGGTGAGCTGCGGCCCGCTTGCGGGCGGGACGCCCGCGCTCCCAGGGACGGCAGGGGCACACTACCACGCAACCTGTTCGAGACCTACTCGGCGTTCGCGAACACCGATGGCGGGGTGATTCTGCTCGGAGTGGTCGAGCACGAAGAAGGCCGCTTGGACCTTGTGGGCATCGAGCGCGCGGATCAGGTCATCGGTGACCTCTGGAGCCAGTTGAACAATCCGCAGAAGGTCAGCGTCAACCTGCTCGACGATGCCCTGGTACGCAAGCACCAGGTCGCCGGTGGCCGCTGGGTGATCGAAGTCGCAGTGCCGCGCGCATCGCGCAAGCAGCACCCGGTGTTCATCAACGGCAATCCGCTCACCGGCACCTACAAGCGCCTGAGTGCCGGAGATTACCGCTGCCGAGAGGATGAAGTCCGGCGCATGATGGCCGAGCAAACCGAGGACGAACGAGATGCCCGGCTGCTGGAGCACTACGACTTTGCCGACATCGAGCCGGACAGCTTCAAGGGCTATCGTCAGCGTCTGGCGGCCCTGAAGCCGGACCATCCCTACAACGGTTCCGGTGATACCGATTTCCTGCGCCAGATCGGCGGCTGGCGTCGCGACCGGGAAACTGGCAAGGCGGGGCTGACGTTGGCTGGTCTACTGATGTTCGGCAAGCTGACCTCGATCCAGGAGGCGGTTGCTCACTACTTCGTCGACTACCGTGAGCTGCCGACGAACGACTCCAGGACGAAGTGGGTAGACCGCCTCACGCCGGATGGCACTTGGCCGGGCAATCTGTACGAGCTCTATCGGCTCACGATCCAGCGACTGTTTCGGGATCTGAGAATGCCGTTTCGTCTCGAAGGCAGCCAACGCGAGGACGATACCCCGGTGCACAAAGCCCTGCGCGAGGCGCTGGTGAACGCCATCGTGCATGCCGACTACTCAGTGCGGGCTTCACTGCAGGTGATGAAGGCGCCGGACTACTTCGAGTTCCGAAACCCTGGGCGAATGAGGATCCCGATCGACGAGGCGCTACGGGGCGGCCACAGTGACTGCCGGAATCGCAGCTTGCAGAGGATGTTCAGTCTGATCGGCCTGGGCGAACAGGCGGGGTCGGGCATTCCCCGGGTGTTGGAGAACTGGAAGTCCCAGCACTATCGAGCGCCCGAGCTCGAGGAGTCCATGGAGCCTGAAGAAACGACAATTCGGTTGCGCACCGTCAGCCTGTTGCCGGAGGAGACCCTGACCGAGCTTCGAATGCGGCTCGGGGAAGCGTTCGAGGGGCTGGATGAGCACAGTCGGGTGGCTCTGGCGACTGCGGAGATCGAGGGCTTCGTGACCAACGGGCGCCTTCGACGGATCACCGGGACGCACCCGCGGGACATCACCGTGCTGCTCGGCAAGCTGGTGGGCGCGGACATGCTGGTGCGGGACGGTCGAGGACGGGCAACGAGCTACCGTCTTGCCGGCGTGCCGGTGGTCGACCTGGCGACGCCGGGGAGTGTGGTCCGAATCTCCGGGGGCCCGGCGCCCGGCACCGAGAACTTGAACACCAGCTCCGAACCCTTGGTCACACGCTCCACACACAAGGAGATCGGGAGCCCCACACACAAGACGCCGAGCCCCACACACAAGGCGCCGAACCCCACACACAAGGCGCCGAGCCCCACACACAAGGCGCCGAGCCCCACACACAAGGCGCCGAGCAATGAACACCGCATGTCGGTGGGCTCGGTACACAGCCAGATGCGACCCGCCGGGATGCCGCTCAGCATGGCACTGCCCGGCGCACCCGCAGCACCACCCCCGCACCGAGCTCTACCTCCACCTCCCACGCCCCCGTCCCTCGCGCTGTCGCACTCCCCTGCGCCGGTGCCGGGTCCGTCAGCTCCACGAACACCGCTTCGCGGTGTGCTTCATCCGTCGCAGCCTGAGTCTCGCCCAGCCTGCACCGCCATTGGTCGAATGTGCTCAGCGCCAATCCGTTCGCCGCGCAGAGCTTGCCTCGGGGCTGGCCGCAGCGTTCGAATCGCTCGACCAGCTTCCGCCACTGCGCGGCGATGCGCCGCGCCCGACCTCTCGTACCGCCTGTCTGCCTCATCAGTCCGCTCGCCTCCGTGTCGTGGGCAGCGGCGAGTGAATCAGACGGGACTCCCGATCAGAACAACGGCTTTCTTTGGCCGCTTACCGCCAAGCGTGCTCGTCAGTCCTTGGTCCCCGGTGACGGCGCTGAACCATGCGGACAGGACCAGACTATGCGTCCGCGGCGGAGAAAGAAGTGGCTTCGACAGCCGGTTTTTCGCCAAATGGACGGATGCAACGTGACTGATCCGCTGAAGTGACGTCTGACGCGCCAGCTCGGTGTGTCGCCCGAGATCAAGCTGAGTTGTATGGTCGCGTCGCAGCCGCAGGGACAACGGAGTGCCGCTGACCATGGCATCGACGGGTCGCCGACCAGGTAGATGCGTCGAGGTTCAAGGATGTCGGGTACATCGCCGACGACTTTGGTGGTGTAGCCGGGACGGAGTAGTCCCGAGTGCTCGACCAGGCTCCACCAGATTCGGACCAGCCATGTCATGCGGCGTCCTGCCGAAGACTGAGCTCGGCCCAGTCAAGCAAGGGGGTGACGTCTCCTCTGCCCACATGCCGGGCGAGCATGGGACAGGGTTCGCCGTCTTGCTCATGCTCGTAGATCCCGTGGCTGATGCTCAGCCGATGAACAGCGTAGTCCGCGTTGGGATCGAGGCGGTAGGGGTGCAGCCGTGCGAGGAACTCGTTGACCGCGAGACTCGCCACGAGGGAATTCAACTGGACCACTGCGGGCCGGTCTTCCTGCACGCCGCGGATGTAGCCGTCTTCAAGCTGTGTACGGTAGGCGGCCGGGTCGGTGCGGAAGAGTCCGGCCGCCCGCACCTGTTCCATCATGTAGACATGCCGGCTGAGCAGACTGGACCCGCCTGGCTGCAAGTAATGGACCGTGCCACAGACCTGGTCGACGCCCCCGTTGCCGTCGGCCTCGAGTTTCACGCCGAGGTCGAAGTACGGAATAATGTAAAAGGTGGCCAGTTTGTTGAGAAGATGTCGGCCATCGATAGAGTCCATGCAACCGAACACCACATCGCACCCGGCGACCGCCCTGACAGTGTCTGGATCGAACAGGTTTCGGGGATGGGTCTCCACGATCGTCCCAAGGCTCATTTCGGCGATTGCACGAGCCGCGATGTCCACCTTGAGGCGATTTTGTCGGGCATCGTCCATCGTCGCGTTCTGTATTCGATTGAGGTTCCTCTCCTCGACGCGATCCGGATCGACCAGAACCAGCGTGCCGACGCAGTTCCGGGCCAGTTGCTCGATCAAGGGGCTGCCTGTACCCGAGCATCCGACGATACCGACGCGCAGGTTGCGAAGGCGGTCGAAGGTTCCCGAGCCAAAGGTCTGCGCCACGCGCCGCCCGAACTCGGGGACCGCTGCGGTACAAGTCCCAGCCGGCCAGAATGACAGGTCGTCGCCAACGACGTTCACTGAGGTCAGCGGGCGAAACCGACCTCGCTCATCGATCAGTCTGCCGATCATGCGCCCGTCGCGGAACATGATCGCACTGGCGTGGGGGCCATGCTCCGTCCAAGCATGAACCGAGGGGAAAAGCACGCGGTCGGCGTGATCATCGATAGCGGAGAAAGGAGATGCACACCGGTGACCGTGGATCTTCAGGATCGCCAGCCCTTGCCGCCGTGCTTCCTCCAGGAGCGGCGGGAGCATGTCGGTTGGCCAAGTGACTCGGTTGGGTGTTCTCTGTGAACAGGTCTCGTACGGGACCGGAGCCAGTCGGTGGACGAGCAGACGGTGCCGCTCGGCACCGTGATAATGGCCGCACAAGACGATGGCGACAGCTTCGCAGCCATCGGCGGGAAAGAGATGCTCCATCAACTCGGTGTGCTGACGCTGGGTCAGCGAGAGAGTGACGCTTTGCATGACGTTCAGGCGCTCTTCAGTTCACGCAAGAACCAGTGCTCGACCAAGCCGAAATGGGTGGCAAGGTTGTCCACACCGGGACGCCAAGGATTCGCGGGCGTCCGATGCCGGCTCCAGCGCTGCCACTGTTTTCCGTCGAACGGCTCGGTGCATGTAGCCGAAATCGACCGTCCGTCGGCGCGCTCAAGCGCCGGATGGACGTAGGCCATGTCAATCTGGGTGTCCGGGTATCCGGGTTCGATGCGGACGTTGACGTCGACCTGACGCTGGTAGTAGCCCGGCGGCACTCGGAAATCGTACAGAATGACGCGCAAGTCGCCACCTTCCGCGACCAGCTCGAACCTGTCGGGAGTGTTGTCGAGCCACTCCAAGTCCTCCTGCGGAAGAGCGAAGTGACGGCGCCCGCCGAAGCCCTCCGTCTGGTCGAGGGGGAGGGTGACGAACCGTTCGACGCCAGGTTGGCTCAGGTCGATCTTCTGGTCCGGATCGATACGCTGGGGCTGCCCCCCCTTGACCTTGAGGTAGATGGCATAGCCTTCCACCGGCCTCTTGTCGGCAAGTGCAAGGAGTTCACGTCCCGTCATCCGCGCCACCGGCGTTCCGAAAAAAGCCTTGTCTATCTGGATCTTGTACCCATGCTGGGGATCATGCCGATCGGTATCGTCGGTCCTGCTGCGCGCCTTGTCGCCCTTGTCGTGCTTGTCGTGCTTGTCGTTTGTCATGTTGGCTGGTTCCTCGGCCGGGTTAGCTTGTTATCGGGTTGTGTACTCTTATGCTGGTGAGGATGGGTCTTGCGGACAATGTGGGAGTGATTCGAGATTTTTTGCGATGTCCGAAGGCGGGGTAGTCGTGCGCATATATCGGTGACGGTAACCGGACGAAATGACTTTGGAGCATCGAGACGTAGCAACGGCGGAGGAGATCGTGACGGCCTTGCGGCAACTCTCCGACGGCGACTTGCGACGACTGGAGCAGCTAGCGCGGCTCCGCGTGGTCGGACTCCACGCGATGGATTGGCGAGATCTGCTGCAGGAGGCGATCACCAGACTGCTCGACGGCTCTCGGCGGTGGCCGCGAAAGGTGCCCCTGATCGTGTTTCTGCGCGAGACGATGCGGAGCATTGCGGGCGATCACTGGCGTCGACTGGAGAATCCGGTGATCGTGGCCGAGTCCGAGCTCACTGTGAATGGGGAGACAGGTGCGGGGACGCTGGACGCCGCTGTGGATCCGGTAGCTTCGCCGGAACGCCGGATTTCGGCGGCCGAGACACTCGCCCATATCGAAGAGGCGTTCAGAGGCGACGACGACGCATTGAGGGTGATGGCCGACATGGCCAGCGGGAAGTCGCCAAAGGAAATCCAGACGGAGACCGGCATGAACGAAACGCAGTATGCGAGTACGCAGCGGCGGATTCGGCGGGGCCTGACACAAAAGTTTCCAGGGAGGGGGCGTTGACATGAGCGACAGCAGGACCCCGAGAGAGCGGCTGGACGCGCTGCTGGCAGGGCTTGAGGATGAAGTCCTTCGGGCCGATTGGGCCAGACAGCACTTGGCGGAGGAGAGTGTTGCTACTGAGAACGTGGGGGACATGCGAGCCAGCATAGAATCGCTGATCCATGCACGAACGGGTGCCGCTCAGCGGCAACGGGAGCCGTTGCACGATGCCGGCGATGGCACCAAGGGAGCCAAGGCGAAAGTGACGCACGCGATGGAACGGGTGCGCCGCTGGGCTGGCGTGGAACAGGACGGCCGCGTGGCGAGTGCGGAGCCTCGGGTCAGAATGGCGTTCTCGGGGGAACCATCGGAAGAGGTTGGGCAGACCGCGCGCAACGCGACGCGACGCCAGCGAGGTAAACCGGATGCCGCCGGGAACGAGGGCTGACAGGCCGGCGAGGCGATAGTGACGATTGCACTCGTCAACCGCCAAGGATTGAGGCGACCAAGGTACAGGCAATGACATCGGAAGTGGTGGTGATGAATCGGGTTGGAGTGGCGCTCGCGGCCGACAGTGCCGTCACCATCGAGATGGGCGGCAATACAAAGGTGCGCGACTCGGCCTTGAAGCTCCTCACCCTCTCGAAGTACCGGCCGGTCGGTGTGATGCTCTACAACAACCCCTCGCTCTTGGGGGTTCCCTTGGAGACAATCATCAAGCTGTTCCGGCGGAAGTTGGGGAGAACAGGGTTCGACACGCTATGCGAATACGGCGAGAAGCTGATCGTCTTCCTTGACGGCAACACCTCGCTGTTTCCAGAAGCTGTGCAGAAGGATTATTTCCTGCACGCGCTGGAGATGGAGTATCGGCGTATACGCGACCAGGTGAAGAAAGAGCTCGTGGAAAGGGGGCTGTATGGCGTAAAGAACGAGGAACTCGACCAAGGCGCAACCGAGATTGCCGAAGAGAAGATCGCGAAACGTTTGGAGTTCTGGCGTCAGCAGAAGGACGCAGACTACTTCAACGGAGACTGCGCCGAGGGTGTTGTGGGGCGGATATCGGGAGAAGTCCGTCATGCTGTCGATCAAGCGCACTTGGATTGGTCCGTCGGTAGCGAAGCCATCGATAATCTGTACGAAATCGCAAGGCTTCTAATCGCCAAGGACTACTTTCCACCGGATGTGCTTTCCGGCCTGGTCATAGCAGGATTCGGGGAAACGGAACACTTTCCAGTGGTCCAGCATCTGGAGATCGGTGGGGTCTATGGCGGCAATCTGAAAGTGCGACGGAACTCATTGGTCAAGGTGTCGGACAAAAATCCCTCCAGTGTCAGGGCGTTCGCGTACAAGAAGGCGGTCGATGCCTTTCTCGACGGCATTTCGCGGAACGTGATCGATTATCTGAGCGATGCGGCGGTCTACATCAAGGAGATGCCTCTGTTGGCATTGCACGCGGTGACCAGCTTGGCTCCAGAAGAGAAGGAGAAAGCGGCCGAGGCCATTCAGCACGCGAGCGTGGCGATGGCGACCAAATTCGCGCGAAACGTGCTGCGGGGATCCATGGACCGAAGGGAGAAGATCGAACACGCTGTTGAAGCCCTGACGATCAAGGAGCTGGCCCAGGTGGCGTCGACGCTGGTAGGTCTGAGTTCCTTTGAACAGCAGATGTCGCTGGACCGGGAGACGGTCGGCGGGCCTGTGGACGTGGCTGTGATCTCGAAAGGCGATGGATTTATCTGGATCGATCGGAAACACTACTTCCGCAGGGAGCTCAACGAGCACTTTTTTCGTAACTATGACGACGATGGTGTACCAATGAGTGGCGAGAAGGAGGAAGCGCAGGATGGCGAGTGACAGGAGGAGACAGTTCCGAGGCTCAGAAACAGCGTTTCGGGGCCGCGACGATCAATGGGCTTCGGACGTGCAGAAGCTCTTGGAGCAGGCGCCACAATTTCACGTCTTGGCGAAGGCGGAGTCGGGACAAGCACCTGATCTCTCCGATTCTCAGCGAGAGTTCCTGGACGACTTTGCCAGCCGGGTGAAGATCCCGGATCCCGATCAGTGAGCCACAGGTCCCGAACCATCCCGGGGGGATTCTGTCCCTCGGCCCTGGAGAAGACGTGACTTCCACCGACTGTCGTCCACCTCGGTGCCGGTGGCGAAAACCCTGCCCCGTCCACCAGATCGGGGGAAGTCCAACCTCCCTGCTGGGCAAGTTGGTGGGGATGGGGGTGCTGGTGCGAGACGGTCGGGGACGGGCGACAAGCTACCGTCTTGCCGGGGTACCGGCGCTCGATCTGAAGTCGAATGCGGCTCTCGCGAGTGCGGCGCGAAGCTCCGAACATACGGCCCCGAGCTCCGAACATATGAGCCCGGACCAGCCGGACCCTGCTCGCGATGCCGAATTGCAGCGGATTGCGGAGCCGGTCAGCAACAACAGACGGTCGGCTCCGGAGATCATCCGCGAGACGATCCTGACGATCTGCCAAGGACGATTTCCGACGTTGGGCCAGATAGCCGAGCTGTTGGGGCGGTCGCAAGTCGGACTCCGCCAGCGGTTCATCAAGCCGATCGTGGATGAGGAGCAGGTGTTGGAGCGCCGTTTC
>CBDATE010000037.1:0-7859 GCA_965199815.1 Pseudomonadales bacterium
CAGACAAGGCATCAGCTTGAACGAATTCCTCTCACTCTACGGAACCGAAGACCAATGCTTCGATGCCCTCTATCAATGGCGCTGGCCCAACGGCTTCGTCTGCCCCCACTGTGACCATGACCGCTGCTGCCAGTCGAGCACCCGCAAGCTCCAGCAGTGCAACCACGGCCACCGCCAGACTTCCATCACCGCCGGCACCCTCTTCGAGGCCACCAAGCTCCCCCTCACCGTGTGGTTTCAGGCCATCTACTTCATGACACAGGATAAGAAAGGATGCTCGGCGATGAAGCTGCACCGCCATCTGGGCATCTCCTACAACGCCGCATGGCGCATGCGACACAAGCTGATGCAGGTGATGATGGAGCGAGACCGCGAGTACACCCTCACCGGACAGGTCCAGCTCGACGATGCCTACCTCGGGGGCGAGCGCAGTGGAGGCAAGCGCGGTCGGGGCGCACCCGGCAAAATCCCCTTTGTCGCTGCCGTCGAGACCAGCGAGGAAGGCCACCCGTTGCGCGTGAAGCTGACCGTCGTCGAGGGCTTGCGCCTCACCGAAATCGTCGCTTGGGCGCAGCACCACCTCGATGCCGGCACGCGGGTGCTCTGCGACGGGTTGGCCTGCTTTCAAGGTGTCACCGCCGCGGGCTGCGAGCATGACAGGCGCGTGGTCGGCAGGGGACGCACCAGCGTCGAGCACCCCGAATTCCGGTGGGTGAACACGATTCTCGGCAACATCGAGAATGCTTTGCGCGGCACCTATCATGCGGTTCGTCCCAAGTATGCACAGCGTTACTTGTCGGAGTTCGAGTATCGGTTCAATCGTCGCTTCGACCTGCCCGACATGATCCCGAGACTGGTCCATGTGGCGCTGAGGACGCCGCCGATGCCGGAGCGGCTGCTTAAGTTGGACTTGGCTTGAGTGGTAATCAAGATATTTTTTAAGTGATCTGGCTCTGCCCTCTGGGTGACCTTCCACCTCCCGGCGTGGCGCGACCGTGTACACTGAGGGTGGATTTTGTGCAGGGGTAACCCGATGACGTGGGTTGCGGTGCGTATGACGATCGCGTAGTGAAAATGCGTGGATTGGGAGGCCAGACCGATATACGTCGTTTTGTCGTTTTAAGGAAGCGGCGCTTTCGAGGTTCCTGCGGTACGATCGAAATCATCCAGCTCACTTCGGTTTCATCACGAGCCAATGGAGCAAGCATCCAAGGAGAAACAATTGAGCGAGCTCGTCTACGTCGACAATTCCAATGTGTTCATTGAGGGCAAGCGAGTAAAGGCTGTCGAGGCTGGCCTCGCGATGAACATATTTGATGCGATGAACGACAACATATTGGATAACAGCTATAAGCTGGATTTCGGACGTCTTTATCATTACGTCGCTGGCAATGAGAACGAAGACATCAAGCGATGCATGCTGTTTGGAAGCCGACCCCCGCCCAATGACTCCTTGTGGAGGGCTGCGGAGAAGGCAGGCTTCGAAGTCAAGGTCGAAGAGCGCAACGTCAAGAATAAGGAGAAGAAGATCGACACGGGCATCGTGGCGGCGATGACAAAGGATGCCTATACGATTGCCGACAAGGACCATGACACGATTACGCTCGTGGCCGGAGACGGCGATTACGTGCCCGCGGTGCTACAGCTCGTCGAGGATGGGTTTCGGGTCGAAGTGGTGTTCTGGAGCCATGCGTCGGGAGAGCTGCAAGAGGCGGCCTCGAAATTCATTGCGTTAGACGCGATCGTGAATCATCTGGCGTACTAGGCTGAACTTCCTGGGTAGTGACGATACAAGATATTGATATTAGTGGAAAGAATCAAAAAGTCAGCGTTTGGGGATGTCCCGTTCGCTGTTGAACTTTGAAGGTGGCGAGCTCCTGAGTTCGGGATTCTACGCGGCCTTCCGAGATGATTTGAAGTGGCCGGAAGGGTTGTCCAAGACGATCATCAGGCGCGACATGTCACGGAAGCCTCGCACCCGTCGGAAGCGTTGTTCGGCCTCCAGTAGAGCAGCGCTGACCCAGCGCTGAATCATCTCCCCGCCGCGCCATCGCTTGACGTTTCGGGTGTAGCGCTCCACCGAGGCGTTGAGGTTCTCGATGGCGTTGGTCGAACGCAGGGTGCGCTGCAAGGCACCGGTCAGCCCCAGGCGCACGACGGTGAGGGTTTCGGTGAGCCCCTCGCGCACCGAGGCGGCGGCGCCGGGGGAGTCGCGCTCAAGGGAACGAGCCAGATTGTGAAGACGCCGCTCACCGCGCGCCGCCGAGGGGCTGTCGAAGGCCTCGCGCAGGCAGCGCCCAACCTTCGCGTGCTGGTGCTCGGGCAGGTGAGCGAGCACATTGCGCGTCTTGTGCACTTGGCAGCGCTGCACGATGGCCCGCTCGCCGTCGACATCGACAATGGCCCGGCGCAACGCCTTCGCCCCGTCGATAACGAACAGCACTGAGCGCTCGGTCGGCAACCCGCGCTCGACCAGGTCGGCGAGCAGAGCGCGCGCCACCGGGGCATTCTCCGTCGAGCCCTCGCGAAGCCCCAGAACGTGCTTGGTGCCCTGAGAATCCACGCCCAACGCTATCAGCACGCAGTGCTCGTGGAAGTATTTCGCATCGATGAACACCGCCGCGATGTCGAGCTCGCCCAGAGGACGCGACAGGAACTCGCCCATCTGCTTGCGCGACAACGCCACGAATCGGCGCGAGAGCGCGCTGCGCGAGGTCCCCCGCTCGCCCATCGTCTCGGGCATCGGGTCCAGCAGCTTGGGAGAGTCTCGGGTCGACACCCCCGCCGCGACCGCCGCCAGCGTGTGCGCGTCCATCGCGTCGCTCGACGCCGCCCACTGAAAGCTCACCAACGCCACCTCACCCTCGGGGCTTCGCACCCGAAGGCGAGGCAGCTCCACCTGGCGGCCCCCAAGCGTCACCCGGCTTGCGGTGCTCCCTCCACGCCAACACTGCCGACCCGCCTGATGCCGGTCCTTTGGACCGCACAACGCCTCTCGGTCCGCCTCCATCATCGCCAGCAGCACTTGCTGGCCGGTGCGGATGCACAGCTCATGGAACGCCTCTCGGGTCTCGCTCAGCGCCCCCAGCACGGGCAGCGGAACCTCGACCGTCAGCGACTTCCCAACCGAGGCTTGGCTTTCATTCTTGGGACTGCGATGCTTTGCCATGGTGGCTTCTCCTTCTATTGGTTCGCACCCCTGTCCTACCACACGACAGGTGAAGGAGTCGCCACCTCTCTCAGACCAAGTTCAACAGACTATGGGACATCCCCCTGCGGCGCACATGCCGGCCGTAGAGGACGGCGCCGCCGATCGGTACCTCGGCCAGTTCATGCCGGCGAACGCAGCGACGGTGGTGAATCAAGCGTCTCCTGGCGCACAGTACCTGCCGTCGGCTCGCATTGCGTTCGCCGATGACGATGGAGGATGGGTGTTGTGGCGTGTGGTCGAGAAGTCGGCACAGGACGAGAACGGCGTGTTCGTCAACACACAAACTCACATCCGGTCAACAGATCCTGACGCCTTCGAAACGCAGGCGGAGCTTTTCACCCGACTCGACAGGCTGGCAGATCGGATTGCCGGGTTGCAGCGCGAGGAGACATGGTGATGACGATGCAAGCTGGTGTCGGTGCGGTGCCGATAGGTCGTGAATACAGGCTGCCTGCATTTGCACACGAGCTCTCCGGGCTGGCGCAGCTTCAGGGAGGCCACTCAAGCGGATGGAGCGTCCTGACCTCGCCGCGTGGAGCCGCGAATGTGAAACGCCGATCGTGGAACCTACAAAGCGGCACTCGGATCTCGACCCCAATGACATGGACTTCCGACTGGATTGCCGATGCCCTTGCGGAGCTGTCGGAAGTCGACGACGAAATCGCCGAGGAACGTTTCCCGGAGATCGACTCGATCGTGAAAGACGAAGCGGAACGGATTCTCAAATCTCTCGTGCGGCACCCGCTCGCCCCTGCTGCTATCCAACCCGGGACGCCAAGATCGCCATCCACTTCCAGTCCTCCGATTCACCCGGTTTGGTGCTCGTCTTGCTGAACAACGACGGACAGGCGGATTGCTACGCGCATATCCGAGGA
The DNA here is from genome assembly GCA_965199815.1 of Pseudomonadales bacterium. GTDB lineage: Bacteria > Pseudomonadota > Gammaproteobacteria > Pseudomonadales > Azotimanducaceae > Azotimanducus. The sequence continues at coordinate 4,087 of CBDATE010000037.1, forward strand.
CGCAATCGGCGCGCCCATTACGATACCGCCTCGGATCTCCCCGATGATTTCTTGAGTGAGCAGTTGCGGGCGCTGATGAGTAGGCGCGTCGTCGTTCGAGCGCAGATGGCTGAAGGAATGGGATTCCGCCGTGGTGCCTCTACAACATGGTGAGGAGTCTCCGAGAGAGCAGATGTGCATCGTCCAACGTGATGAGCAGTGACGGAACGAACGGATGGCATCACAGCCGGGGGATCCGGATGCCGCCGAACGGCTCGGCAGAAGCGTGTTCTCCCGCAGAAGGCGTAATCGCGCACGCAGCGGGCGGATCGATTTGAACATCTGGAACACGAGGACGCGGAGTCGATCTCGGTGGATCGGGTGGATCATGCACCGCTCGGCGAGCTGACGGGATTGGCTCGTGAGCGAGGACGAAACAGAACCCCATCCTTGAATTTTTACGGTTGGGCGGTGGTGGCGGTCAGGGACGCCGCCCAGAACGGACGAACCGTGGTTGCCACACCTACACTTGAGAACAGGTTCCACGCCGATATCTTCCTGAACGTCACCAGCGATGAGCGGCGTCGCCAACAGGAGCAGCACGCCAGTGAGCTGGCAGCGCATTCACGATGGCTGGAGGCACAGGACGCCGTCGCCTGACCGAATGGCGGAGCAGATCACGGATATGCTTCAAGGCCAAGCGGCGTCGGGGCTCGTCAAGCGAAGTACACCGAGCATGTGTTCATGCTGACGTTTCTGGCCCGCGATGCGGCTAATGCCGGCCGGTGCGTGGTCGCGTTGCGCGCATGGCTCGGAGGATCAATCCCGATTGACGGTGCTGCGGGCGATGAGTGCTTGTAGCGCCGTCATCGTCTCGTCATGTCGCTGGTCTTGCTCTCTGGCTCGCCGCTCTCCAGCGATGCGCATGATGCGGATGCCGTACCACACGACGGCGAGCTGGCCGACTCCGATCGCGAGCGCGATGGAGCGGGTGAGCAGGGTGGCGGCTTCGTACTCGGTCATTTTCTTCTCCGTCGTTTCCTGCCTGGCGCTGCCCCTCGGCGATGTGTACGTTCATGTGAGGCGCGCCCCTTGGTCGGCCGATGTGGAGAAGCTGGAAGCTCGTCGAGCCAGACGGCCCCGGGGCGCGATTGAACGATACGCATTTGCTGCATTGGTGTTGATGGCATTGGGTCGCGGTTTTTCTAGGCGTAGAGTCCGTCCTTTGTAGGCCGTGGAATTGCTCGGGCAACAGGTTGGCTCTTGTCTCTCATTGGTCTCTCATCCGGCCTGTCCGACCCGCGGTACAGCACCCTGCTCGCCCTGTCGGGTCTGGGTGGCTTGCGCTCCTCGTTCTTGCCAATGCGGGAGAGTTGGATACTCGGTGGGAGACGGTAGGCTATCCTCTGCCTTCGTCGGCGTCGGGAGCTTGGTAGAGATTGAATAGAAAGATGTGGACCGTCACCCGTCGTCCCTCGTCTTCTTTGCTCCGCATGAGGACGCGCCATTCGCCGGTCTCTTGGCACCGCAGATCGCGGACGAACAGACCGTGTCTCTGGAGCGCATCGGGAATGGTCGCAAGTATCTTCGAAAAATCCCTGTTTCGAGTGTTGAAGACAATGACGGACGCCTTGCTGTCTCTCCAGGTGAGGTAACCCAGTAATTGGTCCAGTGCGCCGGTCAGGCTTGCGGGGCCGGTCCACAGTTTGCACTCGCCCACGAATGCGGCACGGCTGTCGGTCTCGATACAGATGTCGGTCTTTCCGCTAACGCGAAATGCCTCACCCATTGCAACGCCCTCGAAATGGCCGTTCAACTGTCCCAAGATGATGTTCCGCAACCCCTCCTCATCATGCAGGGCGTATGTGCCGGGCGTTCTTTCAAACGTTCGCCCCTGGTGGCGAATGAAATGAAGGATATGCTCGTAGGTTTCGTCGGCAATGCCGGGTTCCGGCGCGAGGCCGGTCTCCGGCGGGACGGGCAGGGTCGGAGGCTGACGAATTTCGATCCGTACCGGCGCGATCGGGGGTGCTCCGTCCTTCACCGCAAGAGGAATGTCCAGTAGCTCGGCGATATCCGCATGCTTGTCGAGGCGGGCTCGGCGGTCGGCGACTGCCTGAGGCACTAGGGATCCAAGGTTCTCGTTGTAGGCTGTCACCTGAACGTGCGAGCGGTCGACATATTTCCTGAGCAGGCAGAGCTCGCGGTCGTATTCTTCTTTGAACTGCTCCGACTCGGCGTCGTGGGGCAGCGAGATTGAAATGCGAAGAGAGCCCCGTGTCACTTCGGCGCGAGGATACGTGTACGAGAATGGACTGGTGCGATAGCGGAATATCCAGTCCTCGCCGGTGTATGGAATGTCGATGTCCACGCGCGTGCCGGGACGGAAGGAGCCGCGGAGGAGGAATGGACTCGGATCATCCGAGACGTCGACTTGCGTCTCGGTCGGGGTCATCGTCTTCGCATCCAACTGAAGCACGATCGGTTCCACGAAGAGCTGCTGAATCACATGCTCGACAACTTCCTGGTCGTTGGCGATCAGGAATCGAGCTTCAGGTATGCCATCTACTGTGGCCGGGATCTGGAGTCGCCTGCGGTGCAGTTGAGCGTCGAGTTCAGGCTCGGTGAACAAGTGATTAGTCATTTCGGGCCCCATTGTGCAACCATGTCACAGAGGTGGTCGTTCAGTGTAATCCGGCGTGGAATCTCGAGCCACTGTCGGAGGTGGCTACACCCCTGCTGCCGTTGCAATCACGCGCCGCTCCGGCTGGCCACCGGGGCACCCCTCACGCCGTGAAGAGCGGATGTTGCGCGGACCTTCGCGCGACGACTCCCGGCATATCGAAACGTCGATCCGCGAAGATGTCTTCGACGGTGAGGATCCGAACCTGTGCGTACTGGACACCGTACACGTCGATATCTCCCGCCTCGCCGATAAGCCGTGCGAAAGTCAGCGGCCAAAGGAAGCCGTTATTCTGATCGGGAGTCCCGTCTGGTTCACTCGCCACTCCCCACCCCACGGAGGCGAGCGGACCGATGAGGCAGACAGGCGGTACGAGAGGTCGGGCGCGGCGCAGCGCAGTGGCGGACGTTGGTCGAGCGATTCGAACGCTGCGGCCAGACCCGGGGCAAGCTCTGCGCGGCGAACGGATTGGCGCTGAGCCCATTCGACCAATGGCGGCGCAGGCTGGACGAGGCTCAGGCTGCGACGGATGAAGCACACCGCGAAGGTCGAGACCTTCTGGCGCTGGTGCCGAGCGCAATGCCATCGTCCCGAGCGGGTGCCGAAGAGCCCGCTGGCCAAGGCGTTGAGCGACGCGCAGGCGCGCCGCGCAGGGCTGGAGGTCTTTCTCGACGCCCCCGAAGTGACCATCGACACGAACCACCTGGAGCGGGCGCTGCGTCCGATTCCTCCGGGGAAACGCAACGGGCTGTTCGCTTCAAGCGAGGTCGGCGCACAGCGCGTCGGCATCATCCAGAGTCTGCTGGTGACGTGCCGGCTGCACGAGGTCGATGCCTGCACCTACCTGGTCGATGTGCTCCAGCGCATCAGCGTGCATCCGGCCAAGCGCGCCATTGAGCTCACTCCGCGAATGTGGAAGTCGCTGTTCGCCGACGCCCCGATGCGCTCGGACCTCGGTGCGAGCCACCACGATCCGCCATCACACTGAGCGCGAGTCCGCAACCACGGCCCAGGCCGTTTCCGCAGCGCGGTCTCGGCCGATTCGAGGTCGAGCGATACCGCGCCTCCCGCGTACGGCCCTGGGGCGAGGCGCCCGAGCACGAGCGGCGCG
>CBDATE010000038.1:0-16557 GCA_965199815.1 Pseudomonadales bacterium
CCTGCGACCGCCTGACGGAACCCCGATCATCGCGGCGCTGTCACGGGCCCGGTTGCCGCGACACATTGCCGGCGACAGCATACGAGCCACCTCCGTCGCGCAGACCGATCAGGCATGTCAGCCATGCGCAGCGCCCGCCGAGAGCATGTCTTCCCTGGGGGGCGTCGTGCCCCTACCAGCGGTACTGAAACACGGCCTCGATTCCGTGATCGGTCGGCACGCCCGCAGTCTCACGGCGCGTCGCCCGCAGGCCGAACGACAGATCCGAGGTGCCCTCCGCGTTTGCAACAGGCTCCAGGCGCCAGCCCAGGCTGTAGCTACGCCCGCCGTCGAAAGTGCTGTAGCCCACCGTCGTGCTGGTCGTGCATCGACCGCAAAAGGCCGGTAACCCGTAAGCCGCTTCAAACGCCCAGCGGGCCGGCTCGCCGTCGTCGCCCGACCACGGCATGTCCGGTGCAAACAGCGCCGCAAGGCCGCCGCTCGACGCACCACCCACGTCCCGGCTCAGGCTCAGCGACAGGCCAAGGGCGCTGTCCGGGCGCGAGTCGTAGCCCAGAGTTGCAGAGAAGCCGCTGTTGCCACGACGACCGTCGCCGGCAGCAAGCAAGGTGCGACCCGATACATCGAAGTGCAAGCCCGAGTTCGGCACACTCCAGGTCAAACCACCGCCGAGTTCGACGCCGAAACCGGAACCCGCATCGCCGTCGTCATAGCGCACACCCAGCTCCAGCTTCGGCATCAAGCCCTGTGGCAGCGTCCAACTGCCCTCAAGGCCCAGTCTCACCCTTGAGGTCGCCACCGAGGAGGATGCCAGACTGGTTGACGTACCCGAGGCGTCCGCGCGGTCCGAGGTCGTCCTGGACCAAAGCACGTCCGAGAGGAGGGCCAGCGCGGGACCCGAACCCTCCGCCAACAGCTCGCCCCTGAGGCCAGCCGCCGCCATGAGCCAATCGATATCCGTCTCCGCTGGCGACGCGTCTTCCGGGGTGAGTGTCATGGTTCCGGTGCCGGTGCCTGCCGCCGCCCACAGGCTGAGCCGTTCCGAGGGTGTCACGGAGAGGTAGGGAATTGCGGAAACCAGGCTTACCCGCATCCGGCCAGCGCCCTCGCGCGCCACACGGTAGCTGCCCTTGCCCTCGGTTCCGGAGACGGCCACACCTGCCCGCCAGCCGTCATTGCCGTAGTCCGCGCCCAGCATTGCCGCCGTCAGCGTGCCGTCCACGTTCGCTGTGCCATCCGTGCCACCAAAGCTCGACCGTGCCCCTCGACCCCAGAAGGCGACGCCGCGGACGGTTCCGTCCTCCGTGTCGGCCACGGCAAAGCTGCTGGTCGCCAGAAAGTCAGTCAATGTGATGGCGTCCGGTTCGCGGTCGCCGCGCGACTTGTGGTCTGTGTCATCGAACGCTGACAGAAGGTCCGCATGGCCGATGCCCGCTTCTCCGGCGACGGCCGTGGCACTGCCAACCGGCACCCCGCCCAGCGTCGCCTCCCAGCTCGCCCTGCGCACCGTCCCGATGCGCCAGACAATCCCGTCCAGTGCCTGCTCCGCTACCGCCCGGCCAAAATACGCCAGCCAGACCGCCGGCATCGGATCGCTGTTGGTGATTGTACCTTTCGCCTCGGTGTTTTTCCCGAGCTCCGCACCGCGGGCGTTGAACAGTTCGACCGTAAAGGTTTCATCGGGATCGTCGATAGCGTCCTTTTTGGTGTTCACCTTAATCGGTTTGATCGTATCGCCGGGCGCAAACACCAGATCGCCCATGCCAGCCTCGAAGTCGTCGGTCTGCGCCGTCCCCTTCTTGGTGCGCCAGCGCACCCGGACCTCGTGGTCCGGCGCCCCCGAGAGTTTGACCTCGAAATTCAGAGTAGTGCCTTCAGCTGCCTGGACGGCTACCTCTGTGAATTGCACCGTCGGATCCGGTGGCGGATCCGGTGGCTCGGTCAAGGTGAGCGACTTGCTCATCGATGCCCCGGGTATGACACTAGCGTTCCGGTCGAGGGTGTCCACCCGCACGATGTACGTCGTCCCCACGGTCAGCCCCGTGATCGTGTATTGGGTGCCCACGTGCACCAAAACACCCTTATCGAGAGTGGTGGTGGGGCCGCTTTCGCGCCAGCGCACTATGTATCCGTTCGGCGCCATCTCCGCCGGCTGCCAGGTGACCTCGATCGTCCCTTCAGCCGACCCCTCCGCCAGCTCCAGCTCGCGTGGCTCTGTCGGCGGTGTGCCCGCCTCCCGCGGTGTGCCTGCCACCGCCAAGTTGGTGCCGTAGATCAGATTTCCGTCGTCGTCCAGCCTGTCCACCCGCACGACATAGGTTTGGCCGTTCTTCAAACCCGTAATCGTGTAGCTTGTGCCGGATACTGTCTCGCCTTCGCTCAGCTCAGAGCCCGCCCGACGTTCCCGCCAGCGCACCCGATACTGCCAGCGCGTGCTTTGAGGCACATCCCAGCTCACACCCAGCGACTCGTCGCCTGCCCGCGCCACGAGACCGCGCACCGGCGGCGCCACCCAGTTTCCCGGTTTCAACCCGCCGGTGTAGGTCAATACCGCTTCCGCGTTGGCCTCTCCCATCTTGTGGATGGTGTAGTCGTTGGAGCGCAGGCTGTTTTCTCGGAACCGGATCTCTCCCGCATCCTGTGCCACCACCTTGTAGCCAAAGCGGAGCTCGTTGCCGTTAAACTGGCCTTGCCAGGTCGCTTGCCGCTCCCGGTTGCCGATCATCAGCGTGAATGTGGGCCAGACCTGTTCAAGGATAACAGGGTCCAAGGCAACAACTTCGCTGAACGTCACCGACACCCAGATCGTGTCGCCAGGCCCGTAGACACCGACTCCATAGGGGGAGGCATCAAACTTGCCGGTGATCAGCTTGACGGCCGTGATGGTCAGCGCCGTGAGGCTGCGCTCCACCCTAATCGAAGCGCTGGCGAACACCCCGGCGACGACGTTGTCGTTGCTGTCGAGGGTGTCGACGCGCACGATGTACTTCGTGCCCATCACCAGGTTCCGGATGGTGTGGCTGGTTCCTTGCACGGTTCCGCTGCTTCCGCTGAAAGTGGTGGTACCGCTCTGGCGCCAACGCACCATGTAGCCATTGGGCGCGTTGGTCGCCGCTTTCCAGGTGACCTTGATCTCCCCGGGATCCAGCTGCGGGTCGTCCTTTTTCGTCGTCAGCGTCAGTTCTTGCGGCGGGCTCGGAACGTTTGTCCGGGTCCTGGCGTCCTTCGCGAACGCTGTACCCGAGACCAGACCGCCATCCTCGTTCAGGCTGTCGATACGCACCCGGTAGACCGTGCCGGCCTCGAGGCCGGTGGTGATTTCGTACTCCGTAGTGCTCGCGTCCAGCTGCACGCCTTCGTTGAAACCACCGTCGATCTTGCGCCAGCGCAGCATGTAGCCGTGCGGCGCATATGACGTCGTCCATGTGACGGTGAGCTTGCCGTTGTCGGTCGCCACGACCGAGAAGTCCGATACGCGGGCAGGCGGTCCAGTCGGCCTCCCCGTGGCCGACTCTGACGGATTTGCCTCATCAGTTTTCTTCCCGGTATCCAGCGTTTCCACTCGAATCTTGTATTCTTGGCCATTCGTGAGGCCTGTGATCACCTCGCCGGACACCGCCGGTGCCCACCTCCGCTCCACGCTGCCCTGCTCATTCTCCCGATAGAACAGGAGATAGCCCCTCGGCGCATAGCTCGCCGCCGTCCAGGTGACCTTCAGTTTACCGTCACCTGCCGGCGTCACTTGCAGGTTCGTCACCTGCGTCGGCAGACCCGGCTTGCCGGAAGTGTTGTATACCGCCGTGGCGTCGACCGCATTGCCCTCGACATCCAATGTGTCCACTCTGATGGTGTACCTTACGCGGTCCTTCAAGCCAGAGATCACGGTGCTCACAGCCGTCGGCGTTTCCAGTATCCCAGTCGTCCACCGTTCCTGGACACCCGTCTCGGAGTCCGTATAGAACACGCGATAACGAGCCTTATTCTGCGCCCCAGACGGCGCCTCATACGGCGCATTGATCGCCGGCGTCCAGGTGACCTTCAGTCTCCCGCCACCTGCCGGCGTCACTTGCAGGTTCCTCGGCTTCGTCGGAGCACCCGGCGGCGTGCCGTAATCGTTTACCGCCGTGGTGGCTCCAACTGCCTCGCCGTCGTCATCCAATGTGTCCACTCGAATTACGTACTTCTGGCCGTCCGTCAGGCCGGTGATCACCGTGCCGGACACCGCGACTGGCCAACGCAGTAGCCCACTGCCCGGTTTTCCCTCCCGATAGGACAGGCGATAGCCCTTCGGCGCATAGCTCGCCTCCGTCCAGGTGACCCTCAGTTTCCCGCTACCTGCCGGCTCCACCTTCAGATTCCTGACCTTGGTCGGGCCGCCCACCCGGTGGCCGAGCGGCCTTGCCGAGTGGTCCAGGATCGCTTGATCGTCCGGTGTGCCCGCGTTGCCATCCTTCTTGTAGATGGTATTGCCATTGTCGCGCAACGCATTCGCGCCGACTCTGATCGGCCCCTCGTCACTGGCCACAACCCTGTAGCTGAAGCGAAGCTCGTTATCGAGTGTTTGGACATCGTACGCGGCTTCGCGTTGCCGCTCACCGATCGTCAGGGTGAGCGTCAGCCCCGACGTATCCTCGCTAAGCTTGATATCCTCGTTGAACGTCACCACCACATAGATCGTCTCGGGTGGTGTCTTGCCGTATTCGAAATCCTCACGGTGTCTGGGGTCGGTTTGGCCGTTAGCCAGCCAGATGTCCGTGATCACCGGTCCTTCGGTTTGGGCGGCCACGCTGGTGGGCTGCAAGCCGCCGACAAGCGCGACAAGGGGAAGCAGTGTTGCGATGAGGACGGCAAGGCCCGGGTGCAACTGGCCTCGGCGTGACCTCGGCGTGATCGTGTACCCCGCCGGCCCGGTTCCCGAACACAGGCGCCTCCCGCTTTCCTGTGGTGAGCAGGTCATACGGGGCGCCCGATGCGATCCCGTACGTACGGGGGGGGGGGGGGGGGGGTAGGATTGCTGTTCCATGGGGAAACTCCCAAGCAGATCACAAGACTGCTCGCTCCTCTTGCGAGGTGGCGAGTGCACTCCGGTTTCCGAAAGAATGTGCTTCAATCAAAAGACATTGAGCGCATATGGATGCGGTCACACGTGGGAACTCAATGCCTGAAAGAACATCAAAAGAACGAAATTGTGACTACCTCCACGTGGCTAAGTATTTATGAACATTAGGTATTCTTGTCAAGTAGGCGCCTGCGTTGTGCCGATTTTCGCGAGCCGGCTAAGTGCGGCAAGGGCAAAAACTCTTGCGCGGGCACCGGCGCGACAGAAGCGTCAATGACCACGCCGAAATCGCCGATTGACTGCAAAATGGCCAAATTTTCGAAATCGTTCGCTGCCCGGCAGACCACCAGGCAACAGCAATCAGCCCGCCGAACCCGGTCCTTTGACCAGGCTGCGCATGTGCGCGGGCTGATCGACGCTGGCCAGGGCCAGGGCCATCATGACGCACATCGACAGTTCACGCGCAGGGTCATCTTGTGCCCGGCCGCGGATGTAATGGTTTTCAAAGCCGTATCCCTGGTCGATGCGGCTGTTGATCCGCTCAAGGGCTGTACGCGCCTTGTACTTGCGCTTCCAGGTCGGGCTGCCCCAGGGCGTTCGCGTGGTCTGTGTGCAACGGAACCCGCACCACCCGACCATAGTCTTTCGTGCGACACCCGGCCATCGCCTCACACGCCGCCCGACCGGCACAATCAATGTCATACGCAGCCGCCGGACACCGGTACTTCAAGCACGTCCGATCCGCCTCGAAGCCATGAAAGGCGAGAGGGCGTTGCTCCCTGATTTCCGGACAGATGCAGAACAGCTCACCTTTCTCCGTGTAGACAAGCGTGTCCGCGCGATCCGGATCGCGCGGCCGCGTGATCGGTTTCGACGGATCATAACCCGCCTCCTTCTTCTCGGACCTCCATAGCAGACGTGTGTCAACCAGTGGACGAATCCGATAATCGTCCCACAATGACGCCTTCAAGGGCCCGCTGTCATAGCCACGGTCCGCACAAAAGTACTGGCACCGCTCGGCCAGCGCCGGGCTTTCCTCAAATATGGCGGGCAGCATCGCCTCCAGGGTCTTGAGCTCACAAGACGATGCCGGCGTCACCGAAACCGCCACCGGTACCTCATAGGTCGTGTCGGCAATCAGATGCAGCGTCTAGCCGAACCAACCTTTCACCTTCGTCCACGCCTTGTTCGTCGTGCTGTCCACACCATGCGTCTCATGCTTGCCCCAGTCCGCATCCGGGTCCGATGTCAAACCCGTCGAAATGTCCTTGTGTCCAGTCGAATGGCTCTCAATCGCCTTGCCGTCACATCCCAGGTGAACGCCAAAGTCTGGCAATGCCTCCAGCATCTGATGACGCAACGCCACGGCCATCGCCGACATCACACCACTCTCTGCTTCAAGAGCCACAAGCGATGACAGAAAACGCGAGGAATTGCGTGCGTCGGGTACCGGCGATTGCGACACATAACCGGGAAAATGGATAACGCCCGTTTCCGGGTCCTGATAAGCGCGAACCCGTCGCACCAGGTTAAACGGAACAAAACCACAGATATCAAGAAACGCCGGGTTGCGGTTCATCTCGCGCACCAACGACGCCACCGACGGATGCTGGAAAACAATCCCGGCAACCACAGCGCTGCAACCGGATAATTATTGCGGCCGTGACCACGCCGCGTCTCCAGCCCCTCAATGATCCCATCGTTCGGCAGAAACTCGAGAACCCGCTTGAGACGCTGCACGTCGTCAAGCAGGTCGACGTCATCCCAGGAAAAGAGTGAAAGGTTGCGGCGTCGTCATGGGCGCTGTCGGGCTCCTTGCCCTGTTGGTGCAAAACACACGATTATCGCCCGGTGCGACCTGTGCCAATACATCATATTGTTTGATATCAACAGTTTGGCACATCCACCACGCCCCCGGGGTGAAATCCGCGCCGATCCGGACCACGCAGATTCATGAAACGTTCAATTTGAACGGGTTGCACGACACACATTGGGGGAAAAAAGATTTGATCCCCTCATTTTCGTGTTGTCTTTCAACGCCTTACAAACAACGCAAGACTCTCACTTGCACAACATTGGATGCGGGGGTAGCCTGATTTGCGCGGTAGGGTAACCGGTTGGTCTGTAACGGTCAGGAACCCGAAATTCCGACACCCGTTTGCCGACGCGGGTGTGTCGATGAAGACGGTTGTGTAACAACCAGTCGGGAGGCAACTGAAATGGCACTCGATCCCGTCGATTACGCGGTCATTTCTCAAAGCATCATTGCGGCAGCACGCGAAATGGGTGCGAAACTCATTCGAAGTGCCTATTCGACGATTGTCCGGGAGGCGCAGGACGCATCGGCCGCATTGCTCGATCGTGACGGAAACGTAGTCGCCCAAGCTGAACTCATCCCGATGCAGCTCGGTCCGATGAAGATGACATTCGTACCCTGTGCAGAGACCCATCCGGTCGACCGTCTGGTACCCGGCGATTTCTACATCACGAATGATCCGTTCAATGGTGGCCAACATCTTCCCGATGTCTTCATATTCACACCGATTTTCTTCGAGGGAGAAGTTATCGGGTTCGGTGCATCGGTCGCACATCACCTCGACCTCGGGGGCGGCGCACCGGGACTGAATGCCGATGCATCAGATATCTACCAGGAGGGCCTGCAGATTCCGCCGTCGTGCTACAACATGGATCGCGACTGGAATGGTGGTCCATTCGAACGCCTGGTCGCGGCGAACATCCGAGTTCCACAACTGACGATCGGTGACTTCAACGCGCAGTTTGCCGCCAATTCAATTGGTGCGCTGCGTACCCGGGAACTCGCAGCAAAGTTCGGCAAGGACGCCGTTGTCGAAACAATGCGCGATCTGCTCGACTATTCGGAACGTCGTGTCCGGGCGTCGATTGCCGAGATTCCGGACGGTGTTTACGAGGGTGAAGATGCCGTTGACGACGATGGAATCACGCGTACGCCCCTTCCAGTCAAGGCCCGTGTGACGATCAGCGGAGATGATGTTGCAATCGATTTCGATGGCACCGCTTCACAGATTTCACGCAATCTGAACTGTCCGTTTTCATCGACGATTTCTGCAGCGCTGGCTTGTGTGAAATCAGTCCTGACCAGTCCGGACGTTCCATTCAACGAAGGTGTCAAACGTCCCTTCACGATTACCGCGCCCTATGGATCGATCCTCAATCCCAAGCCGCCTGCGCCGGTCCGGGCGCGAATGGAACCGGCGTACCGCGTGTTCAATGCCGTCATGAAAGCGCTTGCCAGTGCGGCGCCGGAGAAGGTGATCGCGTGTGGATTTGATACAACAGCCGTCTTTGCACTCTCACACCTCAAGCCGGACGGTTATCGGGTCTATGTGGAAATCTTCGGCGGCGGATACGGTGCTTCAGCCACGGCAGACGGCTGTGACGCCATCGACAGTCCACTCTCGAATTGTTCCAACACGCCAGTCGAAGCACTCGACATGGAGTACGACTATTTTCGCGTTGTTGATTACGGCGTATTGCCGGACTCGGCTGGTGATGGCCGGTTCAGAGGTGGCATGGGCTTCACCCGTGCATATCAGATCACGCAAGACGACGTCATCTTTGCGATCTATGCGGATCGCTTCAGGATCGCGCCTGCGGGCCTTTTCGGCGGTAGCGAGGGCAAGCCGGGACGGTGTTGCGTCATGCGGAGAGACGAGACCATCGAAGTCGATTCCAAGGCCGGCATGACATTGCAAAAAGACGATATCCTCGCAATTTTTACGGGTGGCGGCGGTGGATACGGCACTCCGTCCGAACGATGCGCAGAATCCGTCAACCGTGATCTCGCAGACGAATTGATCTCGCTCAACGCGATCACCCCCGGTCATATAGATCACGGAACTGCCATGCCCTGACAGGCGCTATTTCCTGATACCTGCAGTTCGGCGTGTTGAACTTACCGGTGTTGCCGTTCGCAAGCAGCAGCTTTTTCCCGCATTCGGTTGCGGCATGAATTCGAGTCTTCAGACTTTCAGTATCATCAATCCTCAAGATCTGACTTGAATCATTGCGCCCGATAGCGCACGTCACTGAACAGTTGATGCCGTCTGACGGATAGTCCGGTGTCACATCACCACGTCATGGAGGAACAATGACGCTCGTCGAGTATGAAAAACATGGATCTGTCGCAGTGTTGACCGTGAACAATCCACCGGTCAACGCCATGAGTCCGGGTGTCCCGCGTGGAATCTGCGACGGGATGAGACGAGCGAATGACAATCCGGATATTGCTGCAATCGTCCTGATCGGTGCAGGCCGTGGTTTCATAGCGGGCGCGGATATCCGGTACTTTTCACTGCCATGGCCGGACGGTGAAGAGAGTTTTTACGACGTGATCAATGCATTCGAGGCTAGTCCGCGACCGGTTATCGCTGCAATTCACGGACATGCATTGGGCGGTGGCCTGGAGGTCGCGATGGCCTGCCATTATCGCGTCATCGACAGGTCGGCGGTTGTCGGACAGCCGGAAGTCAAATTGGGTTTTCCGCCGGGCGCCGGTGGTACACAGCGACTGCCACGACTGGCGGGAGTCGAAAACGCGCTGAACATGATCGTCGCCGGCAACCATGTCTCCGCGTCGGATGCACGGTCTTTCGGTATCGTTGACGCGGTTGTGGAATCCACATTGCTCGACGGTGCAATGGCGTTTGCGCACAACATTGTCGATACGCAGACCTCATATCGACGTACAAGAGATCTGACGGTAACACCGCCTGATAGCGCTCTCTTCGATCGCAAGCGCAAGGAGATTGTGCGGTCTGCACGAGGAATGCGGGCGCCCTACGCCTGTATCGAGTGTGTCGAAGCTGCCGTTCATTGTGACTTCGACACGGGTATCAAACGTGAACGCGAAATATTCGAAGCGTGTGTGAATTCCGACGAATCCCGCGCATTGCGCCATGTGTTCTTTGCAGAACGCGCATCAACAAAGATCCCGGGGATCGATCGCAGTACAAAACCCCGGCAAATCGACTCAGGCGGTGTCATTGGGGCCGGAACGATGGGCGGTGGTATTGCGATGAACTTCGCAAATGCCGGAATACCGGTTGTTGTCGTGGAAAACGACCAGGCGGCACTCGATCGGGGCATGCAGACCATTCACAGGAACTACGCAACGTCAGTCAAACGCGGTCGTCTGTCAGCCGAGGAAGCAGACCGGCGCCTGGCGTTGATATCGCCATCGGTTTCAATGTCTGATCTCGCATCGGCGGACTACATCATCGAAGCGGTGTTCGAGGAAATGGCAATCAAGAAATCGGTATTTGCCAGTCTCGATTCAATCGCGAAACCCGGTGCGATTCTGGCGTCAAACACGTCATATCTGAATGTCGACGAGATTGGCGATTCCATACCCGACAGACACGGTCATGTTCTGGGTACGCACTTTTTCAGTCCCGCCAACGTCATGCGCCTGCTGGAAGTCGTCCGTTCGCGTCATGTCAGCGATATCAATCTTGTCACGACGATGAAACTGGCTCGCCAGATGGGCAAGCTGCCAATCATCGCCGGTGTCTGCCACGGCTTCATCGGCAATCGCATGCTGGAAGGATATTTTGGCGAAGTGTCATTGATGATCGAGGAAGGCGCGCGCCCGGATCAGATTGACACGGTCATGTATGACTTCGGGATGGCAATGGGACCCGTCGCCGTCATGGACCTGGCCGGACTGGATATCGGCTGGCGGAAACGCAAGGATGAAAACAACGGTACAGCACCGGACAGTCGGGGTGCCTGGATCGCCAATCGTCTTTGTGAAATGGGGCGTTACGGGCAGAAGACCGGGCGTGGATACTACCTCTACGAGGAGGGCTCGCGAACAGGAATCCCGGACCCGGAGGTCGAGGCTCTTGCAATCGAAGCAGCTGAAAAATTCGGACTGAAACGCCGGGAGTTTTCAGACGAGGAGATTCTGCAACGCGTACTCTATCCACTGGTCAACATTGGTGCACAAATCCTTGACGAAGGACATGCGCTGCGCGCGAGCGATATCGACCTTGTCTATATCAACGGCTACGGGTTCCCTGTCTGGCGCGGCGGTCCGATGCACTGGGCCGGATGCGTCGGTCTTGATGAGATCCTCGCGGGGGTACAACGACAACACGCCGTGTCGCACAAGGCATACTGGAAACCTGCATCCTTGCTGAAACGCCTTGTCGAGGACGAAATGTCGTTTGATGAATTCGACAAGACGAAATCCTGACGATGCATCTTGGAATAACGGGGAACTGCCATGCGTGAAGCCGTGATTGTCTCTACCGCCCGTACACCGATCGGGAAATCGTACCGTGGTGCGTTCAACAACACGCACGGTGCAACCTTGACGGGTCATGTCATTCGCAACGCTGTCGAGCGGGCCGGCATCGACGGTGGTGAGGTCGAAGACGTCGTCATCGGATGCGGGTTGCCCGAAGGAGCGACCGGCCACAACGTCGCCCGTCTGTCAGCCATACGTGCAGGACTGCCCGTCACGACAGCTGCCACGACCATCAACCGGTTTTGCAGTTCGGGTCTGCAAGCCATCAGTTCTGCTGCGCAACGCATCGTTGTCGACCAGGTTGACGTCGCTGTCGCTGGAGGAGTCGAGCAGATCAGCCTTGTACAAAACGAGAACCAGAACCATTTCCGGGCACGCGAGGAGTGGCTGGAATGCAACAAGCCCGAACTCTGGATGCCCATGATTGAAACGGCCGATATCGTCGCGGACAGGTACGGAATCAGCCGCGAGCAACAGGATGCCTATGCAGTCCAGAGCCAGCAACGCACCGGTGCGGGGCAAAGGGAAGGTCGATTTGACGCCGAGATCGTACCCCTGGAAACGGTCAAGCTGGTCACCAACAAGGAGACCGGCGAAGTCTCGCAGCAAACCGTGACGCTGGAGAGGGATGAGGGCAACCGACCGGCAACGACCACCCAGGATCTTGCCAATCTCAATCCTGTACGCGGAGAAGATCAGTTCGTTACTGCCGGGAATGCGAGTCAGCTTTCCGATGGTGCATCAGCATGCGTACTCATGGAGCGCCGTGTCGCTGAACAAAAGGGACTCCAGGCGCTCGGCATTTATCGGTCAATGGTTGTTGCAGGATGCGAACCGGACGAAATGGGTATCGGTCCGGTTTTTGCGGTACCGCGCCTGCTGGAACGCAATGGCCTCAAGGTCGATGACATCGATCTCTGGGAATTGAACGAGGCCTTTGCTGTACAGGTCATCTACTGCCGGGACCGGCTTGGTATCGACAACGACAAGCTCAATGTCGACGGCGGATCAATCTCGATCGGACATCCCTACGGCATGTCGGGTGCACGCATGACCGGACATGCGCTGATCGAGGGGAAAAGGCGGGGCGCACGGACAGCTGTTGTCACGATGTGTATCGGTGGTGGCCAGGGAATGGCAGGCCTGTTCGAAATCTGTTGATCGCCATTGTTTCCGCCGGAACAGGCTCGTTCAGACATGATCGACCCGGAAACGATCGATATTCGGGAAGACGAAAGACTTGAACTCGATGTCCTGGAACCGTGGTTGCGGGACAATCTCGGAGGTGCAAGCGGATCTCTGCGTGTTCGGCAATTCGGTGGCGGCCATGCCAACCTGACATATCTCCTGGACTTCTCGGGACGTGAATTTGTCCTGCGGCGACCACCACTTGGACCGGTCGCGCCATCGGCCCACGACATGAAGCGCGAACACCGCGTTCTTTCACGTCTCTGGCGTTCATGGGATCTCGCGCCCCGGTCATTCGTGCTGTGCACCGATACCTCGATTCTTGGATGCGCCTTCCATGTCATGGAACGCCGCGAGGGATTTGTCCTGCGTGCGACAAATCCCGAACGAACGCGCGACAACCCAGATCTGTGCCGGCGCATTGGTGAAATGACGGCAGACGTTCTTGCAAGTTTTCATCAGGTCGACCCGGCCGAGGTCGCGCTCGACGGCCTCGGACGACCGGAGGGATTCATTGAGCGTCAGATTGCCGGTTGGGCACAGCGTTGGGAAGCGGCTCTCGATGACGATGCGCCCGATGCAGGATCGGTTGTATCCTGGTTGATGGGAGAAACCCCGGCACCCGTGGCAACCACGCTGGTACACAACGACTACAAACTCGACAACATACTGGTCTCACGGGAAGATCCGGCCGTCCCTGTTGCCGTGCTCGACTGGGACATGTGTACGCGCGGCGACCCCCTGCTCGATCTCGCCAATTTGCTGACCTACTGGAGCGAACACGGGGACAGTGAACGCTGGCGTACCGCGGTCTACATGCCAACGGATGCACCGGGATTCCCGACCCGTCGGGAACTTGTCGAACGATACGCAGAAAAAACCGGTTTCGATGTATCGCGAATTTCCTGGTACGAGGTTTTCGTGCACTTCAAGACCGCTGTCATCGTTCAGCAGATCTACATTCGCTATCTGAAGGGACAGACGCGCGACAGTCGCTTCGCCATCATGGGAGACCGCGTCAAGGCCCTGATCGAAAAGTGCGGCGAACTTGTGTCGCGAGAACAGGCGTGAAAACCGATCCTCACTTCACAATCAACTCCTGGGGAGATTGCACCGTCAGAATTTCGCAACCTTCTTCCGTCAGCATGGCCGTATTGGAAATGAAGTAGTCGACACAATTCGTATCAGTAAACCACGCATGAAGGTGAAAGGTCATGCCCACTTGCAGGACAAGATCCGAATGAGGAGCCAAGCCCTGAACCCTTGAGCCACCCGTCCAGCTTGGCGGAAATCCGATGTCGACCAGATAACCACAATGATGGCGCTCGTACCCTTCAAGCCCGTACCGTCTCGCAACACGCCGCCAAGCGGCATACGCCTCACCTGCGACGGCACCGGGAACGATTGCGCAGCGTATTGCCTCCATTGCCTCAACCGCCATGGTGACTGATTTTTCCACACCCACCGGTGCGTTGCCGACATAGACAAGGCGTCCCATGGGCGCCTGGTACTTTCGATACGCTGCGCCAATTTCCAGGAATACGGCATCACCGTTGCGGAATACTTCTCCACACCAGGTCGTATGTTCCTCTCCGAGCCGTGATGTCGGTCGAACGAACGGTCCGAATCCGGGGTACTCACTCCCCGCCAGACACATGGCGCGCTGACATTCACCCGCGATTTCATAATCCGATGCGCCGTCACCGATGGCGTCAATGGCTGCCAGTGTCCCCGCATCAGCTGCCAAGGCTGCGCGTCGGGTGTAATCCATCTCCAGTGGCGACTTGATCATTCGCAACTGTTTCACGAGATCGGAACCATCGTGCCACTCGGCACCGGACGCCCCTTCCTTGATCAGCGTTGCAATGCGCGGTGTCAGAAACAGGGCCTGTTCTTCAAGACCAAGCCGTCCATTCAACAAACCACCGTCCCCGAGAACGTTCAGGACCCGATCGGACAGTTCCTCATTGTCCGCATGCCCGATGAACTCTGCATTGCTGACCTGATTCTCGACTGTGATGCGCTCCATCGCACGCGCGACAAGTGTCATAGGACCGTCATGTGGAACGATCAGGACATGTGCAGCGAAAAAGCCCCAGTGATCGAGTCCCGTCAGGTAGTAGATGTTTTCCGGGGTGGCGATCAGAAGCGCATCGAGATCACGATCCGTCATGGCAGAACGCAGCCGTGTCAGGCGTGCGTCGAGTTCCGTACGAGGAAACGGCTTGTTGTTCATCTCATCCAACAGGTCTTGTGAATATTCAACGCGTTCTATGCGTCCACAACGAAGAGTTTTCGCGAAACATCACAGAGTCTTTCACCGCCGTTCGGTCCGACAACAAAGGACTCGGAGACAGCAGCACCGTAGTTCTCCAACCAGACGCCTGACTGGAAGTGGAAACATATGCCAACCTCGAGAACTGTCTCGTCACCGGGGCGCAGGCTTGCCGTTCTTTCGCCCCAATCCGGGGGAAACCCAATGCCGATCGAATAGCCGACCCTGCTCTCCTTGTCATATCCATTGCGTTTCAGGACAGACTTCCACGTCGCTTCCACGTCAGCGCAGGTTGCGCCAGGTCGTGCCTTTTCCAGCGCCAGATCACCGCCTTCGACAATGACATTGGCCAGTTTTTCGATTTCACGGGGTGGTGGACCGATATGCGCCGTGCGTGTCAACGGTGCGTGATAATGTCGACGCGCCGATCCCAGTTCCATGACCACGAGTCCCTCGTCCGGCAATGGCGCATCCGTCCACGTCAGATGTGGCGTACTGGTCCCTTCAGCAACCTGAATGAGTGGGCAGAGACTCGTGTAGTCGCCATACATGTCCGGACCACCGTAAATCTGCGTGTGATAAACACCCGCGATCACTTCGTGTTGCGGGACTCCGGGTGCAATACGTTCCAGTGCACCGTTCATGACACGGGTTGTAAGCGCGCCAGCTTCACGCATGTATACAAGTTCCGCAGGAGACTTCACCAGACGCGCCCAATTGACGAGTTCCCGGTTGTCCTGAATGGACGCGTTCGGGAGACCGTCAACGAGATGCCGGTGCGCGCGCGCCGTGTAAGTGTGCGCATCAAGGTCGACACCAATCTTCGCATGCTCCCAGCCGCATTCCTTGATCAGTGTGCACAATTCATCGAATGGATGATTGGTCGGGTGATGGACCAGCGGTTCACTGAAAGCGATGATCTTTTCTGCCGGGAGATAGGTGGTGATGTGGGCGGACTTTTCGTCCTGGGCCCGTCCGAACCAGATTGGAACGGATTCATCAATGTGAACCAGCACCGCCTGCGGTGTATAGAACGACCAGCCGTCAAACCCGGTCAGCCAGTTCATGTTTGCAGGATCCTGGCAAATCAGCAGATCAAGATTCTGTTCATCCATGCGTCTGCGAACGTCGTTCACGCGCCGTTCAAATTCCGCAGGTTCAAAGGCCTTGATGTATGACATGGCGTGTCCTGCTCAGGCTGTTGCGTAGCTGTTTACGGCATGCGGTGCCATCGTACGATCGTGCGCCGCTATGTTCCGGGGTGTCAGACTGCCTGTTGGCGGAGGATCATCCCGAAAACCCCGGTGCGTTCGCGCGCCGCTGATATGAATTGCAGACATCGGTGGACCGGCGGTTTGTCGAACATGAGACGGCAAGAAGCGCACGGCCAGCCCGGTTCGCGACTGACCGGACCTGTTGGGTCCCGATGAATGTGCAAGAAGACAATGGTGCAGCGCAAACTGTCCCGAATTCAAAATCACCGGAACCGCACTCTTTTCGTCGAGTCCCACCGGGATTGTCTGTCCGCGCGTCAGTGCGTTGGCCGGGTCGATTGTCTCTTCATGTTTCAGTTTACTGGATGTGTGGCTCGCCGGGATGTACCACATGCAACCGTTTTCTTCGTTGGCGTCTGTCAACGCAATCCATGCGGTACAGATCTCATAGGGGTCCAGCCCCCAGTAGTTTGCATCCTGATGATAACTGACCCAACTTTCGCTGCTGGCGGGTTTGTGAAAGATATCA